>NZ_JACEOL010000001.1 GCF_013868055.1 Thermoactinomyces mirandus | reverse complement strand
GAAGACGGGGAGTTTTATGTCGTACAAAGCCGGCCGGTCACATCGCTCTATCCGTTGCCGGACGTTCCGCAGGAACCGCTTCAGGTTATGATTTCATTTGGCCATATCCAGATGATGACCGATGCCATGAAACCGATGGGGATTTCGATCTTGCAAACCATTTTTCCAAAAAGTGTTTTTTTGGAAGCGGGCGGGCGCCTGTTTGTCAATCCTACGGAACTTCTTCGTACGAAACTGGGAGGAAAAATATTTCCTATTGCACTCAAGAATGCTTTTGATGAAACAATCAGCCGTGCCATCACTGAAGTGATTGAGCGGCCGGAGTTCCGGAAGGTTCCGGCAAAACCGGGATTGTTCCGGTCAAAACGCCATATCCTGGCTCCTATCGTAAAAAAAGCGCGCCAAAATTTCGGAAAAGACAGGCTGAAAACGGCCAGAAGCGACGTAGAGGCATATATGAAAAAAAAGATGGTCACGTTTCGTGAAGGTTTGCAGGGAGTAAATGAACACCAACAGCTGGAGGCGGTTCAGGTTCAGTTGGGCAGCTTGTTAAAGGATATTGCACAAAATATCCTGCCTTATATCCTGCCTTATCTTGCTTCATCCATCCTTCTGAAGAAAATGATTAACCGGTTGATGGGTGATGAAGAAAAATTGTACCAGTTAAACCAATCGCTTCCTGGCAATATTACCAGCCGGATGGGTCTGGAGATCGGCGATCTGGCGGATCTGGTTCGGGAACTGCCGGAAGTGGAAGCATATCTGAAACAGGCCAATGACGAAATGTTTTTTGAGGGACTCCTGAAGGTTAAAGGAGGCGGGCGGTTTAAACGGGAATTTGAGAAGTTTATCGACAAATACGGCCATCGCTGCCCGGGAGAAATTGATCTGACCAGACCTCGCTGGCGTGAGGCGCCAACCCAGCTGGTTCCGGCCATTTTGGGGCATATGCGCAGTGTGAAGCCGGGAGAACACCGGCGAAAATTTGCTGAAGGGGAACAGACTGCCCGGGAAGCTGCGCGCCAGATCCTGGAGCAGGCAAAACGCAGCAGATTCAAGGCCAAATTGCTCAAACGCCTGATAGAAATATACCGGAATACCGGCGGGCTTCGGGAACACCACAAATATCTGTTAATCTTCCTGATGGATGAATGCAAGAAAGTGATCCTGGCCGAAGCGGAAAAACTGGTGGAAAAAGGGGTTCTGCACCAGGCAGAAGATGTGTTTTTCCTGTCTTTGGAAGAGTTGACTCAACTGGTTAAAGGAAAGTTTGCCCACGATGTCTCAACTCTGATTGCAAATCGCAAAAGTCAATTTGCCTGGCACCAGACATTGACTCCGCCCCGGGTGGTGACAAGTGAAGGGGAAATTGTCACCGGTTCACACAGGGATGGAGAGTTTCCCGAAGGTGCCTTGGTGGGGACCCCGGCTTCGGCAGGAGTGGTTGAAGGAAAAGCTCGTATTGTTTTAAAACCGGAAGAAGCTGAACTTCATGAAGGGGAGATTCTGGTGGCGCCTTATACCGATCCCGGCTGGACCCCCTTGTTCCAGTCGGCCAGAGCACTGGTAACAGAAGTCGGGGGATTGATGACCCACGGTTCTGTGGTAGCCAGGGAATACGGAATCCCGGCCGTGGTGGGAGTGGATGATGCCACCAGAATAATCAGGGACGGGCAAATGATCCGTGTCAACGGAAATCTTGGGATTGTGGAGATTATCAGTGATGAAAATGAATAAACGGTCCATTCTTTTAACAGGGATTTTGTTTGGGGCAGCGGCCAACACGATCATGCAAACGGTCGTTGCCACCATCCTCCCCCAAGTTGTCAGTCAGTTGGGAAGTTCCCACCTGTATGGCTGGGTTTTTAGCGGATATTTGCTGATGTCGACCATTACAATTCCCTTATTTGCCAAATTAGCCGATCTTTATGGTTATAAATTGTTTTTTACCATCGGCATGACTGTTTTTCTGGTGGGATCTCTTCTTTGCGGATTGGCTCCATCGCTTCACTTCCTGGTAATGGCGCGGCTTGTTCAAGGAGTTGGAGCCGGTGTACTGGGGCCTGTGTCCATCGCTTTGATCAGTGTCCTGTTCCCGGTTGAGAATAGGGGGAAAGCGCTGAGCGCCTTTGCTGCCGTTCAGTTTTTTTCCAATCTGGCAGGTCCGATTGCCGGCGGGTTTGTCGCTTCATCTTTTGGCTGGCCTTTTGCTTTTTATATGGTTATTCCACTGGGACTTTTGTCCCTGATTACCATCCGGTTTTCCCGTGCCCGGACTGATCGGGAACCGGAACCTCCCTCATCTCTGAAAAATATTGACTATTGGGGAGCCTTGCTGCTGGGTGGTTCCATTGCACTTTTCGTTCAGGCTTGGACGATTTTTGAGAAGTCCGGCTGGTCGCTGAATACGCTCCTTTTTCTCGCAGGCAGCCTTTTGCTTCTGATCTGGTTTGTTTTTCAGGAGGACAAGCATCCCGCTCCTGTTCTGCCGCCTGACCTGATCAAAATCACCAATGTCAAACTGGCCAATTGGAGCGCTTTGTTAACGGGAGTCCTGATGCATGGAGCCATCGCCATCCTGCCGTTATATGCCGCAACGACATTTAATGGCGGTTCGGCAGACAGTGCCCGGTTTCTTTTGCCATTGGTTCTTGGCCTGAGCGTGGGCATTATCTTCTCGGGACAAATGATTCACAGATTCCCGTACAAAATGCTGGCCCGGACCGGTTGGCTGATCGCCGCTGGCAGTCTGGCCTTCATGAGCGTAATTATTTTTACCGGATTGCCTGTATATTTCAATTACCTGTTTGCTTTTCTCATTGGTTTTGGCATTGGCAGTCTGGTACCGACGTTTCTGCTGCCGGCTCAGAATGCGGTTTCCGAAAGATCCCAGGCAACCATTGGAGGAATGATTCAGCTTAGCAGAAACATCGGGGGAGCGGCGGGCATTCCCCTGCTTACCAGTATTATCGGTTTCTCGTCAGCCTGGGGTTCAAAATTGACTTCCTACGGGATTGTGTTTCTGGTTCTGTTCATTCTTGGCATTACCGGCTTTTTCATCGGCAGCCGGTTTGAGGGAGCAGCCAGACCGGAGGAAAAACAGGAGTAAGAATCTGGAATTGCAATAGCAGAATTGCGGATCATGATCGGGGAAATGTCGGAGTGGCAAAAACGGCTCCCCGGTCTTATATTTTTACCCGTTTCGGCAAAAGGATCCCCAGGTATCAAAATTTTAAAAATGTTAACAAACACACATAATAATTTGTCCTTACAATAATTAATTGTATATTAATAGTGGTTATCATATAAAAAGCAGAAAATTTAATAGAACAAACAAAAAGTTCTCATTTTGTTCACTTTTTCACAACGAATATGTCATAAATTGAACACTTTACAGATTACTCTTGTGACATAATGATGGTGAATCGCTAAATTTTTTGTATAGTTAAACTTTGTCAACGCGGTTAAAAAACTGGCGGGAAAGGTGGAGAAAAAGTATGGAAGCGCTTCTTTTGGCTCGACTCCAGTTCGCAGCAACAACGGTTTACCACTTCTTCTTTGTGCCGTTGTCAATCGGATTGGCATTTATCATTGCGATCATGGAGACAATTTATGTTGTCAAGGGAAAAGAAGAGTACAAAGATATGGCAAAGTTTTGGGGAAAATTGTTCCTGATCAACTTTGCCGTCGGTGTTGTGACCGGGATCATTCAGGAATTCCAATTCGGAATGAACTGGTCTGATTACTCCAGATTTGTAGGGGACGTATTCGGAGCACCCCTTGCAGTCGAAGCACTGCTGGCATTCTTTATGGAATCTACATTTATCGGTGTATGGATTTTTGGTTGGAACAGATTGTCCAAGAAGGTGCATTTGGCCGCAATCTGGCTGACATCGATCGGTACGGCACTTTCCGCATTCTGGATTCTGGCCGCAAACTCGTTCATGCAACATCCGGTCGGATATACAATCAATAACGGCCGTGCAGAAATGAACGACTTCCTGGCCGTAATCACCAACGGTCAAGTCCTGGTTGAGTACCCACACGTGCTTTTTGCTTCTTTGGCAACATCAGCATTCCTGATCACGGGGGTCAGTGCCTGGAAATTACTTAAAAAGCAAGATGTTGACTTCTTTAAAAAATCATTCAAACTGGGCGTTATCTTTGGCCTGATTGGTTCTATAATGGTTGCGGTGGTTGGTCACTGGCAAGCACAATACCTGGTAGAAACGCAACCAATGAAAATGGCAGCCAGTGAAGGGCTGTGGGAAACCAGTGAAGATCCGGCACCTTGGACCTTGTTTGCGGTCATTGACCCTGCAAAACAGGAAAATTCTGCGGAAATCAAAATTCCAGGTGTTCTCAGCTTTATGGCTTATGGCAAATTTTCCGGATCAGTGCCGGGGATAAAAGATATTCAAGCTCAGTATGAAGAAACTTATGGCCCGGGCAACTACATTCCTCCGGTACGGACAACATTCTGGAGCTTCCGGCTCATGATTCTTGCTGGAGTATTGATGATTATCCTGTCTGCTTACGGAACCTATCTGGCAGCCAAAAATAAATTGGGGCAAGCGAAACCATGGTTCCTGCGTGCGATGTTCCTGAGTATTTTCTTGCCTCATATCGCTAACCTAACAGGATGGATTATGACGGAAATCGGACGTCAACCGTGGACGGTCCAGGGATTGATGACTACGGCGGATGCTGTTTCGCCCAGTGTTTCCGGTCCGGAGGTTCTGTTCTCGCTACTTGCCTTCCTGGCTATTTACACTGCGCTGATGATTGTAATGATTTACCTGTTCGTCCGTGTCATCAAAAAAGGTCCGAAGGAAGCGGCTCAGGACGATTCACTAAATGATCCATTTGATCGGAGGGAACACCATGCTGTCTCTTAATGAGTTGTGGTTTGTTCTTGTCGGCGTGTTGTTTGTCGGGTTCTTCTTCCTGGAAGGATTTGACTTTGGCGTTGGGATGTCTACAAAGTTCCTTGCAAAAACCGAGGGTGAACGGCGTGTTCTGATTAACTCAATCGGTCCCTTCTGGGATGCAAATGAAGTATGGCTGCTGACAGCTGGCGGAGCAATGTTTGCGGCTTTCCCACACTGGTATGCAACATTGTTCAGCGGTTATTATGTACCGCTCGTGGTTGTATTGCTTCTCCTGATCGGACGCGGAGTTTCCTTTGAGTATAGAAGCAAGGTAAATAGTGAAAAATGGAAAAAGAATTGGGATAACGTAATTTTCACCAGCAGTCTTTTGGTACCATTCTTGTTCGGTGTTGTTTTTGCCGGCTTGCTCAAAGGACTGCCGGTTGATAAAAACATGGAACTGAATGCAGGACTGTTCGACATGGTTAACCTGTATACGGTAACCGGTGGTGTGGTCGTAACCATTCTGTGCCTGGTTCACGGACTCATGTTTACAGCGCTCAAAACAACCGGTGACCTTCAGGATCGCGCACGCAGCCTGGCAAAACGTCTGCTCGTTCCACTCGCTGTATTGCTGCTTCTGTTTGGAGCAATGACTTTCTTCATGACGGATGCATTTAAAGTACGCGGCGGAATCCTGGCAGTCATCCTGGTGCTCGGCATCGCAGCCTATGTAATTGCCGGCGCACTCATGAACAAGAAAAGAGATGGCTGGGCATTTGCCATGATCGGAGTCGTCATTGTATTGGCAATTGCGTCAGTGTTCACAGCTCTGTTCCCGAATGTCATGATCAGCTCGATCGATCCGGCATACAACATGACCCTGTATCAGGCCTCTTCGGGACCGTATTCACTGAAAATCATGACCATTGTTGCATTTACCCTGTTACCTTTTGTGCTTGGGTACCAAATCTGGAACTATTACGTTTTCAAAAAACGTCTCAGTGAGAAGGAGCACCTCGAATACTGATGGATCGCAATTTGTTGAAACTTCCAGGAGTAAAATTTTTACTCCTGGAATTGGCATTTCTAACTGTGATACAAAGCGTTTCCATTATCCTGGCAGCAACGTGGCTGGCGAAAGTGATTACTGCCTTGTTTTCTGGAGAGCCGTTGCAGGAACAATTTTTGAAAATGGGGTTGTTCCTGCTGGCTTTTCTTTTCCGCTACGGAGCGGCGTCTTTCCAGCAAAGGCTGGCTTATCGTTTTGCTGAGCGTACCGGAACGGACGTGAGGAAGCGTCTCATGGATAAGCTGTTTCAGTATGGGCCGCGGTTTGCGAAAGCAGAAGGGACAGGAAATCTTGTCACACTTGTGCTGGAAGGCGTGACCCAGTTCCGCACTTATCTGGAGTTGTTTTTGCCACGCATGATCAGCACAGCCATCACACCAGCTTTGATTGTAATCTATGTTTTTACGCTGGATATCATGTCAGGCGTGATTTTGGTTGTGACGATGCCGATTCTGATCGGTTTTCTCATCCTGATTGGCCTGGCAGCGCGCAAACATACGGAAAAGCAGTTGAAGTCGTTCCGGGTACTGTCTAACCATTTTGTCGATTCACTTCGTGGTTTGGAGACACTGAAATTTCTCGGTCAAAGCCGTCAGCACAGTGAAGCGATCGGGGAAGTAAGTCATAAGTACCGCGCAGCGACAATGCGTACGCTGCGCGTTGCTTTTTTATCTTCCTTCGCGCTTGAATTATTCACGATGCTGTCGGTGGCCTCTGTAGCTGTCAATCTGGGATTCCGTTTAATCGACGGGGATATGTCGCTATTGCCGGCACTTACCGTCCTGATATTGGCACCGGAGTATTTCCTGCCTGTGCAGATGATGGGAGTCGATTATCATGCGACGTTAAACGGAAAAGAAGCGGGAAAATCCATTCAGTCGATCATCAACCGGCAGGAAGAAGAAACGGGTTCGTCCGAATTGCCCGCTGCCTTTGCCTGGACGGACAAAAGCATACTGAAATTGTCTTCAATAGGTGTCCAATATGAGAAAGAGGGTCAGCTTTCCCTGGAACATGTATCTATTGAAATCCAGGGAACAGGCAAAATTGGTATTATTGGAGAGAGCGGTGCCGGCAAATCAACCCTGATTGATGTGTTGGCGGGATTCCGGAATCCATCTTCCGGGGAAATCATACTCGACGGCATCAGGCAGCAGTCACTCACCAATGATGCATGGCGCAAAGAAACAACCTATATTCCGCAGCATCCTTATCTGTTTAATGTATCGCTGTCGGAAAATATTCGCTTTTATAAACCAGATGCTACTGATGAAGAGGTGAAGCGGGCTGTTTCGGCTGCAGGTTTATCCAGTCTGGTCGAGCGGTTGCCAAACGGGCTGGATGAATTGATCGGCAACGGCGGTCGCCAGTTGAGCGGCGGCCAGGAACAGCGTGTTGCACTTGCCCGTGTATTTTTGAGTGCGCGTCCGATTCTGTTACTGGATGAACCGACTGCTCATCTGGATATCGAAACCGAGTATGAATTGAAAGAAACGATGCTCCGTCTGTTTGAAAACAAGCTTGTCTTTTTTGCCACCCACCGCTTGCACTGGATGCCGCATATGGACCGGATCATCGTGCTGGACAAAGGAAAGGTGGCCGAGACCGGAACGCATCAGGAACTCGTTGCGCATAAAGGTGTGTATTACAGGTTGCTAACTGCACAAAGGGAAGGGATCATATGAAGCGGGAAGAATGGATTGGCCTTTATCTCCGGACCCATCGCTTCCGATTTGTACTGGTAATCTTTTTAGGTTTATTAACAGCGGGGTGTGCCAGCGGGCTCATGTTTACTTCTGGTTACCTCATTTCCAAAGCGTCGTTGCGTCCGGAAAATATTTTAATGGTGTATGTGCCGATTGTCCTCGTAAGAGCGTTTGGGATCGGGCGTGCCGCAGTTCACTACACTGAACGGCTGGTGGGACATGACACGGTCTTGCGCATTCTGGCCAGAATGCGAGTCCGCCTCTATCGCATGCTGGAACCCCAGGCACTGTTTATTCGCTCCCGTTATCGTACTGGTGATATTCTCGGTACCCTTGCTGACGATGTTGAGCATTTGCAAGATGTGTATGTGCGTACGATTTTTCCTGTTTCAACAGCGGTGGTCATGTATGTTCTGTGGGTAGCATTTGTGGGGAGATTTGATCTTTCTTTTGCGCTATTGATGGCACTGTACCTGGTGATCCTCATTCTGGTTCTTCCTTCAGTGTCTCTATGGATTACGTACAGAAAGAGAAAACAAATGAAGCGTGGTCGAAACAGGTTGTACCAAAAACTGACAGATGCGGTGCTTGGCTTGAGCGACTGGGTCATCAGCGGACGCTCCCAAAACTTTGTTCAATCGTATGAGGCGGACGAAGCGAAAGTAACCTCTGTGGAAAACAGCCTGCATCGCTGGATAAACTTTCGAACGTTTCTGGGCCATCTTGTGGTCGGAGTGCTAGTCATTTTGACCGCCGGTTGGGCGGGACAGCAATTTGCGGATGGAAAGCTTGAGGGCACTTTGATTGCGGCATTTGTTCTGGTTATTTTTCCGTTGATGGACGTATTTCTTCCCATTTCTGAAGCGGTTGAAAGAATTCCGCAATACGAGGACTCCCTTGAACGGATCCACTCATTGAGAGGTATGGATTCAGAGGCGCTGTCTGCTGAGTGCAAGGTTTCGGATCAGGTACTGGAGGAAGCTCAAAAACAGGCACATATTCGTCTGGAAAATGTGAGTTACCGCTATGAAGCTTCTGATGAACGGAGCGTCAGTGATCTGTCCCTTGATATCGCACAAGGGAAAAAGGTCGCCGTGATCGGGCGCAGCGGTGCCGGAAAATCAACATTGCTGAAGTTGATTCAGGGTGTCATTGTTCCAGAACAGGGCAAAGCTACTATAAACGGAGTCAGTGTTGATCAATTTGGCAGCGATATTCCAAAAGTGATCGCGGTGTTGAATCAACGTCCTCACCTGTTTGATACGACGGTGGCAAACAACATCCGGCTTGGAAAACCTGAAGCTACCGGTGAAGAAATCAGGAAAGTGGCAAAGCAAGTGAAACTGGACCAATTGATTGAATCGTTGCCTCTGGGTTATGACACACCGATGCTGGAAACGGGAGACCGTTTTTCTGGCGGGGAGCGGCAGCGGATCGCATTGGCGCGCATCTTGCTCCAGGATACGCCGGTCGTTATCCTGGATGAACCGACGGTGGGGCTTGATCCCCGTACGGAGAGGGATTTGCTTCAAACCGTTTTTCAAACCATTCAGGGAAAAACGCTGATTTGGATTACGCACCATCTTGTTGGAGTAGAACAGATGGATGAAGTAGTCTTTATTGAGGATGGCCGGATTGAAATGCGGGGTTCTCATGAAGAACTGCTGAAGAAAGTCCCCCGCTATTGTCATCTGTATCATCTTGACCGGCCGATATTAACAGATATCTGACAGATAAAAAACTCCTTTGTGTCAGGATTTTTTGGCACAAAGGAGTTTAAATTTTCCAAAGCAGTTATTTACTTTTAAAAATAGTGAGGCGCCAGTTTAAAACCCGTAGGGATCCAGGACAATCCAGATATAAGGATAATTCCCTGTAAAATATGTGGAACTGCCGGTTACAAACTGGATTACCAGAATCCATTGCGTGATAAAATTCATTCGGTACATCAGTTGAAGAACCGGTTTTTTGCAGATATTTTTTTGCTGAAAAAAGGGCAATAATAAATAAAATTCCATTCCAATCGCCCCCAGAACGTGGAGAAAAAGCATGAATCTGTTCAAGATGGGTGTCCCTTTCATCAATACCATTTACTGCTTTTGTATTTTAACATGTTTATAAAGAATCTCTCACACCTCTTTGAAAATCGCTTCCATGATAAAGCCTGTTACTGGTACCTGTTTTTCTTTTTTGTCATGCGGAAACAAACCGTTCGTTATAAAGCCAATCCTGAATAAGATGTCTACAAAAAAGGACAGGTAACCGAACAACCCGATCAAAACAGTTTTTTAAAAGGGGTTGTCATATCGATTCCGATCGTGCTTGGTTATGTTCCCGTTGCTGTTCCATTGGGCCTGATCGCCACACAATCAGGCATTTCCCATTTTTATATCGTATTGATGAGCATGCTGGTATTTGCCGGCGCCAGCCAGTTTATGGCGGTATCCATGCTCATGGCCGTAATCGGCTGTTGAAATTATCCTGGCCACCTTTATTCTTATTTTCAGGCATTTCATCATGGGCTTATCCTTGATAAATATGCTGAAATCTATCCCGACCAGGTGGAAGTCGGTTTTATCGATGGGAATAACCGATGAAACCTTTACCCTCACCTTTTTTCATAAAGAAAAAGCGACACCTCCGTTTATCGGGGGAATCATGCTTTCCGCCTACTGCTCATGGGTGATTGGAACGTTGCTGGGCTGTTTGCTGGGTGACCTGATTCCGCAAAGCATGTCCATTGCGTTATATGCAATGTTTATCGGATTATTGATTCCCTCCGTCCGCGAAAATTGGCGCATTGGTTTGATAAGCATTATTTCCATGTTATTGTGTTATCTTTTCAGTTTTTTTCTCAGCAGCGGATGGTCGATCGTCCTGGCTACCATTCTGGGGAGTTTGGCGGAATTATTATTTTTGAGGGGGGATCAGCATGAATGAAATTCTTGTCATTCTGGGTATGTCCCTTGTTACGCTGCTTTCCAGATGGTTGCCTGTCTTCATTATCGGGAAGATATCTTTTCCCGGGTGGCTGAATCAATGGTTAAATCATTCCATACGCCGCATTGGGCGCACTGATATTCCCCGGTATTCTAAATATAGACCCCGACAATCCATCCCTGGGGATCATCGGCGGTTTGGCGGCGGTACTGCTGGCAGCCTTTCACAGCCATATTTTTCACAGCCATATTATTCTGATCATTTTTGGTTCCATTCTTGCTGTGATGATCCTGAAAATCATGGTGTAGCTATTTCATGTAAGTATGTTAATTCAGGTAATGAAAAACGAGACATTTTTCAATTGCACCGGGGGAGTTGAAAAATTATCTCAGATATGCGACATAGTCGTTATAGAGAATTTTACAGGATAAAATGTTTCTTGATCCGCTGTTGACCAAAAGATCAACAGTTTTTGTTAAAAAGTTAAAAGTAGCAGTGCTTAATTAAAATCTTTCGATATACTTATATCATAATTGATTTATAGGAGAGGAGAGAATATTTGAATATCAGGAGACTGAGAAAAGTACTGGAAGATGAAGATGTTTTACAGAAACCTGTTTCGTCAGGCAGTGAACAGAAACATTCGCAATGATTTTCCGGGGATCCCTGAGGATTATCTGGATGTTCTCCGAGTGTGGCTGCGGAGATGATGGGAGTCTTTCTCTATAGCGGACCAATAAAAGCTGACGAAATTTATCATTACGAAGAGTTGCAGAAAGAAGATCCGCTTGAGTATGAAAGGTAGAAGAGACCTGGCTGGTCGGGGACTACGGCATGGGTGATGCTTTTGGATATTGGATTCATAATGGTGTTTTTCAGCTTGTTGATATTGATAATGCCAGCCTCGAGCAGGAGCACTCTTGGGACTTCCATACGTTTTTGGCTTTATTGTTTCTCCCGGAACATCCGAAAATTGAACAATCAATCCTGAAAATGAGTGATAAGGTGATCATATGTGCAGAAATACTTTCCCTAAAGAATGCCAATTGCTTCCCTGGGTGGGACAACCTTCTGTCTATCATTATATTAAAGAGCAAATAGATCAGTATGGGAAGATTGTCAAGGATACTTTGCCTGACGAAGATTCTTCCAATGAAGAAATTCTTTTCGCGCCTGGTGCAATCGATGGAATGTTGGAACATCACGGCATGAGAACGGAGGAGGATGATGCCAGGATCAAGAAGCTTGTAAAATGTATCAGGCAACAGGTGACAAACCCGGGCAATAAAACAAGAAGAGCCACTTATCTGGCGGTTATGGATGACAAGATCCTGGGATATATCGATGTGCTGTTAAAAGAAATCAGAATCCAGTCAGATCTCAATCCGGACTGGCTTTATCAAGAGGCGATTTGGTTTATCCAAAACAGTGCGCATCGAGAAGTTGTCAAACTTGGCATCGCATTGCTGGGTCTTTTCCAATGTGAAGATGACCTGGATTTGTTATTTACTATTGGCCGGCATGACGAATTTACGCTGTATGTCTCGGTTGCCATTCAAAATGGAACAGCTGATCCCGATTTGCATCTCTTTCAATTGGTGCAGCTTGTAGATGGATGGGGGAAAATTCATATCGTTGAGCGTTTGCAGCCGGAAACGCAGGAGATCAGGGACTGGCTGCTTCGAAAAGGATGCAGAAACAGCATCATGGATGAATATTTGGCTTATACCTGTGCCGAAAAAGGGAAATTACACATGGCGTTAAAGGCTGAAAAGATTGATACGGATTTATACCATGGGGCCGGTATAATCATTTCCGCTTTGATTAATGGCGGATGGGCGGCCGAAGATATCGACGATTACCTTCATGCATATTCTGTTCTCTCTGATTATCTAAGGCATTCCCGTATACAGTGCAAAACCGCGACCGACCTGAATGTTATCGTGGAGATCAAACGTTTTTTGGAACAGGAGGAAGAGCAGTGGAGGGAACGTTATGAACAGGGCTGGACTCCGGAACAACGAGAGGAACTGGTTTCAGAAGTCCGTTCATTTCTTGCCGATGAAAAATGGGAAATTGTGATCTTAAGGGAATTGCAATCTGAACAATGCAATCTCCATGCTGCTGTTCAGGTTGCCGAAGAACTTTCTCTGGATATCTGGTTTGATTTGCTGGGACGATTGAAAAAAGACCTGTTAAATGAAGATATCTATCATGTGTTAATACGCACAACAGATTTGGATCGCATTCGTCACCTGGTTCGTTTGGTTGAAGAAACATTGCCTCTGGATCAGATCACAACCGGTCCGGCCCTTGAGGGAGGAACATTTGGGGAAAAGGTTCATAAGTACAAGCTTCATTGCTGTATCGAGACGATAGTTCAGGGCTTGAACCGGTTTGCAGGGACAGGCATCCCTTTAATCCGGGCCTCCTTGCAAAGCCCTGTGATCAGAAACCGAACTGTCGCGTTAAATACGCTAAAAGCATGGGAGGTGTCTGAGTGGGTACAGGAATGTTCTCATCTTGTAGCCAATCTGGCCCAAAGTGACCCTGATGAGGATGTTCGCTTAAGCGCCCGGAAACTGTTGAAAAGGGTGTCTCAATAACCCGTTCCTCAAGCGGAAATTTTGTTGGGAATCTGAAGAAAAGCAATCCCCTGCCTGTTGGGAGGAGTTTCGCTTAAAAAAGAGTTGTATTGGTTGGCAAAATGATGTAACCTGAAGCAGGATGATAAGAAGAAGGGGGAAATCCCCCTTCTTTACTTTGTGAATCAGTCCATCATGCGTACGAGGATGCGGTTAATGGAAATGAGGAGCAAACCAATTGTGATGGCAACACCACCGATGGTTGCAAAAATTTCCAGGTATCCCAGAGTGGCGGTTAAAGCGGCAATTTGTCCAGCCAAAATGTTGGCAAAACCTGAGCTGGCGAGCCAGACACCCATCAAAAGAGAAGCAAGTTTCACCGGTGCGATCCGGCTTACCAGGGACAAGCCGATTGGTGACAGGAACAATTCACCGATGGTGTGAAGTAGATAAGTAAAGACAATAAAGAGCAGATTGGCTTTTATAACGATGTTGTCCGGATCACTTCCGGTTTGCATAACAGCTAACATCAGCACAATAAATCCTGATCCAAGCAGGATCATACCGAGACCCATCTTAATCGGAACAGGCAGGTCTCCCCGTTTGGATCTGGCCAGTCTTGTCCACAGCATGGATGTGAGTGGTGCCAACATGATAATGAAGAACGGGTTAACCGCTTGGAACCAGGAAATTGGCATTTCCCAGCCAAAAATATTCCGGTCAACAAAGTCTCGGGTATAGGCGGTCAATGAAGTGCCTGCCTGTTCAAAACCGGCCCAGAAAAAGACAACAAAACAGGTAATAATGATGATCGCCCAGGTGCGTTGTTTCTCTTTTTTGGTAAGTGGAGCATCCGCTTTTGGATTTTCCACGGTTTTTTTCGCGTTTGGTTTTTTTCCTGCATCACCCAGGTAACGGTTGCCGAGAAGGTTAAAGGCGATTTGCCCGATAATCATCCCGATCGAGGCTGTCAGGAATCCAAATCTGAATCCAAAGTGTTCAATTCCATTTATGGTTGTTTTAAATAAATCTTCCGCCATGAATCCGCAAACGATCGGGGCAAACAGTGCGCCAAAGTTAATTCCCATATAAAAAATGGTGAACGCGGAATCACGGCGTGGATCATTTTCACCGTAAAGGTCGCCAAGCAGTGTAGAAATGTTTGGTTTAAAGAAACCATTACCAATAATCAACAACGACAATCCCAAATATAAACCCCAGTGTGTCTGAAATGCAAAGAGAACAAAGTTCCCGGCGGCCATGGTAATTCCACCCATGGTAATGGCCAGGCGTTTTCCAATAAAGCGGTCGGTAAGCCAGCCCCCGACAAGCGGTGCGAAATAGACCGCCCCGGTGTAAAAACCGTAGATCATGGAGGCCGTAGCATCAGAAAATCCCAATCCACCGCTGACAAAACTGACTGTCAAATAAAGAAATAACAGTCCTCTCATTCCATAATAGCTGAACCGTTCCCACATTTCCGTAAAGAAAAGCAGTTTTAGCCCAGGAGGATGTTTCTTTTTTGACGAAGTTTCTTGAAGATTTTCTTCAAGTTTTACAGCTGCATCCATAAGTGTAATCCCCCTCTGAATCGGTTAGAAGTTATGAAATTGCACTTAAAAAGCTAAGAGTAAATTGAACATCATAATGTAAATTTTTTAACATTTTTTAAAAAATAATACAATTTCCTTTAAAAATTGTAATTGAAAAATTTGCCCTCGTCAAAGGAATAAAATGGAATAAAAAATATTTTTATGCCATTATTAAATTATTTTTCTATCTGCAATCAATAAAAATATTCGATAAATGGCATATGACACTTTTGGCAATAAAATATTATTTGCTTTAAGTATTAAAAACAAGGAAAATCTATGTTATTCTGATGAAAATTTATGATGAATGTAAAGGGATCATAAATTTTTTTATTTTAATTCTGGCGAAAGCTTTTGCAACAAACAATAAGTGGTTTTCGTCTGTTTAAATAGAATAAATGTCCAATTTATGAAAAAATAAAGTAGAGAAGATTTAATATATAAAAAGAATTATGATAAAAAATAGTATTTAGGAATAGAACAGAAAAGGAGGATTTGATGAAAAAAAGAATTGAGGAAGCGGATTACATCAAAGGGATTGCCATACTTGGCGTTATTTTTATACATGTTACCGCTTTCTGCCTGCGCCCGTTTGAATCACTGACGGATGGTGGTCTGTTTTTTATTCTGAATCAATTGGGACGGTTTAGCGTTCCGGTGTTTTTTATGTTATCCGGCTTGTTTCTTTTCTATCGATACTATGAGAATGAATCTTTTCCGCTGAAAAGATTTTATAAAAAACGGACGATGTATATTTTGATTCCGTACCTGACCTGGTCTGTTATCTATTTGCTTTATGGAAACCTGACGCATCCCCGAATGGCTCCGACTGGTTTGCAAAGCATAGAAGCGATTTTTAAAGGGAATTCCTACTATCATTTGTATTTTTTGATTGTAATGGTTCAGTTTTATCTGCTGTTGCCCGGTTTGATCCGGGCTTTCCGCAAATTTGGCGGTATGACGGTGGTTTCTGTCACATTGTTAATCAGTGTGGCTGCCGAGAGTATGACATGGTGGGAAGTAACCCGGAAATTTTCATGGTTGCAGACTTATGCCAAAGATGCAATGCGCTATTTTCCCGCCTGGCTCTTTTACTTTTGCCTGGGCGGCTGGATTGGGCAACAGGGAAACCGGATCCATCGTTTTATGACCAAAATTCCGTTTCCGGCTGCTTTCGTTTTCTTCCTGACTTCCGCTGTTGTCATGCTGTTTGAAAGTCTGGCCAGAAAGCACACCGGCTTTTTTAACTATTCAGTTATTTTTTATTCGGTTACTTCCTTGCTACTGTGGTACCAGGTCACGAGCAAGTGGAAAGTGCCTTGGCTGCTTACATTGGGACGCTATTCATTCGGCCTCTACCTGATCCACCCGATGCTGCTGAATCTGTTCAGCAAGATCAGTTCTAAACTTTTCCTGGCCGCTTCATGGATTGAATTCTGGTTTATGCTGTTTGTGGTCACCCTGTCGTCACTGGCACTTGCCAAGTTGATCAGGAAGTTGCCATACAGTCACTTGATTCTGGGTAAATAATTTTCACATCTTGTGATATGCTTGAAGGGAATCGGCTGTGAAATGATTCCCCTTTTTTGGTGATAAAAAAGCTGCTAACTCCGGGGCTGAGAGGAAGAACTGCTTGGCAACGCCTTGTTCCACTGTTCATTTACCTGACTCATTAAATCTTCCAAAATAAGCGCCTCATCAAAATATGAAGGGAGATTTTTTTTCGAATTTCGATTTATTTCAACTTTACGGATGGTTTTATGGCTTTTTAATGCATTCAGCAAAATCTGTTTTGCCTGATAATCCAATTGGAGCACAATTTCCCGTTTCATGGGGAAACCTCCTTTCCAGGTCTGAGCAAAAGGCGACCTTTTTTCTTCTTCTTTTCTTATTATTTTCCCTTAATAACCGTGATCAGACTGAAGACAAGTCAAGTTTTGGAGGCGATTTTCCGCTTCATTCCGAAAACCTGCCTATACAATGGGTATCGGTTCAGTTTTTGTTTGATATCCTTTTCAAAGGGAATAAAATGAAATAAACAAAACCAATGATGAAGATGGAGGGTTAAAATTGGCTAAACATATTCAGGACAAAACCGTTTTGGCAAACGGAGTGGCAATGCCATGGCTGGGATTGGGAGTCTGGAAAGCACAGGTGGGTGAGGAAGTGGAAAATGCGGTGAAAGCAGCGCTGAAAACTGGGTATCGCAGCATTGATACAGCTGCTGTATATAAAAATGAAGAAGGGGTAGGCAACGCGCTGGCAGAGGCCGAGGTCCCACGGGAAGAACTGTTTATTACCACCAAGGTGTGGAACGACGACCAGGGGTATGAGACAACACTGAAGGCTTTTGAGGAAAGCCGCAGAAAACTGGGACTGGAATACATTGATCTCTATCTGATTCACTGGCCTGTAAAAGGAAAATATAAAGAAACCTGGAAAGCGATGGAGAAACTTTACAAAGAAGGATTGGTCAGAGCCATCGGGGTCAGCAATTTTCATATTCATCATTTAAAAGACCTGATTTCGGAAGCTGAAATCAAGCCAATGGTCAATCAGGTGGAATTTCATCCTTACCTGACACAACAGGAACTGCTTTCTTTCTGCAAAGAGGAACAAATTCAGATGGAAGCATGGAGTCCTTTGATGCAAGGGGAATTTGTCCGGGTTGATCTGTTGAAAGAGCTGGCCGAAAAGTACGGAAAAACCCCGGCCCAGATCGTTCTTCGCTGGGATCTGCAACATGGGGTCGTAACAATTCCCAAATCGGTCAAAGCGCATCGGATTCAGGAAAACGCCGATCTGTTTGATTTTGAATTGAGCCGGGAAGATATGAATTGCCTGGATGGGTTAAACCGGAATCATCGGTTTGGACCAGATCCGGATAATTTTGACTTCTGATAAAATCTTGTAAAACCACTATTGATAGGATTCAATAGTGGTTTTCTGCAAAGCCTGTCAGTACAGGTCCGGCCGGCGATCGTCAAAGACGGGAATAAGGGTGCGGGCTTCCTGAACGGAAGACAGATCCAGTTCTGCATGGAGAATTTCTTCTTTTTCTCCTGCTTCGGCGATGATTGCTCCCCATGGATCAATGACCATTGAATGGCCGGCAAAGGTGTTGTCCGGATCCTGCCCAACCCGGTTGCACGCTACCACGTAGCATTGGTTTTCAATGGCACGGCTGATCAGGAGATGGCGCCAATGGGAAAGGCGTGGGCTGGGCCATTCAGCAGGAACGAATAAAATCTGTGCTCCATGAAGAATGTTTTTACGAATCCATTCAGGAAACCGGATATCGTAACAAATGACCGCCGTGCATGGGATGTGTTCCATCACAAACCGGCAGGGCTCTTTGCCGGCTGATAGATATTTTTCTTCATTCATCAGGCGAAACAGATGAGCTTTCCGGTATTCACCAGTCAGGTTTCCCTGTTTGTCAACGGCATACAGGGTGTTATAGGTTCCCGCCGCTTCCCGGTTGGAAACCGATCCGCCAATGATTGCCACTTGGTGCTTTCTGGCCAGGCGTGTAAGGAGTGCCCTGTTTTTTTGCCCATGATCATCGGCAATGTCATCGAGCCGTTTCAGATCATAGCCCGTATCCCACAACTCGGGCAGCAAAATGAAATCAGGTTGCCGTTTCATGGCTTGAGCGACTTTTTCCTCCACTTTTTTCCGGTTAGTTTCAGGCTGTCCAAAAGCGATATCCATTTGGATGATGGCACATTTTTTTTTCATGATAGTCCTCCTGAGACTTTGACAGATTTTCTTTCAACATATAACATAATTCATTATAATTTCAAGAATATTTCGCGAAGGCGGGGAGTGACACGCATGGAAAGATTTGAAATAGCAGATGCATTAAAACGTTTGCCGGAACAGTACTTTGTGAAACTGACGGACAAGGTCAACTGTGCCAGAGCTTCGGGACATGATCTTATCAATCTCGGGCAAGGGAATCCGGATCAGCCTACTCCTCCGCATATTGTCAGGGAATTGCAGCAAGCCGCTGAAAAAGCCGGTTTCCATAAATATCCCCCTTTTCAGGGCTACCGGTTTGTAAAGGAAGCTGTAAGCCGGTTTTATCGACGGGAATATGGCGTGGAGGTGGATCCCGACAAAGAAGTTGCTGTCTTGTTTGGAGGTAAAGCGGGACTGGTTGAGATTTCCAAATGTTATTTGAATCCGGGGGATGTGGCACTGGTGCCCGATCCAGGCTATCCGGATTACTGGTCGGGTATTCTGATGGCGGGTGCCAGGATGCATATGATGCCGCTTAAAGGTGAAAATGATTTTTTGCCTGACTATGGGCAGATTGATGTTTCTGTCTGGAAGAAGGCAAAATTGATGTTCCTGAATTATCCCAACAATCCGACGGGGGCACTGGCACCTGCTTCATTTTTTGAGGAAACGGTACGGATGGCAGAACGGTATCATGTGCTGATTGTACATGATTTTGCCTATTCATCCATTGGCTTCGACGGGGAAAAGCCGCACAGTTTTCTGCAAACACCGGGGGCAAAACGGGTCGGAGTGGAGATCTATACAATGAGCAAAACCTATAATATGGCGGGATGGAGAATCGGGTTTGCCATCGGTCATGAAGACGTGATTCAGGCGATTAATCTGCTCCAGGACCATTTTTATTGCAGCCTGTTCGGGGCCATTCAAAAAGCCGCGGCAGCGGCATTGCTTGGTCCGCAGGAATGTGTTCAGGATCTGGTCAATATGTATGAACGGAGGCGGAATGTTTTCATCAGCCGGTTGCGTGAAATCGGATGGAATGTGAAAGCACCCCGCGGCTCATTCTTTTGCTGGTTAAAAGTTCCCAATGGTTATTCTTCTGAATCATTTTCCGATTTGCTGTTGGAGCGTGCGCATGTGGTGGTCGCTCCCGGAATCGGGTTTGGCAAGGAGGGCAACCGGTATGTGCGGGCCGCGTTGTTAACTTCGGAAGAGCGTCTGCAAGAGGCGGCGAAACGAATTGGAGGACTGGGTATTTTTTAAGAAAGAAAAATATATGCCTGAGTCGCCGGCCTCTTGAGCGGCAGAAGGGGACGGTTTCTATCGCAGCCGATTTGTTGTGCAAATTTCCCTGTCCGATTGGAACACCTGTTCTTCCGAAACTTGCAGCGTGGCATATGTGCTGATTCAGAATCTTTTTTTGTTGAGCAAAAAAAGAGGTCGAATTTCGATATCTGTTGTCCAGCCGGCCCAACAATGTTGCACACGCGCCTGTCCTGTTTTCTGCCGTAAAGGTTATGATCAGGGATTGCAAGCGAACATCCGATTTTTTAACGCTGACTTCCATTGTTCTCTATTTTCGTATATTTTTTGATATTTAAAAAAGCAAAAAGACAGTAACAGGACTGCCCTTTTGCTTTATCTTCTATCGTTACATTCATTTCTTTTTTCTTTCCAAGGCTTCATAAAAATCCGTTATCTAAAGAAAGTTACGATCATGCAAGGAAATTGTCCCATTTCTGTCATAAAAATTCAGACACCTGATTTGATCTCAAGAAGCGATGGAAGGAAGAAGTCGGAAGGTTTGGGAAAGGAGACGACATGAAAAGATCAACATACTGATTAACGACGAGAATCTTATACTCTTTCTTCAGCAAAACTGTTCAACTCCGCTTGCGAATGGATTACCGTGGATGAAACCATTAATTCTTTAAAACATTCTTCACAAATCAAATGGTTTGTTCCTTCAATCACCGACCGCGTTTCATACTTGGCCTTCTTTTGTCCGCAATGCTCACATAAGTATCCTTTCCGTTTTTTCATGGTTACCAACCTCCCTTGATGTTCATCATTTGATTCGTATAATTTTTATAATTTCCCGATTTTCCTGGTTTCCAAACCTCTTTTCACATTACTGAAGAAATTTACAAGTTTGTGGATGTTCATTTCAATATGATATTCTTTAATTATAAAAGCTTGGAGTTTGTTGACAGGATGATTTCAGGTGGGCTGCCGGGACTTACGCTTCTCCTGGTTTAAGCGCAGTTTGCAGCCGATTGAATCATTTAAAACAAAATTCAAGAAAAAAGGAAGGGAAAAAGATGAATCAACGAATTGATAAAATTACAACATGGTTAAAAAATGAATCGATTGATGTTGCTTTTGTCCATTCATCGGAAAATGTTTTTTATTTATCCAATTTTATGTGCCATCCGAATGAAAGGTTACTGGGATTGTTCGTGTTTGCCGAATCCGATCCGTTTCTGGTCTGCCCCAGGATGGAAGAGCAAGCGGCAAAAGATGCCGGGTGGTCTCATAAGATCATCAGTTACGATGATGTCGAAGATCCGTGGGAAATGATTCGGACTGAGTGGAAACATCGCTCCCTGCAGGAAGAATCTGTAATAGCCATCGAAAAAGATGTGGTTTCTTATGCCCGGGCAGAAAAACTGCAAACGCTTTCCAAAAAGGTACAATTTCGTTCCCTTGATGATACCCTGAATCAATTGAGACTGGTGAAAGATGCCGCTGAACTGGAGATTTTGAGGGAAGCAGCCCGTTTGGCGGATGAAGCGATCCAGGTCGGGATCGATCATCTGACAGAAGCCTGTACGGAAATGGATGTACTGGCTGCTATTGAACTGGCGATGAAGAAAAAAGGTGTTGCGGATATGTCCTTCCCCACCATGGTTCTGTTTGGCGAGAAATCTGCGCTGCCGCACGGACATCCGGGATTGCGCCGTCTGAAAAAGGGAGATCTTGTATTATTTGATCTGGGTGTGGTATGGAACGGGTATTGTTCTGACATTACCCGGACGGTTGCTTTCGATCGGATAAGTGAACAGCAGCGGGAAATTTACGAGGTTGTGAAAGAGGCCCAGCAAGCGGCAATTGATGCATTAAAACCGGGCGTTCGCGTGGGCGACCTCGACCGGATCGCGAGAAACAGAATTTCCAAAGCCGGTTACGGCAACTGTTTTACCCATCGCCTGGGACATGGTTTGGGGATCAGTGTGCATGAATTCCCGTCGGTCAACGAGACCAATGACCATTTGCTTAAGGAAGGCATGGTTTTTACGATTGAACCAGGGATTTATGTGCCTGAAGCAGGAGGAGTCCGTATTGAGGATGATGTCTGTATCACTGAAGATGGTGCGGAAATTCTTACTTCATTCACCAAAGAGCTTGTCATTGTATAGTTTTTATATCCTTGACACATGCTGGAAAATTGTGAACTTGCAACAGCCGGTGATTCGGAAAATATCGCTTTCAGGATCAGCCGGCAGGTTTTTGAAAAGAGGTGATAAAACTTGACCCAACATCACTTTTATCTGAAAGCAACCTGGCAAGGCGGACGGAACGGACAAGGAACCATTGAGGCAAACCATTTCGATTCCTGAAGAAATGGGCGGTCCGGGAGTCGGCACGAATCCTGATGAATTGTTAATTGGAGCGGCGGCTACCTGTTATCTGATTACCTTGGACGCAATGATTGAACGGAAGAATTTGCCTGTCGAAGAACTGTCGCTTGCCGAAAAAAATTGCATGATTTCCAATGCTTTGCGGGGAAATGTCCGGCTGGAAGTGGAGGCCCAATTTGTAACAAAATAATTATAAAACGCTCCGGTTCAAAATACTCTCATGTTCGATGAAGCGGGAATATGATATACTACAAGTGGATAGTTTGATCAAGCGAGAATTTTTTTATAAATCCCAAAATACAGGGCCATCCGGCTTCAAGATACAGTCAATGAGGAGTGGAGTTATGCTGCAAATTGCGTTAGACATATTAGAAAAAGGCGGTGTATGGGGGCTTTTTGCAGCAACTGCCATCGAAGCTTCATCGATTCCTTTTCCCGGTGCGCTATTTGTTTTGATTTACGGCTATTTGATGGATGTGAGTCCCTGGCAACTTGTCATTATTGGTGTGATAAACAGTCTCATCTATGTAATGTTCAGCTTGATACCCTATTTTATCGGCAAACGTGTGGGGGATTTTTCACAAAAGAAACTGGATAAAAAGAAAGTGAAAAAGGCGCAGGCCTGGTTTCAGAAATATGGAGAATGGAGTATTCCGTTATCGCGCCCCACCGGTTTTGGAAACTATATTTCGTATATTTCGGGCATCAGTAACATTGCTTTATGGCGATTTGTCCTGTTGAGCTATCTGGGCGTGTTTCCATGGAATACTCTTCTTTTATTCATTGGCAATTCGGGAAGTATGGAAAGAGTGCAGCGTTTTTTGGAAGTCTCCCAGAAATTCGGCTATATTCTTGCAATTATGCTGGTGATGGTTGTCCTGGCCTGGTGGATCATTACAAAAAAAACGAAAGAACAGAATCAACATTCCTGAAAAATGGACATCCACTGATGATGTAGGCAAGTAAACAAGCTCCCTGACCCATATGCATTATCAAATGAAGCCAGAATCGATTTGATCTGGCTTCATTGTTTTTATACGGAGATCACGCCTGTTGTGAATGAAACGGGATTGATTTTGCCTGTGCCTTCTTCAGGGAATAGGAAACGACGGTAGATCCTGCGGTGGCCAATGCCGCAATTACATAAACCCATTGAACCGAAAAGTGGTCAGCAACCCAGCCCATCAGATAACAGGAAGAACCATAGGCTACCAGACATAATGCATATTGGGCGGAGAATACTTTTGGCATGGTGTCAAAACTGGTATGAAGCTGATACATGGTTTTTTTGGCAATTCCCTTGGCCTGATAGGGAAAGCCAAGCAAAAAAATGGCAATCAGCGAAACAATCGGAATTGTGACAAAACCGAAGATCAATTTCAGTAGAATTGCGACAAAGCTCATCAGAAACAATGTTGATATTAATTTCTTTTCTATATATTTGCTATAACGAATGACAAGAACCCCGGCAATCATGGTTCCCAGGAAATAACCACTGTTTAACAGCCCCCACCATGAATGCGGTTCATGTAAAACCTTGTCTACATAAGTAAGGGTGATGGCGCCAATCCATACAGAAGAAGCGGTATAATCGAGAAAATCGATCATCGCCACCCGTTTGAGCAATGAATGCGAAAACAGCAGATGCCACCCTTCTTTCATGATTTCCATGTGAGAGCGTTTCTCTGACGGTTTCCTTGTGTTGTTCGGATCATGAATCCAGAACAGGGAGACCGTTGAAATCATAAAGCAGATCGCTGTCAGGACAAGTACCGTTTGCGATCCCGTCAGATCGACCAATAATCCGCCGAATGCCCAGCCAATCAGCAAAACGGTCTGGTCAGAAGTGGATAGGAGGCCGTTGGCCTTGACAAGCTGTTCTTTTTTTACCAGCCGCGGAACAAGGGAATTTCGCGCCGGATTACTCCAGCCGTCGAAAAAGGCCAGCAAGATGATAAACAGCCAAACGATCCAGATTAAAAAGTGTTCTTCTTTCCATTGGAGAATGGAAAAAATAAACATAATCAGCAAAAGGGTCTGGCTGCCTTGCGAAGCGATCAGTAAAGGAAGAAGGCGATACCTTTCCGTTAATAAAGGAGAAAAAAAGTTGCTGATAAATTTGGCAACGATACGAATAACCGGAATTAAAGCAGAAATGGCTGCTGAATCAGTAATTCCGTAAATAAAGGTTACAATGGCAATCATATAAAAAGCGTCTGCCAGATTGGCCAAAGATTGCCCTAACCACAAAAATTTGAAAGAGTAAGAATACTTCATGGCTAATAACCCCATTGGAATATAAATTTTAAAAATGGATGTGCATAAATAAAATTATAACATTTATTAAAATTGAAATCATCCCGAAAAAATATGTTTTCTTGCTTAAGCTTACTTGATTGCGCTAAAAACTAGAAGTACAATCAAAATCAGGAAAGAACAAAATATTAGGGGGATCAATATGAGTTCTAAATATGTGATCGAACGAATCGGGGAGCCTTTGGAGAATAAAGGCTACAATGTTAAGGACAATGAAGTCGGTGAAGTGATCGCATGGTTTCAATATTTGTCCGATGCGGATTTGTTTGTAACGGTCTTGAATGAACAGGAGCAAGTCGATCAGGGATGAAACAGGATCACCTGAAGATCGGTTGAAAGAACCGATTTTTTTTATGTACAGTTTTTTGCAAACTGTTTTAAAGCTGTGATATATTATTTGCCGATAAGCCTGAAATGGACGGTGTAGCCCTTGCTGAAAATACTTATACCGGATCTGTTTGTTCAATCGATTTATGACATTGATTTCATCAAATTAAAGGAGCAGGGAATCAAGGCGGTTATTGTGGATCTGGATAACACCCTTGTGGAGACAACATGTTCCAACGCCACCCCTGAATTGGTGAAATGGCTGAATGCGGTGCAAAAACTGGGTTTCAAGGTCATGATCGTATCCAACAATACCAAAACGCGTGTATCCAGATTTGCTGCCCCCCTGAACATTCCCTATATTCATGCGGCCAAAAAGCCGCTGGCTTCAGCGTTTCGGCGTGCGTTAAAAAAGTTGGGTTGTACCAAAATGGAAACGGTTGTCATTGGTGACCAGTTGTTAACCGATGTGCTTGGCGGAAATCGGATGGGGCTTTATACCATACTGGTTGTTCCTGTTTCCGAAGTTGACGGGTTTTTTACAAGAGTTAACCGTAGAATGGAACGATTTGTTTTTCGGCTGCTGGAAAGAAGAGGATTGATTCCCTGGGATCAGGGTTGACAAGAGACAAAAAGGGCAAGGTGGTCAGTTTGACAGAGAAACGTTGTGAAGGATGCGGCGTTGCGCTGCAAACCGCAGATCCAGGTCAGGTGGGATATATTCCGGAAAAAGCACTAACACAGGATGTTTTTTTGTGCAGACGCTGTTACCGTATTCGCCATTATGGGGAAACGGGAAGCGTGGAGCAGGATCCTGATGCCTATTTGAAACGGTTGGACGAAATTGCGGAGAAAGATTGCCTGGTTGTTCTGGTTACAGATCTGTTCGATTTTGAAGGCAGCTGGATTCCGGGCCTGTCGCGCCGGATCGGCAATCGCCCGCTGTTGGTCGTGGCAAATAAGTTGGATTTGTTTCCCCCATCCGTCAAGGAAGGTCGGCTTAAAGAATGGGTATTCCAGTTAATGGACGAAATGGGTCTCCATCCGGCCGATGTGGTATTGTGCAGCGCCTGGAAGGGATTGAAAATAAACCGGGTGATGCAAACAATTGAGTCTTTGCGGAAAGGACGCGATGTCTATCTGATTGGTACAACCAATGTCGGCAAATCGACACTGATCAATCAATTGCTGAAAAAAGCCGGCAGAGCGAAAGAAGAGATGATTACAACTTCCCCGTATCCGGGAACCACTCTGGATGCGATCCGGATACCGCAGGGTGACGGGAAATACCTGATCGATACTCCCGGGATTGTACGGAACGACCGGATGAGTGAGTGGGTCTCTCCCAAAGAATTGAAAAAAGTTTTGCCTTCAAATACGATCAAACCCAGGGTTTATCAGTTAAATGAAAAGCAGACGCTATTTTTTGGCGGACTTTCCCGCTTTGATTTTGTCAGAGGAAAAAAACAGCCGTTTGTCTGTTATTTGTCAAACCGGCTGTATATACACAGGACCAAATTGGAACAGGCAGACGCGATTTGGGAAAAACACCGCGGGAAACTGCTGTCTCCGCCGGCAGATCTATCCACACTTCTGCCGCTTCAGAAACATGTCATTCATTTAAAGGGGACTGAAAAAGAGGATATTGTCATTTCCGGCCTGGGATGGATCGCGGCAGGCAGAGAGAAAGCCTGGATCGAAGTATGGGCGCCGGAAGGTATCGGTGTCAGCACCAGGCCGTCGATCATATAAAAAATGCAAAGAGGAGGAAACCGTGTGGATAGCAGAACGGGATTGTTTGCCCTGATCGGGGATCCGGTTGGACATTCCAAGTCTCCGGATATGATGAATGCGGCTTTGCGGGAAGTGCAGTTGCCAAATGTGTATCTGGCCTTTAAAGTGGCGCCTTCCGATTTGAAGGATGCGGTGGCCGGTTTCCGCGCTTTGGGGGTAAAAGGCTGGAATGTGACCATTCCTCACAAGGTGGCCATCATGGATTATCTGGATGCGGTTGATGAAACTGCTCAGGCAATCGGGGCCGTCAATACGGTTGTTTATGAACACGGGAAATGGGTAGGTTACAATACCGACGGACCTGGTTATTTGCGTTCCGTTGAGGAAGCATGGTCTCTCCCGTTTTTCGGGTTGAACGTGGTGATCATTGGAGCAGGCGGAGCTGCAAGGGCCGTCGGATATACGTTGGCAAAAGCGGGGGTTTCCCGGATTACGGTTTTGAACAGGACATTGGCAAAAGCCGAGGCTTTGGGCAGACATTTGTCTTCCCTGACCCGATCGGAAGCGTTGCCTTTAACCGAGGGGAAGAAAGTAATCGAAAAAGCAGATTTGATCATTAATACGACATCTGTAGGAATGTTTCCCGACCGTGATGAGACTCCGGTTCCGGTGGAATGGTTTCAAAGGGGGCAATATGTGAGTGATCTGATTTATCATCCCCGGGAGACCACTTTATTGAGAGGGGCAAAAGCCCGCGGGGCTCGTGTCCTGTCCGGTTTGGACATGCTGGTATACCAGGCTGTGATCGCCTTTGAAAAATGGACGGAGAAAGAGGCGCCAGTTTCCTTGATGAAACAGGTTTTGGCCGCTTCCCTGAAAGACACGTAGATAAAGGATGAGTCGTTATGAAAGTGGGAATTTTCGGTGGTACATTTGATCCGATCCACTACGGACATTTGTTACTGGCTGAACAGGCGCTGGATACAGCTTCATTAAACGAAATTTGGTTTATCCCCGCAGGAGAACCTCCTCACAAACCGGGAAAAACGATTGCGCTGGCGGAAGACCGGAAGAGGATGGTTGAGCTTGCGATCGCAGAACATCCCCGGTTCAAGTTATGCCAGATTGAGATGAAGCGCTCGGGGCCATCCTATACGGTTGATACCATTGAAGAGTTGAAGAACAAATACCCAAATATTGAATTTTCTCTGTTAGTTGGGGCGGACATGGTGAAAGATTTACCGAAATGGTATAAAATAAAGGAAATCCTTCAATATGTCCGGGTAATTGGCCTTGGACGTCCCGGAATTGATCAGGATCATTTGCCAGGTTGTGTCAAGGAACGATTGATGTGGATTCCTGATGCCATTGAAACAAATGTTTCATCGAGCGAGATCCGCAAGCGCCTCTTGTTGGGAAAAACCATTCGCTACCTTGTCCCCGATGCAGTATACAAGTATATAAAGGAGCAAGGATTGTATGGATCTTGAGTTTTTAAAGCAAGCTACAAAAAAAGAGTTGCCACGATCAAGATGGGAACATACTCTTCGGGTAGCCGAAACGGCAATCGGATTGGCAAAGCGTGAGGGAGTGGACCCCTGTAAAACGGAAATTGCTGCGATTTTGCATGACTACTGCAAAAGTTGGTCTGAACAGGACCTTGTTCATTGGATAAAACAGAAACATCTGCCGCAGGAATTTCTTGAATACAACAAGGAATTGTGGCATGCACCCGCGGGTGCGGCAGTGGCCTGTGAAAAATTTGGAATCAGGGATGAGATGATCTTAAATGCAATCCGGTACCATACTACAGGCCGTCCAGCCATGTCGAAGCTGGAAAAAATCATTTTTCTGGCTGACTATATTGAGCCAGGGCGCCGCTTCCCGGAGGTCGGGGAAGTGCGGCGAATTGCTGAAAAACATTTGGATTTGGCTGTACTGAAAGCATTGGACAATACGATCATCTTTCTGGTCAATCGGTCCCAAAAGATCTATCCGCTTACGCTTGATGCCCGCAATGATCTGCTTGATCGGGTTACTCAAAAGAATTCAAGGGAGGAGTCTATTTGAAAGTAGTGGAAATCGCCCAGTTAGCAGCTAACGCTGCCGAGGAGAAAAAGGCCCAGGATATTGTGATTCTGGATATTCGTGGATTATCCATCTTTGCGGATTTTTTTGTGATCTGCCATGGTAATTCACAGACCCAGGTCCAGGCAATTGCCACAGCAATCAAGGAAAAAGTAACAGAATCTGACATTCCTCTGAAAGGAATTGAAGGATACCAGGATGCCCGTTGGGTTCTTATCGACCTCGGTGACGTGGTTGTCCATGTTTTCCACAAAGACGAACGCAAATTTTACGGCTTGGAGCGCTTGTGGGGTGACGCCAGGCAAATAAATGTCCAGTAACCGTTTCATTGATTCGGTATAGAGTGAATGGCCATTTAACGCAGGCATCCCATTTTAAAATAAATAAAAAAATGTTGACATTTGTCTGTTCAATTTCATATAATGTTAAACAGCAACTTTTCACGAACAAAAGTCATGATGGGGAATAGTAATTTGCTCACTTTCGGCACAGAGAGTTGACGGAAGGTGCGAGTCAACCCGGAACGCAAATGAACTCGCCTCATCGCTCCAAAAGGGAACACAAGGTAAGTACTTTTTGGCGGTTTATCCCCGTTACCGGATCTTCAAGTGAGTGTTCGGAAAGAACACTAATTAGGGTGGTACCGCGGGAATTCGGAAACAACCTCTCGTCCCTAGCCGTTGATGCTGGGGGTGGGAGGTTTTTTTAATGTTTCCGGTTGTTTTAACCTAGATTTATGGAGGAGAAAGACATGAAACCGTACTCTCCGAATGAAGTGGAGGCCAAATGGCAAACTTACTGGAGGAATACAAAACTTTATCAAACGGCAGAAAATGAGGGAAGACCAAAATATTATACATTGGAACAATTCCCCTACCCGTCGGGTGAAGGATTGCACATGGGTCATGTGCGTGTCTATTCAATTGGTGACGTAGTAGCGCGGTTCCGCCGCATGAACGGGTATAACGTATTGCATCCGATGGGGGCTGATGCGTTCGGACTGCCTGCTGAGAATGCCGCCATTCAGCGTGGCGTAAATCCGCGCGAATTGACTCTGAAAAACATGGAGCGGATTCGCAAGGAACAGGAGGTACTTGGCATTTCCTATGACTGGGACAGATATGTAGGCACCTGTTTGCCGGATTATTACAAATTCAACCAATGGCTTTTCCTGCTTTTTTATGAGCGAGGACTTGCTTACCGCAAAAAAGCTTCAGTCAACTGGTGTCCCTCCTGCAACACGGTACTGGCCAATGAGCAAGTGGAAGAGGGGAAATGTTGGCGCTGTGATTCGGAAGTAACCAGGAAAGAACTGGAACAGTGGTTTTTCCGCATCACAGATTATGCTGACCGTTTGCTTGAAGGACTGGATCGCTTGTCGAAATGGCCGGAGCGGGTCAAAACCATGCAGCGCAACTGGATCGGACGCAGTGAAGGAGCACAGGTGGTTTTCACGGTGCCGGAATTGCAGGATGAAAAGATTACCGTATTTACCACCCGTCCTGATACGTTATACGGCGTGAGCTACCTGGTGGTGGCTCCGGAACACCCGCTGGTTCCCCGGTTGATTCAGGGGAAAGAAAATGAAGCGGCAGTTCTTGATTTTGTCAAGCAAATGCGGAAACAGTCTGAAATTGAGCGAACTTCAACCGATGCCGAAAAAGTGGGGTATCCGACAGGGGCGTACGCCAGGCATCCATTGACCGGGAAACTGATCCCGATCTGGTTAGCCAACTATGTGTTGATGGATTATGGAACGGGAGCTGTTATGGGAGTTCCCGCCCATGATGAACGGGATTTTCAATTTGCCGCAAAATACGATTTGCCCGTCAGGGCAGTGATCCGTCCTCTTGACGCGGAATTGAGCCAACCCTTGACCGAAGCCTATACCGGGGAAGGTGTGCTTTTCTCGTCCGGCCGGTTTGATGGAATGAACAACCGGAAAGCGATTCGGGAAATCGCCAAGTACCTTGATGAGCAAGGTTTGGGCAAATGGACGGTCAATTACCGTTTGCGGGATTGGCTCATTTCCCGGCAACGTTATTGGGGAACCCCGATTCCGATTGTTTATTGTGATGAATGCGGAACCGTTCCGGTGCCGAAGGAAGATTTGCCGGTTGTTCTGCCTGATGATGTGGTTTTTGACGGCAAAAGCAATCCGCTGGCTACTTCGGACAGCTTTGTCCATACAACGTGCCCCAAATGCGGCAAAGCGGCACGGCGCGAAACGGATACCATGGATACCTTTGTCGATTCTTCATGGTATTTCCTGCGTTATACCGATCCGCAAAATGATGGACTGCCTTTTGCAACAGAAAAGGCAGACCGTTGGATGAATGTGGATGAATACATTGGCGGCATTGAGCATGCGGTTTTGCATCTGCTCTATTCCCGCTTCTTTACAAAAGTGCTTTATGACGCAGGGATGCTTTCGGTGGATGAGCCGTTCAAAAGCCTGCTGACTCAGGGAATGGTGCTCAAAGATGGTTTTAAAATGTCCAAATCCAAAGGAAATGTTGTCAGCCCTCTGGAAATAATCGAAAAGTACGGGGCAGATACGGCCCGTCTCTTTATCCTGTTTGCTGCTCCGCCTGATCGCGATCTTGACTGGAGTGACGCTGGCGTTGAGGGAAGCCACCGCTTCCTGAACCGGGTCTGGCGCCTGATTGTTCAAAATGAGGAACTGTTCAAGCAGAGCATGGAGTATCCTTCCAAGGTGGAGGGAGAGGCCAGGGAACTTCGCCGCCTCTTGCATCAGACGATCAAAAAGGTTACCAACGAAATTGGGGAGCGAAACCATTTCAACACGGCAGTCAGTGGGATCATGGAATTGGTCAATGGTTTGTACCAGTACGACAAAAATGCTGACCGGGCCATTTACAGGGAAGCTCTCGAAACCCTGGTTGTCCTGTTGGCCCCGTTTGTTCCCCATATCACGGAAGAACTGTGGCAATTGATGGGGAAAGAAGGCAGCGTCCATCTGGTCAAATGGCCAACCTATGATGAATCCGCCCTGGTTTTGGATGAAGTGGAAATAGCTGTCCAGGTAAACGGAAAAATTCGTGAGCGACTGATTGTATCCACACAGGCCTCCCGTGAGGAGATTGAAAAACAGGCACTCCGCAATGAACGCGTTCAGGCCTGGATTGATGGGAAAACGATTCGCAAAGTAATTGTTGTGCCAAAAAAACTGGTGAATATCGTGGTAAAATAATGGCAAAAGCCCGCTTAAAAAAGACTGGTGCAATAGCATAACATCTTTTGCAAAAGTGCCTTCGGGCACTTTTTTTTTACACTGAATTGGGTGAAGACTATGTCAAAAGACCAAAACATCAGGAGAAGCTCTATCCACAATGAACTGTATAACCCGATCCCAGAAAACCATTTTCTGAAAAAATCAGCGAAGCCATTGATTTCAGCTTTATCCACGAGTTAGTCAAAGAATCCTGTGATGTGTATTATGGACGACCCGCTAATGATCCCGAAGTGCTGTTTCGACTTCTTTTTCCGCAAAATCTGTACCAGTTATCAGGTCGACAAGTAATCACAGACTGTCAAGTAAACCTGACATATAAATGGTTTTTGAAACTCAATCCTGAAGATCCTCTTCATGATCCTTCTCCAAACTCTCTCGATTTCGGCGAAACCGACTCGGGGAAGCTGGCGTTGAACGAGTGCTTGCTCATATCGTGCAACAATGCGTAAAACAGGGTCTTATTCGATCTAACAGTGTCATTGTTGATTCAACGCATACGATGGCAAATGCTTCTGGACAAAACCTGAAGGAGTCCTCATTACAGCCGCTGCACGTCCAAGACGTGCAGTCAGGAAATATCAACCAAAATTAATTGAGAAACCAAATAAACTCCCTGGTCAAAGAGTCCCGGAAGAAGAGATGGTTTTCTTGGTGCTTCTTGCTGAACAGGTAAAACAAGAAGCAAAAAAAATTCATTCACCGCATTCTATTTTGATGTTACAAAATGTCAAGAATGCCCTTTGCGGAATGGTTGTTACCATGGTACGAAGTTAAGTCCATATCATTGTGTAAAAATGGTTCTCAAAAAATAAGTGAGCCATGATGAAATTCCTCAGTTGGAATGGATGTGGAAAGAACTGCCAAACGAGGAGGCTTCACAATGGCTCAGTATCAGATTACCGTAGATTCGGAGATTTTTCATCAATTATTTTTGAAAGATTCAAAAGATGATGGAGTGGCAAAATTCTTGGAATCGGTTCTGAAACAGATTCTAAAGGCACAGGTAACGGAACAACTGTTATCCGATCGCTATGAACGCACGAAGGAACGCCAGGGTTATCCTCACCAGTTGACGACCCGTGCAGGAACAATCAAGCTTCGCGATCCACGGATTCGGGATGGAAAGTTTTCGAAGATCTGTTTGCCCGTTACCAGCGGAGCGAACAGGCTTTGGTGTTGGCATTGATGGAGAGGGTGGGCAATGGTGTCTCCACTCGAAAGGTAGCTCAAGTGACGGTAGAGATTTGTGGAACGGAGTTCTCCAAGTCGACGGTTTCGGATCTGTGCAAAACAGCCGGCCCGATCGTGACGGCCTGGAACGCTCGTCCCTTGCAGGACGAGCGCTATCCCTTCCCATTGTGGATGCCATGGTGCGAGAAGTCCGTGAGGAGGGGCGTGTGCGCGCTCGAGGCGCTCTCATGGAGATTGGCATTAGGATACCGGGAAGTCCTTGGCTTGATATTGGGGGATAGTGAGTCCGAGGCGAGTTGGAGTGAGTTTTTCAGCTGGTTGAAAAGCCGTGGACTTTGTAGGATGGACTTGGTGGTTTCAACCACCATGCCGGCTTGATCCGAACGATTCGCCAGCATTTTCAAGGCGTAACCTGGCAACAATGCCAGACGCATTTTTTGAGGAACTTGCCGGATGCTACGCCAAAAGCCCTGCGTGCTGAATTGCATGTCTGTATACGGGAATGCCTTTGCTTTTTGGGCCGATTCTTTTGGAAGCAAGTCAAGGGATTTTTACGGGAAGGGAAAAAGTTTACCAGGTTCGGATTTGCCAGCAGATTCTGTTTTGTTGACAGGGGTGTCAGTATATGATATTTTATTGACAGGATTGTCAGTAAAAAAGGAGAAGTTCAGGATGCCTGCAAAACTTTATGATAAAGACCAGATCCTGGAGATATGCCAGCATGTTTTTGCACTCCATGGTTATGAAAAAACTTCAACCGTCATGTTGGCAAAGGCCGCAGGGGTTTCCCGAGCGCTGTTGTTTCATCATTTCAGGAACAAGAAGGAATTGTATCTGGAGATAGTGGACCGAAGCCTGGCGAAAGGGAGGCAGGAATTGGAGACAGCAAATCTTTCCGGTTATCAGGACTTTTTTGAGGCCAGGGAGAAATTTAGCCGGCTGAAATTCAATTTTTTTCAAACCAACCCCGATGCTTACCGGATTTTAAAAGAAGCGCTGGTTGAGACGCCTGAAGCTATAATCAAAGAAGTAAAGGAGAGATACGGCAAACTGCAAACGGGCTTGAACAAGTTGTGGAAAGACCTGTTTAATAAAGTTTCCCTTAAAAGCGGGGTGGACCGCGGACAGGCTTTTCGGCTTGTTATGCTGGTACTGGATGATTTTGACCGTAAATATATTTCTGAGGCGACAGAAAATGATGTGTTGAACAGGTCGTATTTTCAACGTTTTCTCAAAGAGCGAAATTCCTTTCTTGCCATGGTACGGTATGGTATCCAAAGTCAAGGGGAGAATTGACATGAAACAGACAGTGATAACTTTTAAAGAGTTCAGGCCGGAGTTCCGGGATTTGGCCGGCGGCAAGGGAAGTATGCTGGCAAGAATGGTTCAGGAAGGATATCCTGTTCCGGATGGTTTTATTATCTTTCCCGCAGCCTTTCAAAACGAAAGACTGACTGAAGCCGCAGTGGAAGAAATTAGGGCTTGTTTAACCAAAATGAGAAAGCGTGAGGTTAGTTCCCGGTTTGCGGTAAGATCTTCTGCCTTAAGCGAGGATTCGGCCCGGGCATCCTACGCCGGAGAATTTGAAACGGTCCTTGGTGTAAAGACGGATGAAGAAATTCTGGATGCCGTTCATACCGTTTTTCAAAAACGGGTAAAAGCATACAGTCTGGCGCAGGGAATGGATGAATCCTATCAGCTTTCCGTGGTTGTCCAATTGATGGTACAACCCGAAATTTCAGGTGTGCTGTTTACGGCAGATCCAATTACGGGAAGCCGCCAGAACATGGCCGGCAATTATGTACATGGCCTGGGCGAACAACTGGTGTCAGGCGAAGCCAATCCGTATGAATTTATATTAATCAGGCCGAGCGGATCATATCGGGGACCGGCTGAGTTTAAAAAGTATTCCCGGAAACTGTACCGGTATGCGGCAAGCCTTGAAAGAAAGCAGGGGCTTCCCCTGGATCTCGAATGGGCTGTTGCAGATAAAAAATTGGTTTTGCTTCAGGCCAGGCCCATCACCACATTGTTCCCGGGAACCTGGACAAGTATGAGATCAATGACTCACTGACAGGAGACGAATTGTGGGTAAATACCAATATTGAAGAAGCCGTTCCAGACGTGATTACCCCTTTTACCTGGAGCCTGATCAGAATGCTTGACCAGGAAACAACGTTTGACAGGGGCTATTATATTTGGTCGGGCAATATATGCGGGAGAATCTACACCAATTTAAGCCGGAAGGTTTCTGCCTATGCACTGTTTGGTATCAGTATCGGGTCTGCCCTGAAATTGTCGGGCACTTTTTTCGGACAGGTCCCGGAAAAAACAAGTTTTCCCGTCTATCCCTTTAACAGGTCAAGGCCGAAGGAATGGGCGGATTCTTACTAGGCCGGAAGATGGAGACCAGCTCCAGCCGGGGGAAATCCTGGTGACATCCACAACCAACATTGGCTGGACGCCGCTTTTTCCCAAAGCTGCCGCAATTGTGACGGATGTAGGGGCTCCCTTGTCCCACGCTGCTATTGTGGCAAGAGAACTTGGCATTCCGGTTGTAGTCGGATGCGGGGATGCCACAGCAAAGCTTGTGACAGGCGATCGGATTGTGGTAGATGGAGGACAGGGAACGGTCAGAATCCTGGAAAAAATCCGTGAATCAGAAGACCAGACGGAGTCCTGAACATTGTCTTTTTTTCAATGAATTAAAGAGGATTTTTGACAGGTTTATGGAATTGTTTGTTAAATCATGGCTATTTTTGTCAATCGTGAGAGGGTGGAAGTATGGTCCAGTGGGAATGGGATTTGACATCGCTTGAAAAGAAGCTGGTCCTTGTGTCGGCGGGATTGGGACTGGCTCTGGTTATCTGCCTGTATTTCCTGTGGCGGCAGGGAGAACCGGCGCAAGCTTCCGAAACGCCACTAACTCCTTATCAACCTGTGGTTACTGAACGGAAGCCGGAGCAATCCTCTTCGTTCGGGGAGGAAAAATGGGTGGTTGTCGATGTGAAAGGGGCTGTTAGAAAACCGGGAATATATCGGCTTGACAGGAATTCACGTGTTCATGACGCCATTGGGATGGCCGGGGGAACTTTGCCGCAAGCGGATCTGATGAGAGTGAACTTGGCTGAGCGCCTGTCAGACGGAAAAGTGGTGTATGTTGCCAAAAAGGGGGAGGAGGTGAACGGGAGTGCCTGGACAGGACAGTCGATTCCCGCGGATGGCAGTGAAAAGACAGGCAAGATCAACATTAATACAGCGACAGCGGAAGAGTTGGAGCAGCTTGATGGAATAGGGCCCAAAAAGGCGCAGGCCATTATGCGCTACCGTGAAGAAAATGGCCCTTTTTCAAGTGTGGACGAAATTGCAAAGGTTCCGGGAATTGGGGAAAAAATGCTGGATCAGTTTAGAGACCAGATCATCCTGTCATAACAGAAAAGCGGGATCTGGTGGAACATCAGATTCCGCTTGATAGAAGCATGATTATCTGCTCATCACTTTGCGCACTTTTTCCAGGGCCATATCCAGTTCTTCCCTGGTAATGATCAGAGGAGGTGCAAAGCGAATCGTGTTTTCGTGCGTTTCCTTGCACAGCAGTCCTTCCTTCATCAGGGCTTCGCAATACGGGCGTGCCGGTTCATAAAGTTCCATGCCAATAAACAGGCCTTTTCCGCGCACTTTTTTAATGGCCGGGTGATTGATTTTGCGGAGTTCCTTGATAAAATATTCGCCAAGCTCCCGTGACCGTTTTGGCAGTTCCTCTTCCATCAAAACATCCATTGCTGCAATAGCCACAGCACAGGCAAGCGGATTTCCCCCGAAGGTGGAACCGTGAGAGCCAGGTTCAAATACACCAAGGATTTCCCGGTCAGCAGCAACGGCGGAGATGGGTATGACTCCTCCGCCCAGGGCTTTTCCCATAATATACATATCCGGCTTTACATTTTCCCAATCGCATGCAAAAAGCTGCCCTGTCCGGCCAAAACCGGTCTGGATTTCATCGGCAACAAACAAAACATCGTTCTTCCTGCAAATTTCAAAGGCTTCTTTCAGATACCCCTCCGGCGGAACAATAACACCTGCTTCTCCCTGAACCGGTTCGAGAAGGAAAGCTGCGGTGTTCGGTGTGATCGCATTTGTAAGCGCTTCGATATTGCCGTAAGGAATAACTTTGAAACCCGGAGTCAGCGGGCCAAAGCCGCGCTTGTATTCATCATTCGACGACAGGGAAACAGCTGTAATGGTTCGTCCGTGAAAATTTTCTGTGCAAACTATAATTTCAGCATGATTGTCAGGAACTTTTTTAACATCGTAGGCCCAGCGCCGTACCGCTTTGAGAGCAGTTTCAACAGCTTCGGCACCGGTATTCATGGGTAATACCATTTCTTTTCCAGTCAATTTTGACACTTTTTCATAAAAAATGCCCAGTTGATCGTTATGAAATGCGCGGGAAGTAAGTGTAACCTTGTCGGCTTGTTCTTTTAATGCCTGGATGAGACGTGGATGGCGATGTCCGTGGTTCAGCGCAGAGTAAGCGCTTAACATGTCCATGTACCGGTTTCCATCGGCATCTTCGACCCAGATTCCCTCCGCTTTCGAAATGACAATGGGCAACGGGTAATAGTTGTTGGCTCCGTATTTGGCTGTTAGGTCAATGATCGCTTGATTTTTTGACACCGGCATTACCCCCTGTATAATTAAGTTTCCGACTGTTCAAATCCATTGTAATGGATAAGATTGCGCAAAATCAATGAAGTGTCATTTCTTTCAATATTGATATAAAACTTGACTTTTTCGGGAGAACAAATATAATTGTTTTAAAATTATGTTAACAGAATATGTTTATGAAATTTCTCTTATCCAGAGCGGCGGAGGGACTGGCCCGATGAAGCCCGGCAACCTCGGTGGCAATTCACCGGAAGGTGCTAATTCCTGCAGAAAGCCTTGTGTTTCTGAGAGATAAGGGAAGAAGCTGACTTGACCGGGATAAAAAGCCTCTTCTCTTATTGCAGAAGGGGCTTTTTACATTGATCAACATCAGGAGGGGAACATCCATGAGATTGGAAACAAGACTGGCTCAAATCGGCACGAAAAAGGAAACAGGAACTGGCGCTGTCAGTTTTCCGGTATATTTTTCAACTGCTTATGAACATAGATCCGGGGGAAGCACCGGCTATGACTATGCGAGAACGGCAAACCCGACGCGCGATGTACTTGAAGAAAGCATTGCCCGTCTGGAAGGCGGTGACGAGGGGTTTGCGTGCAGTTCCGGCATGGCAGCCATTCATACGGTAATGGGTCTGTTTAAAAAGGGGGATCATTTTATTGTTTCAATTGACTTGTATGGCGGAACCTACCGCCTGTTTCAGAAAGTATTGTCCCATTACGGTTTATCCTTTACTTTTGTCGACTTACGCAATCCTGAGGAAGTGGAAAAGGCGCTTCAGCCAAATACCCGGGGGATTTTCATCGAATCCCCGACCAATCCGCTCATGCGGGTCATCGATTTGAAAGCGATCTGCCAATGGGCAAAGAAACAGGGGCTGTGCGTCATTGCAGACAATACGTTCATGACTCCATATTTCCAGCAGCCTCTCTTACTGGGGGCCGATATTGTTGTCCATAGTGCTACCAAATATCTGGGAGGGCACAATGATGTACTGGCAGGTCTTATTGTGGCAAAAGAAAAGGAATTGGCGGAACGAATCCGGTTTGTCCAGAATTCAATCGGGGCAACATTGGGACCGCTTGATTCCTGGTTGTTGATGAGAGGAATGAAAACGTTGGCGCTTCGCATGCAGAAACATCAGCAAAATGCACAGCTTCTGGCAGATTTTCTGGCAAGACACCGGCTGGTGGATAAGGTGTTCTATCCGTCTCTTGACCCGGCCGGGAAAAAAATCCTGGACGAACAGGCCAGGGGATATGGTGGCATGATTTCATTCCGGGTGAAGGATGCCGGCCAGGTGCCGCATTTCCTGAAAAATTTGAAAGTGATTGCATTTACGGAGAGTCTTGGGGGTGTGGAGAGTTTGCTGACATATCCCGCAACGCAGACTCATGCCGATGTTCCTGCGGCAATCCGGGAAAAAACGGGGGTTTGTGACCGTTTGTTGCGATTGTCCGCAGGGATTGAACATATTGATGATTTGGTTTCCGATCTTGATCAGGCGTTGGAGCAGGCAGCCATCCAAACTGGCTGGAAATAAAAGGAGGAACAAACATGTATTTTGAGACAAGGCTTTTGCACAATGGAAACGAAATTGATCCGGTGACAGGAGCGGCCAGCATTCCCCTTTACCAAACCTCAACTTTTCATCAGCAGATTGATCAGCCTGGCCAGTTTGATTACAGCCGCTCGGGCAATCCCACTCGTCAGGCGCTGGAAAATACGATTGCCAAACTGGAATCAGGCTGTAAAGGTTTTGCTTTTGCTTCCGGCATGGCAGCGGTCTCAACGGTGTTTCTGTTATTCTCGCGCGGAGATCACCTCATTGTGTCGCGGGATGTTTATGGCGGAACCTATCGGGTATTGACCCGGGTGTTTCAGCGACTGGGGATTGAGTCAACTTTTGTGGACACCACTCAAATCGACCAGATCATACAGGCAATTCGGCCGGCCACCAAAGCCATATATGTTGAAACTCCTTCCAATCCTCTTCTGAAAGTCAGCAATTTGCGCGTCATTTCCCAACTCGCAAAGGCGCATCGGCTGTTAACCATTGTGGACAATACGATGTTAAGTCCCTGTTATCAGCGTCCACTGCTATTGGGAGCGGATATTGTCATCCACAGTGCCACCAAGTTTATCGGCGGCCACAGCGACGTTGTGGCCGGATTGGTAGTGGTCAGGGACAAGGGACTGGCTGAACAGGTGGGACGGCTGCAAAATGATTTTGGGGCCATTTTGGGTGTCCATGACTCATGGTTACTGCTCAGGGGGCTGAAAACATTACAGGCCAGGATGGAGTGTTCCACCAGAAATGCGGAAAAAATTGCTTTATGGCTGGAACGGCATCCCGATGTGAAAAAGGTATATTATACCGGCCTGCCCTCACATGAAGGCCACTCTTTGCATTGTAAACAGGCCAGCGGACACGGGGCGGTCCTCTCTTTTGATGTGGGCAACAGGGAAAAGGCGGAGCAGATCCTGAAACGCGTCCGGCTGCCAATCGTTGCCGTAAGTCTGGGAGCCGTAGAAAGCATTTTGTCATATCCTGTCAGAATGTCGCATGCTTCTGTTCCCCCCGTGATAAGAAAAAGGCACGGAATTACCGACGGATTGTTGAGGTTCTCTGCCGGACTGGAAAATTCCGATGATCTGATCGCGGACTTGGCACAAGCCATTGACAGAAAAGTGACCGTTTCTTTTGCTGGAAAATAATTCGCCTCCAAAAGGGGACATTTTTCTTTCTGCCATCATCATGTAAAATGAGAAAGAAAAAACAGAGTTAGAAGGGGTTCTTATAACAATGACGATCAAATCAGACAAATGGATACGTGAAATGGCAGAAAAACATGGAATGATTGAACCATTTATTGATCGGAATGTCGGAAAGGGTGAAGCGGTCAGTTATGGTTTGAGCAGTTATGGATATGATTTGCGTGTTTCGGATGAATACAAGATTTTCCATAATGCCTTGAATTCAGTGATCGATCCCAAAAAAATTGATTTCAATTCGTTTGTGGATTATCAGGGGGATGTGTGTATCATCCCTCCCAATTCCTTTGGCCTGGCGCGGTCGGTGGAATATTTCCGGATCCCGGAAAACGTGCTGGCGATTTGTGTCGGGAAATCTACCTATGCCCGCTGCGGCATTATTACCAATGTTACTCCGCTTGAACCGGGATGGGAAGGTTATGTGACGCTGGAAATCTCCAACACTACACCTTTGCCGGCCAAAATCTATTCCAATGAGGGGCTTTGCCAGATCCTCTTTCTGGAAAGTGATGAGGTATGTGAGGTTTCTTATCGGGTAAAACAAGGAAAGTATCAATTCCAGAAAGGAATCACGCTGCCTACGGTTTAGAAATTGCACTTTCATGGTTGACTGTGCGGCCTGAGCTGAAGGTGATGTTCGGAGATACCGCTCCGTTTCGGCATGTCATATTAATGACTCTGCGCGGGAAACCGCGCTTTTTTTCTGCCTGGCAACAAAATTTGACAGAAATCGTTCAATTCATCTTCAAAACCAGGAGGAAATAGTAAAAATTGGCAGAAATAGTCCGGAGTTGAGGTGTGGATTGGGAGGGAATTGGTTTGCAGCGCCCCTTTGTTGCTGCCGGATTTGGATGGGGAAGCGGAATTGTATTAGCTTTTTGGATGGACTCCGCTCCGGCCTTTTATCTGGGATTGGCTATTTGTATTGTTGTTGTGGGCGGGCTGTATGAATACCTGTTCCGGGAAGGGCGTGCAATTCTTGTCTTTACAGCTGCCTTGTTTCTGGCAGCAGCCCATTTTTCCTGGGTGGATCAGAAAAATGTCAGCCGGATTTCGCTAGCTTTAGCCGGAAAAGAGTTGACGGCCCTGGGGAAAATTAAATCCTCCCCACGGGTAGACGGCGATGCGCTAAGTTTCGCCATGAAGCTGGACAGTCTGTGCCATGGCCGCACTGATCTCTACCCGAAAGGAGAAAAAATTCAGGTTTTTATCCGTCTCGGGACAAAAGAGGAGTTAAAGGCCGCCAAACAGTTGCGCAGCCAGTCTGTGATCCGGCTTTCACTCAGACTGGAAAAACCGGCTAAACCGCGCAATCCGGGCGGGATGGACTATCAGGCCTATCTGTTTCGCCACCAGATTCACTGGATCGGCAAAGGAAGGTTTGAAAATGTAACGGCAGTTACGGAGACCAGGATGCATCCGCTTGTGTGGATTGAAAAATGGAGAATGCGGTTGTCCGGCAAACTGGATGCCCTGTATGACGAGTCGGTGGCCGGTTTTTTGAAAGGGCTTCTGTTGGGAGAAAGAACGGAAGTGGAGCCTGCTTGGGAGAGGCAATTTTCTACCCTTGGAATAGTACACTTGTTGTCAATTTCGGGATTACATGTTACTGTGCTGGCAGGAGCAGTTTATTTCATTTTTAAATTGATTGGTTTAACCAGGGAAAAAGCGGCACTGTTTGTGCTGTTGTTTCTGCCTGTCTATGCCGTATTGGCCGGACTTGATGCACCAGTTGTCCGTGCGACGATCATGGCTGGACTGGCCATGATCTCACTGTTTTTTCAGAAACCAAAAGACAGTTTTTCTTTTTTGGGTGTTGCTTTTTTACTTCAATCGGCGTGGAATCCTTATCAAATCTTCGAGGCCGGTTTCCAACTGAGTTTTATGCTCACGGCCGGGCTGATTACCCTGACGGAACCGATTGCCCGCAGATTGCCTGTTTCCCGACCAACTTTCTGTTATCTTGCCGCGAGCAATTTTATTGCCCAATGGTTATCCTTTCCTGTCGTTATTTATCATTTTCATGAATATTCCGTCCTTTCCTGGCTGGTCAATTTCCTGCTGGTTCCTTTGTTCAGTTTTGTGATTCTTCCGTCAGCTTTTGTATCGCTGGTCTGGGGGCTGGTTTTTGAAGCAGGGGCGCAATTGCTGGCCGGTCTGTTGCAAGGGATGATTTTGTCGGTACAAATTCTTGCAGAATGGATGACCAGATGGCAGGGATTCCATCTGGCATGGAGATCTCCGCCCGGGTGGTGGATCATTCTTTATTATGTGACCACTGCCCTTGGCTTGTGGGGATGGCTTCAGCCGCATGGCCGAAAAACGGTTCGTGCGGGAAGTGTTTTGCTTTTGTCCATCCTGATTGCGGTATTGATTACAGGAAAAGACCCTTACACAGTACGTCTGGCCTTTTTGGATGTGGGACAAGGCGATGCGACGGTGATTGAAACAGAAAATGGATTTACCGCCCTGATCGACGGAGGGGGAAATGCTGTTTTTGCCAGGGAAAGCTGGCGAAAACGCAAAGATCCGTTTGAAGCGGGCGCTGATATCATTGTGCCATATTTGAAGTCACGCGGAATCAGGCAAATTGATTTGCTCATCATGACACATGGCGATACAGACCATATTAATGGCTTGCTTGATGTGATAGAGCGGTTTCCGGTACGAAGCGTGGTGTGTAATTTCCATTTACCGCGAAATGAGATTGAGCATAAAATTATGATGGAGTTGGGAAAACGGGAGATCCCCGTTAATGTGCCCAGGACGGGGAAGACATGGCAGATTGATAAAGGGGTTTTGCTGACTTTTATGCATCCGGAACCGGATGTGGGGGCTAAAGACCGGAAGGAGACCAATGATGATTCGGTTGTCATTCTGCTGTCAGTTCACGGCTTTCAGGTTCTGCTTCCCGGGGATATCGGGGTCGAGACGGAAAAAAGATTGCTCAGGCGCTGGAATTGGCCGAAAATCGATTTGCTGAAAGTTGCCCATCATGGAAGTGAAACCTCTACTCATGAACAGTGGCTTTCTGAACTCGGTCCCAGGTATGCCGTGATTTCTGCCGGAAAGAACAATATGTACGGCCATCCCGCTCCCGAAATCATCTCCCGCCTGAAAAAAAGGGGAATTTCCATTTGGCGGACGGATGTGCATGGAGCGGTGATTTTTGAAGTCGGAAAAAGAAGCGTAAAAATCAGTTCCCATAATTGATCCGGAAAAGTAATATTCCTTATTAAAAACAACAACGTTTTTCTATATACTACTTTTATACATATCTCCTGTTGCAACTTACATGATGGGAAACAGGTCAATAAATATAGGGGGTATTTATTTGCTTGACTCGGAATTGATACAGCGGGCACAAGCCGGGGAGCGAAAGGCAATGGTTGAAATCCTGAGCAAGTTGGAAACACCGCTCTACCGTACCGCTTTTTATCTGATGGGAAACGAACAGGATGCGCTGGATGCAACTCAGGAGGCTCTGCTGAAAGTTTATCGAAATCTGCCTTCATATAAGGGAGAGGCAATGATTTATACATGGGCCCAACGAATTGTGACCAATGTTTGTATGGATATGTTCCGCAAACGGAAGAAGGTGGTCTTAATGGAAGAAGATGCAATTCGTGAAGACCGCAATGCAGGAAAAGAAGTTGAAAAGGGGGCAGTGATCTCCGATTTGAAGCAGGCAATTCGACGCCTTCCCATGCCTCAGCAAACAGCCATTATTTTACGGTATGTACAGGAGTACAATTACAAGGAAATTTCTGAAGCAATGGGACTGCCGCTCAATACGGTCAAATCTCACCTTTTCCGGGGACGAAAACAGTTGCAGAAATGGCTGTCAGAATACCAGGAAGGAGGGGACTTCTCATGGCAGATGAAAAAATAATGGAATGGTCCCAGAGGAATCTGGATAATGACTTGTCCCAATTGGAAAAAAGCATGCTTGAGAAGCATTTGCAAGAATCGACGGAAGATCGACAGAATGCCGATGAATTGATGGAAGTTTCCCGTCAATTGTCCCTTCTTCCCAGGACAGATCCTCCGCATAGTGTGATACCGCAAGTACTCGATCAGATTGAAAGGGAGGAAACATCCCGTTCGAAAACAGTCAGCAGCCCGAGCCGAACCAGGTGGCTGTCTGTGGGAAGAGCGGTGGCCGCGGCGGTGATCGTAAGCTTTGCCGGCCTGTTTGCGTTAATGAAGTTTCAATCCTCTGATCTTGAAAATGGACAAAAGATGGGGGATACGAATGAAGCAGGTGTATATTCACAATTAGAAGAAAAAGATGCGAATATGGAAAAAGCAAATTCCGTCATATGGTCGCCAAACCAAACTTATCGCGCAGAATGGAAAGAGAGGAAACTGGTGGTTGTCAGGGCGGATGGTGCACTGCAGTATGAACGATTATTCAATTCAGAACAGCTTCAATTGCAAAAGATTGAGTGGTTAACGGATCAGGTGGTAAAAGTGACGCTGATCCATGCTGACCGGCAAGTTCCGGAAATCATAACGGTAGATGTGGTGAAGAAGCAAGAAGTTCAATAGAGCAAGAGGTGTAAAAAGTGGATCAGTCTTTGCAGAAACTGAAAAAAGGGGAACGATATCCCTTTTATTTCTTCTTTGGGACGGAATCGTTTTTGATAGAAGAAACTGTGCGATGGATGAAAAAGAAATGGATGCCGTCTGATGATCCATTTGGCAACTTTGTCTCATTGGATCTGGAGGAGACACCGGTGCAAACGCTGGTTCAGGAAGCCGAAACCCTTCCTTTTTTTGGCGACCGCCGCTTTATTGTCGGTAACCATGCACAATTTCTTACATCAAAAAAGACTCAAACCGGCCTCAAACATGACCTGGATTCCCTTCTCAAATATCTGGAAGATCCTCTTTCATCCAGTATTGTCGTAATTACGGTTAACTCCGAACAACTGGACAAGCGCAAAAAAGTGGTAAAGGCATTGCTGAAGAAAGCCTGTACCATCGAATTCTCCCCCCTGAAAGGCAAAAAGCTGATGCAATGGGTGGATCGGCGCTTTAAACAGCTTGATGTCCACATTGATACTGCAGCTTTGAAAGAGTTCATCCTTCTGGTGGGCTCCGATTTGCAACTGCTGAATCAGGAGTGCATGAAGCTGGCTGCTTACGCCGGAAAGGAAGGCACGGTTACGGCGGAAGCGGTTTCAATGCTGGTTCCGCGTACATTGGAACATGATGTATTCAAGCTGACGGAAAAAATAGCCGAACGCCAGATCGGCCAGGCATTCATGATTTGGCAGGACCTGTTGTTCCAAAAGGAAGAGCCGGTTCGGATTCTTGCCCTGATTGTGCGCCAGTTCCGGTTAATGCTGCAGGTAAAGACATTGGCGAAAAAAGGGATGTCCGACAAGGAAATGGCCCGGTTTCTGAAAGTGCATCCCTATCCGGTCAAACTTGCTCTCAGGCATGGGGCCAGGTTTTCGGAATCCCAGCTGTGCCAACTCTTGATGTCGGCTATTTTGGCAGATCAGGAAATTAAATCGGGCAAGATGGACAAGGTGCTGGCTGTTGAACGGTTATTGCTTTCCATTCATCAAGCGTTTGTTTAAAAGCTGCCAGACTAAATCGTCTCAATAAAGTCACAAAAGCGGCGGCAAAACGGTCTGCAAGGATAGAGCCATATTTTCAGACTCCTTAACAGGAATCCTGACACAGAATGCTTGACTTTTAAAGATGATTGCCTGAGAATATAGCTTAATATAACCTGTTTTTTGCGGTCAGCAAAAGTTCATATCTCAAACAGCGTTGAAAAAGAGTAGTAGCACAGGGAGGCTGTCAAGAGAGTTGGCGGATGGTGCGAGCCAATCAGCAAACTGTGTGAATGGACTTTGGAGCTGGTTTTCTGAACGGAGAGAATCTCCTGTAGGAAAAAACGGACAAAACCGTTATTTTGGAAAGTGCATCCGCGGGGGAGCCTGCGGATGAACGAGGGTGGTACCGCGAGTAAACTCGTCCCTTTGGTGGGGCGGGTTTTTTTATATCTTGCAAAGGAGTGGTATGGATGAAACGCGTTTTATCCGGTGTGCAGCCGACGGGAATGCTGCATTTGGGAAATTATCTGGGTGCGATCAAACAGTTTGTGAAATTGCAGAATGAGGCAGATTGTTATTTCTGTGTTGTCAATCTGCACGCTCTCACCATCCCGAAAAATCCCGAAGAGCTTCTCGAAAGGACCAGAGATGTGGTTGCCATGTACCTGGCGGTAGGACTTGATCCTGAAAAGGTAACTCTGTTCGTCCAGTCACAGGTTAAGGCGCACTCGGAAGCCTGCTGGCTGTTGCAATGCGTCGCCCGTGTCGGTGAACTGAACCGGATGATCCAGTTTAAGGAAAAAGGGAAAGGTTCGGATTCGGCACTGGTCGGTTTATATACCTATCCGGTTCTGATGGCGGCAGATATTCTGTTGTATCAGGCGGATCAGGTTCCGGTCGGTGAAGACCAGAAACAGCATCTGGAACTGACACGGGATCTGGCGGAGCGGTTTAACCGGGATTACCAGGAAGTGCTGACGGTTCCAGAACCCTTGATTGGCCAGGTGGGTGCCCGGGTCATGGGCCTGGACAATCCGGAGAAAAAAATGAGTAAAAGTGCAGACAGCGCTTTTAACTATATCGCCATGCTGGATGATCCAAAAATGATTGAGAAAAAATTGAAACGGGCGGTGACCGATTCGGAAAACCAGGTTCGCCATGATCCGGCCACCAAACCCGGGATCAGCAATTTGTTGGGCATTTACAGCTCGCTGTCTGGAAAGTCGATCAAAGAACTGGAAAAACAGTATGAAGGGGTCGGCTACGGATTGTTTAAAAAAGATCTGATCGAAGTGACGGTAGATCATCTGCAGCCGATTCAGGAGCGTTACTATCAGATTCGAAAATCCTCCCTTCTGGATCAGGTGTTGGCAGAAGGAAAAGAAAAGGCCAATGCTGTTGCGGAGGAAACATTGCGTAAAATGAAAGAGGCGATGGGAGTTTTGTAATTATCCATCAAAAAAGATGCCAATCTGTTCAAATGGCATCTTTTTTGATGGATGAGCCGAGTTATAGGGAAAAAATATGTTTTATGCATTCATGGTTTGCAATTTTTTAGCAAGACGGGATTTTTTGCGAGCAGCAGTGTTTTTGTGGATCAATCCTTTGGTGACAGCTTTGTCCAGACTGCGGGTTGCCTGGTTCAACAAAATTGTTGCTTGCTCTTTATCCTGATTTTCTACGGCAGTCAAGAATTTTTTTATTTCGGTACGCATTGCCGATTTCTGGGAAGAATTGCGCAAGCGCCGCACTTCATTGGTTTTGGCGCGTTTGATTGCGGATTTGATGTTTGCCAAGTCATTCACCTCCCATTAAAAAGGATTCCGCATCCCTTTAGTGCAACATGCAATATTCTAGCACGTGAAGGTATAAAAAGCAATAATCGGGCAGGAGAATAAATAAAACTGCTTGAGGCAGACTAAGTCTGGGATGTGATGGAAGGAGCAAAATGCATGAATCAGAATCGTCCGCAAGAACATCAGATCGACTTGAGTCAATATACTGTCCGGACTGACCTGGCTCGGGAATCCCATGAGATGGCCGCCAAAAAGCGGTCAGACGGAAGCTCTATTCCGGGAGTGCAAATCTGGGAAAACACTGATGGAGGAATTACAACCAGCTGGATCTGGATCAAAAATGAGCAGGGCGCCCGGGAAATAGGAAAGGTTCCGGGCACTTACCTGACAATTGAAGCGCCGGGGCTAAGGTCGAGAGATTCCATATTCGGCCAGAAAGTCGCCGGTCATTTTGCCGACCAGTTTGAGCGTTTTTTGCAGGAAGCAGGGATTGGCCCCAATGATTCCTGTCTCATTGTAGGATTGGGAAACTGGAATGTGACCGCAGATGCATTTGGTCCGCTGGTGGTAAAACATACCATGGTTACCCGCCATCTGTTTGAACTGGAACCGGAAGCGGTGGCAGAAGGCTATCGCCCGGTCAGTGCATTGTCCCCCGGGGTATTGGGACTGACGGGCATCGAAACGAGTGACATCATCAAGGGAGTGGTGGAAAAAGCTAGGCCGGATTTTGTCATCGCTTTTGATTCGCTGGCTTCCCGGGCATTAACGCGGGTCAACACTACCATTCAGGTAGCAGATACCGGGATTCATCCGGGATCGGGCGTTGGAAACAAACGAAAAGCCTTAACCAGAGAAACCCTGGGCATCCCGGTGATTGCAATTGGCGTGCCCACAGTCGTGGATGCGGTTACCATTGCCTTCGATACGATCGATTTTGTCACTGCTCATTTGGGCCGTGAAATTCACGGGGTAAAAAGCAATCCACTTGATCCTTACAAACGGCCGTCCGTAAAAGACCTGCAAGACTACCGGACTCCAGATGAAACCGTCCACCGCATGATGGGCCTGTTTGGTGCTTTGGGGGACGACGAAAAAAGGCAATTGATTCATGAAGTGCTCTCTCCTTTGGGCCAAAATCTTATTGTGACGCCCAAAGAAGTAGATTCCTTTATGGCAGCGATTGCCAAAATCATTGCCAACAGCGTCAATTGTGCCTTGCACGAGTCGGTCAATATGGAAAATGTCGCTTCGCATGTATGGTGAACTTCATTAACCGGGAGGCTTTTGTTGAACTGTATTTTTGCAACAGCAAAGGTTCTGTTTATATTTTTCTACAGTCTGGGCTTGTGCCTGTGCACAGGCTTTTTTGTTGTTTTTTCTATCAATTTGAATCCTGCTTTTTCAAATTTCACAGGTTCTACTCTTGCTAGATTTTTCATAGTTTAGGAACGAGAGAGAAGCAAACAAAGGGTGAACCTGATGAATAACCGGTATCGCGGGTTTCTCACATTAAACATGGCCCGTCCGAGAACGAGACAGGTGTTGGTGTTTGTATTTCTGGCAGTGGCGGTGATGTTTTCTTTCCTGGGCGCATGGGTAATGGTACAGGCTGAAAACAGATTGCAGGGTTCCGATTTAAGCAAGGTGACTTCTCACATATCCGCCAAAACCCTGGTAATGCTGATGGGTGAAAATCTTCCTTACCTGAAGGAACAGATGGGGGCAGCGGGACTGGATGAGATCGTCTCCCGCATGACTTTTGAATTGGCGACCAGCATTGATCTCAAGGATCCCCGAACCTTTCTGGGCAGGGAACTTCCTCTGTATGCGCTTTTCGACAGCGAAATCGATGTGGCCAGTGCTGACGTGGATTACACTTCCATTCCGATCGAATCGCCCCCGCCGCCCGAACTGGAAAAAGAAATTATCAAGGCGATGGAAAAGCCGGAGCAAGGGCGGACAAGCACCTCCAATGACGGAATCAAGCGGAAACAGGTATTGATTTACACAACACATTTCTGGGAGTCTTATTTGCCGGAACTGGGGAAACAGGACCCGCGCAAGGCGACACATGTCGAAAAGAACATTACCCGGGTATCGAAGTATCTGGCAAGTGTGCTGGAGAAAATGGGAATTGGCGCCGTAACGGCTGAACGCAAATATACCTGGGATTCCGGCGCTTACCGGCAGTCAAGGGCAATGGTGCAATCGGTGATGAAACAGCACGGCGACATCACGTACCTGATTGATTTGCACCGGGATGCGCAGAGAAGGGACAAAACGACCAAATCTTATGGCGGCAAATCTTACGCACGACTGGCGTTTGTAGTCGGAAAATCAAGCAAGAATTATGCAGAGAATCTGAAATTGGCCCGGGAAATGCACAAGGAAATTAATAACCGGTATCCCGGATTGTCCCGTGCAGTGATTATTAAAGAGCGGGCAAATGGGAACAACGGTGAATATAACCAGTCTCTTTCCCCCAACAGTATGCTTGTGGAAGTTGGAGGAGTGGATAACTCATTTGAAGAGGCATTCCGGTCGATCGAAGTATTTGCAGAGGTATTGGCAGAAAGGATCCATGAAGCCACGCCAGTAATGAAGAAAAAAAATTAAAGCGTGTCAGAGGTGGAAGAACATGCGCGTATGGGTGCAGGTAATCGCTCTTTTCACAATGCTGGGATTGGGGATTTTTGTCGGGATCGATCTGGCAGAGCGCAACATGCACAAGATGCAGGGAACGGAAGGAGCGGAACGTGCCATTCAGATAACACCCAAAGACGGAAAAATTGAAATCTCGGTATTTGGACAGGTAATCGAGACACGAAAACCGGATGATCAAGCACTCGCCAAAAATGAATCCGTCACAATAGACCAGCCTCCCAAAGAGGGAACCAATTACCTGGCACTGGTCGGAAATCAGTTGGGAACAGCAATTCGCCAGGTTTTGCGCAAATTGGCCGATTTGATGTTTGTATGGACACAATCGTAATGTTCTCACCCATAGGCGATGTGTTGCACAAGGAATCACCTTGTGCTTTCTTTTGTGACAATTGAATCCCGGCCATGAGACTGTTATAATTAAATAATGCAGTCTTGCTTTTTTATGCAGGAGGGAAAGGAACGGGAATGGAAAACAAAGAGAAACAAGCACGGATCCGCAATTTCTCAATTATTGCTCATATCGATCATGGAAAATCCACACTGGCTGACCGGATTCTGGAGAAGACCGGAGCACTGACCAAGCGGGAAATGCAGGAACAGTTTCTGGACCGGATGGATTTGGAGAGAGAACGGGGAATTACCATCAAGTTGCAATCAGTCCGCCTGCCATATAAAGCCAGGGACGGCCGGGAATATATTCTGAATTTGATTGATACTCCGGGACATGTTGACTTCACCTATGAAGTTTCCCGAAGCCTGCAGGCATGTGAAGGGGCATTGCTTGTCGTGGATGCATCACAGGGAGTGGAAGCACAAACGCTGGCAAATGTTTATCTGGCTCTGGAAAATGATCTTGAAATCATTCCCGTCATCAATAAAATTGACCTGCCAAGCGCTGAACCGGAACGGGTCAAGCAGGAAATTGAAGATGTCATCGGTTTGGATGCCAGTAATGCCGTTTTGGCATCGGCCAAATCCGGAATCGGAATTGAAGAGATCCTGGAGCAGATCATCGAAAAGGTCCCCCCGCCGGAAGGCGATGAAAAGGCTCCGCTTAGGGCATTGATTTTTGATTCTCTCTATGATTCCTACAAAGGGGTTATTATCTATACCCGCGTAGTGGAAGGAACGATTAAAAAAGGGATGCCGATTAAAATGATGTCAACCGGCAAAACCTTTGAGGTAACAGAAGTAGGCGCATTTACGCCCAACGCTATCACCCTGGACGAACTGAAGCCCGGGGAAGTCGGTTTTGTCTGCGCCAATATCAAAAATGTGCGTGATACGCGTGTAGGTGATACCATCACCAATGCCGACAACCCAGCGATAGAACCGCTGCCCGGTTACCGGCGCATCAATCCCATGGTCTTTTGCGGCTTATATCCCGTTGATTCTTCAGATTACGATGATTTACGGGAAGCGCTCGAAAAACTGGAACTGAATGATGCTTCGCTTTCCTACGAACCGGAAACTTCGCAGGCACTCGGGTTTGGATTCCGGTGCGGTTTTCTGGGACTGTTGCACATGGAGATTATTCAGGAGCGGATTGAACGGGAATTTGGAATCCAGTTGATTACGACCGCTCCCAGTGTAGTATACAAGGTTTACAAAACCGATCAGACGATGCTGGAAATCGAAAATCCGACCCTGATGCCGCCAGTGCAGGAAATTGAACGGGTGGAAGAACCTTATGTAAAAGCAAGCATTATGGTTCCCGATGATTTTGTGGGGGCGGTCATGGAGATCTGCCAAAACAAACGAGGCCAGTATGTTACCTTGAACTATCTCGATACCAATCGCGTCAATCTGGTTTATGAATTGCCCCTGGCCGAAATTGTCTATGACTTTTTTGACCAGTTGAAATCAAATACCAAAGGTTACGCTTCGTATGATTATGAACTGGTTGGGTACAAGGCTTCAAATCTCGTCAAGATGGATATTCTTCTCAATGGCGAAGTGGTTGATGCCCTTTCCTTTATTGTCCACCGCGAGCGTGCCTACCAGCGCGGACGGGCACTGGTGGAAAAATTGAGAAAACTGATTCCGCGCCAGATGTTTGAGGTACCGATCCAGGCAGCCATTGGCAATAAAGTGATTGCCAGGGAAACAATCAGCGCGATGCGCAAAAATGTGCTGGCAAAATGTTATGGTGGAGATGTAAGCCGTAAAAGAAAATTGCTGGAGAAACAGAAAGAGGGGAAAAAACGCATGAAAGCCGTTGGCAATGTGGAAGTTCCCCAGGAGGCTTTTATGGCAGTTCTGAAGATCGATGAACAGAAATAATCAGAAAAGCCGCAGGCGGATTCCGCTTGCGGCTTTTTGTCAAGGAGGTTCGGATTTTGCCCCCTAAAGCAATTTATGTTCATATTCCTTTTTGTGCGAATAAATGCCATTACTGCGATTTCAACTCTTATGTCGTGAACGGGCAACCGGTTGAAGATTACCTGGATGCGCTGGCACTCGAAATGGAAATGGCAGCTGCCAGAACGAAACCGGAACAGATCCGGACCATTTATATCGGGGGCGGTACTCCGACCATATTGACTCCAGCGCAAATGAAAAAACTGCTCCGGGATTTGAAGTTCCATTTTCCGGACCGGGCGGAAGATCTTGAATTTACGGTAGAAGCCAATCCCGGTACTACAGGGCCTGAACTCCTTTCCGTGATGCGAGAGGAAGGTGTAAACCGGATCAGTTTTGGCGCACAAACATTTCGGCAGGATCTGTTAAAAAAAATCGGGCGAATTCACGGGGCAGGAGAGATCAGGAAAAGTGTCGGTCAGGCGCGGAAGGCAGGGTTTGACAATATCTCCCTTGATCTCATGTTTGGACTGCCGACACAGACCGTCGGAGATGTGGAGCAATCATTGCGTGAAGCCGTCTCGCTGGAACCGGAGCACTTCTCCTGTTACAGCCTGAAAGTGGAAGAAGGAACAAGGTTTTATGTTTTGCAGCAGCAAAATAAGCTGGTCCTTCCGGATGAAGACGAAGAGTTGGAAATGTACCAATGGACACGTTCCTATTTAAATAAAAAAGGATATATTCAGTATGAAGTGAGCAATTTTGCCAGACCGGGATTTGAAAGCCGGCACAACATAACGTATTGGCTTAATGAAGAATATTATGGTTTGGGTGCAGGAGCCCATGGCTATGTGGATCGGGTAAGATATGCTAATGTAAAAGGAGTAGAGGAATATATTTATGAAATAAAAACTGGCTCTTTACCAGTAGAAGAATTTTATGTAGTAAGTACTTCGGAAGATATGGAAAACTATATGATTTTGGGACTCCGTCTGCTGAAAGGAGTGAAGCGGTCACGTTTTGTCCAGCGTTACGGGATTGACGCCGGAGAAGTTTTTGCAACAACTTTAAAAAATTTGCAACAAAGTAATTTGCTCACCGTCGATGATAATTGGATTCGTTTGACAGATCAAGGTCTTTTGTTTGGCAATCATGTGTTTGCATCATTTCTGGGAAGTGTGGAATTATAATGTCATACATTGACATCATATTGGTCGTTTGGTAATTTAAAAATAGCATTTTAGCACTCGTTCATTATGAGTGCTAACAAGGAGGGGAGGCAGATGTTAACGGAGCGGCAGAAATTGATCCTTTGGGCAGTCATCAACGATTACATCGTATCAGCAGAACCCGTTGGCTCGCGCACTGTATCCAAGAAAAAGGGAATTGATTTCAGTGCGGCCACGGTTCGCAATGTCATGGCTGATCTGGAAGAAATGGGATATTTGGAGCAACCGCACACATCTGCCGGAAGAATACCTTCACAAAAAGGGTATCGCTTTTATGTTGACTATTTGTTGAAACCGTATATGTGGTCAAAACAGGATCTGATTGCCTTGCATGATTTTCATGTAACACGAATGGACCATGTGGAACAGGCGATCAAGCAAACAAATTCAATACTGTCCCAGTTAACCAACTATATGACCTTTATCCTGGGGCCAAAAATAACGGAAAGCAAATTGAAGCATCTGCAAATCGTTCCTCTTTACGATCGGTCTGCAGTTTCCATATTGGTAACCGATACAGGTCATGTATACCAACAACGCGTAAAGGTTCCTGAAGGAGTATCGTTATCTGAAATTGAACGATGGGCAAATTTTCTCAACACCCGCCTGAACGGCTGCCCAATTTCAAAATTGAAGCCAATCCTTGTCAAGAAGCTTGCTGAAGAATTGCAACGATATGTTGAACACATTGAAAAGCTGACCAACTTGCTTGATCAGATTTTACGAGCCCAGCCGGATGAACGTTTATATACAAGTGGCACAACCCGGATTCTGGAACAGCCAGAGTTCCAGGATGTTGAAAAAATGAAAGCCTTGCTGGACCTGTTGGAGGAAAACGAAGTTATTATCCAGCTTCTTGAACCTGCTACGGAAGGCGTGCAAGTTCGCATCGGTTATGAGAATCATCTGGAGGCAGTGCGAGATTGCAGCATTATTTCTGCTTCGTATATGTTTAACGGTCAGCCCGTTGGCACGATTGGAGTATTAGGCCCTATCCGGATGGATTACAGCCGGGTCATCGGGATCATTGATTTGTTGGCAAAAGATTTTTCCAAACGACTGGACACATTATTTGACTGTGGCGAATAGGTCGTTTGAAGCGGCTTTTTCCGCAAGTGGTGGGGGTTCAGGCCATGAACCCCTATCCCTATGTACAGAAAGGGGAATAGCAGGTGCCCGACAGTGATCATTTCTATCAAGCAGATGAGGGGCGGCTTTCGGCATTGGAAAGTAATGCAAAAGCTGTTAAAAAAGTGGCTATGGCCGTTTCATCCACGCTTGGCCCCAAGGGTCTCGATACCATGCTGGTAAACTCGAAGAATGAAGTGGTGATTACCAACGACGGGGTCACGATCCTGGAGCTGATGAAAATTGAACATCCAGCCGCTAAAATGATTGTAAATGTAGCCAAAGCACAACAAGAGGAAATGGGAGATGGAACGACAACGGCCACTTTGCTTGCGTCAGCGCTCGTTGACGAAGGAGTGAAGCAGGTAATGCGCGGAGTTCCTGTAACGAAAGTGATTGCAGGAATCCATCGGGGAATCGGGTTTGCTTTGCACAAGATGCGTGAAAAAGCCCGTCCCATTTATGAACTGAACGATGAATGGCTGCAACGGATTGCTTTTACGGCTTGCCGGGAAAATGAAGATATTACTTTGGCAGTGATTGAAGCCGTTCATGTATTGGGCCGGGAAAAAATGCTGAAAAAAGGATTTAAATTTTCATCCTGTGTCAAGGCTTTTCCGAGGGTGGAGAATCGGGTGATTCCTGGCGTTCTCCTGAGCCGGTCCCGTATGAATCAACAGATGCCGCGCAAAAAGGAAAATGTTCGTGTACTGGTACTGGCCGACTCGCTTGAACCGCAAACCGCCCCGAACAATGCAAACGGATCTGACGAATCCGCCAGCCAGCAGGAAGGATCAAAAGAAGAGTTTTATGTTACGCTGGAACATATCATTCATCTCGAAGCAGGCCTTGTTGTTGTGGGAGGTCAAGTAGATTCCCATGCAGAAAGTGTTTTTACAGATGCGGGGATCATGGTTGTTCAAAATGTACCCCAGGATGAACTGAGAAAAGTGGCTGAGCATACCCATGCAAGGATCATGAAAACAAATGTTTTGTACAATTCGCCCGAAGAAATAGAAGCTGCCCTGGGGATGTGCAAAGAGGCCGTTGATGGTGGAGACATCAGTCGTGTGCGTATTATCGGCGGCCAGGGAAAACCGTTTGCCACAATTGTCGTGGGGGCAATGACCGAAGAAATCCTGGCAGAGTATGAACGGATTGCCAAAGACGCAGCATCAGCTGTACAGGCTGCCATTCGCGGCGGGTTTGTTCCGGGAGGCGGTGCAATGGAACTGTCGCTTTCACATTATGTGGCACATTACCGGGAAACTGTCCAGGGGATGGAACGTTTTGGAGTGACAGCCGTAGCAGAGGCACTCCAGAGACCCATGAGCCAGGTCGTAGCCAACGCTGGATTCAATCCGCTGGAGAAAATAGAGTCCGTGAAAGCATTTCAGGTTAAACGGCACTCCGACTCCTTGGGAATTGATTGTGATCGTGGTACGATAGCAGATATGATAGAAATGGGCGTTGTTGATCCGCTTCTCGTCAAGGCACATGCCCTGAAAACCGCTGGTGAAGTGGCCACAGCGATTTTGCGGATCCATACCATTGTGAATATGAAAGAATAACAGCCTGTTTCATAATATTTTAGGAGGATCAGTGATGGATCAGGAAAAAGATGAGCTCCAGCATACTTCGACACAGGCTTCTCCTGATGAGCCTGAATCGGAAGGCCAAGGGAAGTTACATAGCCAAGAGGAGCAAATGAAGGCGGAATCTGTAGAAGATGAAATAACTGCAAAATTACAAAAGGAAGCGGAAGAAGCAAAACTTGCCGCCGAAAATTGGAAAAAACAGGCAGAACAGAACAGGGAACAGTATTTGCGGGCACTGGCTGATTTTGAAAATTACCGGCGCCGTGCCCGCAAGGATAAAGAAGACGCGCTGAAATACGGAGTAGTTCCGCTTTTGGAAAGTTTGCTTCCTGTGCTTGACAACTTTGAGCGAGCGCTTGATGCAGCTGACTTCAGTCAGGATGCACAGTTGTTGCAAGAAGGCATCGAAATGGTGTATCGCCAGTTTCTTAATGTATTGTCTCAGGCAGGACTTACAATGATCGAAACAGAAGGAAAACCATTTAATCCTCACGAACACAATGCAGTGGCACAAGTTGAGGCAGAAGATGTCGAGTCCGGTATTGTGGTCGAGGAATTGCAAGCCGGATATCGTTTTCTGGATCGTGTGATCCGTCCTTCTATGGTAAAAGTGAGCAAATAGATGATATACTTATTATTTGTCAGTGAAGGCAGGAGGTAGGAGTTTATGAGCAAAGTTATTGGTATTGACCTTGGTACAACCAACTCGTGTGTCGCTTTTATGGATGGTAAAGAAGTTGTGGTTATTCCCAATGCTGAAGGGGGACGGACAACTCCTTCCGTTGTGGGATTTTCCAAATCAGGCGAGCGTTTGGTGGGAGAAGCGGCCAAACGTCAGGCCATTACCAATCCGGACAAAACGGTTGCTTCCATCAAACGTTTCATGGGATCCGGTCATAAAGAAAAAATCAACGGAAAAGAATATACACCCCAGGAAATCTCTGCAATGATCCTGCAAAAATTGAAACAGGATGCGGAAAGTTACCTCGGAGAAAAAGTGACGCAAGCCGTCATTACAGTGCCTGCATATTTCAACGACAGCCAGCGCCAGGCAACCAAAGATGCCGGACGGATTGCCGGGCTTGAAGTGCTTCGCATTATCAACGAGCCGACCGCAGCCGCACTTGCTTACGGACTGGACAAGGAAAATGACCAGAAAGTACTTGTTTTTGACCTTGGCGGAGGCACTTTTGACGTTTCTATCATGGAACTGGGCGACGGCGTTTTTGAAGTGCTTGCAACCAGCGGGGACAACAAACTTGGCGGAGACGACTTTGACCAGGTGATCATCGACTACCTGATCGAACAATTTGAGAAGGAAAATGGCATCGATTTGCGCAAGGATCCAAATGAGACCCAAATCATGCAACGGTTAAAAAATGAAGCCGAGAAAGCAAAAAAAGACTTGTCCGGTGTTTTGACCACAACCATTTCCCTGCCATTCTTGACCGCGGACGAAACAGGCCCGAAACACCTGGAAGTAACCCTGACACGGGCCAAATTTGAAGAATTGAGTTCTGATCTGATTGAGCGGTGTATGGGTCCGACACGCCGTGCCCTGAGCGATGCCGGTTTGAGCCCGGACAAAATTGACAAAGTCATTCTCGTTGGCGGTTCAACCCGGATTCCGGCCGTGCAGGAAGCCATCAAACGTTTTATCGGTAAGGAGCCGAGCAAAGGGGTTAACCCCGATGAAGTTGTTGCCATGGGTGCTGCCATCCAGGGGGCCGTATTGTCCGGGGATGTAAAAGATGTTGTTCTTTTGGACGTAACTCCGCTTTCTCTTGGTATTGAAACCCTGGGTGGCGTGTTTACAAAATTGATTGAGCGGAATACAACGATTCCAACAGAGAAATCACAAATCTTCTCTACGGCTGCTGATAATCAGACAACAGTAGATATCCATGTTCTGCAGGGAGAACGTCAAATGGCTGCCGACAATAAAACACTCGGCCGTTTCCAATTGACCGGCATTCCGCCAGCACCCCGCGGCATTCCGCAAATCGAAGTCACGTTCAAAATCGATGCCAACGGGATTGTCAATGTGTCGGCCAAAGATAAAGCAACAGGCAAAAGCCAGGATATTACCATCAAATCTTCCAGCGGATTATCCGATGAAGAGATTGAACGCATGATCAAGGATGCCGAAATGAATGCCGAAAAAGACAAAAAACGCAAAGAAAAAGTAGAGCTCCGGAACAAAGCTGATCAATTGATCTTCACAGCTGACAAAACCATCAAGGATCTTGGCGACAAAGTGGATGCCCAGGATAAAGAGAAGGCAGAAAAGGCCAAGGAACAATTGAAAAAGGCACTGGAACAGGATGACGATGAAGCGATTAAAAAAGGCGTGGAAGAATTGGAACAAGCTGTACAGCAACTTTCGGTCAAACTCTATGAACAGATGCAACAGCAGGCTGCACAAAATCAGGGCGCCAATGAAGGGTCCGGGACCAGGAAAGATGACAATGTCGTAGATGCGGAATATGAAGAGGTAAAGGACGAAGAAAAATAATGAGGAGAGAGGGAAAGAGTTCTCCTCGGCCGGAAAGTCAGTGTCGGGGCTCTGCCTTGGCATGGCTTTCCCTTTTTTTGTGAGACTTCCAGCTGTTCGTGTTATGAAGGGGAGGTGACCCAGTGAGCAAGCGCGATTTTTATGAGGTGCTTGGTGTAAGCCGAAACGCCTCGGAAGATGAGATTCGCAAAGCTTATCGTAAGCTGGCCCGTAAATACCATCCGGATGTAAACAAGGAACCAGATGCTGAAAAGAAATTCAAGGAAGTAAAAGAAGCTTATGAAGTACTGAGTGATCCGCAGAAAAAAGCCCGGTATGACCAGTTTGGGCATGCTGATCCCGGCGGATTTGCCGGAGGCGGCGGTGGCTTTGATGCCGACTTTGGATTTGGAGATATTTTTGATATGTTTTTTGGCGGCGGTCGCCGCAGCAATCCGCATGCCCCCCGCAAAGGTGCCGATCTGGAATACCGTTTGACAGTAGAGTTTAAGGATGCCGTATTCGGGAAAAGTGTGGAAGTCGTTATTCCACGCACCGAAACATGTGACAAATGCCATGGCACCGGGGCAAAACCGGGAACCCAGCCGGAGACATGTTCCACCTGTCAGGGAACCGGACAATCTGAAGTGATCCAGAATACTCCGTTTGGCCGAATTGTTAATCGGCGGATCTGCCAGGTATGTAATGGCACCGGTAAAATCATCCGTGAGAAATGCAGCAGCTGCGCCGGTACCGGTCAGGTGAAGCGGAAGAAAAAGATCAATGTCAAAATTCCCGCCGGTATCCATGAAGGAGCACAGCTGCGTGTGAGCGGTGAAGGAGAACCGGGGCAAAATGGCGGGCCTCCGGGGGATTTATATATTACAGTTTATATCAAGCCTCACGAGTTCTTTAAAAGGGACGGCGACGACCTGGTATGTGAACTGCCCATTACTTTCGGGCAGGCTGCACTGGGAGATGAAGTAATTGTTCCAACGCTGAAAGGCCGTGCCAAATTAAAAGTTCCTGCCGGAACACAAACGGGAACTGAATTCCGTCTGCAGGGAAAAGGTGTTCGCCGGTTGCGCGGTTATGGAGAAGGGGATTTGCGCGTCAAAGTGCGCGTTGTAACTCCTACCAAATTGACTGCGGAACAAAAGGAAGCTTTGCGCAATTTCAGCCATTTGTGCGGTGAATACATCAAACAGGAGCAAAGCACCAATTTTTTTGATAAAATGAAGCAGGCGTTTCGAGGTGAATAAAGAAGAGAACGGGCACATTCGCCCGTTTTTTCTTTACCAATGCGAAAGAGGGTGTCCATTTGAACTGGTTGGAAATAAGTGTGCATACAGGTCGGGAAGCGTTAGAGGCGGTGAGCCAGTTCCTGCAGGATCTGGGTGCCGGGGGCGTAGCAATCGAAGATTCGGAGGTACTCCATCGTACGTTTGCAGATCATTTCGGTGAAATCGTTGAATTGTCTCCTGAAGATTATCCGGAGGAAGGAGTCATCGTAAAGGCTTACCTGTCTGATCTGAAACGGCTGGATGGATCAGGGCTCATTCGGCAGGTTGAGATGAAATTGAAATCTCTTGAGCAGATCGGACTTGATGTCCGGCCTGCCAGGGTTGAAGTCCGGACGGTCAGTGAGTCATCATGGGAAAATGAATGGAAAAAATATTACAAACCGGTACAAGTATCAGGGCAAATCACCATCAAACCCGTATGGGAGAATTATGAAGCCAGGGGTTCCGGCGAGAAAATCATCCAGATGGATCCCGGTATGGCATTTGGAACCGGAACCCACCCGACGACAAGGCTGAGTATCCAATTGCTCGAAAAATATATGCCGTCACAGGCCAGCGTGATCGATGTCGGATGCGGAAGCGGAATATTGAGCATTGTCGCCGGGAAACTGGGGGCCGGAAAAATCCTGGCGCTTGACAAGGATCCGTTGGCAGTGGAAAAAGCAGGCGAAAATATCCGGCTTAATCCGCTTGACAGCCAGATTGTTGTCAAAGAAGGAGACTTGCTGAAGGGAGTAAGCGAGACAGCCGATGTCGTCGTTGCCAATATACTGGCGGAAATCATCGCCAAAATGGTTTATGATTTGCCGCGGGTATTGGTACCTGGTGGCATATTTATCGGATCGGGAATCGTCAGGGAAAAAGCGGAAATCGTTGAGAAGGCATTGGTTTCATGCGGACTGAAGGTATTGGAAGCCAAACAACAGGAGGGCTGGGTAGCCATTGCCGCAAAAAAATGGTAAAATGGCAGGAGTGTCAAATGCAAAGATATTTTATACCAGCAGACGTTTTGAATGGTTCACATGTTCGATTGACCGGGGATGAAGTTCATCATATCAGGAATGTGATGCGCAACAGACCGGGAGACCGGATCATTGTTTGCTTTGAAGACGGGTACGATTACGTTTGTGAAATTCAGGATCTGAACCATCATCAGATTGATTGCATAGTAGTGGAGAAGTTCCCTTCACAAGGCGAACCGCAAACGAAGATTACTATTGCCCAGTCTTTGGTAAAAGGAGACAAACTTGAATGGATTGTGCAGAAGGGGACGGAAATAGGTGCCAGTTCTTTTCAGCCGTTTCATTCAGCACGATCGATTGTAAAAATAAATGCCCCAAAGGAAATGAAAAAGCGGGAACGTTGGCAGCGCATTGCCAAGGAGGCAGCAGAACAGTCGCATCGTGGAAAGGTGCCGGCGGTGCTGCCGGTTTTGCCGTGGAATGCAATCCTTGATAAAATCGAAAAATTTCCGCTGTCCCTGATTGCCTATGAAAAGGGAGGCATTCCTATAAATCAGGCGATGGCGGGGTCCCAGGCGGATGAGATATTGCTTTTGATCGGTCCTGAGGGCGGATTTACCGAGGATGAAGTGAACGGGGCGCATGCAAAGGGGGCCATTCCCATTACATTGGGTCCGCGCATTTTGCGTACCGAAACCGCTCCGCTTGTGGCACTTTCGTGCATGCTTTTTTACAGAAACGAGTTGGGAGGTGAATAAAGTGAAAACCGTTGCTTTTCATACATTGGGGTGCAAGGTGAATGCTTATGAAACAGAGGCAATCTGGCAACTGTTCAAGAAAGCCGGTTACAAACGGGTGGAATTTGAGGAAGTGGCAGATGTATATCTGATCAACACCTGTACCGTTACCAATACAGGTGACCGGAAAAGCCGGCAGGTAATCCGGCGGGCGATCCGGCGCAATCCGAATGCCGTAATTGCTGTCACCGGCTGTTACGCGCAAACTTCTCCTGCAGAAGTAACGGCCATTCCCGGAGTTGATATCGTCGTGGGAACACAGGGGCGCGACAAACTGTTCGATTATGTTGAACAATATATGAAAAAACGGCAGCCGATCAATGCGGTGGCAAACATCATGAAGCAACGTCAGTTTGAAGAATTGGATGTACCTTCCTTTTCCGACCGCACCCGTGCTTTCCTCAAGATTCAGGAAGGCTGCAACAACTTTTGCACCTTTTGCATTATTCCGTGGGCAAAAGGACTGTCCCGCAGCCGGAAACCGGAAAATGTCCTGAAACAAGCACAAACGCTTGTTGACGCCGGGTACAAGGAGATTGTTTTAACCGGGATTCACACCGGCGGGTACGGAGATGACTTTGAAAATTACAAGCTGGCCGATCTTTTGTGGGATCTGGATCAAATAGAAGGTCTGAACCGGATTCGGATCAGTTCCATTGAAGCCAGTCAAATTGATGACCGGATGATTGAAGTGTTGAATACGTCCAAAAAAATGTGCCGCCACCTTCACATTCCGTTGCAGGCCGGAGACGATACGGTATTGAAACGGATGCGGCGAAAATATACGACTGCGGAATACAGGGAAAAAATCCTGCAGTTGCACGAAGTGATGCCCGATATCGCGATTACAACCGACGTGATTGTTGGCTTCCCGGGAGAAACAGAGGAACAGTTTGAAAACGGGTACCGTTTCATTGAGGACTTGAAGATGTACCAGCTGCATGTGTTCCCGTATTCCAGAAGAACTGGCACGCCTGCGGCCCGGATGCCCGATCAGGTACCGGACGAAGTGAAGCACGAACGGGTTACGCGTCTGATCGAATTGTCGAAACGGCTAACGGGCAACTATGCCGGGCGTTTTATCGGCGATGTGGTTGAGGTGATTCCGGAACGTCCGTTTAAAGAAGATCCGGACAGCGGTCTCTACATGGGGTATTCGGACAATTACCTGCAAGTCGTTTTTCCCGCTGATGAAGAAATGACAGGAAAAATCTGTCAGGTTCGGATTAATCAGGTGGATCCGGAATATTGCTATGGCACTTTTATCCGGAAAGTGAATGATGCGCCCCGTCCGGCTCAGGTTATATGATGGATTGCAAGGTTGTTGACGGTGCATGTTGACAACCTTTTTTGTTTCAAGTTCGTTTCTGTTATGGAAAGGATGATCACGTTGAAGGAGAATTCGGCCGGTGGTGTGGTATTTCGCAAAGAAAACGGCCTGGTTCAGATCCTGATGATTGAAGATCGGTTTGGCCACTGGACGCTGCCCAAAGGCAAGCAGGAACAGGGGGAAACCGATGAAGAAACAGCTATAAGGGAAATCAGGGAGGAAACGGGGATCAAAGGCCGGATTGTTCAATCATTGGTCTCGATTCAATATACTTATGAACATCAGGATTTTGGTGAAGTGGAAAAAACAGTTCACTACTTTCTGGTCGAAGCTCTGACAGGGAAAGAAACACCGCAAGTGGAAGAGATTAACGGTGTAAAATGGCTGACCCTTGAAGAAGCACGGGCAAAACAAAAGGCGTTTGGTTACGGGAATAATGAAATTGTGATGGATAAGGCCATTTCCATTCTTCAGGAAAACGCTGAAGTTTAACGGATGGGTGCCGATTTTTGCGGGATCAGCCAGGTAATACCGCGGGCGAACTGATCGCAGAATGGCAGTACGGCAATGGAACAAATCAGATTAAACAGTGTTTGAATATGGGCAATCTGGGTTGCCGGATCGTTGGACAAATAGGGTGTAACCGCACTGATTGCCGGAATCAGGGGAGTAAACACGATGACCCCGGCCACGTTCAGGACGAGATGGGAAAAAGCCGCTTGCCTGGCGGCAGGAATCGTGCGGATCGAAGCCATGAGCGCGGTAATGCAGGTACCGATGTTGCTGCCAAAAACGGCGGCGATGGCAAATGGGAGCGGAACAGCGCCAGCAGCAAAAAAACCCATCGTCATTGCAATACATGCACTGCTGCTGTGAATCAGCGCTGTTATGGCCGTTCCGGCAAGTAACCCGGAAACGATGGGATTTCCACCATGATGAAGCAACCAGGAAATCCAGCCTTGCTCCTTAAGCAGAAAAGCGATGCTCTGCATCCATTCAATCCCCCAGAAAATGGCGCCAAATCCCAAAAAAACAGAACCAAAATTTTTCAGCACAGGATGGGGAAGCAGATATAACCCGCCTCCCAGCACCATGAGCGGGATGGCCAAATCTTCAATATTTAGCGCCAATATTTGAGTGGTGATGGTAGTCCCGACATTGGTTCCCAAAATAATGCCTAACGATTGGGAAAAGCTGAGCATTCCCGCATTGACAAAACCAATCGTCAAAACGGTGACCGCGCTGCTGGATTGCAGGAAAGCGGTGGTAACCGTGCCGGTGAAAAAACTTCTTAACGGAGATTTTGTAAATTGAAGCAATATGTCATGCAACCGGTCGCGAGCCAGCTTTTCCAGGCCAGTCCGCATCCTGGACAGTCCCAGCAGAAAAACAAGCAGTCCAAATCCGAATGGAACCAGAATATTGAACGGCATCGGTATATTCCTCCCTGTCTTTTTTATATATATGGTGGACAGGAAAGAGGCATGACCGCTAAAATAAATAAAAGCCCTTCGAATGAAGGACTGTGTATACATAAATTTACCGGTTTTCTTTGGTTGATCCGCCAGACTCTTCAAGGGGAGCTTTTCCCTTGGGATGCCTGGGGATAAAAGGCGGGGCATCAAACCCGGTAAAGTCTGGGCGGTACAGTTCCGGAAAACCAGGCAACGCCCGTGGGTGATCGTTTGATTGTGAGTATACGGGATCCAGTTCAGGCGTACCGAAGATGGCCCATGTCCCTGTATGCAGATCTTCTGCCATTCGCGGCGGAGTAAAAGTTGGTTCATTTTTGGAGGATTCTGTTTCGGGCTGTGAAGAAGCTGAATCTTTCGCTTTTTTTGCCTCAGGCAGAAATTGGCTTAATTCTTCCAGGACAATTTTTCGAATCAGTCTTCGAAGGTGGGATTCATGGGGAACATTTTGTTGTGCCAATGATTTCACCCCTTTTTCCATGAAGCGTGTTATAGTATATGATAAGCTGGAAAAATGGGTGAATACCACAGATCCAGAGATATTGGAGGGAACCGTATGGATGATTGCATTTTTTGCCAGATCATTGAAGGGAAAATTCCTTCAAAGAAAGTGTACGAGGATGAGTACGTCTATGCATTTCATGACATTTCTCCGGCTGCCCCGACCCACGTATTGGTGATTCCGAAAAAGCATATTTCCTCACTGATGGAGTTAAAAGAGGAAGACCATACGGTGATCGGCAAAATCATGATGGCGATCCAAAACATCGCCAGGGAGTTTGAACTGGATGAAAGAGGGTTCCGGGTTGTCAACAATGTAGGGGAAGAAGGCGGGCAGACCGTGTTCCACCTCCACTTTCACCTGCTTGGCGGAAGGACAATGACCTGGCCTCCAGGTTGATTTTGACATGATTTGGCCATGTAAGCTATAATGTATAATGAATTTTTGTGTCTCCAACGGTTGGCAATAGGATAAGGTTAAACTTGTCTTAAAGCTTCTTTTTGGGCATCGTTGGTAGATTTTTATTAAAGCAGGTGTTGTTGTGCTGACCCTCCTCTGGGGGAAGGCCGCTCTCTTGTTGTTTTTTGCCTGAAATGTGTGGGTCTTTTTCCTTTGTTAGGCTGCCGGCCCAAATCGGTCTAGCTGACCCGTGGAGGGAGGGAATAGCATGGTAGAAACTCGTGTACGTAAAAATGAGTCACTCGATGCCGCATTGCGCCGCTTTAAGCGTTCTTGCGCCAAAGACGGGATCTTGGCAGAATATAGAAAGCGTGAACGCTATGAGAAGCCGAGCATTAAACGCAAGAAGAAATCGGAAGCGGCTCGCAAAAAACGCCGTTAGAGAGGTGTAGACTTTTGAGTCTGACTAGACAATTGGACCAAGATATGAAGTTGGCTCTTAAGAACAAGGATAAAAACAGGCTTTCCACCATTCGTATGCTGAAATCGGCCATAAAAAAGGAAGAGATTGATAAAAAACGCTCATTAAACGATGATGAAGTGATTGCCGTTATTATGCGCGAGGTCAAGCAACGCAAAGACTCGATTGCCCAATATGAAAAAGCGGGACGAGATGACTTGGCAGATAAGGAAAAAGCCGAAATTGAAGTGCTTTCCGCTTATTTACCTGAACCAATGTCGGAAGAAGAACTGAGAGCTTTGGTAAAGCAAGTCATCCAGGAAGTAGGAGCGGCTTCCAAAGCGGACATGGGCAAGGTAATGGGCGCAATTATTCCGAAAGTAAAAGGACGTGCAGAAGGCAGACAGGTAAATCGCATCGTTCAGGAGATGCTTGGTTAATCGAATGCAGCGTGTTTCGTACAACACGCTGTTTTTTTAACAGGGTTCGGGATGTAGAGGAGTTGATGGCTTTCATGGTGTTTACAGACTTTTTGGCTGATCCCGTTGTGATGATGATTATTCTGGCGGTCGGCCTGCTTGGTTTGATGATTGAACTTCTCTCACCGGGAGTTGGTATCGCCGCCATTATAGGCCTTGGCTGTTTCGCCACTTTTTTCGGGACCTGTATGCACCTGGGATCAGCAAGCATGTTTGAAGTGTTTTTGTTTATTGTTGGAAGTATCCTGATTGTGATCGAAGTGTTGCTGCCGACATTGGGGATTTTGGGAATCATCGGGATCATCATGGTTATTGTGTCCATTGTGGCGGCAATTCCTGACTTGAATGTTGCCGTTCTGGTTCTGGTCGGCTCACTGGCAATAACTGGGATCTGTCTGTGGATCTTGTTCCGGTTTTTTGGCTGGAAAGTTACCTGGAATCGGGTCATACTAAGAACGGTTCAGTCAAATGAAAAAGGTTATACATCATCCAGGGATCGAAAAGCTTTGTTAAATCAGGTCGGAATAACGCTTACCCCGTTACGGCCTTCCGGATTTGCGCAGTTTGGTGATCATAAGGAAGATGTCGTCAGTGACGGCGAAAGCATTCCACGCGATGTCAAGGTGAAAGTCATACTGGTTGAAGGATCACGTGTGGTGGTAAAAAGAGCAGAACAGAATGAAGATTAACGTTCCGGATCTCAAAAAGGGGTGAAATAAATGGACTTTGGTTCTATTTTTGTAATTATCCTTGTGGTTATCGCTATTTTCCTATTCTTTTCATTTGTACCGGTAATGTTGTGGATTACGGCCATGGCCTCAGGGGTTTATGTAGGGCTTACGACCTTGATCGGAATGCGTCTGCGCAGGATCGTCCCTTCCCGTATCGTCAATCCCCTGATCAAGGCCCGCAAAGCAGGATTGAATGTAGATATTTCGCAGCTTGAGACACACTATCTGGCAGGCGGGAACGTCGATCGTGTCGTTGATGCCCTGATTGCCGCGCAACGCGCAAATATCGATTTGGTGTTTGAACGGGCCGCAGCCATTGACCTGGCAGGGCGTGATGTCCTGGAAGCCGTGCAGATGAGCGTTAATCCGAAAGTGATTGAAACCCCGGTGGTATCGGCGGTATGTAAAGATGGAATTGAAGTGAAAGTCGTGGCAAGGGTTACGGTACGAGCCAATATTGATCGCCTCGTTGGAGGAGCGGGTGAAGAAACGATTATTGCCCGTGTGGGTGAAGGAATCGTTACCACCAACGGCTCAGCCGAAAGCCACAAGGAAGTGCTGGAAAACCCCGACATGATTTCAAATACAGTCTTGAGCAAAGGATTGGATGCGGGAACCGCCTTTGAAATTTTGTCCATTGATATTGCCGATGTAGATATCGGCAAAAACATTGGAGCCAAATTGCAGATTGACCAGGCGGAAGCCGACAAACGGATTGCCCAGGCCAAAGCGGAAGAGCGCCGGGCCATGGCGGTTGCCATGGAACAGGAAATGAAAGCAAAAGTGATTGAAGCAGAAGCAGAAGTTCCCATGGCGCTTGCGGAAGCATTGCGTTCCGGAAAAATGGGCTTTATGGATTACTATATGCTGCAAAATGTTGAAGCTGATTCAAAAATGCGCCGTTCTATCGGGGGAGATGATTTGAAAGGAGATCAATCCTGATGGAACAACCGGGCAAAGAAGGAAAGAAAAAGGGGCAAAAGCAGGCCGATATGAAACGATTGACGGTTTCAGACCTGCGCCGGGGGGTCCTGCTACAAGAAATACTGGGTCCGCCCCGCGCGCTGAAACCATTTCAATGGACCTTGTTTCGCCGCAGATGAGTCATAAGATTCCCAAACAGGGGTCACATGTCTAACCCGTTCTGATCAGAATGGGTTTTTTATTTCCATTTCTACCCATGGAAACAACTATTGTACATGGATTGACCTGGTTTTCCAATACTAACACAAAGGAGGTGGTCAGTGTGCCCAATAACCGTTCCAATCGATTGCTCGTCCCCGGAGCACGGCAGGTGTTGAACCAATTCAAGGAAGAAATCGCTTCCGAATTTGGAGTGAAGATGGGATCGGACACGACTGCACGCGCCAACGGTTCAGTAGGTGGCGAAATGACCAAACGCCTGGTTTCCCAAGCACAACAACAAATGAATAAATGAACGGATTCATACAAGCATGGGTTGATTAGTGAGCCCATGCTTTTTTATTGGCTCGATCCGCTCATAACCGGAAATCAAAAAGCATATGAATGAAACAGATGAGGCACCCGGAGAGGAAGGCGGGATTGATGCGAAAATGGGTATCCGATTGGTTTGACTTGCCAGTACATGTAACAGGCGACACTCCCCGGATTGAAATGATCGGCACGATGGCCATGCAGGTGGAAAACTACCTGCAGCTGGAAAAATTCAACTTCAGTGAATTGCAGATAAAGGTAAAGGACGGAATACTGGAAATTAAAGGAGAGCAGTTAAAGATAAAGGCGATTGATCCGGAGATTGTTCTGATTGAAGGGCAAATCCTTGAAATCCGATACAAGAAATAAAGGGAGGACCCGAAAGTGCCATTCAACATGTTACCAACAGTATTGAAAGGGAAAATGGAATGTACCTGTGAGGGAAAACAATTGACTCCCTTGATCAATCAGGCTGTGCAAACGGGAATAACAATCGAGGACATTGAATGGTTGGACGAGCATCGGATTCGTCTGAGCATTCCCTTGTCCCAGTTTTTTTCTTTCTACAAATTGATGAGACAGGCAGGGAATCGGGTACGGATCACAAAAAGGGAAGGTTTTCCTTTTTTATGGAAACGGATAAAAAAAAGGAAATTTTTTGTGCTTGGTTTTATCCTTTTCTTTATACTGATTCTATTGTTCACATCTTTTGTATGGAATGTAAAAATTGAGGGAACGGAAAAAATTCCTTCCAGACATGTACAAGCTATGTTAAAAAAGCAAGGGATTTATCCGGGGCAATGGAAAATGCGTCTGCCTGAACGGGAAGAAGTTCAGCATCAGCTGCTGTCGCAATTGCCCCAGGCGTCGTGGGTAGGTTATCGCGTGGAAGGAACGCGCGTTGTCGTCACCGTAGTCGAAAAGAAACTGGCGGAACCGGATTCTGATGCCGTCCCGGATGCAGGGCCGGTCCATCTGGTCGCAACCAAGAATGCGTTGATTTACGATATGCAAATTGAACGGGGATATCCGCTCGTTGAAGTAAATGATGTCGTGCAGAAAGGACAGACGTTGGTGTCCGGCATTTACGGCGATGTGGAAGATTCCAAATCGAGAAGAATCGTGGGGGCCAAAGGAAAAGTATGGGGAGAGGTCTGGTATGAGTCGAGTGTAGTCATTCCCCTGGAGAGAAAAAGAAAAGTTTATACGGGTGAACGGGACAGGGCGCAATATCCTTATCTGTTTTCCTATGTCGTCAAGAATCCTTTCGTCAAAGAACCGGCTTTAAAAAATGTCGATGTGATTGAACATTTCCATTTTCTGAAACTGGCAGAATGGACGCTGCCGCTCGGGTGGGTGGTAGTTGAAAAATTGGAAGCGGAATGGATGGCCGAAAAATTGACAGTCAATCAGGCTGTCCAGGAAGGATTGGTTCATGCAAAAGAAGATTTATTGCAAAAAATTGGATTAGATGGGCGGATTTTAGGGGAAAAAGTTTTGCAGAAGCGTCTGGAGAATGGTAAAGTTTATTTGAAAGTACACTTTGATGTGATTGAGAATATCGCAAGAATACAACCGATTCTGCAAGGAGAATGAGCCATTGCAAAATCCTAATTCTGAAATCAGGACAAAGAAAATTCATTTGCGCAACGTCACAGAGGCGCTGAGTCTGTTTGGGCCCCATGATGCTTTTCTCAAACAAATTGAAGCAAACACCAATGCCCAAATTATTTCGAGGGGAGAAGAGGTAATCATCAAAGGTTCCTCCCAAGAACTGGAAGTACTGGACCATTTGTTCAGAGTGCTTCTTACTTTAATCCGACGCGGGAACCAGGTAAACGAACGCGATATTATCTATGCCCACCGCTTGGCGGAAAAAGGTCTGGCTGATGAATTGCTGGAACTGTACCAGGAGGAAATCGGCGTTACGCAAAAAGGGAAACCGATTCGTGTCAAGACCCTGGGACAGCGTCATTATGTAACGGCAATCAAAAAGTCGGACATTGTCTTTGGTGTGGGGCCGGCCGGAACCGGAAAAACTTTTTTGGCTGTTGTTATGGCTGTTTCCGCGTTAAAGGCGCATCAGGTCATGCGGATCGTATTGACCCGGCCTGCGGTTGAAGCCGGCGAGAACCTGGGTTTCCTGCCGGGAGATCTGCAGGAAAAAGTGGATCCGTATCTGCGCCCGCTTTATGATAGTTTATCCACCATGCTGACGACAGAACAGATCAGCAAGAAGATGGAACGGGGCTTAATCGAGGTAGCTCCACTCGCCTATATGAGAGGGCGGACGTTGGAGGATTCGTTTGTAATTCTGGATGAAGCACAGAATACAACTCCGGAGCAGATGAAAATGTTTTTGACGCGGTTGGGATTCGGGTCGAAAATGGTGGTTACGGGAGATGTGACACAAATTGATTTGCCGAAAGGGAAGAAATCCGGTTTAAAAGAAGCTGAGCGTATCCTGAAATCGATTCCAGACATTCGCTTTGTCTATTTGGAACAATCAGATGTAGTAAGACACACACTCGTGCAAAAAATCATCGATGCCTATGAAAAGGATTCCATATTGCAAAACAGATAAGGAGTCGGTTCACATGAAAGAGAAAAAGGAACCGATCCCTGGGTTCAGCCGTTGGTTCGGTTCGGAGGGATGGAAATCAAGTTTACGCATAAAACTGTTCATATACGCGATCTTTGCGATCGCGTTATATTTATTGCTGATAAATCATATATTGCCAAAACAATATGAAATCAGGCTGGGGAAACCGAGCCCGGCCACCGTGGTATCACCTGTAACCAAAGTTGATACCTATGCCACGAATCAGGCGAAACGCGAAGCCGCCGAATCGGTGGAACCGGTCTATATTAAAAATGATCGCTTGACAATTGAGCAGATTGGAAAGATTGACAGCATATTTGTGACCGTGAAGGATTGGCTTGAAAAAGACAGGAGAGATGCAAAGCAATTTAAAGCTGCATTTGAGGCCACGTTTTCGCAGACTTTTTCGGATTCGTTTTATCAGCGGTTACTGAAGATTTCTCCAGACCGTCTGCAGGTGATCCGCCTGACCACTCGCCAGCTGGTATCCGACATTCTGCAGCAAGGGGTCCGCAAGGATCAATTAAGTGAAAAGCAGGAAGATGTGGATGAAAAATTATATTTGAGCGTAAATGCCTTAAACAGCAATGAACAGGCATTGGTAAGCGAGCTGGCCAAAAAAAGCCTCATCGTGAATGAGTTTTACGATGAGAAGCAAACAGAGCAGCAGAAACAGGCAGTCCAGGATGCGATTAAACCGATTCCGATCAATAAAGGACAAATTATTGTAGCTTATGGAGAAGTGGTTACCGATGACCAGTATCGCAAACTGCAGGAACTGGGACTGTTGAAAAAAGAATCCAACATTTTGCCCCATATGGGAATGCTGTTATTTATCGTGACGATTATTGGCATTTTGTATTATTACATTTACCGTTTCGAACCCAAAATCCATCAGGACAATATGAATCTCCTCCTGCTGTTTATGGTCATGCTGTTGACGTTGCTGGGAATGAAAGTAATTTCCTACGGTCAGAATCTCGAGTGGTACATGATTGGTTACCTTGCCCCGATTGGCCTGGGATCGATGCTGGTCACATTGTTGTTAAACATTCGCCTGTCGCTTGTAAGCACAGTGATTTTGGCGATTTTCTGCAGTGTGATTTTTAATGGGGAAAACCATATGCTGTTTGATTTTCGCCTGGGTTTCGTTTCATTGGTAAGCGGTGTGACGGCAGCATATGCACTGGCGAATGCCCGGAAGAGAAGTGCGATTTTAAGGGCGGGCCTCATTTCTTCCGTGGCTGCTGTCGTTCCTGTGTTGGCGCTTAATTTGATGGTGCCGACAGAGGCTACTTTGAGGGAATGGCTGCAGTCGGTCGGATTCGCCATGTTGGGCGCGATTTTTTCGGCAGTCCTGACGATTGGTTTTTTGCCATATTTTGAGACATTGTTCGGGATTTTGTCACCATTGCGCCTGTTGGAACTGGCCAACCCGAATCACCCCTTAATGCGCAAATTACTGGTGGAAAGCCCTGGCACCTACCATCATTCCATCATTGTGGGAAACCTGTCGGAAGCCGCTGCCGAAGCGATTGGTGCGGACGGTTTGCTGGCCAGGGTTGGTGCATACTACCATGATGTAGGGAAAACAAAGCGGCCGCAGTTTTTCATTGAAAATCAATTGTACGGCAACAATCCGCACGACCGGATTTCCCCAAACTTAAGCAAGAGCATCGTTATCTCGCATACGAGGGATGGCGTGGAACTGTTAAAGGCGCATAATATTCCCAAACCAATTCAGGATATTGCCGCCCAACATCATGGAACAACCCTTTTAAAATATTTTTATGTTAAAGCCAGGGAAAAACTGGATCATGAACAGGTGCGGTCGGAAGATTACCGTTATCCGGGGCCGAAAGCCCAGTTCAAGGAAGCGGCGATCGTGGGGATTTGCGATTGCGTTGAAGCAGCTGTCCGTTCCCTTTCGCGGCCGACACCGTCGCGTATTGAAAACATGGTGAAAAAAATCATTCAGGACCGGTTGGAAGACGGGCAATTTGATGAGTGCGACATCACGCTGAAAGAGTTGAAATTGATTGGGAAATCGGTTTGCGAAACGTTGCAGGGGATTTTCCATTCACGGATTGAATATCCCGATGAACCGGTAAATCTCAAAGGAGCAAAAAAAGCATGAATTTGCGTATTGATGTTCAAGTAAAAATTCCAGTCAGTCAGGAAGAGGAAAAGCAACTGCTTTCAACAATTGAAAAAGCTTTGCGGCAAGCTGCCAAAATGGAAAATCTTTCTGCTGCCGATGTTTCGGTTATGATTGTGGACAACGAACAGATTCATGAATTGAATAAAGAGTACCGTCAAGTGGATCGCCCGACGGATGTTCTGTCATTTCCGCTATGGGAACCGGATGAAGACTGGGTCATTGTGGAGGATGAGGAAACCGTTCCTCTGGGAGATCTTGTCATCTCTCTCCCAAAAGCCAGGGAACAGGCTGAAGAATATGGCCATACACTGGAGCGGGAGCTGGGCTTTTTGGCGGTACATGGTTTTTTGCATTTGTTGGGCTATGATCATGAATCACCGGAACAGGAACAGGAAATGTTCGGGCGACAGGAGGAGATTTTGTATCTTGCCGGTCTCAGGAGGTAAAGGGAGGCTAAGTCCCATGTGGTTGACCAAGCTGTTGCGAAGTTTTGTCTATGCTTTGGAAGGGTTGAAATATACGGTAGTTACCCAGAGGAACATGCGCTTTCATTTTTTGAGTGCCCTGTGTGTGCTGCTTTTGTGTTTGTATCTGCCAATGAGTAAAGTGGAAGTTCTTGTATTGTTTGTGACCATCGTCCTGGTTCTGTCAGCGGAATTGTTTAATACGGCCATTGAAGCCGTTGCGGACATGGTGACCAAAGAATATCATCCGCTTGCCAAAGTGGCCAAAGATGTGGCGGCCGGGGCCGTGCTTATTACAGCCGGCTTTGCTGTCATTGTCGGAATCAGTGTCTTTTATCCGTATCTCGATTCTCTGTTCAGGCTGGCTCTCAGCCAATCAACCGTCCCGGCCAATATCAGCCTGGCCGTCATTGTCGTCCTTGATTTTTTCCTTACTCTCCTTATAAAAGGCTGGTTGCAACGAAAAGAACACCAGGCTTGGGAGCCCAGCATGATTGCCTCCATTGCCAGTTGTGTCTCCGTTTTGCTGATCGCAGTGATTGGCAACCTGCTGATTACACTATTGGTCCTGGTTCTTTTGACCATGCTGATCGGTACCCGCCTTCGCTACCAATCTTCGCGCAAACCGATAGTGGCCGGGGTTATTCTGGGACTTTTGGTGGCGGTGGTTGGTGTGCAATTATTGTAAATCGCATTTTACCCGACTATAATGAAAGAACGGAACCGTTTTTTAAAACGGTTAAAGCTTCAGAAACGGATAAATGTGAAAACGGAGGTGAATTGCTTGGCATGATCCTTGGAAAAGAAGGTTGCCAGGCAATTTTTGAAAGGAGCAATCAGATTTTGGGACGGAAGTTTCGTTCAGGATTTGTCGCTTTGATCGGACGACCAAACGTGGGAAAGTCGACATTGATGAATCATGTCATTGGCCAGAAGATTGCGATCATGTCGGATAAACCGCAAACAACACGCAATAAAATCCGGGGTGTCTATACCGATGAGACAGGACAGATTGTTTTTCTGGATACGCCGGGAATCCATAAACCACAGTCCAAATTGGGAGAGTTGCTTGTCCGCACGTCCCGCAATGCCCTGGAAGAAGTCGATTTGATCCTGTTTCTGGTGGATGCCGCCGCAGGGGCGGGGCCCGGGGACCAGTTCATCATGGAGAACCTGAAAGAGGTAAAGACGCCTGTGTTTCTGGTGGTGAACAAAATCGACCAGGTGCATCCGGATGATCTGTTGCCATTGATTGACCAGTACCGGAACAGGTTTTCGTTTGCCGAGGTCGTGCCCATTTCGGCATTGCAGGGAAATAATACAAATGCGCTCTTGCAACAGATTTTTTTCTATTTGCCTGAAGGACCCATGTACTACCCGGCAGACCAGGTGACCGATCACCCCGAACGCTTTATTGTCGGGGAGTTGATCCGGGAAAAGGTATTGGAGCTGACACGCGAAGAAGTTCCCCATTCCGTGGCGGTTGTGGTGGAAGAAGTGAAGGCCCGGCCGGATAACAGAATTGTCGATGTGATGGCGACGATCTATACCGAACGCCCTTCGCAAAAAGGAATTCTGATCGGCAAAAAAGGGGCACTGCTTAAAGAGGTGGGAAGCCGGGCCCGCAAAGATATTGAAAGGTTGCTGGGTGTAAAAATCTTTCTTGACCTTTGGGTCAAGGTAAAGAAAGACTGGCGGAACGAAGAACTGATGTTGCGCAGATTTGGTTATACAGAAGATGATGACTAGCCGATGCAAAAAGTGACAGATTTTCTTTCTTATACTCTCAAAACTTTTCGGTCATCCTAACAGTTGTAAATCAGTCGTTCAAACTGAAAGGGATGATGCTAGTTGCGCAATTTCGTTTGGAGTTGTTTTCAGGTAACCGGCAGTATCGACGCCTACCTGTTATACAAGAACCTGGAAGCAATCCATGAATCGGAGGAACAGGCGAAAGAGGAGCTGGATGAGGAGGAAAGTGGCTGAAACGGGAAAGGGCGGTTAACCAGTGTTGAACAAATTTGAGGGAATTGTCCTTAAAGCCCGTGATTACGGGGAAAGCAATCAAATCTTAACCGTTTTTACCAGACATCAAGGCAAAATCGCCATTATGGCCAGGGGTTCCAAGAAGACGAGAAGCCGCTTTGGAGCGGTGACCGAGCCTTTTACCCAGGCACACTTTGTGACCTTTGGAACCGGCAACATCGTGACCTTGTCACAAGCGGACCTTATCAAATCTCATCATCTGTTGCGTTCCGATTTGCTGTTGACAGCATACGGCGCTTATTGGGTGGAACTGATTGACAAAACAACAGAGGACAAAGAACCCCATCCACCTTTATATGAGATGCTGGTTCTTCTTTTGAACCGGCTGGAGCAGGAAACCGATCCTGATATCCTGACCTTTATTCTGGAGTTGAGAATACTCAAAATGGCTGGATATACTCCGGTGCTGGACCGCTGTGTATCCTGCCATGCCGGTCAGCGTCCTGTACGGTTCAGCATTCGTCAGGGCGGTTTTTTGTGTGAAAACTGCCAGGCGCAAGACCCCAAAGCGATTCCGGTTTCAAACGCAAGTGTCCGTATCCTGCGGATTTTACTGCATGTGGATCTTCGCCGGCTGGGTGAGGTAAAGATAAGACAGGAAACCAGACAGCAGCTGGAAAAAGTGATCCGGAGCTTTATCGATGAATATCTTCCTGTTCGCCTGAAATCATTGCATTTGCTCAAGCAGTTAAAAGAAACGTGGACTTAGGTGAGCAAACGGTTAAAGAGAGTTGACATTTTCACAGATGTTTGCTATACCTTAAATTAAAATTTTTAGATCTGCGCGATGAGGGAAAAGGAGTAGCCAAAACAGTCTGGAGTTAGCGAGCCGGGGATGGTGGAAGCCTGGTTCAGGCATTTGGCGAAGGCAGTTCCAGAGCGCTGTGCCGTAAGAAAGCGGACCCTTCAGGTCAAATAGGGTGGAACCGCGGGAATTACCTCTCGTCCCTATGGGAAAACCAATGGTTTTGTCAGGGATGAGAGGTTTTTTGATGAAAAAGAAGCTTGAGAGGAAACTGTTGGAGGTGGATTAGATGAATATGCAAACGATGATCAAAAAATTGCAGGATTATTGGGCAAAGCAGGGATGTATTCTCTGTCAGCCATATGATACGGAAAAAGGGGCCGGAACATTGAATCCGATGACTTTTCTGCGCGCACTTGGTCCTGAACCCTGGAAGGCCGCTTATGTTGAACCCTCCCGCCGACCCGCCGACGGGCGCTACGGAGAGAACCCGAATCGTCTCTATCAGCATCATCAGTTTCAGGTGATTCTAAAGCCTGCCCCGGACAATATTCAGGAAATTTATTTAAAGAGCCTGGAAGCCCTGGAGATCAATCCTGTCGAGCATGACATCCGCTTTGTGGAGGACAACTGGGAAAATCCCACGTTTGGAGCGGCCGGACTGGGATGGGAGGTTTGGCTGGACGGGATGGAAGTAACCCAGTTTACATATTTCCAACAGGTGGGCAGCCTGGATGTGGATCCGGTCTCAGTTGAACTGACGTATGGACTGGAGCGTCTTGCTTCTTATATTCAGGAAAAAGAAAATGTATTTGATCTTGAATGGGTTGACGGTGTCAAATACGGGGATATATTCAGCCAACCGGAATATGAGCATTCCAAATATACCTTTGAAGTATCGGACAAGAACTGGCTCTTTCGCCAATTTGACGATTTTGAGCGGGAAGCGATGCGTGCCCTGGATGAACAATTGGTCTTTCCCGCCTATGATTATGCTTTGAAATGTTCCCATGTATTCAATCTGCTGGAAGCAAGAGGAGCGATCAGCGTTACCGAACGGACCGGCTATATTGGAAGAGTCCGGAACCTTGCCCGGAAAATTGCCAAAGCATTTATTGAAGGGAGAGAAAGATTGGGTTATCCCTTGTTGAAACAAAAAGGAGGGGAAGCACGTGTCTAAAGATTTGTTGCTGGAGATTGGCTGCGAAGAAATCCCTGCCCGTTTTGTCGATGAAGCGGTCAGCCAACTCGGGGAAAAGCTGGCTGAGTGGCTGAAGGAAAACCGGATCAGTTACGGCGGATACCGCACTTTTGCCACACCGCGGCGACTGGCGGTAAGAATTTCTGATGTTAACGAACGCCAGGAAGATAAGCATGAAGAAGTGAAAGGCCCGGCCGAGAGAATTGCCAGACAGGCGGATGGAACCTGGAGCAAGGCGGCTCAGGGGTTTGCAAGGAAACAGGGCATTTCCGCAGATCAATTGGTCATTAAAGAGGTAAAAGGTGAAAATTACGTTTTTGCCAGTATCCATCATGAGGGGAATCATACCAGGGAGTTACTTGTTAACGGTATTCCTTCCATTCTGGATCACCTCCATTTTCCCAAAACAATGCGGTGGAATTCACGTGTGCGGTTTATCCGACCGGTTCGCTGGCTCATGTGTTTATTGGGAGATGAAGTAATTCCTTTTTCCTGGGCAGGACTGACAGCGGGGAATCAATCAGAAGGGCATCGTTTCCTGGGCTCAAGCATATCCATTTCCGAAGCCAAAGAGTATGAACAGATCCTGCTAGAGCAATATGTCCTGGTGGAGGCAGACCAACGAAAAAACCGGATTTTGAGCCAACTGCGGCAATTGGAGGAAAAACACGGATGGGTGATTCCCGTTGACGAGGGACTGCTGAATGAAGTGATTCACCTGGTCGAATACCCGACAGCCCTGTACGGGCGGTTTGAAGAAGAATTTCTGCGTTTGCCGCGTGAAGTGCTGGTGGTAACGATGCGAGAACATCAGCGCTATTTCCCGGTGGAGGACCGGAATGGCCAACTGCTTCCCTATTTTGTGACCGTACGCAATGGAGATGACCGTTATATCGAGAACGTGACCAAAGGAAATGAAAAGGTATTGCGCGCACGCCTGGCTGACGCCCGCTTCTTTTTTGAGGAGGATCTGAAAGTTCCGCTGGAAGAGGCGGTGAAAAAACTGGATCAGATTGTTTATCAGGATGAACTGGGCAGTCTGGGAGAGCGGGTAGGCCGCATACAACAGCTTGCGCTAGGCCTGGCAGAATCGATCCGGCTTCCGGTCTCAGAACAGGCATTATTGAAACGGGCCGCCCAAATATGCAAGTTTGATGTCGCCACCCAAATGGTCGGGGAATTTCCTGAACTGGAAGGCGTCATGGGACAAACCTATGCCCTCCATGCCGGAGAGGAAAAGGAAGTGGCCCAGGCTGTGTATGAGCACTATTTGCCGCGATATGCCGGAGACGCGCTTCCGACATTGAGAATTGCCGGTTTGCTGTCCCTCGCTGATAAAATGGATGTGATCGTATCCAGTTTCGGGATCGGAATTCAGCCAACCGGTTCCCAGGACCCGTATGGACTGAGGAGAAAGGCGGCCGGAATCGTTCAAATTCTGTTGGAGGAGGATTATTACCCGCTATCGCTGATCCGTTTGTGGCAAAACGCCCTGGACCGGTTGGAAGAGACGGGACTGCTCAAAGTCAGCCGAAGTGACGTTGAGAAAGAATTGCATGACTTTTTTGCCTTGCGGTTGCGCACCGTCTTGCAGGAAGAGGAAATTCGTTACGATATCATCGATGCTGTCCTGAAGGCGGATCTGTCTTATCCCGTTCAGATTGTTGAAAAAGCAAAAGTCCTGATGGAACAAACCGGGCGGGAATCTTTCAAACAGGAAGTCGAAGGATTTACACGGGCTGCCAATCTGGCTGCCAAAGCGGAAGGCGATCAGTTCGATCCGTCGCTGTTCCAGGAGAAGGCGGAACGTATACTGGCCCGGAGCTTGCAGGAAGCGGCAAAGCAATATGAACGGGCCAGACAGCAAAAAGATGCGGAAGCAATGTACCGTGCACTTGCGGCCATGGCACCGGAGATCCATCAGTTTTTCGATCAGGTGATGGTTATGGTGGAGGAAGAGGGTGTCAGGAATAACCGACTGGCCCTGCTCAGAAAAATTACGCAGTGCACGAGCCAGTTTGCTGACTTTGGCCGGATTGTGTTTGCCTGAAATGTGTGGATAAAAAGGAAACGGTGCAAAAGCCGTTTCCTTTTTTAGTCTAAAAAAGCATAAAGCAGGCGCTTTTTTTAGGAATTGATTTCATTTCCTCTTTCAAGAAAGCAGTCAGTGGGCTAAAGCGATTTTTCAGGTGGTTTTATCAACTTGCCTTACTCATTAAATACTTCCGATTTACGGCAGTTTCCTGTCTATAAATTCGTGAAACCAAGACAATGGCATGATAACATTCAATTTTGTATTCCATTTGCTATAACTTACACAGCAATCTTTGCTAATATCATTTAAACTTTTAAATATTGCTGTTCCTCTTGGTTTCTTTTAAAAATAATAAGTATTTGTTTCATATCATTGAACATGAACACCATCATTGGAAACCGGGCAGGAAAGAAACCGGTTACTGGAAAATTCAAATAATATTTTTGGAATAAATCTGACAAATAAAGGCATTTTATTACAATTCGATTATTAATTAACTTGAAAGAAAAAAATTGTACTGGTAATATGGGAGGGGAATATTATATACTATATTTGTGTTTCAGCTTAAAAGTATGTCACAATTAACAGGTTTTTACCATGCAAACAGTTTTGTGGGAGGTGTGGCAAGATCGAGCTTACAAAGCGACAGAAAAAAATTTTAGAGATTGTTAAGGAAAAAGGTCCGATCACAGGTGAACAAATTGCGGACAAGCTGAACTTGACAAGAGCGACATTACGTCCTGATCTAGCAATCCTAACCATGGCTGGTTTGCTGGAAGCGCGGCCGCGGGTAGGCTATTTTTATTCCGGGAAAACAACAAACCAGTTGTTGGGCGAACATATACGCAACCTGTTGGTAAAGGATTACAAATCCCATCCGATCGTTGTGCAGGAGAACACCTCGGTCTATGACGGGATTTGCACCATGTTTCTGGAAGATGTTGGTTCCTTGTATGTGGTAAAAAAAGAGGGCAATCTTGTCGGTGTGGTTTCACGGAAAGATCTGCTGCAAATTGCGATGGGCAAACAGGATTTGCAATCCATTCCGATTGGCGTGGTTATGACGAGAATGCCGAATATCGTTACCTGCAATGCGGAAGATACATTATATTATGCGGCAGTGCAGATGATGCGCCATGAAGTGGACTCCCTGCCTGTCGTCCGGCCAATAGACAAAGACAAGAACGAACTGGAAGTAATTGGCCGCATTAGCAAGACAACACTCGTCAGAGCATTTGTCGAGTTGGGACAGCCATAGAGAATGCAAATAAAAGGAGGGGGTATTCATTTCTATGTCAGATCAGCAGCGGGTCGTTTATGTAGTGTCCGATTCAGTTGGGGAAACAGCCGAGCTTGTAGTAAGGGCGGCATCCAGCCAGTTTAATGGAGGGGATATCGAAATCCGGCGCATTCCTTATGTTACCGACACGGAAACGATTGAGGAAGTGGTACAGGCAGCCAAGGAAGAAAACGCCCTGATTGCTTTTACACTCGTTGTTCCCGAATTGCAGCAACGGTTGATAGACGAAGCGACAGAAAAACAGGTTATCTATGTCGATATTATGGGGCCGATGATTGATGGAATGGCCTCGTTATACAAACATGTGCCCAAGCATAAACCGGGTTTGATTCACAAGCTGGACGAAGATTATTTCCGAAAAGTGGAAGCTATTGAATTTGCTGTAAAGTATGACGATGGAAAAGATCCTCGGGGATTGTTGAATGCAGATGTGATCCTGATCGGGGTTTCACGTACATCGAAAACCCCGTTATCCATGTATCTGGCGCACAAACGCTATAAGGTGGCAAATGTTCCGCTGGTTCCTGAAGTTGAGCCGCCGGATGAATTGTTCCAGGTCCCCCCTTATCACATCATTGGCTTGACCATAGACCCGAAACAGCTAAACAGTATCCGTATGGAACGGTTGAAATCTCTGGGCCTGAATTCAGAAGCAAATTATGCAAGCATGGAACGGATCCTGGAAGAGCTGGATTATGCAGAACGGGTGATGCGCCGTTTGCGGTGCACGATGATCAATGTATCGAAGAAAGCCGTGGAAGAAACAGCCAATTTAATCCTTGATATATTGAGAAAGAGAGGACTAATCCGATGAGCGAAAAAAAGGTATACCGGTTTGACGAAGGAAATGCTGGGATGAGGGATCTGTTGGGGGGAAAAGGGGCCAATCTGGCCGAAATGAGCAATGCCGGACTGCCGGTTCCTCCCGGATTCACCATTACCACAGAGGCTTGCAACGATTTTTTTGTGAATGAGGAAGTTTTGTCTGACGAATTAATGGAGCAGGTGACGCAAGCCATCGCCGATCTTGAAAACAGAACCGGAAAAAAACTGGGCCATCCCGAAAATCCTCTGTTGGTATCAGTACGTTCCGGCGCCAAATTTTCAATGCCGGGAATGATGGATACGATTCTAAATCTCGGGTTGAATGACCAAACTGCTGCCGGGCTTGCAGAACAGACCGGTAATCCCCGTTTTGCTTACGACAGTTACCGGCGGTTTATCCAGATGTTTGGAGATGTCGTATTGGGGATTGAACACTACAAATTTGAAGAAATCATTATGGACGTAAAGGAAAAACGGGGAGTTCAGCTGGATCCACAACTGGATGCGGATGACTGGAAGAAAGTGATTGATTTATATAAAACACTGATCAAAAAGGAAACCGGACAGGAATTTCTGCAAGATCCGATAGAGCAGTTGAAACAGTCCATTCATGCCGTTTTCTCTTCATGGAACAATACCCGGGCCAAAATATACCGCAAAATGAACCACATTCCCGATGACCTGGGAACGGCCGTCAATGTCCAGACAATGGTATTTGGTAATACGGGAGAAGAGTCGGGCACAGGAGTCTGCTTTACCAGGAATCCTTCCACAGGGGAAAAGAAACTGTACGGGGAATTTTTGCTCAATGCGCAAGGCGAAGACGTTGTGGCCGGAATTCGCACGCCGCAGCCGATTGCTGAATTGCAGGATTCTATGCCCGATATCTATGAGCAGCTGGTGGCGATCTGCAACCAACTGGAATTGTCATACAAGGATATGCAGGATATCGAATTTACAATTGAAAACCGGCACTTGTACATTTTGCAAACCAGATCGGGCAAAAGGACGACACAGGCAGCGATCAGGATTGCCGTCAACATGGCGCGTGAAGGAATTTTGACTCGTGAAGAAGCACTGATGCGAATTCAGCCGGAGCAGCTGGACCATATGCTGCATCGGCGAATCGATCCCGATGCCAGCCTCAAGACCTGGGCCAAGGGATTGCCGGCCTCACCCGGAGCCGCATCCGGACAGATTGTATTTGACGCAGATCAGGCTGAGGCATTGACGAAACAAGGGAAAAAAGTTGTCCTGGTCCGTCCCGAAACAACTCCGGAAGACATTCATGGCATTCTGGCTGCCCAGGGGATTCTGACAAGCCGGGGAGGTATGACTTCCCACGCTGCAGTTGTGGCCAGGGGAATGGGAAAAGCCTGTGTCTGTGGCTGCGAACAGCTGAAAATCGACTTGCGCAACAAAACCGTGACCACAGAGGATATCACGCTGCGTGAAGGGGATCTCTTGTCCATTGACGGAGGAACAGGGCAGGTATTTATTGGAGAAGTCCCGATGATTGATCCGGAACTTTCACCTGAGTTCCAGGAACTGCTGGCCTGGGCGGATGAAAAGCGCAAGCTGTCTGTGCGCACGAACGCTGACAATCCGTCTGATGCAAGAAAAGCCCGGGAACTGGGGGCCGAGGGAATCGGTTTGTGCCGCACTGAACATATGTTTATGGATCCGGAAAGAGTTCCGATCGTGCAGGAAATGATCCTGGCTGAACACGAAGATGAGAGAAAACAGGCACTTGCCAGGCTGTTGCCCATACAAAAGGAGGACTTCAAAGGAATCTTCCAGGCGATGGATGGCTGCCCGGTAAATATCCGTTTGCTGGATCCGCCGCTCCATGAATTCTTGCCACATCTGGAAGAACTGCTGGTAGAAATAACCAAACTGCAGGTTACCGGACAGGAAGCAACACCGGAATACCGTCAAAAAGAAAATTTAATGAAAAAAGTACGGGCTCTCCATGAATTCAATCCCATGCTGGGACACAGGGGATGTCGGCTGGGAATGGTTTATCCTGAAATTTACCGCATGCAGGTTGAAGCAATTTTTAAGGCTGCAGTCGAGTGTATTGAAGAAGGGGTAAGGGTGGAACCGGAAATTATGATTCCGCTGGTTGGACACGTTCAGGAGCTGAAGCGGATGCGTGTCCTGGTGGAAGAAGTGGCCGAGGAGATAATGCGACAAAGCCAGATGGCTGTCTCTTACAAGGTCGGAACGATGATCGAGGTTCCACGGGCCGCGCTTACGGCTGACCAAATTGCCGGAAAGGCAGACTTTTTCTCGTTTGGAACCAACGATTTGACCCAAACGACATTTGGATACAGCCGTGATGATGCAGAGGGCAAGTTCCTGCACATTTATGTGGAACAGGGAGTATTGCCGCACAATCCTTTCATCAGCATTGACCGTGAAGGAGTAGGCGAACTGGTTCGCATCGGTGTTGAAAAAGGAAGACAGGTGAAACCCGGTTTGAAAACCGGGATCTGTGGAGAACACGGGGGAGAAAAGGCGTCAATTCAGTTTTGCCATGAAGTGGGGCTGGATTATGTGAGCTGCTCTCCGTTCCGTGTTCCGCTGGCCAGACTGGCGGCGGCACAGGCTGCCATTTTAAACAAATGAGCATGTATGCCAGAGTATATAAAGGAATAAGATAAATAAAAAAGAAATGATTACAAAAAATACCCAACAGTTGGGTATTTTTTTCTAAATAATATTGCATAAATCATATAAAACAGATCTTGTAGGAAATGATTTTTTTTGATATTTTTTTTATCCTCCTCTTTTGTAAAAAAAGGATATTTGAAGGAGAAGTAATTTTTAATGTAGAATAGAAGGATAAGAAAAACAAGCAAACTTTTTTGTCAAAGATTACCATTTAAAAATTTGGTAGGTTTGGGAGGAGTTTGACGAATGTTGGCGAATAGATAACATTCGTTGCGTAAATCAGATCCATCGATCCTTGATTGGGAATTCTGAAGAAAGCAGTGGTTTGAATGGGATATAGGATTCCTGACGAAGTAATTGATCAAGTCAGAAAACATTATGACATTGTCGACGTTGTTCAACAGACGGTTTCTTTAAAAAAAAGCGGTAGAAATTACTTTGGATTATGCCCTTTCCATTCCGAGAAAACTCCTTCTTTTTCTGTTGCCCCGGACAAGCAAATATTTTATTGTTTTGGGTGTGGCAAGGGCGGAGATGTGATCAAGTTTGTGATGGAGACGGAGCAATACACATATATTGAAGCAGTCACGCATTTGGCAGAAAATGCAGGAATTCACATTCCCAGGCCGGAAGTTGATGTACTTCCCGATCATGAAGAACGGGAACGGCAGCAAATGAGAAAAGCCCTCGATCTTGCGACAAAGCTTTTCCACTATGTGCTGGTTTCCACAAAGCATGGCCGCATTGCCCGAGAGTACTTGGAAAATAGGGGAGTCCGGCCTGAGACCATCAAAGAATTTCAACTTGGATATGCGCCTTCATCTTTTCAGTTTTTATTGTCTTTTCTTAAAGCGAGAGGATTTTCAGAGGATATACTCGAAAAAGTTGGTTTAATTACATCATGGGAACGTGGGAACAATAAAAAATTTTATGATCGTTTTCGTCATCGAATCATGTTCCCAATACATGATTCACAGGGAAAGGTGGTTGGTTTTGGCGGACGAGCGTTGGGAGATGGGCACCCTAAATATTTGAACAGCCCGGATACTGTACTGTTTCATAAACGGAATCATTTATATAATCTTCATCGTGCACGTTCTCACATTCGTAAAAATTTGCAAGCAGTCCTGTTTGAGGGATATATGGATGTAATTACTGCCTGGCAGGCTGGTGTAGAGCAGGTCGTTGCTACTTTGGGAACGGCATTGAATGAAAACCAGGCGCGAATCCTTCGGCGAAATGCTGGCACGGTCATTTTGTGCTATGACTCCGATGCTGCCGGGCAATCTGCAGCGATGAGAGGATTGGAACAGCTGAAGAGCGAAGAACTTACCGTTAAGGTGGCTCAAATGCCGGCCGGAATGGATCCGGATGATTACATCCGGCGATTTGGAGGAACAGCCTTTAAAGAAGAGATTTTGGCAACAGCCATGTCTTTGACTGCTTTTAAACTGGAAAGTTTCAAGAAAAAATATCATTTACAGGATGAAGACCAGCGCATGAAGTATTTGTCTGAAGCGATTGAAGTGATTGCAGAATTGCCCAAAGCCATTGAACAGGATCATTATCTGCGCCGTCTGGCTGAAGAATTTCAACTTTCATTGGATGCTTTAAAGGAAGAACAGAGGAAAGCAACGAAAAGGAGAAAGAGGAAAAGTAAAAGGGATAAAGACCGCATCGCGTGGAATAATGGGTATCAGGAGATTAGCAAACACTTGATCGGGAATTCTCAGCCTCAATCGATCGCCGAAAAATCGGAAATGTATTTGATTGCTTATATGATAAAGAGCAAATCAATTACTGAATGGGTCAAAAACCATTTGGGAGCAGATTTTGTTACGGAAAAATACGCCGCATTGGCTGCCTATCTTTATTCATACTACGACCAGGGACATCCGGAAGATCCGGGCTGTTTTATCAGTATGCTGTCTGATTCAGCCCTGGAATCGGAAGCGAGCCGGCTGGCTCTGATGGATTTGCCCGATGATATTTCGGAAGAGGCATTGATGGATTACGTTCAACATATAAGAAATGTTCCTCTCCTGGAACAGATTGCAGAAAAGGAGAGACAAATCGAACAACTATCGCGTGCTGATGAACCCGTCAAAGCCGCAAGGTTGTCAGTGGAAGTTACACAACTGCGTAAACAGTTGCACGTGCGGATGAGATAAACGAGTTCATCAGAGAGGAGGAAAGAAACTTGGCCAAAGGAAAAAAATTGGATCCGGAGTTGGAACTCAATCTGGATCAGGTGAAAGAACAACTGGTAGAAACAGGAAAAAAGCAAGGCGGAATTACTTATAAACTGATTATGGAAAAACTGGCACCTTTTGACCAGAGTTCTCAACAAATGGATGAATTTTTTGAACAGTTGAGTGAACAAGGCATAGAAGTAATCAACGATGATTCTGACGACCATCCATTTGATGATTCGGATGTGGATGATGAAGAAGAAGACTACCTGGATGATGACCTGTCTGTTCCGCCAGGTGTTAAAATAAATGATCCGGTTCGCATGTATCTGAAGGAAATTGGACGCGTTTCGCTGTTAACGGCTGAGGAAGAAGTGGAGTTGGCCAAACGGATTGAACAAGGTGACGAAGAAGCGAAGCGGAGACTGGCGGAAGCAAACCTGCGTCTGGTAGTAAGCATTGCCAAGCGTTATGTTGGACGAGGCATGTTATTCCTCGACTTGATTCAGGAAGGAAACATGGGGCTGATCAAAGCAGTAGAAAAGTTTGATTTCCGAAAAGGATTCAAGTTCAGTACCTATGCAACCTGGTGGATTCGCCAGGCCATTACCAGAGCAATTGCTGATCAGGCAAGAACGATTCGCATTCCTGTTCACATGGTGGAGACCATTAACAAATTGATTCGTGTATCCCGCCAGTTGTTGCAGGAATTGGGCCGGGAGCCGTTGCCGGAAGAGATTGCCGAGGAAATGGGGTTAAGCCCGGAAAAAGTACGGGAAATTATGAAAATTGCCCAGGAACCTGTATCCTTGGAAACTCCGATCGGCGAAGAAGACGATTCCCATTTGGGGGACTTCATCCCTGATGATGATGCACAGGCGCCAGCTGATGCCGCGGCATACGAGTTGCTGAAGGAACAGCTGAAAGAGGTACTGGATACATTGTCAGAACGGGAAGAAAATGTTTTGCGTTTGCGCTTTGGACTGGATGATGGCCGCACCCGCACATTGGAAGAGGTGGGCAAGGTATTTGGCGTAACCCGTGAGCGGATTCGCCAGATTGAGGCAAAAGCTCTCCGGAAATTGCGTCATCCCAGCCGGAGCAAACGACTTAAGGATTTCCTGGAATAATCGAGCCACAAGCGCACCCAAACGGGTGCGTTTGTTTTTTGTTGATTCAATTTTATCCCTTTTCAACTCCCATTGCAAATAAGTTTCCGGCAATTATGGGGCAATAATTATCAGAATAATTAAAAATTCTTGAATAAACTAAACAAATTAATCTATAATTAAATTGGAAACGCTAACAAATAAATAAAAGGAGCGGAGAGCATGAATTATGATTTGACCCCTGAACAACAAATGATCCGATCTTTGATGAGGGATTTCGCGGAGGGAGAAGTTGCACCGGAAGCAGATGAGAGGGATCGCCAAAAACGGTTTCCCGAAGAGATCATGCGGAAAATGGCCGGGCTCAAATTACTTGGATTGCCTTTTCCCGAAGAATACGGGGGTGCCGGGGGAGACACGGTCAGTTTTGCTATTGCCGTTGAAGAATTGAGCCGGGTATGTGCTTCAACAGGAATTACCTATTCTGCCCATATTTCATTGGGGTGTGCCCCGATTTACATGTTTGGAACCAGGGAACAGAAAGAAAAGTATCTGGTTCCTTTGTGTGAAGGGAAGACATTGGGTGCATTTGGTCTGACAGAGCCAAACGCGGGCTCCGATGCGGGCGGCACACGGACAAAGGCTGTAAAAGATGGACAAGAATGGGTGATTAACGGGAACAAATGCTTTATCACCAACGCCAGCTATGCCAGGTATCTGGCATTGACTGCTGTAACCGGACAAGTCGGAGGGGCCCGGGAGATTACGTCGTTTATTGTTCCAACGGATGCTCCCGGTTTTCAAGTGATAGACAATTATGAAAAAATGGGTTTGCATAGTTCCAATACCACAGAGTTGGTTTTGGAAAACGTCCGTGTTCCGGATGATAATATTTTGGGGGAAATCGGCAAAGGGTTCAAGCAATTCCTGATTACGCTTGACGGAGGGCGAATCGGGATCGGGGCGATGGCAGTCGGAATTGCCCAGGGTGCTTATGAACTTGCCTTGAAATATGCAAAGGAACGAACCCAGTTTGGCCGTTCCCTGTCCAAATTTCAGGCCATTCAGCATAAGCTGGCAGATATGCATATGAAAATTGAACTGGCCCGTACCTATGTATACAAAGCAGCCTGGCTGAAAGACCAGGGCAGGAGGTATATCAGAGAAGCGGCCATTTGCAAACTGTATGCATCAGAGATTGCCATGGAGGTTGCCAATCAGGCTGTGCAGATTCATGGCGGCTGGGGATATATGCATGATTATAAAGTGGAACGGTTTTTCCGTGATGCCAAATTGACGGAAATCGGGGAAGGCACATCGGAAATCCAGAGAAATATCATTGCGCGTGAAATCGGTTGCTAATCTACGGAGTACGGGAGGGCAGAAACGTAGTGGAATTGTACAATGGTACTTTGGGAGATTTGTTGGATCAACAAGTACAGCTTTATGGGCATAAGGAAGCGGTGATCTATCCGGAAAAGGGAATCAGATGGACGTTTGGGAAATTTCAGGAAGAAGTTTGCCAGGCTGCCAAAGGATTGATCCGGTTGGGGATCAGAAAGGGAGACCATTTATCCATCTGGGCTTCCAATCAACCGGAATGGCTGATTATGCAATTTGCAACAGGCAAAATGGGAGCCGTGTTTGTTACGGTTAATACCAGCTACCGGACTCATGATCTGGAATTTGTGTTAAAGCAGTCGGATACAGAAACGCTGGTTCTGGAAGAGGAAGTGAAAGGTGTTTCCTTTGTCGAAATGTTGTATGAAGTTTGCCCCGAATTAAAGCAATGCCAGCCTGGAAAACTTGTATCCGAAAAATTTCCGAAATTGAAAAATGTAATACTTCTCAGCGACCATCGGTATCGCGGGATGTATTGCTGGAAAGACCTGATTGAAATGGGGAAGGAAGTGAGTGACGAAGAGCTGAAAGCAAGCCAGGCTTCCCTTCATCCCCATGATGTCATCAATATGCAGTATACTTCCGGGACAACGGGATTTCCTAAAGGTGTGATGCTGTCTCACCACAATATTATCAACAACGCGCGAAATATTGCGGAATGTATGAAGTTGACCGAAAAAGACCGCTTATGCATTCCCGTTCCCTTTTTTCACTGCTTTGGGAGCATTCTGGGGACGCTGGCCTGTTTCAGTGTCGGGGCGTCCATTGTTCCCCTGGAGGTTTTTGATGCAGGCAAGGTACTGGATCTTGTGGAGCAGGAAAAGTGTACAGGCTTGCACGGGGTTCCGACAATGTTCATTTCGGAACTGAACCACCCCTCTTTTCGGGGGAAAAAGTTTCCGCATCTGCGGACAGGAATTATGGCCGGGTCCAATTGTCCTGCCGAGATTATGCGGCAAGTTACGGAAGATATGGGAATACGCGAGTTGACGATCGCTTATGGTCAGACAGAGTCATCGCCGGTTATTACGCAAACCAGGACGGATGATTCCTTTGAAATCCGGATTAATACTGTTGGCAGACCACACCCGCATGTGGAAGTGAAAATTGTTGATCCGGCTACCGGAAAAGCCCTTCCTGACGGAGAGCAGGGTGAGTTGTGCACACGTGGTTACCATGTGATGAAAGGCTATTACAAGATGCCGGATGCCACCAGGGAAGTGATCGATGAAGAAGGATGGCTGCACACCGGGGATCTGGCTGTCAGAAATGAAGACGGCACTTATAAAATTACCGGGCGGTTGAAAGATATGATCATTCGAGGCGGAGAAAATATTTATCCGCGTGAAATTGAGGAATTTCTCTATAAGCATCCGAAAATTCTGGATAGTCAGATTGTCGGTGTTCCTGATGAAAAATACGGGGAAATTGCGGTGGCGTTTGTGCGAAAAAAAGCAGGCGTCGAGTGTGGCAAGGAGGAGATCGTTCAATTTTGTAAAGGGAAAATTGCCAATTATAAAATCCCTTCACAAGTGATCTTTGTCGAAGAATATCCTGTTACGGCGAATGGAAAGATCCAAAAATACAAATTGCGGGAAGCTTTTATCAAAAAATACCAAACCTGAAAAACTTGCCTTTATATACGGTTTATTTTACAGTTCAGCCGAATCTCTTCCAGATTCGGCTTGTTTTTTTTCATCTGCCCGGTAAAATTAGGTTGACGAGATGGATTGAAATTCAGGAAGAAACGGAGAGTCTAGCCAATGAAACAAATTCCCCCCATCTTAATGGATTTTCCACATTCATTTGAAACGGAGCGGTTATGGATTCGGTTGCCTTTGCCCGGTGATGGGGAATTGGTGTATGAGGCTATGCTGGAAACCATGGATCAATTGAAACAATGGATGCCATGGGCGCAATCGCCCCCATCCAGAGAAAAAACTGAAATCAATGTTCGACAGGCACATTGCAAATTTCTGGAGAAAACAGATTTGCGGTTTCATCTGTTTGACAGGAAAACAAAGGTTTTTATCGGGAGCAGCGGATTGCATCGAATTGACTGGAGTGTGCCAAAGTTTGAAATCGGATACTGGTGTCGCAAATCCTATATGGGGCAGGGATATATAACCGAGGCTGTACGGGGATTGACAGTGTTTGCGTTTGAGATCCTGAAAGCAAACCGGGTTGAAATACGTTGTGACCAGCGAAATGTACGAAGCCGAAAGGTTGCCGAACGGTTAGGCTTCAAACTGGAAGGGATTTTTCGGAATTTTAATGTTTCCGTTGATCAGCAATTGGAAAATATTTGCGTTTATGCTATGGTTCCAGAAGATTTTTACAGTCTTTCATTGCGTAAAAGCGACAGCGCATCAATGTAGATGCTTGCGTCGTTTTTTCAGGCATTGTATTCTGAATATAAAGAATATTATATAAAAGAGGAGAGATTTTTGTTATGAGCAAAACCGAACCTTTGACAGAAAAAATGAATACGGACTTTTTTCCTATTGCTGATGTAGACTATTTAGAATATTATACAGGAAATGCCAGACAAGCTGCCCATTATTTTTGCCAGACTTACGGCTTCTGCCCGACAGCTTATAGTGGGCTGGAAACGGGAAACCGCGAAACAACTTCCTATCTGGTGGAACAGGAAAATGTACGTTTTTTGATTACCGGCGCCTATTCTCCTGACCATGAAATTGCTTCTTTTGTAAAGAAGCATGGAGACGGCATCAAGGACATAGCCCTTCGCGTTGAAGATGTTGAAAGCGCTTTTTCCGAAGCAGTGTCACGGGGGGCAATTGTCATCGAGAAGCCTCGTGTGGTGGAGGATGAGCAGGGAATTTTGAAAAAAGCGGTGATCGGCACCTATGGGGATACCGTCCACACGCTGGTTGAACGCAAAAATTACAAAGGGTTATTTGCACCGGGTTTTACCGCTTGCAAGACAGAGATCCCCATTTGTTCGGCAGGTATTACCGGGATCGACCATGTGGTTGGAAATGTAAAAAAATGGATGTCTGGGTTTCCTACTACGAAAAAGTGATGGGCTTTAGGGAATTGATTCACTTTGACGACAAGGACATCAGCACGGAATATTCGGCACTGATGTCCAAAGTGATGCAAAACGGAACCGGCCGCATCAAGTTTCCGATCAATGAACCGGCGAAAGGAAAGCGCAAATCACAGATCCAGGAGTTTTTGGAATACTACCATGGAGCAGGGGTGCAGCATGTGGCGCTCCTTACCAATGATATTGTGGGCACGGTTGAAACGATGTTGCAAAATGGGGTGGAATTTCTGAGTACACCGGCAGCCTATTATGAAACATTGACTGGCCGGGTCGGCGAAATTGACGAAAAGGTGGAAGACTTAAAGCGGCTGGGGATTTTGGTGGACCGTGATGAAGAAGGGTATCTGCTGCAAATTTTCACTAAACCGATTACAGACCGACCCACCCTGTTCTTTGAAATAATCCAGCGCAAAGGAGCGCACGGATTTGGCGAAGGAAACTTCAAAGCCTTGTTTGAATCGATCGAAAGGGAGCAACAGCGGCGGGGAAATCTGTAGACCAGGAATCAGGTTGGCTGTAGAAAACGGTTGTTTCGGTTTTAAAAGAGGCGGCTGCCATCTGTCATAAATCCTCGAAAAACGGTCATCCTAATTAAGAATCTATTTGACCAATTGAGGTGATTGCAGATGAAAGGCCGTTTTTTTTCGTTCAGCCTGTCGCTGATGCTGGCTGTGCTCCTGTTGGCGGGAATGGTGCCCTGTTTTGAACATCAGAAAGGGATTACGGCTTACGGAGCCAATCCGGAAGCGGCAACCGACCGCCCTTTTTACAGAATTGATGCCCGCTATCATCCGGAAAAAGATGAAGTGCACGGCCATATGGTTGTCATATTGCCGAAAAAAAGGACCGAAACGCAAAAGGAAGTGTTTTTCCGGCTCTATCCAAACGCATTCCGCAACTGGAAACATGGTGAAGAGTCAAAACCGAAAAAACCGGGTTATATCAAGGTATCTCAGGTGAAAGTTGATGGTCGGTCCGCTCAAGCAATCATCAAGGAAACAGTGATGAAAGTGATTTTGCCGCAAGCGGTTCGTGATGGGGAAGCTGCCCGGATTGAGATGGATTTCCAGTTGCATTTGCCGCGTGGGGGAATGCGTTTGAATACTTTCAATAATACGGCATTCCTGGCACAATGGTATCCGATGCTCGCGGTCAGGGACCGGGATGGTTGGCATACCGAACCGTATACAACGACAGGAGATCCGTTTTATTCACAGATGTCAGACTTTGAAGTTACTTTTCATTTGCCGAAAGGTTACCGGGCCATCACAACAGGCAGGGATCGCGACCAGGCCGACCGCCCTGTACTTACGATCAGGCAGGAAAATGTCCGTGACTTTGTGGCAGTCCTGACGAAAGATTATCAGGTTGTGCGCGGAATGATGAACGATGTTCACGTCAACCTCTGGTATTTGGCCGGAATGGAAGATGTGGCAAAACCATTGCATGAAGCGGCCATCTCCGGAATGAAATTCTACAGTGAAAAATTTGGCCCCTATCCATATCAGGAGATTGATGTCGTATTGGGGGAAACCGGTGTGGGCATCGCGGGTATGGAATACCCTGGGCTGGTAACTTCCATTCCGAAAATTGGCACCAAAAAAGGGGTTGGCCCGGCGGTAAATGTGGTTGTGCATGAACTGGCCCACCAATGGTGGTATGGTGTGGTCGGAAACAACCAGGTGAAAGAACCGTGGCTGGATGAGGGATTGACCACTTTCTCGGAGTTTTTGTATATGCAGGAAAAAATGAATGAAGATGAACGGGGTCTCCTGAAAAGAGCGGTAAAGAAAACGGATGAAATTCATAAGGCAGCGGGAATTACGTCGGTGGAACCGTTGTATGATTACCCGGATACAGTTTACGGATTGATGGTATATATCCGTCCGGCAGCGATGTTTTACGGCCTTATGGATGAAATCGGAAAAGAAAAAGTGATGGAGATCCTAAAGACGTATTATCAGCGGTACCGGTTTAAAGTGGCGACAACGCAGGATTTTATCAAAACGGCCAGTGAAGTGGCCGGAAAGGATCTGACACCATTTTTCCGGAAATGGTTATATTTCAGTTCGGCTGAAAAACAGGGCTGAAAATCGGAAGTGGGCAGGGACAGACTGGCCCACTTCCGATTAATATTAAAGAGAATGTTTGGAGTGAAGTGATTTTGGAAGCGCCGCAAAGCTGGAGCAATTGCGAAAGCGTCCTGACTGCATCCTTGCAAGATGGAGCTTTGGCGGATCCTGAAATTTATTTCGGAAGGTTGCCCTTTTTTGTTCTGCGTGATCATGCTATGCTTAAAGGCGTGAGAAAAGGGACGTTTCTGTAAGGAGGGAAGACGTTTGCTGGATTGTGATCCATTCGTTTTATCCCCACGCCTGCTGGCATTGACAGAGTGGATCCCTGAAGGCTCGCGTGTGGCAGATATTGGTGCAGATCATGCTTATCTGCTGATTCATCTGGCGAAAACCGGCCGTCTGTCACACGGGATCGTTGGCGAATTAAACCATGGTCCTTATGAAAATGCCAGGCGAAGTATCGCCGGATTTGGGGTGGCAGACTTCATTGATGTGCGGTTGGGAAACGGGTTGTCAGTATTAGGAAAGAATGAAGTGGATGTGATTGTGATCGCCGGAATGGGAGGCAGTTTGATTTGCCAGATCCTTGCAGAAGGCAAAGAAAAGCTTGAGAACGCAAAAAGATTGGTTTTACAGCCCAATATTGGCGGGCGGAGTGTCCGTCTCTGGCTGAAAGAAAATGGCTTTCGTCTGGCGGGAGAAATGTTGGTGGATGATGGTGGAATTTTATATGAGGCGCTGGTCGCAAAGCACGGGGAAGAAACGGTCTATGAGGAAATCGGGGAATTGTCGGAAGAGACCCTTGCCGAAATTGGCCCCCTGTTGTGGAAAAATCGGCATCCTTTATTAAAATGGAAAGTGGAACAGATCTGGAATGCAAAACAGCGCATTTTCAACGGGCTTCAAAATGCAAAATCGCAAACAGCGATTGATAAAAGACGGGAACTGGAAACAGATCTGAAGGAATGGGAGAGGGTGAAAAAATGCCTTTGTACGGATTTGACCTGATTTCAGCGATGCAGGACTATGCCCCGTCACTGCTCGCAGTGGAAAAAGACCGGATTGGTTTGCAGGTGGGGGACCCAAAGTCAGAAATCAGGAAAGTGCTGGTAACGCTGGATGTCAATGAGGAAGTGGTGAATGAAGCCATTCGGATTGGGGCCAATTGGATTGTGACCCACCATGCGGTCATCTTCCAGCCGCTAAAGGAAATTCGGACTGATCAGCCGGTCGGCCGCATGTTTGCCAGGATTTTGGCCAACCATATAAATATATACGTTGCCCATACCAATCTGGATGCCGCCGTAAATGGCGTGAATGATGTATTGGCAGCAAAAATTGGTTTGAAAAACACCAAAACGCTTATCACCTATAAAGAAGATCCTCTGAAAAAACTGGTGGTAACTGTGCCGGTGGATCATCACGAGCCCGTTCTGCAAGCTGTCAGTGAAGCGGGAGCCGGCTGGATTGGCAATTACAGCCATTGTACATTCAATGTGGAAGGAACTGGTACGTTTCTGCCGCGCGATGGTGCCAATCCCTATGTCGGAAAAGCAGGCGAACTGGAGCGGATCAGGGAAATTCGCCTGGAAACTGTCATGCCTGCCTCGCTCGAAAGTAAAGTGATCCAGGCGATGCTAGAGGCACACCCGTATGAAGAAGTTGCGTATGATATCTATCCATTGCACCTGAAAGGGACTCCGCTTGGCTTTGGCAAAATCGGTGATCTGCCCAAGCGCATGAAGCTGGACGACTTTGCCGGTTTGGTGAAGAAAGCTTACGCCTGCGACGGGGTGCGCGTGGTGGGAGATCCACATGAACAAGTCCGGAAAGTTGCCATTTTGGGCGGATCGGGCGGCCGTTATATCGCCGATGCAAAAAGGCAGGGAGCCGATGTCTACATTACGGGCGATCTGGACTTCCATACCGCACAGGAAGCATTGGCCCAGGGACTTTCCCTGATTGATCCTGGTCATTATATTGAGCATTGGGTGGTTCCCCAGGTTTGCAAGAAATTGAAAGAGCGCTTGAATCGTCAGGTGGAAGTTGAACCATCCCGGGTGGATACCAATCCTTTTCGTTTTATTTGACAATTCCATGATATTCCTGTTGATTTCCATTTTTTTAACTGATATAATATCATTTGCTGCTTAGAGAAAGTAAACAAGGCAATCGCCGGTGGAGTACCGAGAGGTCCCACGGGAGGAAAGTCCGAGCTCCATAGGGCAGGGTGCCGGTTAACGACCGGTGGGGGCGACCCTAAGGCTAGTGCCACAGAAATGTAGACCGCCGATGGAGGCATCGCCTCACAGGCAAGGATGCAACGGTGCGGTAAGAGCGCACCAGCAGCATGGAGACATGCTGGCTAGGTAAACCCCACCCGGAGCAAGACCTGATAGGAGATTGGCATCTCTGGATGCAGCTGTGGCCCGCAGTAATCTCGGGTAGGTCGCTTGAGTTGTGTAGCAATACACAACCTAGATAGATGATTGCCACTCCAGACAGTGGGAGACGAGCAAGCCGTCGAACTGACCACTTGGAGAACAGAACTCGGCTTATTGTTTGCTTTCTGGCAGGGCTTGTCAAAAGACGCGAGTGGTGCGTCTTTTTTTGTTTTGGGCACTTTTGCATGTATAGGAATCAATGGAAAAGCCAAGCTAGGAATAGATTTCATAAAATCGGAGTTGAAAAACATGAATCACGATTTTTATTCCTACGAGGCTTATCTGGAACGATACAAAACGTTTTATGATGAAGAGGGAGACAATCGGCCGCCCATTTTGGAGCGCGAGCAATTTTTCCGGTTGCTTCAGTTGTTGAAGGAAAGTTATGAAACCTATAAGGAGATGGCCCAGTTGGGACATATGGAACAGGCGGCCAATTATTACAGCAGCGTGATCAATGACCTGGAAAATAAACTGGCCATCGCCGATGCATCGGATAATTTTGATGTCAAGCTGACCCATTTCTGAATATATCCATGTGAAGGGGATCTGTGCCGTTAGTGCAGGGGCCCTTTGATGCTTGACGCCTTCTATCTGAAACAAACCGGATCAGCCGTCTGATCGTCAACGTTTGGAAGAGCGGTTCTCAGGGCGAAGTGACAAAAAAACTCCCAATTGAAGGAGTAAAAAACTTGTATGAGAGAAGGAATCAGTTCCTTCTCTGAGGCTGTTGACAAA
>NZ_JACEOL010000020.1 GCF_013868055.1 Thermoactinomyces mirandus | reverse complement strand
TTCTTTTGTCAACAGCCTCGCGCTATCTGGGTGCAGATAGCGCCAATTGTTTTTATTGTACATAAGAGCCAATTTTATATTCTACTTGTGGCGAAACGGAATAGGTTCCACCCAGGATATAGGCGTTGTCCAGTTCGGTTTGATGAGCCTTGAGGTAAGCTTCAACCGATGTGTCCAGTTTGCTGCTTGGTGTGAGCAGAATCGGCGCTCCCGTAGCGGAAGCGAGCGGACCTCCGGACAAGGCGTCCGCAAAGTTATCTCCGCGGGCAAAAACAGTGGTGTTGGGACTCAGGTTGAAGTAGTTGGCAATATTGACGCCCACTTCATAGCGATTTGCACCACCGAGGCGAGTTACCGATTTTCCGGATTAAGCCAATGAATTTTTCACGATATCTGAAACAGTTCCTGGTCCGCCCACGATCACATACTTCGTAATTTCCGGATGATTATTGATGAAAGCTTGGATTTCCGCCGGAATTTTGTCTGTGGATACCAGCAAAATCGGCATTTTATTTTTCCCGGCCACTCCTGACACAGAAAGTGCATCCGGGAAGGTCAGTCCGCTGGCAATGATTGCTGTGTCATTGCTGCTTCCCTCCATCACTTTTTCCGCGATCGAGGCAGATACCGCAAATCGGTTTGGTTCGGCAATCCGTTCAACCGTGGTTACACCCAGATTTTTTAATTGGGTTTCCACGGTGGTCGAAACGGAGCCCGTCCCTCCCAGGATGATCGCTTTGGATGGGTGGCGGCGGGTAATCTCTGCTTTAATCTCTGTTGGCAGAGAAGAAGTAGAGGTTAACAGGATGGGTGACGCTGATTTTCCTGCCAGCGGCCCGCCTGACAAGGCATCGGTATAAAGATCGCCGCGGGCAATCAGGATGGTTCCGATGAAACACCAAGGGTATTCATCTCTTTGCTGACATTTGCCGATACTTCAAACCGGTTTGCTCCTGTCAGACGTTTGACGTTGTCCGAGGATTGCATGGCTGCTTTGACATCGGCTGCCAATGTCCCTGTTTGTAATTTTGGTTTAACGTAGGAACCAGGGCAGTTGGTCGCTGCGCGTGGCAACAGGCCATGACCGGTTAAGGTTGGGACATTATAGTCCCTTGGGTACAGTGGGATCACTGTATTCGTAATTGCGGACAAAGTCCTTTTTGGCAGCTGGGTCAATATTCCAGTATCCTGCTGTATAAGCCAGCATTTGCACCAGCGAGTTGCGCGCCTGCGAAGTAAGGGCCTTTTGATCGTAATTGCCAATCATGGAAACGCCAAAGCTGCCATAGTTGAAAAAGTAGGCATGGTCTCCGACGACGCCTTCTGTTAACACATCGCCGTCTTTTCCCTTGCGCCCTTCATAGATGGTGCCGTTTGGAGCAATCAGGGCGTTATAGGCGATATCTCCCCAACCTCGCCCTCCCTGGCTTGCGGGTTTGGCGTGATATGCATAAATCGCACGAATCGCTGCTTCGTAATCAGGGTCCGAATTGGACGTGTTTGTATGGTGAACGACCATATGCGTGACAGTTTGATATTCCCGGGGCCAGACTTCCTTTCCGGTTGTGTCATAGCGAAGGGATTCATCCGCCCCCCAATTCGCACGGCTTACAACGTTTGGCTTGCTTGTTGCCGCATCTGCATCATCAAACAGGGTTTTCCATAATGACTTCTTTGCTGCGATTTTTTGTTCATCGCGGGAGTTTACAAAAAAGATGCGAATATCCTTGACGCGCGGATCAACGTTTTCTTTTCCTTCTTTTGGAATAATCTGTATCAAAAAAAGGCCGATGATTGATCATCAGCCTAAAGACTACAGAAAAGTTATTCACAGCATTATTTTTGAACAAGGCACCATACCCTTGCCAATATAAAAGTGGTTGTCTTATACAGCATCTCACTTTTTTGTCAATGCTTCCTGAGTCCTGCATATGCTCTTAGCAATTCTTCACATTCTACACGCATCAGTCGGTTCAGGTATTCCATTTTAAAAAGGTAACCGTTGTATTTGTATTCCACGATCCGTGTCTCTTTCTCTTGCCGGATCTGGACAATTTCCCCGTGGGATTGAATGTATTGCCGCAGTTTGACCAGATCCTGATGGATGCGGTATGAAAGGCGATCCAGCCATTCATCATACACCCTGCCCAGTTTAAGGGTTTTGATCGGCAAACGGTCTTTGACAATGGCAGCTTCGACTGCCTGCAGGTGAACGTAACGTTTCAATCTGTCCTTAAACTGGTCATGGTGCTTGTCATAGATGGGGGACATCCTCATTCCTCCATGAAAAGAAGCAGCTTATCAGGATTTGAAAAACATAAGGGTTTTTTCCGGTCTGTCAGATTTTCCGTCTGCGCCGTTTGGGTTCTGGACTGTTGGCACCCGCGAGATCCGGTTCTCCACCGACGGCCGCTGTGCCCGGTCTGGCATTCGTTTTCGGCCCCTGTGCTTTCAGGCTTTGTTGCAGGGCTTCCATCAGGTCAACGATATTGCTGGCCCGTTCGGTTTGTGGTTCTTCCACTTCTTTATTCTGGATTTTGGACTCGATCAGTTTTCTCAGCGCCTCTTCGTAATTGCTTTTGTAATCGTTGCGGAAACTTTCGCTGATCTCCCCGATCAATCTGGTGGCCATTTGCAATTCGTTTTCCGTCACTTCTGTCCCGGCAATCGCTTCAATTCCGGGAACTGACTCAACGGCACGGATTTCAGCCGGATAATGGATGATATTCAGGACAAGGCAATCTTTGTGAATGCGAATAACCGCCAGATGTTCGCTGGTGCGGAAGGCAACCTTGGCCACGGCAATTTTTCCTGTCTGTTTCATTGCTTCATACAGGAGTTTGTAAGGCTTGCCGCCGTAATCGCCGGGACCGAGATAGTAGGTTTTTTCGTAATAAATCGGATCGATGCTGTCCTGATCCGTGAAATGAAGAATTTCGATGGTGCGCAAGGTGGGCAGGGGAAGTTCCTTGATATCATCATCGGTGATGATAATGTAATTTCCCTTGGCATACTCATAGCCGCGAATGATCTCTTTTTGTTCCACTTCCCGATTGCACACGGGGCACCATTTCCTGTATTGGATCGGATGCTTGCATTCTTCATGCAGGCTGCGAAAACTTGTCTTGTGATCATCTGTTGCCTTGTACAGGCTGACAGGAATATTCACCAATCCGAAACTGATACTTCCTTTCCACATAGACCGCATTTTGATGATATGCTCCTTTTTACGTTTCTTTTGCTCTTATCTTGCCCCATGTGGCCGTCTGTCACTCGAAGGCCATGCTGCTTCAACCTGCCATAAAATGACAGTCTCCTGAATAAATACGGCGGAAAAAGAGAAAAATATCCCCCAAATTTCAATGGACAGGGTTGTGGAAGATGAAGGAAAGATTGGGGGCTCTCGAGAAAAAAGCCAAGGGAACCATTTTTCAGGAAATTGTTGAGGAACAGATCGAGCGTTACAAAAAGGAAAAAGAACTGGAACTGAAAAGGACAACCATTAATAACAAATGGATTGACCAGGCTGATGAGTTGCTGAACCTGTATGAAAAAATTTGCGACAAATATGAGCCGCAAATCGAGCCGTTTGTGGCAAAGGTGGAGTTTGTGGACCGGAGAGATGAAGACGGAGAGGTGATGCTGTCCGTCACCGATTTCAGGGACAAAACCATTTCCCTGAAATGTGCTGATTTCCACACGCTGGATGACTATGGGAAACTGGAAGATGACCAGTTTGTAAAGAAACTGGATCAGGAGAAAGAAGAAGGAGGAGTGGAATTTTTTTTCGAGCGGGATAATCCTATCAAAAGAGTAACACACTCTGAAATCTTTCAGGCCGATGACCCGTTGGCCAAGCTCGGAGAAGTAGTGGAACCTCTTTTTAAGGACCTGTTTCAGAAAACGTTCGACCTTGAATCCTTGATGGAGAAAGAAACCAGGGCAGGAGATTCGTAAATCCTCCTTCTGAATGTCGTGAATGTCGTCAGTATGCTGCCGGAGAGATGGTTTAACTGAGATTAAAGTCAATTGGGGAGCGATTCTTTGCCCATCAAAATCTTTCTGAGTTACATTCAAAGGATGTTCATCTTTACCTTTTTGCAAAGTTTAAATCCCCAACTACTGGATCAAACGCTGAAATGTATAAAACGCAGGTTTTGTCCGTATTTTGGAAGGGGATTTTGTTGGATGATGCCTGTCTGTTTTTAGGTCTTTTCTTCCAACTGAACTTGTTAATAGAGAACAGAAACTGTATTGGTTTTTTCAAGCGCCATTCTTATCTGACTGCCCATGAACGCAAAACGGGAATCGTATCTGTTCGATTCCCTTAAGCATTCCGTCAAAAAGAGGCCATCGTTTGAACCGATGGCCTGCTGGCTTATTCATCAATAAAGTCATATAAGGATGATAACAGTTTAGAGATCCGGCGGATCACCAGCGGAGTGACGTTTTGTCTGACTAAAATAATAGGGCATTGCACTTTCACCTCCTTTTCTGTTAAAGAGCGCCTCTACATTGGATTCAAAAAAATCAAATACATATTCTTGAAAGCCCGGATTGCCAATCGTTTTCAGATAATGCCCCAATTTTAAGAGTAATTGGTTTTTTTGCTTTGTAAATCCGCTTTGTTTTGCCAGTTCAAGGGCGTGTTTCAGGCATTTTATGGCATGAGCGCTATTGTTCTGATGTATGTAACATTCGCCCAAACCCATCAGAGCTTCGGTTTCCTGGTAAGCATCGTTTGTTTTTTTACTGATGGAGATCGCCTTTTGAAACATTTTCTCCGCCTTGCTAAATTTCTTCTTTTTGGTATACAGGTTGCCCAGCTGGGTATTGGCATAAGAGAGCAGATATTCCCGTTGGATTTTGTTTTTCAGTTTTAATGCGGTCAGAAAACAGATTTCTGCCAGATGAAGTTTGTTCTTGTTGCTGTAAATGCTGCCCAACGTTGTCCAAAGTTCGCAAGACCGGTCATAAGCTTTGTCGATCCGGGCCAGTTCAATGCCTTTTTTGGCATGGATGATGGCATTGTTTGTCATATTTCCTTTCGCCCATATCGTTGCTTGTAATTCATAAGCATTTAGTATAATTTCTCTGCTTTCAATGAAGCACGGTTTGCCCGAATTTAGTGAGTTGAGCTTATCCAGGGCGCTTTGGGCATCCTCCAGTCGATTCAGCTTTTGTAAAAAAATAACTTTGCTTACCAAAAATCCAGCTTGTAAATAGGACCTTCCCCCATCAATAATAAACGACGATTCGCCTTTTTTGCAATACTCTAATGCTTTGTTCAAATCATTATTTGCATATTCCAGTTTGGCCAGTCCAAAATAACTGGCCGCTTTCAAATTGCTGCCAATCATTTCCGGATACTTGTCATCTACCAGGCGTATGGCCTGGAAAAAATATTTGTTGGCTCTTTTGAGATTTCTTTTATAGAGATAATATTTTCCTTTCAGGTAATAGATATCTGCGTCCAGAGGGGAACCATTCGGCAACCCGATGCTTCTCAGCTCTTCCAGTCCCTGTTCGGGAGCGGTTAAATCAATAATGGTTTCCAAGGCGATCAGGCGCAGCTTCATTTCTTCCTCCAATTCTTTTGACGCTTCTTTGTTGTCCTCCACATAAAATTCCTTATAATCGCTTTCCCTTATTTTCAGTTTGTTCAGCAGATATCTGATTTTCTCCTCACTGATTTCGGGTTTGCCCGTCTCAATATAACTGATGACTACCTGGGAAATGTTTTCGTCGGCGAGATCCTGCTGGCGCAGTCGTTTGGCTTTTCTGGTCTTCTTGATAAATTTGCCTATTTCAATTCGGTCAAATTCCATTATAATCCCTTCTTAAAAAAATTTTTCTGAAATGCGATCTATTTTAATTAAATATTTCTTCTATATTTGAAGTTATCCTGCTTATAAAATAAATCTATCTGTTTATAATAGGTTTTTTAGTATTTTATTTATTTATAATAAGTGAAGCTAAAGACTAATATTAATTATTTGATTATTGATATATAAATATTATAAATTATCAGTATAGGGGGGATGTGATGTTTTTCACGCATAATATTCGTAATGTGTTTGATGAGATAAAACAGCAAACCGGGTCTCCTTACAGGGTGTTCAGGTATCGATGCAACAGCGGGGTGTGCCGATGCCAGCTTGAAACCGGCAATGGCGAAAAAATCTCCATTCCTTTATCCAATCTGGTTGAAATGGAGATTATGAAGGGTAAACACGCGAAACGGGTGATTGCCGGCAATTCCTATGATATTTTCAGCGACCAGAAACGGAAGACGGTATAACAGGTGTGGAATGGAAAGTTATTTTTAAATGGCATAGAATCATAGGTTGGCAGAAAAAACAAGAAAATCAGGGCACCGTGATATCAATGAAAAATTTTGAATTATTGGCTATTTAGTATCCCTCTTAACAAAAAACTTGTATGTGGCGATGGTAACTCGAATCTGAAAATCAATTTAAAGTGAAAGAGGTATTGATCATGTCGATTCGCTATTGGTATGATCAGACAAACCAAAAGCTTATCGTCCAGCATTGTGCGAGCAGAAAGACAAAAGTGATCAAAAGTCCGGTCAAGATTGATCGCTTTTGCAAAGCCCAGGGGATTACGCTCGACGAATGCAAACAAGTTCAAAGCGGAGAGGACCGGTTAGGCATGTTTAACAGGCCGTGGAAGTTGTGGAAATGGTAGAGTGCAGATTGGCATACAAAGATAGCGCCAGACCAAAACCATAAAAGGATGATATGGAGAGCCTCTGCTGACGGTAGAGGTATTTTTGTTATAAAAATCACATATCTGTTGGGGAAATCCTGTACGATAGGCAAGTTTTCAACAACCGCGAACATCCTGAACGTCGGAAAAATTCCGGGAGGTGTTTGCAATCGTATCGGGAGAAGAAAAACCAAAGATACTGAGGAAAACGTTCCGGTAAACCAAAATCCTTGGTCTGCAGGTTTTTTTATGGGAAAGGCGAGGACGGTCCAGTATTTCTGCAAAAAAATTTTTTGCAAAAATCGGGCGAGGGGATTCCGATTTTCGGTTTATCTCATAAAAACTGCCAAATATCTGGTCTTTTTGGCAGTATATTATGATAATCATTCTAAATATCTGGAATAAAATATAAGAAAATACGGTTATTTCAGAAATTTGCCACTATTCGTCATGGGTTATATACTAAAAACAAGCAAAACATCGCCTGTTTAACGGTTTGTGTGTTGTCTGATCATAAATCATTATTCAATCAGTTCTGCATCGGAGAAAAAGATTGGATGGAGGTCGGTATTGGTGAGTCAAGAAAAAAACGTTTTTTACAGGAGAAGTGTGTATAAATGGAGGAAATGAAAACGGTTGAAACACTCTATCTGTTTTGGATTAAATGCAAGGATTGTGAAACAGTAATCAAATCGAATTGTTGCCAGACCGAAAAGCCTCATCCAGGGCAACGGTTTGTGTGCAACAGTTCCAAATGCCGGGAAGAACAAAAAGAAGTTTTGAGTTATTCGGAATTTAATGTCATCAATGATGTGCGCCAGCAAAAGATCTGGCTTCAGGATACACCGTATGCCGGGAAAGATGTACAGTCGATCATAACCGGTATGGTTACGGTGGCGCGAAAAGGATGAATTCAAAGTGAAAGAGGTAGTCTGATTATGTCGATACGATACTGGTACGACCAGACCGATCACAAGATTATCGTCATACACTGTGCAAGCGGAAAGACTAAAGAGATTACAAACCTGTCCAGGATCAAGCGCTTCTGTGAAGCACAGGCGACAACGCTGGAAGAATGCAAACAGGTTCAATTCGGCGAGGATCGGTTGGGGCTGTTCAAGCGTTGGAAGTTATGGAAAGTGAAATAATGAATCTACGGGAATGAAAGGATCAGTAAACGGATCATCCGTTTACTGATCCGATTTTTATTTTGCGCCTGTTTTCCAGGTTGCCGCGCATCGCAGCAGTCTTCACTTTAAGGCGGGTGCTTAGGCGTCCTTTGCCGATTTTGTCCCTTTTGCCAGGAATGGAGCAATCTCGTGGAAATAGAAAAGGTTACCAATCCTTTGTTCCGATCGGTAACCTTATTCAAAATTTGAATAATTTTAAATTATGTATTTAGACTGCTGGTGGTTCGCCACAGCAAAAGTGCATTTCTCTCACCCCCACAGTTGTTTTTTATATTATTGGCGATAATTTATTAAAATCCTTCTATTCTTTGTAATTTTTTAAATAAGCGGTTCCGCAGATTCGCAGAATGGCTTCTGTCAAGCCGTGGTACGAGGCGGATTTTTCGTTAAATAATTCTTTTAATCGATGCTTTTCAGCACAATGTTTGCAAACTTTGATGCCATCTTCAAAAAGGCCTTCCTGGTCTTCGACGATCCGGATATCGATCCGGTGTGTTTTTTTGTAACATAATGAACAGCGATCCATGACTTCCGTCAAATGAGGCTGGGGGTTATAGTTTAATAATTGCTGAATGATTTTCTCTTCTTTATCAGCAATTAGTCGGATTTTTGCTTTCCATTGTGACTCCTCCACAAGCGATCTCCCTTCTTGAACAATAATTCTCAGACAAAATTTTATAACTTTTGTTACTTTTATACAACTGATCTTTATTATTTTTTGCGGAAAAAGTTTTCCACAAGCCTGTTGGCGGCCATGTTCCTAGAATAAGATTTTAGAGATTGTTTTGCTACAGAAAGCAATTTCAGGCAGATGGCATTCCCAAGAAATCAGCTCCTGTCATCAAACAATTTTATTTTAAAATATTATAAAAACACACTAAAAAATAAGTTTTCCTAAACCAAAAAGCCGTCTTTGATCAAGCAACGATTTCTTCTTTAAATTTAACCTGATTATATTTTATTTTTAATATATTCTGCGGAATAGGCGGCCTTTAAACAGAGCAAGCAGAATGGCAAGAAGCGTGACAATCGACTGGTGTGCCTCCCACGAGTCAAGCTTTCCCAGTTGCATCCGGACATAGCCGCGGGCCCCTGTATTCAATTTCTGACCATATCACTGGATGGGAATAGCAAGTTTCCAGGATTAACTTGAAAAATTTTTTGGTTTTAATCCGGTGTTAACGTCTGTTCCTGGAAGCGGACAGAGAAATTGCTGCTGCTGGTTGTCCGATCCGGACAAGGTTGCATCCGTAATTGCACCAAAACAGATCCAGCGGGAATATTTGGATTTCGGTGCCCATCCCGGATCTCGAAAGCCTGCTGTCATTTGGGCATTACAAGGAATTGGCCCTCATTTTTTCCAATCCGAAAGTCAATTAAACCATGCCGGAAAATTAGCGGTGCATAAAAAGAGAAATCCGAAAGATATTATAGATAATCAATTTTTTCCAACAAAGGTGATCAATATGAGAAAACCCTTTTTAGCTTTTTTAGTTTTTATCTTTTTATTGGCAGGCTGTAATGGATTAAACCAGACAAGTCCTGACCGGAACAATCCCCAGCAAATCAGTAACCGGGCCGCCCAGCCGGAAAAAGTTCCGTTAACCAGCAGAGGAAGGGTTTTGCCGGATGAGAGGGGTGAAAACGAGCTTGACTTGAAAGGAAAGAAAAAGCCAATCGAAAGCATTGGCTTTTTGGAACCGATTGTTCCCGAAACAGCAGTCAGTGATGTGAATGAAGCAGCCCGCGACTTGACGTATGTTGCTTTCTTCAGTTATCAGGTCAAGCCGAATGGGGATCTGATTCCGTTAAAAGATGAAGCCCCGCTGGCTGCTACCCGTCGTAACGGGGCCATTCCGATGCTGGTGCTGACCAATTTTGCCGATGGAAATTTCCAGCCTGATCTGGCGCACCGGATTTTTACGGATCGACAGGCATCCAGACGGCTGATCCAAAACGTGGTTACGGTGATGAAACAAAGAGGATATCGCGCTCTTAATGTAGATTTTGAGCATATCTATGAAAAGGATCGGAAACTGTATAACGGCTTTTTGGAGACAATTTTGCCGAGGGTGAAAAGGGAAGGATTCACTGTTTCGACAGCGTTGGCGCCCAAAAGCAGCGATACGCAGTCGGGTCCTTGGCATGGAGCGCATGACTATGCTTTTCACGGGAAAGTAGCAGACTTTGTGATTTTAATGACGTATGAATGGGGATGGACGGGCGGGCCGCCAATGGCTGTGGCACCAATCCCGCAGGTTCGCAAGGTTGTTGACTATGCGGTAAAGAAAATTCCTCGCGAAAAAATTGTCATGGGAGCTCCCCTGTACGGTTACGACTGGATATTGCCGTACCGTAAAGGAGGCCCTCCGGCCAAGCGAATCGCCCCGCAGGAAGCGGAGACATTTGCTAAAAACAGGGCGCTGAAAATTGAGTATAACAACCGGGACGATGCCCCTTTTTTCTATTACTGGGACAAGCAAGGGAAAAAGCATGTTGTCTGGTTTGAAAACGAACACAGTATGCAGGCCAAATTCAACCTGATCAAGGAATACGGCTTACGGGGGATCAGTTACTGGGTACTTGGCGAAGATTTCCCGAAAAACTGGTCATTACTCCGGGAAAACTTTCAGATTCGAAAGTATTGATGAAAGAAGCCGTTTTAAGGGAGCAGCCGCAAAACAGGGCTGTTCCCTTTTTCTGAGGGAAGATTGAAAAACCGGTTGAAGAAAGGAAATGGACGGATTATGTCGAAAATAAATCAGGTATATGATGGAAGTAAGGTATACCTCAGGATATTTCAGGACTTTTTTGCATACAATAGGGGGGTATACTATAATAAGGATGTAAGGAATGAATTTAATGATGGAGGAGACTGTTATGAAAAAAGAAACCATCCGTGTTGAAGGAATGTCTTGCAATCATTGTGTGAAAGCGATTGAAGGAGCATTAAAAAGAATCGGGGTCGAAGCAAAAGTGGATTTGGGAAGCGGGACCGTAAAAGTTTCCTATGATGAACAGTCTGTTGATTTATCCAAAGTGAAAGAAACGATTGAGGACCAGGGATACGATGTCGTAGCATGATTTTGATGAAGATGACTGGGAGGGGTGGAAATTGTCAGAAGACCTCCGCCACTTAAAAACGGTTCGCCTGCCGGTAGAAGGAATGACGTGCGCGGCATGTGCAAACCGGATTGAAAAAGGACTTTCCAGACTTGATGGAACGGAGTCGGCAAATGTTCATTTTGCACTGGAAGAAGCAAGCGTTACCTATGATCCGGAGCGGATCAGCCTGTCGGATCTTGAAAATAAAATCAAAAGCCTCGGCTATGAGGTGCGTAAGGAAAAAGCGGAACTTGAGATTTCGGGAATGACCTGTGCAGCCTGCGCCAGCCGGATCGAAAAGGGCCTCAACCGGTTGGCCGGTGTGGATGAGGTTTCTGTCAATCTCGCATTGGAAACAGCAAGTGTGACCTATTATTCCGGAGAAGTTGAGGTTTCCGATCTTGTCAGGAAAATCGGGCAGCTGGGGTACGGGGCAAAACCCAAAAGCGCCGAAAAAGCAGGGCCGGATCATAAGCAGAAGGAGTGGAACAGAAAGAAGCTGCGGTTTCTTTTATCACTCCTGCTCTCTTTGCCGCTCATATGGACGATGATTGGGCATTTTTCTTTTCTTTCTTTTCTATGGCTGCCTGAGTGGCTGATGAATCCCTGGATTCAGCTGGCCTTTGCCACTCCGGTTCAGTTTGCAATCGGTGCTCCTTTTTATAAAGGGGCCTGGAATGCGCTGCGCAACAAAAGTGCCAATATGGATGTTCTGGTTGCGCTCGGAACCTCGGCCGCGTATTTTTACAGTCTGTTTGCCATGCTGACACTGCCGGCTTCAATGGTTCACGAGCGGGGATTGTACTTTGAAACCAGTGCTGTCCTGATCACCCTGATTTTACTGGGAAAACTTTTGGAGACACGCGCCAAGGGAAAAGCATCAGATGCGATTTCCAAACTGATGGAGCTGCAGGCGAAAACCGCCCTGGTGATTCGGGATGGTCAGGAAATGACAATTCCGGTTGAAGAAGTGAAGGTTGGCGATCTGGTGATTGTCAAACCCGGTGAACAGATTCCGGTTGATGGGGAAGTGGTAAAGGGCAGTTCGGCCGTTAACGAGTCGATGCTAACCGGGGAAAGCGTTCCGGTGGAAAAACAGGTTGGGGACAAGGTGATCGGTGCGACCGTAAACCAGCATGGGCGTCTTGTCTTCAAGGCAACCAAAGTAGGGAAAGATACCACACTTGCCCGGATTATCCGGGTTGTCCAGGAAGCACAGGGATCAAAAGCGCCGATTCAGCGGATTGCCGACCGGATTTCCGGCATATTTGTCCCCATTGTGGTAGGAATCAGTTTTCTTACTTTTTTAATCTGGTATTTCCTGCTGGAACCGCATTTGTTTGCTGAAGCGCTGGAAAAAGCGATGGCTGTGATGGTTATTGCCTGTCCCTGTGCGCTGGGATTGGCTACCCCCACTTCAATCATGGCCGGTTCGGGCCGTGCGGCGGAATGGGGAATCCTGTTCAAGGGTGGGGAACATCTGGAGCGGGCGCAACAGACCACAATGGTGATCCTGGATAAAACGGGAACGGTTACTCATGGAACACCGGAATTGACGGATATCATTATTTCCGGTAACCGGGATAGAGGAATGGTATTACGGCTGGCGGGCGCGGCGGAAAAAAATTCGGAGCATCCGCTGGCACAAGCGATTGTGGAAGGAATAAGAAAGGAGAAGATCCCGTTTGACGATCCCCAGTCTTTTGAAGCGATTCCCGGTCTAGGCGTAAAAGCCGAGGCAGACGGGCGAAACATACTCATTGGAACCCGCCGCTTGATGAATCAGTCCGGCATGGATACCACCCATATTGAAAAACAGTTGGTTCAACTGGAAGAAGAGGGAAAAACAGCGATGATTATTGCGGTGGACCAAGAATGTGCGGGAATTCTTGCTGTGGCTGACACCGTGAAAGAGACTTCGCGTTCTGCGATTGAACGACTGCGCCAGATGGGACTGAAAGTTGCCATGATTACGGGGGACAATCGGCGTACGGCTGAGGCAATTGCCAGACAGGTGAGCATTGATCTTGTGTCGGCAGAAGTTCTGCCGGAAGGGAAAGCCGAGGAGGTTCACAGGTGGCAACAACAAGGGGAAAAAGTGGCTATGGTTGGCGACGGGATCAATGACGCTCCGGCGCTTGCCACTGCGGATATCGGGATTGCGATCGGAACGGGAACGGACGTTGCCATGGAGACAGGAGATATCACCTTGATGAGCGGAGACCTGAAACATATAGCCGATGCGCTGATGATCAGCGGGGAAACGATGAAGAATATCAAGCAGAATCTTTTTTGGGCCCTGGCTTACAACAGTTTGGGCATTCCCGTTGCTGCCATGGGTTTGTTGGAACCCTGGCTGGCCGGAGCGGCGATGGCATTCAGTTCGGTCTCGGTCGTGTTAAACGCATTGCGTTTGCAGCGCGTGAAACAGCCGCAATAATTCATGAAAAAACAGAAAAAAATTGGAAGTTCTATACTTTTTGTTCTTTCCTTTTTTCTTGGAAAGAATCATTTCCCGGTGCGGTGAACGCCGTTACAGGACGGTCAGCGATCGCGGTACGACTTTCACAGTAATTGGTGTTTCTTTCAGAATTTCTCCATCTACATGGGCTATAAATGAATGTTGCGGTGAAATGGTAAATTCTTTTCCCCGATGAAGCACCACGGATCGGTGTTGAACATGTTTTCCGGAATAGGCGGTGGGAAACAGGCGAAGGAACTGGAAAGAATTCAGGTTTTGGATACAGCACAGATCGAGCAGACCGTCGTTGTTCTGTGCCTGGGGACAAATCTTGATTCCGCCGGCATAGTTTGGAATATTGGAAATGGCGATCAGCCATACATTCTCATACTCATACTGAACTCCGTCCACGGTAATGGTTACCTGCCGGGGAGTAAACGACCGAAAGATTTTCAAGGCTTCAATGCCATAGGTCAAACGGCCAAACCATTGCTTCTGCCATCTGCGCAACTGGACGGCATCTGCCACCAGGGCATCAAAGCCCGTACCGCCAAAGCTGATCATGTAGCGGTTATTTATTTTTGCTGTATCTACCTGGTATGTCTCATGTTTCAATATGCGTTTCAATGCATATTCCGGATCAAACGGAATCTGGTGTCCCAAGGCGAAGTCATTGCCGGTTCCGGCAGGAATAATGCCCATGGGAACGGAAGTCCCGATCAGGCCGCTGCCCACTTCGTTGATGGTGCCATCTCCGCCAATGGCGACGATTGCCTTGAGTCCGGGCAGATGTTTGACTTCATTGACGATTTCGGTCGCATTTCCCATACTCTGCGTGAACCGAACCTGATAATCAAGATCCAGTTCATGCAGTCGCCTTTTGATATAAGCCCATACTTCCTGTCCACGGCCGTTACCCGATACGGCATTGACTACAAAAAAGTGCATGAAACATTCCACCTTATGATTTGGATATATGTTGGAAAGTTGATTTCCGGTTTTTGATGTTCAGCCGGCTGTACAACTGTTTTGTAAGCGCCAGAAAAAGGGAAGGAAACCAGTGTCTCAGTTTCAGCGCCCATTTCAGTTTTTTGGGGATGATTACGATTCGTGGCCGCTGAATCATTTTCAACGTTTCCAGGGCCACATCTTCGGCATCCAACATTTGCCTGGCAATAAGGGAAGGAAAGTGATGATTGGGGTCTTCTTCCCCGAAAAACGGAGTCCTGACCGGTCCCGGACAGAGAACTCCCACCTGAATGGCGGGTGAGTACTCCAGCCGTAAAGATTCGGAAAAGCCGATTAAGGCAAATTTGGTTGCACAGTACCCCGCCAGATTTGGAATACCCGTCAGACCGGCCATGGATGAGATATTGATGATCCGGCCACCGCCATTCTCCAGCATATGTGGCAAGACATGATGGATCATTCTTACTGTCCCCAGAAAATTGGTTTCCATCATTCCCTGATAATCTTCCAGGGAAATGTCCAAGGCGTCGCCAAATCGTCCATAACCGGCGCTGTTGATCAAAATGTCAATGCGGCCAAATTTTTGTATGATCTGATCAATCAGTTTTTTCACATCTTCCTCTCTGGTGATGTCACATGAAAGGACGGCTCCTTTATTGAGTTCCTGTTGGAGTTGGTGAAGTCGCGCTAAATTTCTGGCTGTCAGAATCGGGAAATATCCTGCAACGGCCAATTTTCTGGCGATGGCTTCGCCAATGCCGCTGGAAGCTCCTGTGATCAAGACAATAGGTTCGGACATCGGCAAGCCTCCTTAACTCATCGGAACCTGTGGAATGATTTTTCCGTCAATTCGTTCAAAAATATCCTCCAAATTTCTTCCCGTAATCGTGAGCCCGTGATTTTTCAAACCGATGACTGCTCTGGCCGGGTCTTCGGCTTCCCGAACCAGGTCGGCTACCGCTTCAGCCAATTGCACTGTTCCACAGGGATAGTTGATTTCCGTGGAAGGGACGCCTTCCATCCAGGCATGGATGTGAACGATCGCGCCAACTTCCGGATGTTCATTATAAATCATCCAGTGCTCGATGGCATCCACGGAGACGCGTTTGGGCTCCACATTGGAAGGAACGCTTAATTCCATGGCTGATTTCTCTTCATCATATCCTTTGACCAATAAGATATCTCGCCCGATTTGACGAAGATTCGCCTTATTTACGCCACTTGCGCTCATCCAGAAATGATTTTCTTCCTGCCGGGCGCTCAGGTTGCCGTAACTCAGCCCGCCAATGCCGTACAGGCGCTTGATGTGGCGGAATTCCTTGGGAGACAGCAGTTCCTGAATCGGAAAAGGTGCCGGAAGCAAATTCATTTCATCCAGCTTTTTTCCGGCATGGTAGAGGCTTTCGCTGATTTCATCACCTTCCCACAGTTCATCGGGAAGATCGGGATGAAAAATATTGTCGATGACCAGGCGGGATGTGGCTAACGGACGCAGACGTTCAAAGACTTCCTGAAAATACCGGTTATCCTGCTCAGAACCGGAAAGGGCATAACACCCCTGTTCCAGGGTAATGAAATGAGTGGTGGCGGGATTGCCGGAACGGTCGATGTAAATCATCAGATTGCCTAACGAGCGGATCAGGACCGGATATCCGGCGTGAAGAATGCTGGAAGCAGGCTGGTCTGATTCAGTGATGGTTACCACAAATGTCCCGTTTCCTTTACGCCGGAAATGTTTCGGCTGTTTCGGGTCAACAAAGTTGAGTACCAATTGAAGGTCGGGAAAATCAGGTTTTATCAGCTGATAACCGTTTTTTTCCATTTTTTCCTGGATGCCTTCTGCGAAATATTCCAATGTCGGTGTTCTTTTCCAATCGCCAACCATTGCAAAATGGTTCATCCGTTTTCACCCCTTGTTTTTGATAAGCAGACGTTAGTTTTCCAAACGGGGTGGAAAAATATGCATGTTTTTCAGTGAATATCCCGCTTCTTAAACCGGCCGCCCTGGACATCGTGGATGTCTCCAATTGCAAGAAATGCTTCACGGTCAATATCTTCGACGATCGTTTTCAGCTTGGCTTCCTCCAGGCGGGTGATCACGCAAAAAATCACTTTCTTGACTTCACCGGAGTAGCCGCCTTCTCCGCTTAAATAGGTGACTCCGCGTCCTAACCGGTGAAGGATGCAATCGCCGAGGGGTTCCGGTTTGTCACTGATAATCCAGACGGCTTTGGTCTGATTAAATCCTTCAATGGTGGTGTCAATGATCTTGAAAGCGATAAAATAGGCCATCAGGGAATACATGGCCCGATCCCAACCAAATAAAAAGCCGGCACTTCCCAGAATAAAAATGTTGAGGATCAGGACAATCTGGCCGACAGACAACGGCGACCGGTTGTTAAAAACGATCGCCAATATTTCCGTGCCGTCCAGTGATCCGCCATAGCGGATGACCAGACCGACACCGATCCCCAGAATGATTCCGCCAAATACGGTTGCCAGCAGCGGATCCTCGGTTAACGGGTGAATGTGATGAAGCAAATTGGTTCCGACAGACATGATGATTACACCGTAAAATGTGGAGAAAGCAAAGGTTTTTCCGATTTGCTTGTAACCCAGAAACAGAAAAGGGAGGTTCAAGAGAAATAACAGGAATCCGAGGTTTAAATGAAACAGGTGGGACAAAATGATTGAAATTCCCACGATCCCGCCATCGATCACCCGGTTGGGAATAAGAAATATTTCAAGTCCAACGGCAACCAGAGACGCGCCAATCAGAATAAACAAAGCATGTTTCACCAAGCGCCATTTGGACCATCTTTTATGTGTTTTCGTTTCAACCGTATCGGTTATCAAGTGTATCGCCCCTTGTCCATGCTTCCGTAAAGGTTAATTTGCGCCGAAAGAGAAAGGAGTATGCCTTGTGATCCTGGCTTGAAAATTATTCTCTCTTTTCCCGTCAATATGGTAATTTATTAGCGACAAGGGAGGAGACTACATATGGAAACAATTCGCAATATTTATTGCATCGGAAGAAATTATCGATTGCACGCAGAAGAATTGGGAAATGAAGTTCCTCATTTTCCGCTGGTCTTTTTAAAACCGACCCGTTCAGTGGTGAAAGCAAATGGACAGGAAATCATTCTGCCGGGTGATTGCGGCCAGGTCCATTATGAAATGGAATGGATTTTGTATATTTCCCAATCAAAACCGGCAGGAACGTCTGTTGATCAGGTGGTTGGCCAGATGGCTTTAGGGATAGACTTTACTCTGCGCGATGTCCAAAGTGAGTTGAAGAAAAAAGGGCATCCCTGGCTGCTGGCCAAAGGTTTCCGGAATTCGGCGGCCATTACCAGGTTTCGACCGTTTCCCGGCTTTGAAAAATGCCTGACGAAATCTTTTTCGCTATTCAAGAACGGGGAAAGAGTCCAACTTGGGAAAATCAGTGATATGTTGTTTTCTCCGCAGCAGTTGATTGACTATTGTGCAGAGCATTTTGGTCTGGGAGAAGGGGATGTTATTTTTACCGGAACCCCGGCCGGTGTCGGCAAAGTTAAGGATCATGACCACTTGGAACTGTATTGGGAAGACGAAAAAATGGGGGAATGTTTCATCAGAATAGGAAAATAAAAGCTTAAGGTACTTTAGCGTTCGCCTGAAGGAAGGTGTTTGTCCGTGTCCTCCGGCGAACGCTTCCGCTTTGCAGCGATTCCATAATTGATGAGTGCCTGTTTGTGATTGTGGTTGATATCTTTTTTACTTTACACCGAGCAGCCCAAGCCTATTGCATCATAGCACCAATTCCAAAATAATAAAAAATAATCGGAATATTGGTTGATAAAAAAGTATGATTACTCTTTTTAAAATTTTGTCAGACATGTGCCTTGAAGATATAATTGTAAACAAGTTTGCTTCACAGACAAAAACATTAACTATAACCCAATCCACCACAAGAACAAATAAAAAAACACCCTTTAAAAATCCTTACAAGAAGCAGAGAAGAAGTTTCGCCTTTAACCAACCCTTGGTTAAAGGCGGTTTTGGGTCATTTGCAGGCGGACAATTACTTTGTATAATCAACCTTATGGGCGAACAGGTTCGATGTCTCGTGCAAATTTTTTGTTCCATTAATAGGGTGGCTGGAGTAGCCAACTTTGGGTTCATTTCATCCGTCAGGACAAACTTTTGCTCGGTTCATTTTTTGCGTGGGCTTTCCGGATTACTCTTTGGCACAAGTTTCAAGCGCTATTGCGATCATGTCATTAAAGGTGGTTTGCCGTTCTTTTGCCGTGGTTTCTTCGCCGGTAAAAATATGGTCACTGACCGTTAAAATGGAAAGTGCCTGAGCCTGGAATTTTGCCGCAAGGGTGTAAAGTGCCGTAGTTTCCATTTCGACAGCCAGGACTCCGTATTTGCCCAATTTTTCTATCATATCCATATTGTCCCGATAAAAGACATCGGATGTCAGGATGTTTCCGACCCGGACCGGCAGGCTTTTGGCAACGCCGGCTTCATACGCCTTTTTCAACAGATTGAAATCAGCGCACGGAGCGAAGTCAAAACCGGGAAAAGTCTGCCGGTTTATGTTGGAATCGGTACAGGAGGTCATTGCAATAATCATATCGCGCATTTTCACATCTTTCTGAATTGCCCCGCACGTGCCTACGCGAATAAGTTGTTTGACTCCGTATTCCCGGATCAGCTCATTGACATAAATTGAGATGGATGGCACCCCCATTCCCGTTCCTTGTACAGAAACGCGTGTTCCTTTGTATGTACCGGTAAAGCCCAGCATTCCGCGTACTTCATTGTAACAGGTGACATCTTCCAGAAAGGTTTCCGCAATATACTTGGCGCGAAGAGGATCTCCTGGCAATAAAATTCTGTCTGCAATTTCACCTTGTTTTGCTCCAATATGAACACTCATAGTTACACCGTTTCCGATAGATTTCCGGAGCCGGTGTTCACCTCCTTTTTGAATTCCCTAACCATACTATACTAGATTGATCAACATTCCACAAAAACTCCTGTCGACAATTATTGTGAATGCCATAATATATTCCTTCACTCATCTGTAATCCGGGAAGCAGAAAAATAAAATCAGAGAGGTTCGTTATGTGGTACATTCAGATTGGCTGTACTGAAAGGTTATAGAGATATTGGAGGTTCAAGCAATGAAAAAAATAACTATGTTTTTCTGTTAATTATGGCAACTTTATTCTTTGCTTCATTTACTATTTGGGGAAAATCCTTAATGGAATATGCTCCATTAATTGGTTGGACCGGTGCGGCCATTTCTCTTTTACTAGCGATTGTACTATTTATTATGAACAAGAAATCCAATTGATCAATCGACAAGATACTGAATATAACCCAGCAATACAGGGTCTTATTGCCATGGATTTTTCTTTTAAAGATGTGCGTGATAAAAATGGTTATTTGGAAGCGTTGGGACGTCCACGAATCGCAGCCGTTAAACGGGATGCTGATATCGCCGAAGCACAAGCAGTTCGCGATACGGAAATCCAGACATCCAAAGCGCGTGAAGGCGGAGCAAGCAAAGCAAGTAATTATGTAACCAATCTGATGGCCCAGACACCGGAGATGGTAAAACAAGTTTCCGGGATTGATCTGAATCAACTGATCCAAGACTTGATAACACAGTAAAGCCAAAACAGAAAATCACCTGCTTCGCCAGATAAATATATGAACAAAAACTGCTGCCTGTTTTTTGCTGGGTAGCAGTTTTTGTCTCTTTTAAAAACAGAGCCATTCCACTTTCGGCATCTTTCTATATTTCGTCACAGAAACAAACCTATCTTATTCTAATTGCCTCTTGATTAAAAAATTGTTATATTTTTTGGCTTTCAGTGAATAAGTAGGCATACAATCCAGTTAACATGTTGGAGCCAGATGGGCAATTGGCTATTCCAGGTTATATTGGAAAGGACGCGTTTCATGCCACATGGCCAGGGAAGGTAGTTGATTTTTTGGGTGCCTTTAATGCTTTCCGCCATACCAGCCAGGAGGCGATTCCAAGTACAATCGAGGTGAAGATGCTGCCTTCGATACCGAATGGACCGCCATGGATCAGATCAGGGCCGTGGACGGTTGGCTTGAGGAGTGGCTCGGTCAGGCGCTGCCCGCTGATGGCAAATCCATAGACGGAACCTTGTGCCCAATTCCAGACGGAGTGAATGGCACAAATTCCCCATAAACTTCCCTCATTCAATACATGTCCGATTGCAAACAGCCCAAACAGCATGATGTTGAAAAAGGATAATATTGTTATATCATTGTTTAACAAGTGCATGACAGCAAAAAAGAGCAAGGAGGTAACTACCGCAACCCAAAGCGGGGAACGAACAGCCATTACGGGTAATAACCAGCCGCGAACAACAATTTCTTCAGCAGCCCCTTGAACAGCAAAAGAGATAAACGAAATGAGCAGGATAAGAATAAGGGACAGGTTGATTTTTCCCAAATCCAGGGTAAGAAAACCTGTGATGACAAGAAAGAGGACAGGGAGCGAAATCAACGAGAATCCCCAAATCCATCCGGCAATATATTTTTTAAGGGCCCCTTTCCTGGTAAAACCTATCGTTGAAACCGGTCTTTTTTCAACCAGGTATACCCAGGCAAATACAAAAAGGGTGGTGCCTCCAAAAGAAAAAGTCAATTTCAGGTGAATCAGGACACAGTTCATGAACAGAGTGGATGGGACAGGAAAAAGGGACAGAAAAAATACACCCATTCCGCCAATAAAAAAGAAAAGCAATGCGATGACCGGAACGAGAACGGGATGAATTTTTTTCTCTCCCAACCGGGCCTGTTCAAGAATAAAAAAGGAACGATTCATATACGTTATCCTTTCGTTTCATGACATAAAACCACATAGTGACAAAAAAGTGAGAAAAATTTTGCTATCCTTTATCATATATGAAAATACAAAGAAAAACTATTTCACGTATTAAAGAATAATTTCATCTGTGTCTAAGCGCCAGAAAAAAGTGTATACTAGTAAAGAAATCAAAAACGAGATCGTATTATTGGGGGATATACTCGTGTTTAAGAACCGCGGAAACAGAAAGAACTCATACTTGCAAATCATGGCGGATATCACATCAATGATCACAGAAGCTGCCCAACTGTTTCGTGAAAATGTGGAAAATCTGGAGGAGAGGGAAAAATACAGCAAAAAAATCAAGCTGCTGGAATCCAAGGGAGACGAATATACACAACTGCTGATCAAACAGTTAAACAAGGAATATTTTGCCCCGATGGATCGTGAAGATATCTTTCATCTGGTTACAAATCTGGATGATATCATGGATGGGATCGAGGCATGTGCGGCCCGCTGCGTATTTATTGACAAGTCTACCCCTTCTCTGATAAAGTTTGCAGATATCCTGGTTGAGATCTGCAAGTATTTGCAGGATGCATTTACATCCTTAAACAACCGGGAATTTGAAGCGTTGCACAGGATCATTATTGAGATCAATTCATTGGAGACAGAAGCTGACGTTCTGTTGCGGGAAACGCTAAGCAGCCTGTTTGCTGATCCTCAGGATGTGGTTTCCCTGATTAAAATGAAAGATATTTATGAGCGGCTGGAAAAAACGACTGATGCAGCGGAGGATATTGCCGATGTATTTGAAAGTATGATTATCAAATATGCTTGAGACACGAAAACACCGATTCGGTTTTGGCTGAATCGGTGTTTTATCAGAGAAAGCGCGCAATCCGGAATGTAAAGGTGACGCCAATGCTATCGGCGCAGGGATCGGGGCGGCATCTTCCGTTGCAAGGCACCAAAGTTGTTGATCAGGATAACCTGCATGCTTCCCAGGGGGATTTCGTTTATTTTTTAAAATAAATTTATTGTTAATTGCCATTATTATCAACAGCTTGCAGGGAAATCAGGAAAAATTATTGTCGATATGTTATGATTATTAAAGCAAGTAAAAATTATTTGGACTAACTGATTGTTTCCAGTCTATTGGAGGGGTTCCATGACTGCATCACAAACTTTCCTCCAATTGTTTGCCTATGTCAGCAATTGGGATTTTCAGTTGAATCTTGTTTTTCTTCTGGCAGGAATTGCTTATCTTTTGCTTACCGGACCGGTGCGTTGCCGGTTTAAAAACGCGGAACCGGTTAAGGAATGGAAAAAGGCAGTGTTCCTGACTGGTTTGATTTTGTATTATTTTTCCCTTGGAAGCCCTTTAAATCTTTTGGCTCATGAAATGTTCAGCATGCATATGCTGCAAATGGCCTTTTTGTATTTTGTGGTACCGCCGCTTTTGTTGCTGGGGCTTCCGGCTTATTTACTTCGCCTGATCCTGCGTGTCAGAATGATGAAAACAATCCTTTCCTTTTTTACGCGTCCTATTTTTACCTTGTTCCTTTTTAATGGAACAATGTCTTTTTACCATGTGCCGGTTGTATTTGACACGATCATGGCTAGTGAGGCGCTACATAACGTGTCACATGTAATCTTGATGTTTACAGCACTCTGCATGTGGTGGCCAATCGTTGCGCCAGTGCCTGAAATGGATCGATTGAAACCCCTGTTCAAATTGGCGCTTATTTTTGGAAACGGTGTCTTGCTCACGCCGGCCTGTGCCATGATTACCTTTACGAATGAACTATTATTTAATACTTATGCAGAAATGTCGCAATTGGTACCTCTGTTGTCGCCGATTCACGACCAGCAACTGGGTGGCGTGATTATGAAAATCATGCAGGAAATCGTCTATATTACCGCTATTTCCACCGTACTGGTGCGCTGGATTCGCAGTGAGAGAGCAAAGGACGAGAAAGAATTGCTGGAATTGAAATACCAGGCAAAGTTAAATTTGTCGAAAAACGAATTGTGAGGGCTTGAATATGAAAAAGGCAAAAACTGTTTGGATTGCTTTATTGTCTGGATGTTTCCTTTTGCTTGCCGCATGCAGTACCAATGCAGGGGCAAAACAGGACGCAGAAAACATGGTGCAAGCTCCCGAAAAAGTCTACATGCGGCACTGTGCCAATTGTCATGGTGGCAATTTGCAAGGAGGCTTTGGCCCGGCGTTGACAGGGACAGGCAAAAGGAAAGGGAGATATGCCTTCTCAGGATTATATCGGGAAAGAAGACCGGCAAAAACTGGCGGAGTGGCTGTCCGGGGGCAAATAAGCGCATGAGCATCAACCATGGAAGTTGGTGCTCTTTTTAATGGCAAATTTCAGAAAAACGAATATATTGATATTGGATTAATTCACAGGTAAAGGTCGGAATGGATGATGAAAAAAAAAGAACCGCTGGTGATTCGCTTTCGATCCCATATTCCGCCAGCTTATATGGCGCAGTTTCCGCCTGGTCGGAGATATTTGGCTGCCAGTCCGTCCGAGGCGTTGACCATCATCGCAGGCCAACCGGATGATTACGGGATCTGTCTGGCAAATCCTCCGGAATTCGTGTTGAACCAATTAAAGGATCGTGCGAAAAAAACAGAAAACATCATCCTGTTTTACGACTTGCTGCCGAAACCGGAGGAATGCTCTACACTCTCCTCTTTTCATGTAATGGTTCCATCGCTCTGTTTTTATTATTTTTTCCGGCAGCACGGGGTAAATGCGAAGCTGGTCAATCTGTTATCATTATTAAAAATTGACAGGATTGAAAGAACAAAACAGACAGAAGAAAATTTGCCTTCAAGGAAAAAAATATGTTTATGGATTGATGAACGCCTGATTGCACCATGTTATCAGACAGAAATTGCCCGGGTTATTTCCGCACTGTTAAAAAAGTACCACTCGGGGCTGAATGTAATTTGGGTCAGTGAAAAAAAACGTCATTTTTCGTCAGCCGGAGTCCATTTATTAAGGGCAGATAACGTGGGTCGGATAAAAGAATGGCAGAAAGCGAATATTATCCTTACCTTGGGTTCGTCTTTTCAATCGCTGGTTTCTCTCCATCTTCAATTCTTGTCAAGAGGAATTGCAGTAATTACGGATGACCGGGGCGATCACTGCGAATGGGTGAATCATCTGTTTACCGGTTTTGTGTTGGGCAGAAAAGGAACATGCAAAGAACTGGGACGCTATTTACTCCGGATGTTAAAGGATCCTGGCCTGCTTCAGCGGTTTCATGAAAACGGTCCACTGTTATTGGAGAGGGTGATACAAACAGGAAATGAAACATCCACTGGTCAGTTTGGTCATTCCTCATAAAAATGACTGGAAGCGGCTGTATTCCTGCCTGGAGGGGATCCGCCAATACAGCGGCTGCAGCCATGAAATCATTCTGGTGGATAACGGGTCGCCCAGGATTCCCGCTTCCATCTTGAGACAGCCGCATTTGACGGTGATCCACAATCAATGGGATCGGGGAACAGCCGCTTCGTTAAACCAGGGCATGGAAAAAGCGCAAGGAGAGTATATTGGGTGGCTCTGTGCCAATGCATTGCCTTCCCACCGCTGGCTTGGACAATTGCTGCATGTTTTGCGTCAGGATGATTCAATTGGAATGGTGGGACCAGTCACAAACCGGGGTTACGCCAATCAAAAATTGGGGGTTCCTTTTAAAACCATCTCCAAGATTCACCGTTTTTCCAATCAGTTTAACCACATCGATGCAGAACGTTGGAAAGAGACTGAGGTATTGTCCAGGTTTTGCGTATTGTTTCACCGAAAATTGCTTCATGAAATCGGCTGGCTGGATGAACGATATGGATTGGGATCGCATGAGCATGTCGATTACTGCACACGTTTGCGCAATGCCGGTTACAGGTTGATGGTTGCAGGAGATACGTACGTACATCAGTTGGGCAAAAAAGCTGTAAAAAAGGAAGAAATCCGCGACATGATCCGGATCAGGAAACAAAATCATCGATATTATTTGCGCAAGTGGTTTTACCTGCATAACTGATTCATTCAAAAAAACTGTGCAAGGAGTTTTCTGCGCAGTTTTTTATTTGCCAAAAGTGGTTGAATAAGGATTGTAAATTCTGCACAAAACTTATATAGTAAGTAGTAAGTAACAAGTCGGCAGGTGATTGAATAAACCTTTATCGATGTACCTGGAGACATACAGTGTAGGGACAGTGTTTGTGTAATTGTTATTACAAAATAAAATTATGCTTGATGAGAAGAAAAAATCCGTCTAAAGGAAGCGGCGGATACGGGGGTTACCTATATGGATCGGGTATTGGCAGTGGTTAGAAATAAAGAAAACAAACCGAAATCATTAAAAAAATGGATTGTTTACTTTTATTACAGACAAAGACTTCGCAGGCAGGTGCATCAGGCCATTCTCCAAAGCCTGGTCCAAAAAGGGGCTATGAAGGTGGAAGAAAGCAAGGACCAGTTGATTCCCTGGAAAAAATACTTGGATATCGATCAGGCACGGGAATTTGTGGTACAGAAAATCGGGGCCGAACTGTTGGAGCCGGGAACGGTTGAAAAGAGCACAGCGACGCTTTGTCTGTTGTTGGAGAAAACGAATTTGTTAAAAAGTTATTATGAAGAAAAACAATTGAAAGAAAAATTAAAGGAAATAAAAGAACAAGAGCAAGAGAGTATAATTTGGGTAAAAGAAGTATGCAAAGCAATAAATGAAATTGAAGCTGCTATTATGGCATCTTTTGGGGGAGCAGTAACGTAAGAACAAGCAGGTGAATGTCATGTCCCGAAGAAGAAAATGGGAAACCATACAGCAGGCAGAATATGTGACAATCAGTGAGCTGGTGCGGTTATCCGGTGTTCGATACAGCACAATCAAGTATTATACAGAGGAAGGACTCGTTCCTTTTGAACAGGAGGACATACGTTTAACGCGACGTTATCCGCGAGTGGATGCTCTAAAGAGGTTGGAGATTATTAGCCGGTGGCGGAAAGATGGACTGACCATCAGTGAAATCAAAGAGAAACTTGGTGTATAAAACCATTTTACTGACAGGGGTAACAGGGAGATTTGCTCTGTTTACCCCTCTTTTTGGAATTTTCATCTTTGACAAAATTGCAGGTACATGCTTAGATAATAAGATCAGTAGCGTTTCACAGTTTTTGATAGATAGTTTGAAACGGATTTTCTTCTGAAAAACAATGAAGGGAGAACTATCGTGTTAAAACAGATCCGGGCAAATCTGGATGTGGAAATTCGTCCGTTTGATATGAACAAAGACTCACTGGAAGAAATGACAAGGCTTTTGAATGAGGCATATTCAATGTGGCTTGCACGAGGATTAAAGTATGTTGCCGCAACCCAGTCAGTGGAGATTACCAGGGCCAGAATAAAAGATGCTGTCAGTCTGGTTGGATGGTACCAACAGAAAATGATCGGCACAATTACTTACTATTCTCCGGAAATCAATGCCGGCTGCGATTGGTACGATCGGGAGGGAGTAGGGAGATTCGGCCAGTTTGCCACACATCCTGATTACCGAAAATTGGGAATAGGAAGCAAATTGCTGGAGAGAGTGGAAAATATGGCAAGAAGTGAGGGTGTTGATGAATTGGCCCTGGATACCGCCAAAGATGCAGTGGAGTTGATCCAGTATTATAAAAAAAAGGGTTATCGGTTTATCCAATATGTAGATTGGAATATAACCAATTATCGTAGTGTCGTGTTAAGCAAAAAAATGACGTTGTAAAACAACCCAAGGGTTCGGGAAATCTTCATTCCAGGCCCTTGGGTTTTAGTTGTGTACAAATTATATAAACCAGTTTGCTGCACAAACAAAACCAACATTACTTTATAAACAATACCAGAAGAACCACTACAAACACACAACAGTTTAAGCCAACATGTTATAATAAAAAATAGTGTTTTCTATCGCATCGATGTCTCTGCCGCTGAAACGAGCGGGTTGATTGAGGCGAAGTCTTGAACTGCCCGGGAAGTAAAATTCTTCTATCTAAAGGGAAAATAAAACCAAATCTTATCCTTTAACATAAAAATCGTGTTTCCAGACGTTGTATCGTGTGGAACTTATCTTCCTTTTTTGATCGATCCGTTCCAGCTTAACAGTCCGCCTTTCAGATGGAATACCTGTCTGAAACCAAGTTTTCTCAGTTGCCGGGCAGCCATTCCACTGCGCGATCCGCTTTGACAGTAAAGGTAAATGGGTTTGTTTTTGTTCCAATCAGAGGACTTTGTCAGCAGCGTCTGTTTTTGGCTCAGCGGAATGTTTATGGCCCCGGGGATATGACCAGACTTGAATTCATGTTTTTCCCTGACATCAATCAAGAGAATTTTTTGCTTTTTTCTAATGTTCTCCAATTCATCTGAACCTATGGTTTGAATGCCGCGATTCATAAAAAAGAAATATAAAATTGCACCTGCCAACAAGATCAGGCCAATGTAAATACTGTCCATTTCATGTTTTCCTCCTTTTATAAATACTGGTCGTTTTAGTATTTTTTGGATTGACCAGAAGCACAACCTGTACCAACGTTATTTCAATACATATATGGGGTATGTGTAAACAAGCCATTAAAAAATACAAATTTTAAATTGTTTATATATACGTGTATAGGTATAATAGTGGAAGCGATATTTTTTGTCAACTTTTACCCGAACATCTTAATATTTTCTGTCTTATCTTTATCATATCTTAACATTTGCGTAGGGAGTTGAAATATAATGGCAAATTGATTCTGCTGACGCAGCATGAATTCAAATTATTGTATTTTTTCATGAGACATCCGAACCAGATCCTTACCATACGGTGGATATCCATGTGGGCAAATTGAGGGAGAAAATTGAAACAGATGAATCCGTTCCCAACTTTATTGAAACGGTTCGCGGAATGGGGTACCGCTTTGTTGCCCGTTAGTCAAATCATGTTTTGGAACAGGTCTTTACAATGAAAATTAATCCTGGTAGTCATCGTTGCTACCATTATCCATTATTTCTTTTTGAAGAAAATTCTGGTTCCTCTGCAAAATTTGGCCGAATTGACCCGTTCCATGACAGAAGGAAAATATCCAGAGCCGCTTCAATTGACCCGTGATTTCAATCATTTGGCATTATCGTGAAGCAAGCAGAAAAGAGCAGTACACAAATGCTTGGCGGTATCTCCCATGAGCTTCGGACGCCGCTCAGCAATATTAAAGGTTATCTGGAGGCGCTAAGTTTGGGGATGATTCAGGGGGATCCGGCCATTTACCGGATGCTTTACCAGGAATCAGTCCATCTGACGGAACTGGTTGAACAATTTCATCAGCTGACTGTTTGGAAATCCGGAAAGGTGAAACCACTCTCTCTGGAAGAAGTGAATATGAAAGAATTGTTGAAGAGTTGTATTCAGAACTTTGCGCTGGAACTGCAGCAGAAAACGATCGCCGTTCGTGGTTCCGTGTCCCCGGTAATGGTTCAAATCAACAAAGATGGAATAAAAAAAGTTCTCAATAATTTATTGGAAAATGCCATCCAGTATGATATTGGACGCACTATTGATATTACCGGGAAAATTGAGGCGGACAATACATCATCACTATCACCAACATCGGCCAGCCAATTCCTGAAGAAGCGCAACCCCGCATTTTTGAACGTTTTTCCCGTGTGGATTGCTCCCGCCAACCGGGCGGGTCCGGATTGGGGCTCTCCATAGTTAAGGAAATTGTGGAACAACATGGCGGAAATGTTGGGCTCATTTCCAGCGGAAACAGGCACTCGTTCTGGTTCAGCCTTCAAAAAGCGGAATCTGGACAAAATATGCAGGAAGATCAAGAATTCAAAGACTCTGACTGTTACAGACAGGAGGGATAAACCATTATAGATCCGCAATTCCTGTCCCTGGGTCCTTTCCTCGTTCCCCTTCCCTGGCTGACGGCTTTAAGCCTGATATGGATTACAAGCAAATTAGTGGAGCAATGGATTGACCTGGGAGAGAGCAATCTGTCCGATCTTGCTTTGCAAGCAATCTTTGTCTATTTCATTGTTTTTAAACTGAGTCCGTTGTTTTTTTCATTCCATAGTATCAGATCCAATCCGCAGTCCATGCTGTTTTTGACGGGTACATCAAAGGAAGTCTTGGTTGCGGCGCTTGTTACGGCTTTGTATTTGTGGATTCTGGCCAGAAGAAAACAAATCCCGCTTATGCCCCTGCTCGATGCGATTGCTCTTGTCGCTGTTTTTTCCTTTGCCGGGTATCAACTGATTTTTCGCGATTTGGGCAAAGTTACGACGATGCCTTGGGGGTTAACGGTTGAAGGGGGAAGATATGAATATCATCCTCTTAACTATTATCGGTTTCTCTTTCTGGCGTTACTTGTACTCTTTTGGCGGCAAAAAAATAAGAAATGGATTAAAGGAGAGAGTTTTCAATTTTTACTTGTATTTGGCGGGCTTGGGTTATTGTTCATCTCTTATCTTGATTACGAACCGCCATCTAGCAATGGCCTCACTTTTGAACAATGGATCTATGCCCTGGCCGCAACATTGGGCTGGATTCAGGGTTTGATGACGAAAAGAGTTTTACACAGGCTAAAGGAGTTGTCAAAATGAATTGGAGAAATTTATTGATTGGCATTCTTATTGTAATTGCAGTTGGAGGAGCGTTTTGGACAGCCAATTCAGGTAAAGGAGATTCCCCAAACCAGACGACTTCATCCCGGACAGAACAGGCCAGTGTCCAGCGGGATGAATCTCCCCAGGAAAAGATGAAAGCACCTGACTTTACCTTGCAAACACTTGACGGCAAAACGGTGCAATTGAGCAAAAATGGAGGGAAGCCAAGCTTGATTAACTTCTGGGCTTCCTGGTGCCCGCCCTGTAAAGTGGAAATGCCGTATATTCAAAAAGCGTACGAGAAATACGGAAACCAGGTTAATTTCATGATGGTTAACCTGACCGCGATGGATGACAAAGCAAAAATGGAGCAGTTTTTGAAGGAAGGCAGTTATGATTTTCCGGTACTCTTGGATGAGACGGGAAAAGTCGGCGAGATGTATCAGGCGTTTTCCATTCCTACAACTTATATCGTCGATGAGAATGGAATTATTATCAATCATATTATGGGAGCGATGTCAGAGAGCCAACTGACAGAAATCATGGAGAAAATCTCTGAATAAAAAGGAGGGGGAACAGGGATGGAGCTAACCTGGTGGCTGGCACTGGGGGCGGGCTTTTTATCATTTGTATCACCTTGTGTTTTGCCGGTCTATCCGTCTTATCTTTCCTATATGACCGGGATTTCGGTAGGGCAGTTGCGAGAAAGATCCCAGCCATGGAGATTGCGGAAAACAACAATGGTCCACACGCTGTTTTTCATACTCGGTTTTTCCATTATTTTTTATGTGCTTGGCTTTTCGTTCAGTTGGCTGGGAGAGTGGTTTCAGGAATATCAGGATACCATCCGCATGTTGGGAGCTGTATTTATTTTTGCGATGGGGTTATTTATGCTGGGAGTTTTCAAACCTTCCTTTTTGATGAGAGAGAAACGGCTGGAAATTTCCAAAAAACCACTGGGGTATCTTGGATCTGCTCTGGTGGGAATTGGTTTTGCAGCAGGCTGGACCCCCTGTATCGGGCCGATTTTGTCTTCAGTGCTGGCTCTTGCCGCAATCAATCCCGGCGCCGGGTTGGGTTATATGACCGCATACAATTTGGGGTTTGCTATTCCATTTTTCGTGCTAGCCTTCTTTTTAGGGCGAATCCAGTGGATTTACAAGTACATGTCTTTACTGGCAAAAATCGGAGGCGGCTTGATGGTTGTTCTTGGAATTCTGTTATACTTTAATCAAATGACCCTGATTATCAATTGGCTGAGTGCCTTGTCTGGCGGATTTACCGGCTTCTGATCAGAATGAACTCTTACATCGAATTCTGTTTTCAAGGAGAGAGATAAAATGACAAACCATCGTTTTGACCCGACCAAGTTGAATAAACTGGACAATCCGGAACGGAGAAAAGCGTTTCCTCCGGAAAAAATTCTGTCCTTGCTGCAAATAGGGAGAAATGATGTGGTATTGGACCTTGGTGCCGGACCGGGCTATTTCGCCTTGCCCGCTGCATCCCTGACTACCGGCAAGGTTTTTGCACTGGATGTAGAGCCAAAAATGCTTGAAATGTTAGAACAAAAAGTAAACCAGTATTCATTGAAAAATATCCATCTTTTAAAAGGAAATATTGAAGATATTCCAATGGAAAACAATCAGGCAGACCGGATTATTGCCTCTTTGGTGCTGCACGAAGTGGAGTCACTCCCCAAAGCCGTTCAGGAAATAGATCGGGTATTGAAACCAGAGGGACGCCTGCTTTGTCTGGAATTGGAAAAGAAGCCGGTGGAGCAGGTACCTGCGCGCAGGTACCGTATTCATTCCGATGAGATGAAAAAGGTATTGGAGGAGCATGGATTTCATATTGTCCATTTCACTTTTCCCACAGAGCAGCATTATATGATCGTCGCACAAAAATAATCTGACATGAATTTTTCCTGCAGGAGGGTGACATATCAAATCACCCTCCTTTTTACTATCAAAATATTGCGAAATATATTGTGCTTTTAATAGGCAGCCTGAATAATTCCGCATGCCAAACGTTTTCCGGCGTTGCCGGCTGGCTGGGAGCGGTAATCATCCGGATTTTGATGGATTATGATCGCTTTGCCAACCACATCCCGGGGGCGGAACCGATTGGTAAAGAAGCACATTCTTGCATATCCGCTATTTGAGAAAAGAACGGGAAAATCCCCGGCATGGTTGCCATGCGGCTGATTTGTGGGATTCCAATGTTCACCGGCTGCCTGAAAGGGATCATTGCGATTGCCTATTTCACAAGTTCCCCGTTCATGGATATGGAAGCCGAAAGGGCCTATTGGCTGCCGGTTGCCGGAAGCTGGCTGAAAGAGGGGAAGACCGCTTACTTCAACATAAACCTCTGTTCCATAAGGAACTTCCCTGAATGCGACAGAACCTCTGAGGTTTGGAGCGAGGGGGCCGCCGCGGATGTATGCATAGGCTTGCGGCGACTGGCTGATGGCAAATGGGGAAGGAAACATATACATATTATTTATATAACCGTACATCAAACGCACCTCCAGCGTTATTTTGGATAGAGTTTTTACTATCTTATGAAAGGAGGGCGCTTTTGTTGTTCGATTATCAATCCATCCACTTTTTCGCCCATTTTTGTATTTCATCAATACGGACGGGCATTTCCGGACAAACCCGCGGGAAAGGATTCCAGCCGCTTCCAGTTCTTTAAGTCGTTCTTTTAGCATCCGGTCGCCAAGTTCAGAATAACATCTTTTATTTCTAAAAATCGCCTGTTTCCGCTTAGCAGGACACGAATGATCAATCCGGTCCAACGTTTGCCGATCAGTGTCAGAGTAGCTTCAAATTTGGGGCAGGTTTCCGGTTTTTTCATTTTGATCATTCCTCGTATCACTGGGGAGCAATTGTGGTGGCACCGGGATATACCGATCCTGCCATCTTTGAGGCAGGTGGCAGTCCATACGGAACAACGGTTACCGTGGACAATGACGGAAATTGGAAAGAAAATGCCGAAAAAGCGGTTCAGCATCAAACCAGGCGGGTATTGACAGTAGCTGGCTGGATCAAAAAAGGACAGAGCCAAGGTTAAATGATCGGAAAGTGGATAAAAACACCGGTAAAAAAAGCCGGTGCTTTTTATTTTCAATCGTTATCCTGAAATCAGGATTGATATAATAGAAATAGTTTTCTCAAAAGGAGAGGTTAGGTTGTGAAGGTTCGAAATACAGCCCGGATCTTGCTGGTAAATGAACAGAACCGGCTTCTGCTGTTTAAAATGAAAGATGTTACGGTAACGAGCAAAGAAAATCCGCAGGGAGAACCGGTATGGTTTGCTCCCGGAGGCGGTGTTGAGAAAAATGAAACGTTGATAGAAGCAGCCAAGCGGGAATTGTGGGAAGAAACCGGCCTTAAGGATCAAGTAAAGTGGGGGCCCCTGGTCTGGATCAGAAATGTAAATCTGTTTGTCAACAAGGAAGAGACACATTTTATTGAATATTACTACTTTGCCCGCACATTCGAAACCAGAATCAGTATGGAGCATTTTACAGAAACGGAAAAGGATAATTATCGAAACCATTACTGGTGGAGTTTGGATGAATTGAACCATTCCAGGGAATTGATTTTCCCAAAACAGATCGGTAGACAATTACCGCCGCTCTTGCAGGGGAATTTTCCAAAAATACCGGTTTTTGTTGAATAAAAAGGCTTGGATCTAGGTATCCAGGCCTTGTTTTTCGCATATCCAGAATGCTTTTTGCAAATAAATAGCCTGATTTTTAAACCATGACGGGGGTAACAGTTTTAATAGTGGATAAATTTGCTCGCGGTTGGTACGCGGGGTGTTGGTCCAATCCAGCCAGCCGGTCAATTCGATCGCTGCAGACCATATCCGGTGCAGAGTTACTTTGGAAAAACCGATGTGATAAAAAAGGTGCTCCCATTCACTGATGGCTAGACAGCGCATATGGGATGGATCCGCAATGTTTCAATTTGATGCAGGATTTTGGTTGTTTCTGCTTCTTCGGGAGCAACATTGTCTATCAGAATAAAGATACCTTTTGGTTTTAATACACGATGCATTTCCTGAACTGCCAGTTCCGGATTGGAAAAATGGTGAGCAATTTCTTTTTTGTGATCCATAGGTTCGCTCCTGAATCAATTTTTATATTATTATTATAAAATATAATTAAATCGATTTGCATTTATAAGCAAATATAAGGAAAAAGTTATATTAATTATTAAAAAGGAGCTTTTACAGGATTGACAAAAAGAAACTTTTCGTTTATTATAATACCCATAGAGGTATAAGTATTGCAGCTACATCGCAAAAAAAGGAGGAATGTATTTCTGTTTGGGCAAGAGACTGAAGATTAAACATTTTTTGAAAACCAAGAAGTAAAAGCGAAACAGTAAAATGTTCTGTAAAAAGTTCTGGCTGACAAACCATACAACTCAACTGCAGAACAAAACCGGATCTGACATTTAAACGCAGAAGGGAGTCATCCTGACAAATTTGAAGGATGCTCTGGTTAATAAAGAGATACACAATAACTGAGGAGGAAAAATATGTCTGTTAAAGTCGATGTTCAGCTGGATTGTAAAGGTCTTTCCTGTCCAATGCCGATTGTCCGTACCAAAAAAGCGATGGATCAACTGGAACCCGGTCAGGTTATTGAGGTACAGGCAACTGATCCGGGATCTCTTGCAGATATCCAAAGTTGGGCCAAAAATGTCGGCCATCAGTACCTGGGTACGAAACAGGAAGGAGATCTACTGAAACATTATTTGCGAAAGGCTGGCAATTATGTGATGAAAGAGCGTAAATATCCCCGTATGATTCAGAACGAAGAGCTGATACAAAAACTGAATAGTGATAAAAATATATATATTTTAGATGTCCGTGAACCAGCGGAATTTGCTTTTGGGCATATTCCCGGAGCCTGTTCGATTCCGCTCGTGGATCTAGAAAACAGGATTGCTGAGGTTCCAAAGGACCGGACTGTTTATGTCATATGTCGTACAGGAACAAGAAGCGACATGGCTGCACAATTGTTAACCGGACACGGGTTTGAAAATATTATCAATGTTGTTCCGGGGATGTCTGTGTGGACGGGGCCGGTTGAGCAGGAAAACTGATTGAGGAGATGTCTGAATGAACAGAAAAGTTACCATTATCGCGAGCAATGGCAATCTGTTCGATGCTTATAAAGTGTTCAACATTGCGGCGGCTGCAGGTGCATCGGATGATGAAGTAGCTATTTTTTTCACTTTTGACGGATTGAATTTGATTCATAAGGATCTCCATCAGCATTTGCCAGTACCTGCGGGGAAAAAGCATGATTTGGAAAGATTCAAGAAAGCGAATGTTCCTTCTATTCCTGAAATGTTGCAGATGATTCAGGAAATGAATGTCAAGCTGATTGCTTGTCAAATGTCAATGAACGTGATGAATGTTAAAAAAGAAGACCTGGTAGACGGAGTAGATGTGGGTGGTGCGGCAACATTTCTCGATTTTGCTGAAAATGCCGATGTGTCGCTTACATTCTGAAGGGGGGTATTCCCGTGGCAAAATTGATGACTGTGGAAGAAATGGCCAAAAAAGTACTTCACGATAAGCTTTTTATTCTGGATGTTCGCAATGATGAAGAATACAAAAAGTGGAAAATCGAAGGCAAACAAGTGGAATCTCTTAACATTCCCTATTTTGATCTGATCGATGGGGTGGAGCATCTACTTGAGAAGCTGCCCCGGGACAATCGGGATATTCTTGTCGTATGTGCTCAAGAAGGCTCTTCCCGGTTTGTGGCAGAAAAGTTGAGCGAGGCGGGAATGGATCATGTGTATTACCTTCAGGGCGGCATGAAAACATGGAGTAAGTTTTATCATTCGGAACTGGTGGCTGCCGATGAAAATCTGAAATTGTTCCAAATCAACCGACTGGCCAAAGGGTGCCTGTCATACATGCTGATTTCTGAAGGAGAAGCACTGGTTCTTGATCCGGGCAGGAAAACAGATGTATATGTTGATCTTGCCCAAAAGGAAGGAGTTGTCATCCGGCATATTGTCGATACACATGTGCACGCTGACCATATTTCCGGAGGCCCGGAACTGGCCGGGAAAACAGGGGGCACTTACTATTTGCCCAGCAGTGATGTTCAGGATGGTACGGTTTTATTTGAGCCGTTAGAAAATCATCCACAAATCACGATGGGAAAAGTGGTCGTCGAAGTTCTGGCTATTCCGACACCCGGACATACACCAGGGTCGACCTCGCTCCTTGTAAACAAGAAATATCTTTTGTCCGGTGATACGATCTTCGTTGGCGGATTGGGTCGGCCTGACCTTGGCGGCAAGGTGAAAGAATGGGCACAAATGCTTTACGAAACTGTCTTCACAACCATCGCTGACATTCCCGATGACATTTATGTGCTTCCAGGTCATTATTCCACGGTGGCGGAGATAAACGACCAGCATATCGTTGGTGATTATCTTGGAGATATTCGCCAAAGAAACGAAATCATGCGGACACAAAACCGCAAAGCTTTTACCGAAACGGTGGAAGCCTCAGATTCAAGCGAAAAACCACCAAACTTCGACAAGATCGTGTTAATTAACCGCGGACTGGAAACAGTAACGCCGGAGAAAGCCACAGAGCTTGAAATTGGTCCGAATCGCTGTGCTGTTCATCATAGCACTCCCGAACCTGATTGATTATGAACAGGAGGGATCCACGATCGATTTGATTATTGATGCCCGCGGACTTTCTTGTCCGATGCCGATTGTAAAGGTTAAGAAAGGAATCGATTCTCTTCAGACAGGTCAGGTTGTTGAACTGGTTACCACTGACAAGGGATCGGTTAATGATGTGCAGGCTTGGGCGAAAAGGGCCGGGCACGAAATTCTGGCCATTGATGAACAAGAAGGTGAGTATCGTTTCCGGATCAGAAAAGGTTAAATAGCTTCTGTCAGACTTGTCAACAGTGCCATCTGAAAGAGGAGGAGCAGGAAATGCTCCCCTTCTTTCTCTGTTTTCAGAAGACAACAATTGATGCTGGAGATGTTTTTAAGGAAAGAAGTGGTTGGATATGGAACTTGCGTTTCTCGTACTTATTTTTTTAATAGGCTTTATCGGTTCTTTTGTGTCAGGTATGGTAGGTATTGGAGGTTCTGTTATTAAATATCCGCTGCTTCTTTACATTCCTCCTCTTTTGGGATTTGCCGCTTTTACCACTCATGAAGTTTCGGGGATCAGTGCGGTTCAGGTGTTTTTTTCCACAATCAGCGGTGTTTTTGCCTATCGAAAAGGCGGATATTTAAATAAGCCACTTATTTTATACATGGGAATCAGCATTTTGATTGGCAGTTTTATCGGCGGGTATGGCTCCAGGTTTCTCAGCGAAATGCAAATCAATCTTGTTTATGCTGTTTTGGCTACCATTGCTGCAGTCATGATGTTTGTGCCCAAAAAAGGGCTCGATGATATTTCGCTCGACCAGGTAACCTTCAATCCTTTGCTAGCTGCCGGTTCAGCCTTTATTGTCGGACTGGCCTCTGGAATTGTCGGGGCAGCCGGTGCCTTTATTTTGGTACCAATCATGCTGGTCGTCCTGAAGATCCCGACTCGAATGACTATTGCCACTTCGCTTGCCATTACCTTTATATCTTCCATTGGCTCGACTGCAGGTAAAGTTTTGACAGGCCAAGTACTTTTTATTCCAGCTGTAATCATGATTGCAGCCAGTGTAATTGCTTCCCCCATAGGAGCCGGTTTAGGGAAAAAAGTAAATCCCATCGTATTACAGGTAATATTGTCAGTATTGATTGCAGCAACCTCCATAAAAATCTGGTTTGATATCTTTTAGGGTCCAATCTCACATGCCCTGGCAGAACCTGTTCTCACCCGGGATCAATGAAAATGATAACTGAGGAGGCAGACTATGAATTATGATGATGTAAAAAAACGCTTGCGCAGGATCGAAGGGCAAGTCCGTGGTGTCTTGCGGATGATGGAAGAAGACAAAAATTGCAAAGACGTTGTAACCCAACTGACTGCTGTCCGTTCAGCTGTGGATCGGTCGATTGCCTGTATTGTTACATATAATCTGGTGAATCGTTTGAGAAAAGAATTGGGAAAAGGGGAAAACGCAAATACAGAAAATTACCTGGAGGAAGCGATGAATTTAATGGTTCAAAACAAATAAATAAACAGATTACGGGCTACATACTTCCTGGATCAATCAATATACTTTTTATTGTGAATAATGACTCATGCCATCAGATAAGTGATCGGCCTGTAGAAACATCTTTACGAAGCCATTTTTCGGGATTTCGTTTCATCTCCGTCTTGCAAGGAAGCAGCGGGGGCCTCCAGTATTCACTTCCAGGCGGGTTCTGCACTCGCTTCTTCATACTTTGTCGACAAGCTGTTCACGCCAATGGTGTGATTTTTATTATGGAGGGACAAAATCAAAAAGTAATTGTTAAATACATCAGTAAGTAAGTGCTCACTTTACAATGATAGAGAATTTTATTAAAATTGGTTTAGAAAAGAAGTGCTTATGTTATTGAAAGGTGGCTCGACAATGAAATCCCATGTCCTGTT
>NZ_JACEOL010000019.1 GCF_013868055.1 Thermoactinomyces mirandus | reverse complement strand
TTCCGGAGAAGCCGTTTACGGTTACTTCTTCCCCCACCTGTACCTGGTCTTCCAGCAACATGAAAAAACCGGACACAATGTCGGTAACCAGATCCTTGGCTCCAAAGCCGATGGCAAGACCCAGCACCCCTGCACTTGCCAGAAGGGCGGAGACATTGATTTTGAATTGGGCCAGAATGGAAACAAAAGCGATGAAAATGATGACATAGGTGATGGTATTGACAAGAATGCTCTGGATGGTTTTGACCCGCTGTTGAGTGCTTTTGACCAGCTGGCTGTGGGTGGTCAGGCGGACAATTATTTTGCGGGCAACAACAATTCCGATGACTGTAAGCAGGATAATGATTCCCGCAGCAAAAAGCGATGCGACAATCGATCCCCAATGGCTGTTTAACAGAGATTGGATATTCATCATAATGACCTCCATCTTTCGTATTGCGAAATGATTGCAAAATAAAATATAATTTTCTAGGTATCTTAATTGGCAGGGAAGGCGAGAACATGAAGCATTCATGGTCTGTCCAGGCATTCCGGCTGATGGTCTGGATGGTTTGTGTTGCTGGAATGATACAAGGTTTGTTGATTCCACTGTTGACAATGCTGTTGGAAGAAAAAGGTGTCCATGCGGGCACAAACGGATTAAGTGCTTCGGCCTTGTATATCGGGATGTTGATCGCATCTCCCCTTGGGCCAGTTGTCATCCGGCGCTTCGGAGTGAAGAAAACCATTTTGCTGGGAACGTCCATTGTGATGGTTGCCACCAGTTTTTTCCCTGTTTTCTCTGGCTTCTGGGTTTGGACAGGGTTGCGTCTGATTGTCGGAATCGGTGACAGTTTCATGCATTACGCGACGCAATTGTGGATCACCATGAATGCTCCCGGGGAAGAGCGGGGACGTCGTATTTCCCAATACGGTTTTGCCTATGGATTGGGTTTCGGGATCGGCCCATTGGGGCTCAATCTGTTAGCATTTGGCCAGGCAGTGCCGTTTCTGGCCGCTTTGTCAATACTTGCCGTCTCCTTTTATCTGGCAACCCGGTTAAAACTGGCTGCAACCTCCGATGAGCTGAAGGAATCAGAGGTGGAAAAAGGTCACACCCGATTGGGGAAAGTTTACCGTCTGGGCTTTATCGCTTTTTGTTCACCGCTCATTTACGGATTGTTGGAAACTGCCCTGACGGGAAATTTTCCCATTGTTGGTTTGCGTGAAGGCATCGAAAAGAGCTGGATCTCCATTTTTATTTCGGCATTTGTCTGGGGAAGTCTCCTGTTTCAGGTGCCGCTCGGTGTGTTTGGTGATAAAATCGGGCGCAAAAACCTGTTGCTGATTGTATGTTCTCTCGGTTCCTTGGGCATGTTTCTGATCCCGCTGTTTTTGTCCAATGTGCTTTATCTGTTTGTTTCATTCATGCTGATTGGCGGGCTGGTCGGTTCCCTGTTTTCATTAGGGCTTGCTTTTGCCGCTGATTTGCTGCCATCCCGATTGTTGCCGGTGGCCAATGTGATTGCTTCGGTTCATTTCAGCATTGGAAGCATTATTGGCCCTTATACAGGCGGGCACCTGATCGAAAAGGCCGGAGGAAATGCCTTGTTTGTCCTGATCGGATGTGTTTTGGCCGGTTATGTTTTAATGATCGTTTTGGAAAAAATCGTGAACAGGCCCAAACCAATCGGGAACAAGGATCGACAAGCGGTCTGAAGCCCTGGGACTTTGCGGCCAGGTTCAAGGGATGATCAAGGCTATCCCTTTTTAATAGGTTCGTTGTGTCCAGCCTTTTCCATGGAAATAAAGCAGGATTACTTGACCGCGGGTCTCAATCACCGCATTTTTTACATACCAGCCGCGTCCGTTGACGGATTTGTCTGTTTGGTAGTGAAACCGGATAAAACGGGCTTCCTTGGGAATGGGAATGGAAAGCGTGATCCAGCCGGGACTGTTGCCGGTAAAGTTCCCCGGTTGCAGTACCTGCCACTGCATGCCGTCTGTTGAGACCTCAATCGTTCCCCGATCCGCTTCCGGTTCAATCCGGTGCCAGGTGGAAAAAGAAAGTGTCCGTTCATCGGATGCAAGCGGGAGAGACGCAACGAGCGAGCGGGAAAGCTGATCGCCATATCCTGAAAACCAGACGGGCATTGTTCCAAGGATCCGGACCGGGATGGCGTCTGCCGTCATCCGGGCCATTTCCCGACGCAACGGATTGTTGGAAACGGTTTTCCGGATGGGGTGAACACGATTGGTCAGGAGAATGGTTATTGTTCCGTGACTGCGATGGATTACCAGTGATGTTCCCGTAAAACCGGTGTGGCCCATGACGTCAGGGCTGGCCAGGGCATCCATGTACCATCCCTGGTTCAATTCCCACCCCAGTCCGTGGTCATCGCCTGGAAAAGAAGTAGTATAATTTTTTTCCATCAGACGGATTGTTTCTTTTTTCAGGATTCGGGTTGAACCGTATTTTCCATCCATCAACATCATATGGGCAAAAATGGCCAGGTCACGGGCTGTTGAAAAGACTCCGGCGTGCCCTGCGACGCCATCCAGTGCAGCGGCGTTTTCATCGTGGACTTCTCCCCACACCATACTCCGTCCTGTCCATGGCTGATATTCCGTTGCCGCGATTCGATGTTTCAGTGAGCGGGGAGGATTGTAAAAAGTGTCATGCATTTGGAGAGGTTCGGTAATTTCTTGCCGGACAAATTGATCCAGGCGTTTGCCGGAAAGACGCTCGACAAGAACCCCCAGGGTAACCATGTTTAAATCACTGTAATTATAAGTGGTTCCCGGCGGATTCTCCAGCGGGTAGCGAAGGGCAATTTGTAAACGCTGTTGACGGTCTGTTCCCATTTTATACAAAGGAATCCCTGAGCAAAAGCCGGAGGTGTGGGTAAGCAGCTGGCGGATGGTCACCACCTGTTTCCCGTTTTCAGCGAATTCGGGGATGTATTTGCTGACAGGATCGTCCAGTTGGAAGTATCCTTGTTCGTACAATTTCATGACAGCCACAGCGGTAAAAATTTTGCTGATGGAAGCAAGATCAAAGATCGTATTGTTTCGCATGGGGATCGGGGGGACCAATGGAGTAAACTGATTGTCGCTGTAACGGGCGGCATATCCATATGCCTGATGTTTGACAATCGTTCCTTTCCGTGCGACCAGCAGGACTGCTCCCGGAGTAACCTTTTTCCGGATGGCCTTCTCCAGATAGGAATTCATTTGGTCCAACGGTGTGGAAACCATTCCTGCTGTTTGCGGAAAGCCGGGGGTCAAAATGGGGTTTGCAGGACGTGAATCCCCCCAGCTGGATGGTCTTCCAGTGTGGCTTGCAGAAGGATAGTACGTTTTTTTCTCTCTGCGTTCCATGCTGTGCTCCGGTTGTTCGTCCGCTCGGGTGCCGGATGCGGTCGCAGCAGGAGAAATTGTTTGGAAGATCAGTCCTGTTGCAAGCAGCAGACGGAAGCAGATTTTCCTAAACACACAGAATCCTCCTCCTTTTTCCTGGTTTTAATACCATTTTAGCAAACGTTAGGATGATGAATGACATAATATTCCAGTTTTTCCCTGCAACCGTGAAAACATGAGCGGACAGCAAACAAGCGGCTGGTCAAGACAGAGTAAAACTCCAGCCATCAGAGGCGATTTGCGTTGCCGGAAAGATGGCCTGCGCTTCCTTCAACAAATCCTGGTATTCGTCTTTCTGGAAGCGGGAACTGATATGATTCAGGATCAGGTGTTTGGCACCTGCTTTTTTGGCGGCGGCGGCAGCTTCGGTACAGGTGGAGTGATAATAATTGGCGGCTAATTGCTCCTGCCCTGCACGAAAGGTTGCCTCATGAACCAGCAGGTCACACTCTTTGGCGAGAAGGCATGAATTATCCGTGGTTCTCGTATCGCCGAGAATGGCAATCGTTCTCCCTTTTTTGGGTGGCCCGATGAATTCTTTTCCACTGATGGTACGCCCATCAGGAAGGGTGATGGTTTTCCCCTGTTTCAGCAATTTGTAATGAGGGCCCGGGAAAATACCTGCTTTTTCCAATTTCTCCACATTCAGTCTTCCCGGCTGGTCCTGTTCTTGCAAACGATATCCGTATGAAGGGATCCCGTGATCCAGTTTCTTGACCAAAATGGAGAAAAAAGGGACTTTCAGCCGGGTTCCATCTTGGATCTCTATGATTTCAAGAGGATAACGGAGGTAGGTCCTGCTTGTATTCAAGGCGGTATTTACAAATTCTTTCAGGCCCTGGGGACCATATATGACAAGCGGAGTCTCCGTTCCCTGAAAGGAGCGGCTGCCGAGAATTCCCGGCAATCCGAAGATATGATCTCCATGCAAATGGGTGATGAAAATGCGCTCGACTTTGTTCAGTTTTACAGGGGAGTCCCATATTTTGTGCTGGGTTGCCTCGCCGCAGTCAAACAGCCAGATTTGTCCATGATATTCCGGCATGATGAGTGCGAGGGAAGAAACGTTTCGCTCTCGTGAGGGAACTCCGGCACCTGTTCCCAAAAAATAAATTTGCATGCTGATCCCAGATCCTTTCTCAAGTCTGTGTGAGTGATTCTGAATGTTTCCGGTTATGTGCAAGCACCTGCTCAGCCGCTTCATGGACAGACGAAACCACATAGGTTGCATGCTGTTTTACTTCGGCAGGAGCGTGTTGCATGGCAAAGCTGTGGGGGGTGAGGCGCAACATGGACACATCGTTGAATGAATCGCCAATTGTCACGATTTCTTCGGGTTTAAACCCAAATTCGTCTGCCAGTTTTTTGAGGGATGCTCCTTTGGATATGCCAGGTGGCATGAAGTCAAGGCAATCTCTGTCAGAAATAAAAGAGTCAACTTGAGAAGGAAAGGTTTGCCGGATATGCCGGTTTAGTTGCCTTAACTTTTCCGGGTGCCCGAAACAGGTGATTTTGCTTGGGAAAAGGGTTTTTCCCAATTCCTTGTCCATTTCCGGAAGTACCTGAACCGACAGTTTCATTCGTTTTTTTATGGCCAGGACGGCGTCTGTCTTTTCAGCGACAAACATTTCGTTTTCCAGATTGATAAAGCAAGGCAGCTCGAACGATTTGGCTTCTCTGTAGATTTGTCTGGAAAGTTTGCCGGAGAAAGTAACCGATTGTAAGCATTCACCATCCCTGGTATAGATAAAAGCCCCATTTTGGCTGATTCGATGGAACCGGCCTTGAAGCAGGTTCCCGATTTTCACCAGTTCGTGATCCATTCTGCCTGAAGCCAGGGCAATGTGAAGTCCGGCCTCCATCAGTGCTTTGAGGGCTTTTTGATCCTCGGGCGCAACTTGTTTTTCGTGGTTAAAAAGGGTATTATCCAAGTCACTTACGAAAAGTTTAATCATTTTTTCCACTCTTTCTATTTGGACACTTGTTAAATTCCATCTTTATGAGGGTATCATAAACGAGACGCTCTATGGATGCATTCGGTCGCTTGTCCAGTTTTTACAAGCGCAAGAAAAATATATTCATTGACAGGGGAGAATGTCATGAACATTCTTTTTTACGTCCTGATGTTTGTCATTTTGTCCATCTCTGCAGGTGTTGCCTGTTTCTGGTGGAGAAGGCAGTATGCGCCCAATCCGGCATGCAAGAATCCGGCCAGGTTTTTAAAACCGCAATCCTGGTCGGATCAGGAAGTAACGATTGGCTGGGTGGGGCATTCCACGGTCCTGATCAATTTTTACGGTACTACCATTTTAACAGACCCTGTCTGGAGTGATAAAGCGGGGATTCATCTGGGATTCAACTGGACCATCGGTCCAAAGCGGCACACAAGACCAGCCCTGAAAATGGAAGATTTGGGGAAGGTTGATCTCATCATCCTGTCTCATGCCCATTTGGATCATTTTGATGTGCCCACTCTGAAAAAACTGGTTCATCCTGAGACAGTCGTCATCACACCGGAGAACACTTCCCGATTGCTCCGTTCGATGGCCTTCTCCCATGTGCTGGAGTTAAGTGCCGGTCAAAGTACAAACCCGCTTCCGGACAAGGACTTAATGGTCAGGGCAATTCCGGTGAGACATTGGGGGAACCGTTATCCATGGAACCGGAAGTATGGCTATCAGGGGTATTTGTTGAGCAAAAAGGATACCTGTCTCTTTTTTGCCGGCGATACGGCATATACACCGGAGTTTGCCCGTTTGCGCCAATGGGGAAAGATTGATGTGGCATTCATCCCCATCGGAGCATATGAACCGGCCCAATTGCAGCGGGCGCATTGTACGCCGGAACAGGCCTGGCAAATGTTCAGGGATATGGGAGCGGAGAAATTGGTCCCCATTCACTGGGATACGTTTGTGCTCTCCTTTGAACCGGTGGATGAACCGCTAAAACGCCTGCTCAAGGCGGCCGGGGAAGAAAGAGACAGGATCGTGATTCGGGAACACGGGCAAACCTGTTGCTTTACAAAGCAGTTTTCCGAAACCCTTGTTTGATCCGTTCCTTTTCCAAAACAAGCTTTATTCAATCTTTGTTCATTGAATGAAGCGATTTTTCCTGCAGCTGTTCTCTTTTGACAATGGCCGCCTTGATCGCCATATAATCGACCGATTCAGGCAATTCATCCTTGATGGGCCGCAGTTTGTGGGCTCCCAGTTCTTCAATTTTCTGCATGATCATCTCTTCATATTCAGCCGGTATAAATTGATCCCAGTCCAGTTCAAGACCTTCCAGCCCTGCCCGCAGCAAATGGTCTTCGATGGTTCCGCGCTTCAGGTTTCGCTCTCTGGCAATTTCGGAGATCGTTTTTCCCTGCAGGAACATGTGATAGGTCTTTAAATGACTGGGGTCTTTTCCTGTTGTTTTCGTGCGGACCGGTGTTCCGCCGTGCTCCTTGACATATTGCCGGATCGTTTTCAGGAAATGGTACCCGTATTTGTGAAACTTCATTTCCCCCACACCGGAGATAAAGCGCATCTCTTCTTCAGTTACCGGCAAACGTCGACACATTTCTTTCAGGGTGCTGTCCGGAAAAATCATATAAGGAGGAAGTTGTTCTGTTTCAGACAGTTGTTTGCGCAGAGCCAGAAGTTTGTCAAGAAGCGGATTTGTTCTGGTTTCCGCAGCCTTGATCCGTTTTTCAGTGTCCCGGTGAAGGTAAACAGACTGTTTCCCTTTTAGTACTGCCAATGCTTTATTGGTCAGCCTGGCAAGGGGAAAAGGGCGCTGATCGTAAACCAGGGTCAAATAGCCTTCTGAGACAAGAAACTGGCACAGACGGAATACTTCTTTCTCGGTGTACTCTCTCATAATTCCATAGGTAGAAATGCGGTCCAGTTTCCAGTCGCAAAGCCGCTTGCTTTTGGAGCCTCTCAAAATTCTGGCAATCATCGTAAGCCCAAATCGTTCACCTGTCCGCTTGATGCAGGAAAAGATTTTTTGGGCTTCCACCGTATAGTTGGCCAAATCCCCCATTTGTTTGCGGCAGTTTCCGCATTTCCCGCACGGCTGAACAGACGGACTGCCAAAATAGGCGACCATTTCCTGCTGCCAGCATCTTTGGGAATAGCAATAGTTGATCATTTTTTGCAATTTGCTTAGTTCCAGAGTTTTTCGCTCTGTGGTGAGACCGGAGTGCTCAATCAGGTATCTTTGCATCGAAATGTCCCGGGGAGAGAAGAGAAGAATGCATTCGCTTTCCTCTCCATCCCGGCCTGCCCGCCCCGCCTCCTGATAATAACATTCCAGATTGCGGGGAAGTTGATAATGAATAACAAATCGCACATTGGATTTGTCGATTCCCATGCCAAAGGCGTTGGTTGCTACAATAACCTGAACCCGGTCATAGGAAAACAGCTCCTGGGCATGTTCCCGTTCTTCCTCATTGAGCCCGGCGTGGTATTTCGCAGCCGAAAACCCGTCTTCAACCAGGGATGCATAAACTTGATCCGTATCTTTTCTGGTTGCACAATAAATGATCCCTGTTTGATGCAGATGATTTTGCAAATAATGATGGATATAGTCCAGCTTGTTTTCGTCATGACGCACAAAAAAGGACAGGTTCGAGCGATGCAACGGTGTTGAATAGATATGTGATGATTCGATTTTCAGAAGCTGGGCGATGTCCTCCTTCACATCCGGCGTGGCTGTGGCCGTCAATGCTACAATTAACGGGTGGCGCGGCAAGGATAACAGTTTTTTTGCCATCGAACGGTAACTGGGGCGAAAATCATGTCCCCACTGGGAAATGCAGTGCGCCTCATCAACGGTGACGAAGTATATGGGAAGGGTTGAAAAAATCTCCTGAAAAGCTTCTGTTTCCAGGCGTTCGGGAGCAATATACAGCAGTTTGTATGCTCCTTCTTTCAGCTTTCCCATTCGCCGCTCAACTTCAGCCCGCGACAGTGAACTGTTGATATAGGTGGCAGCAATATTCAATTGCCGCAAACTGTCTACCTGGTCTTTCATGAGTGAAATCAGGGGAGAAATGACCAGCGTAATTCCGGGAAACAGTAAAGCCGGAATCTGGTAGCAGATGGATTTTCCTCCCCCTGTCGGCATGATTCCCATCGTATGGTAACCAGCCAAAATACTTTCAATGATTTTCTTTTGCCCGTTCCGAAAAGAAGAAAATCCGAAAACTTTTTGCAGCAACAATTCAGCCTGTTGTATCAATGGATCAACCCCCGGCTTTCGCCATCAGGCAAAATGTCCTTGTCGGAGAAACTTGCAATAAAGTAAAGATATATTCCAATGGTGAACTTGTAAACAAAGTGCGGGAAGCGATGTCCCCAAAAAAAGGCACCTGTTTTACGATGCCCGTTTCAACATGAAGATGACTCCTGACCCTTGATTTGTGACTGGGAGGGCCGAATAGCCAGGCTGTAACCCCACTTCCGAACTTTCGTCGTCATAATCCTTTCCCCTTCATCACGGTTTTTGGTTCATTATATCACCTCTGCAAACTTAAGTATATCCATCGTATCTACACAGGACAGGTTTATACCAGATTTTTCAAAACAATTCTTGTGCTATGAGATATGACTGAAAATATAAGGAACTTTTCAGAATAAAGCAGGGAAGAGTTGAATTGACTGCCGGAAGAACAAACCCATAAAATAAGGACGGCAGAGTACAGTCTGTACAGACGGGAGGAAAAGAGATGCTGTTTATAGACAATCAAAATATCACAGATCCACGGGTGAATCTGGCGATTGAAGAATATGCACTCAAGTATCTGGATATTGGAGAGCCTTATCTGCTTTTTTATATAAATGAACCCTCGATCATTATCGGTAAGCATCAAAACACGGTTGAAGAAATTCATGTCGATTATGTGCGAAAGAACAATATCCATGTGGTTCGCCGCTTATCCGGCGGCGGGGCCGTCTATCATGATTTGGGCAATCTGAATTTCAGTTTCATTACCAAAGACGACGGCAAAAGTTTTGCCAACTTCCGCAAATTTACCGAACCTGTGATTGAGTCATTGGGTTCGCTGGGGGTTAAAGCCGAACTGAGCGGTCGAAATGATATTCTGGTCGAAGGCAGGAAAATATCCGGAAATGCCCAGTTTTCCACCAAAGGGCGCATGTTCAGCCATGGAACGTTAATGTTTGATGTGAATTTGGATAATGTAGCCAAAGCGCTTCAGGTAAAAAAGGAAAAAATCGAATCCAAAGGGATCAAATCCATCCGCAGCCGGGTGGCCAATATTGTTGATTTCCTGCAAAAACCGATTACTATTCTGGAGTTTCGAAAGCTTTTGCTGGAGCACATTTTCCATGGGCAAAAACCGGTTCCGGAATATGTGCTGTCAGAAGGGGATTGGAAAAAAATCCGCGAGATTTCGAATGCACGTTACAAAAGTTGGGGCTGGAACTATGGTGAATCTCCTGCTTTCAACATTCAGCGGAGCCATCGTTTTCCTGTCGGAACCATTGACGTGCGCCTGAATGTGGAAAAAGGATTCATCCGTTCCTGCAAGATCTATGGCGATTTCTTCGGGGTCGGGGATGTCGGGGATCTCGAGGATCGTCTCACAGGAATCAGATATGAACGAAATGAGATTGAAAAAGCGTTGGCAGACATGAATGTGAAACATTATTTCGGCGCCGTCAGCAAAGAAGACTTTATACACCTTGTTTACTGACCAGCCCGTTTGACGCAAACTGATAAAAAGACGGAGAGAAGGGGGAACAACTCTCTTCACCCGTCTTTTTTTATTTGTTTTCGACCGGTCCTTCTTCGAGCTGTCGCCAGTGCGCCAGCGTTTTTTTTACAATTTTTTGTACGACAGCGGCAGGATCAGTCTGATTGTCACGCGCAACGGTTTCCAACTGTTCGATTTCTTCCAGTGTCAACCAAAAGTTAAAAGACATAAAGGCATCTTCATTTGCCGGGTTGGGTTGTCTCTTTTTGAACAACACGAATGAACCCCCGCTTTCTCCTATTTAAATCAGATCCTTATTGTAGGTTTTGATAAAAGTGGATAAAAATCCTTTTTATTACACTCTGAAATGAAAAAGAGTTTTTTGGGATGATGATTCCCGGATAATAATCTGTAATCAACACATTACGCTTAAAAATAAATTATAACAATATTTTAATTATAAATTAAATTTGCATAAAATATGCTTATATCATGAAGGTGTTTTTATTTCCGAAACAAAGATAAACATCGGGCGAAGGGGTGATATTTTGGAAAAGGGAGAAACATGGTATGGCCGCAACGGGACGCCTTATGAGGGAGTAAAAGCAACCATAGACAGGATTACGGCCAGAAAAGTGAGTATCAGTTATGACCGCATTGTTCATGTCGATGGATCTCTGGTGTGTGGCCAGACGATGTACAGAGGGGAGTTTCAACGGATGTTTGATCCGGTGCAACAACTGGAACTTGACCTTTAACAGCAACGGAAAAAACATCTGTCTGCTGGTCCGCATTTCCTTGAAACAGGAGGAAAAGCTTGGGAAGCGATTTCTGGAGTGGAAGCGGAAGTGTACGGAAAAAGTGCGAAACAGTATGGCAAGTGAGTTTTGCGCCTGACTAAAATCAAGGCTGGAGGCCTCTCCGCTTCCCTGCAAGTATTCACCAAATCCCGGTCCTGGGAAACATGAACAGAGCATTAAATTATCAGTAAATATATATTATTTTAAATATACTAAATATTATTGACAAATATCTCAATTTTCTATTAAAATTTATACGAGCAAGCGCTTGTTTGACAGAAAGGGAGGGAGTATGCCAAGACTTGAACGAAGGGAAGAAATTTTGAAAGTTGCCGGCCGGCTGTTCAGCAAGAAAGGGTATCATGGAACGACGATCCGGGATATTTCCGATGCGTGCGGCATCTTGTCAGGCAGTTTGTATACCCACATCAAAACAAAAGAAGACTTGTTGTATGAAATTACGGACCGGGGGGCGGAATGCTTTTTGCGGTCGATACGTTCCATTATGGAAAGTGATATCTCAGCCACGGAAAAATTGAGACAAGCAGTGCGTGCACATATGCGGGTGATTGAAGCGAATCTGGAAGCGGCAACCGTGTTTTTCCAGGAGTGGAAATCCCTCTCTGAAAAGAGGTTTGCCAGGATTCAGGCAAAACGGGATCAATATGAAACAATGTGGAAGGAGATTCTGGAACAGGGAATCAGGCAGGGAGAGTTTCGCGATACCGATGAAAAATTTGCGCGGCTGCTGTTGTTGGCTGTAGGAAACTGGGTTTATCAGTGGTACCGTCCCGAAGGAGACCTGTCAGCTGAGGAGATCGCTGACAGGTTTGTGGACCTGTTGCTGGAAGGGTTGAAAAAGAGAACATGAAGAGACACCGGGGAGGGGTGCATGTTGACAGAGGAAGCACGTTTTCAGGCGTTTATGGACAGGATTAACCGAGGCGAAAAAATCGAGGCTACGGACTGGATGCCAGAAGAATACCGGCTGCTGTTAATCAAGTTGATCCATATGCATGGTGTCAGTGAAATTATGGGAGCCTATCCGGAAAAAGAATGGGTGCCCAAAGCTCCTACCTTGAAAAGAAAGCTGGCCATTATGGCCAAGGTACAGGATGAAGTGGGACATGGCCAACTGCTCCTGAGGGTTGTCGAAGATTTGGCTGCTCCACTGAATAAAACCCGCGAAGATTTAATAGAAGATATTTATAAAAATAAAGTCAAGTTTCATAATGTCTTCCATATGGAAGCCAGAAGCTGGGCAGATGCCGGCCTGATCGGATGGCTGGTTGACGGTGCAGCCATTACGATTCAGGCTTCATTATTGCAATCCTCATACGGCCCGTACGCCCGTGTATTGAAACGGGTCTGTGCTGAAGAGAGTTTTCATATGAAACATGGCGAGAGCATCATTCTTGCCCTGGCCACGGGAACCCCCGAGCAGCGGAAGATGTTGCAGGAAGCGCTTGATTACTGGTGGGAGTCACTTCTCTTTTTCTTTGGCCCCAGAGAGATCACCCCGGCTGTAGACCGCATGCTTTATTACCGGATTCGGGTTTTGACCAATGAAGAACTTCGGCAAAAGTATCTGGATAAATATGTCCCGAGAATTCAGTCACTGGGCATCAAAATTCCTGACCCTCAATTGCGCTTTGACCGGGAAAAGAACTGCTGGGTTTATACCGATCCCGACTGGGACAGATTCAGTCGGATGGTTCACTTTAATGAAGGGCCCAAGTCGAGGGAAAGAGTCGAGATGCGGCGCCAGGCTCATGAAGATCAGCGGTGGGTAAGGGAAGCTTTGTTGCGTGCCCGTAAACAGGCAGTGTAAAGGGGGTTGTTTTAAAATGGCAGAAAACAAAAAGGACTTTGATATATTTGAAGTTTTTGTTCAGGAAACCCATCTGGATTCGCACATTCATGTTGGAAGCCTGGTGGCTGCTTCTCCTGACCTGGCCATGCAAATGGCGCGTGAGAACTTTTTGCGGCGGGATCAGGCAGTGAATCTGTGGGTTGTTTCCCGGAGCCAGATCACGGCAACTTCTTACGAATCGCCTTTTTTCAGCCGGGAGATGGACAAAACGTATCGCGAAGTTTCCGGTTACACCGAGAATGGACGACTTTGGCGGATGTTCAAGGAAAAGGACATGGATATTGAAGAAATTGTCGCTCATGTTAGGGAGCAAAGCAATCCGGTTGCCCAGGAAGAAGAGAAGCCGGAAAGGAGAGAGTCCCGGTGAAAATAGAACAGGCATCCGTTGCAAAAAGCAATCCGGTTTACGCTGAGGCACTTGTCAACTGGCTTTACCAACTTGCCGATGATGAACTGGTTATCGGACACCGCGATTCCGAATGGCTGGGGATGTGCCCGGATATTGAAGGCGATGTGGCCTTCAGTTCGATTGCCCAGGACGAAGTGGGACATGCCAATTTTTATTTTACTCTCCTGCACGAATTGGGAGAAAAAGATCCGGACGCCCTGGCGTTTTCCCGTCCGGCAAACAGCAGGCGCAATGCTCTGCTTCTGGAACACGAAAATCATGACTGGGCTTATTCCGTTGTCCGCCACATGTTTTACGACCTGTGGGATGAGTTGCGCCTGAAAGCATTCAGTGATTCTTCCTATTTTCCTTTATCGCGGGGGGCGGCAAGAATGTTGCGGGAAGAGTACTATCATTCCCTTCACATGACAACCTGGTTCGTCCAGTTGGGAAGTGCCGGTGGTGAGGCCAAAGAAAAGATGAATGCGGCGATCAGAAAAATATGGCCCGACCTGGGAGATCTCTTTTATATCGATCAGGAAAAAATGCTGCTGCAATTCGGCATTATTCAGGAAAGCTCTGCTTCCATGAAGGAAAAATGGGAAGAGCAGATAAAAGGCCTGGTTCAGAAAGCCGGACTCACCTGGCCGGGACCGGTCCCTGGTGTTCAAATGAACGGTCGCCTGGGAGAACACAGTGATGATTTGAAACGTCTCATTGAAACGATGGGAGAAGTGTATACCCTCGATCCGGCAGCAAAATGGTAAGGGAAAGGGGGCAATTACGTGAATCAGGAACTGCTGGAAATCTTGCAAGAGGTAAAAGATCCGGAGATCCCGACAGTGTCGGTTGTGGAAATGGGAATGATTAACCGGGTAACCCGCGAGGATGATACCATTTTTGTCGAGATGATCCCTACTTTTGTCGGGTGTCCCGCTCTGGACATGATCCGGCAGAATGTGCAGGATGAATTGAAACAAAAGACAGGGGCAAAGAAGGTTGAAGTGGAGTACACTTTTCATCCGCCATGGACCAGCGAACGAATCACCAGGGAAGGCTGGGAAAAATTAAGAGAGTTCGGGATCGCATCGCCTGGACAAAAACATACAGATATTCCGTCATGTCCCTATTGCGGAGCCGACGAGGGAGATGTGGAAAATATCTTTGGCCCTGCGGCGTGCCGTGCCATTTATTATTGCAGGAAGTGCCACCAGCCTTACGAAGGGATGAAAAAGATATAAAAAAGGGGAATTCAAACATGTTTCAACCCGAATTGGAAACGATCTCGCGCGACGAGCTGCATCACTTGCAAAATGAGCGGTTGCAAAAAACCGTAACAAGGGTTTACGAGCATGTCCCATTTTATAGAAAGCAATTGGATAAAATGGGGATTCATCCCAAAGATTTTGCTGGTATCGATGAGTTGTCCCAACTCCCATTTACCGTCAAAAAGGATTTGCGGGATTATTATCCCAGGGGTTTGTTTGCAGCCCCGCCTCACGAAATTGTCCGGTTGCACGCGTCTTCGGGAACGAAGGGAAAACCGACGGTTGTCGGTTATACCCGCCAGGACCTGAATCACTGGGCTGATGTCTGTGCGCGTTCCATTGTTGCGGCGGGTGGCACACCTGGTGATACCTTTCACAATGCGTATGGTTACGGTTTGTTTACCGGCGGCCTGGGTATTCATGCCGGCGGCGAAAAACTGGGAGTTTCTGTGGTTCCTGCCTCGGCAGGAAGCAGAATGAGACACATTACTCTGATTGAAGATCTGAAACCGCGTGGAATTGCCGGAACTCCCACTTTTCTTTTAAGCATTGGAGAAACGATGAGACAGAATGGAAAGGATCCGAAAAAATCCAGCCTGGAATATGGCATTTTTGGAGCTGAACCCTGGACGGAGGAGATGCGCAGGGAACTGGAAGAGATGTGGGGGATTCAGGCGGTAGATATTTATGGGCTTTCGGAAGTGATGGGCCCGGGTGTGGCTATTGAATGTTGGGAAGAAAAACAAGGGCTGCATATATTTGAAGATCATTTTCTTGTGGAAGTGATCCATCCGGATACCGGCCGGCCTGTGGAAGAAAATGAAACAGGCGAGCTGGTATTCACCAGTCTGACCAAAGAGGCGCTTCCTCTTTTACGCTATCGAACCGGAGACCTTGCTTCTCTCTCCACGAAACCATGCCGGTGCGGACGGACGCATGTCCGAATGTCACGGGTGAAAGGACGGATTGATGATATGCTCATTATCCGGGGGGTTAACGTTTTTCCGATGGAAATTGAACCGGTTGTCCTGGAGCATCAGGAACTGGCTCCTCATTACCAGATTGTCATTGAGAAGAAAGGATCGCTTGATGAACTGACGGTCGAGGTGGAACTGGCGGACACCTGCCAGGGCGTGGATCTGGAAGGTTTGAACCGTCATTTGCGCCGAAAACTGAAAGATGTGTTACAAATTTCGGTGCAGGTTCAGATTGGTACGCCTGGCACGATTCCCCGCAGCCAGGGAAAGGCCGTGCGAATCATTGACAAGCGGACCAATTGACGGGACAAATTTATAGAAAGGAAAGGTTTTCATGGTCAAATTAACTGCTTTATACAAACAGCCAGAGGATCAAAAATCATTTGACGAGCATTATTACCAGACCCACTTGCCGCTTGCCGGGAAAATGCCCGGACTTGTAAAAGTGGAAGTGACCAGATATTCAGCAACACCGATGGGGGACAAATCTCCATATTATTTGCAGGCAGATCTGTATTTTGAAGACAAAAAGGCACTCGACGACGCCATGAAATCTCCGGAAGGAAAAGCGGCGGCCAAGGACGTGATGAGTTTTGCCGGAAAACTGGTCACTATGATCATTGGCGAAGTTCAGGGTGAGACAAAGTGAGCGAACCCCGGTTTGAAAAGTTGGCTGTCATCGGGGCAGGCACAATGGGGATTGGCATTGCGGAGGTATTTGCCGCAGGCGGACAGGATGTGAAAGTCGTCGAAATCAGTGAGCAGGTTTTCCAAAACGCGATGAGTGGGTTGAAAAAACGGCTTCAAAAGCGGGTGGAACGCGGAAAGATCAGGCAAGAATTTGCCGAAAAAGTGTTAAAACGCGTTCGATATGTTCCGGATATTCGTGAATTGGTTGATGCAGATCTTGTGATCGAGGCGATCGTTGAAAAACTTGATGTCAAACAGAATATTTTTCATGAACTTGCTGAAGTAACCTCTCCCAATACCATCTTGGCTTCCAATACTTCCTCTTTATCCATCACTTCGATTGCGTCTGCGGCGCGCCATCCGGAACGGGTGATGGGAATCCATTTCTTCAATCCGGCGTCCCGCATGCAGCTGGTAGAGGTGGTTCTGGGGGCCGAAACGGCCCCCTCCCTGGCCGAACAGGTGAAAAGATGGCTGAAGGAACTGGACAAAGAGCCGGTCATTGTAAAGGATACCCCTGGTTTTCTGGTAAACCGGATTGCGCGCCCCTTTCATCTGGAAGCATATCGCTATGTTCAGGATCAGATCGCGTCCAAAGAGCAGGTGGACCGGATTATGCGCACGGCCGGTTTCAGAATGGGGCCGTTTGAATTGCAGGATCTGATCGGGATCGATATCAACTTTGCTGCTTCCGTTTCCGTTTTTGAAGGGAACTTTTATGATGCGCGCTATCGTCCCCATCCCTTGCAGCGGCAAATGGTTGAACAGGGAGCAATTGGCAGGAAGGCAGGAAGGGGGCACTATTCTTATGAAAAATGAAGTGATTGTTCTGGGAACAGGCCCGCTTGCCAACAGAATGGGCCGGTTTTTGGAAGAGCGCGGCTGTCAGCCTGTGCGGGCAGATGAAAAACCAAGGTCAGATGCACTGGCATTGATCGATATCACTGCGGGAATGGAGGGAGAGAAAAAAACATCCCTCTTGAAATGGGAACAAAACCTCTCTCCCGATACACCAGTTTTCACATCCGTTCTTCATCTGACGGCGACACAGATTGCTTCCTGGCTGCAACATCCCCATCGCGTGGTCGGTTTTTCTCCGCTCTTTTTTGAAAAATGGGATCGGGTAGAAGTTTCCTGTCCCTTGCAGGCAGAAGGAGACAGCCGTTTCGAAAACGCTCTTTCATTGCTTGCAAAATGGGGGAAAAAAGCAGAAATTGTCGGGGATGAACCGGGACTGGTTTTCCCGAGGACACTGGCGCTATTGGTAAATGAAGCAGCTTACTGTTTGCAGGAAAAGACAGCGAGCAGGGAAGATATCGATTTGGCGATGAAAAAGGGGACCAATTTTCCCCAAGGTCCGCTCAAGTGGGCGGATGATGTGGGCATTGACCAGATTGTAGCCATTTTGACGGGACTTCACCGCGAGTTGGGGGACGATCGGTACCGGCCCGCCTCCCTCCTGCGCAAAATGTACTATGCCAGGTATTGGGGAAAAGCGGCAGGCCGGGGCTTTTATGAATACGGTCAGATGTCTGATCCTGCGACGGGAGAACCGAGGTGAACAGATTGAGAGAAGTTGTAATCATCGATGCGGTACGCACACCGATTGGACGGTTCAAGGGAAGTTTGAGCCATGTGCGGGCCGATGATCTGGCTGCCCATGTGATTATGGCATTGCTGGATCGCAACAGGAACGTTTCAGCAGAGGAGATTGAAGATGTTATTTTTGGCTGCGCCAATCAGTCCGGAGAAGATAATCGGAATGTGGCGCGGATGGCTGCTTTGCTGGCCGGATTGCCGGAAAAAACAGGAGGAGTCACCGTAAACCGTTTGTGCGGTTCAGGCCTGGAAGCGGTCAATCAGGCTGCTGCCGCAATCGCCATGGGGTGTGGAGATGTCATGATTGCCGGCGGCGTGGAGAATATGACGCGCGCGCCCCTGGTGATGCTGAAACCAGAAACAGCGCTGGCCAGGGGAAATCATACGCTGGTGGATACCACACTTGGCTGGCGGTTTGTCAATCCGCGACTGGCCGCCATGTATGACCCGATCAGTATGGGGGAAACAGCGGAAAATGTAGCAATCAAGTACAATGTCAGTCGCGAGGACCAGGATCGGTTTGCACTTTCCAGCCAGCAAAAGGCTCAACGCGCCTGGGAAGAAGGTCGGTTTGATACGGAAGTGGTGCCGATTGAGGTTCAGGAACCCAAAGGGGAAAAGAAGATCTTTTCGCGTGATGAACATCTTCGGCCCCAAACAACCCTGGCCAGGCTGTCCGGGTTGAAACCGGCCTTTCGGCAAGGAGGGACTGTGACAGCCGGCAATTCATCGGGGATTAATGACGGGGCTTCGGCTCTTTTGTTAATGAGCAGGGAAAAGGCAACCTCGTTGGGGCTGACCCCCCTGGCCAAAGTAGTCACATTTGCGGTGGAGGGAACCAATCCGCTTTATATGGGGATCGGACCCGTGGGCGCAACACACAAGGCACTGGCAAGGGCAGGGTTAAAGCCGGAAGATTTCGATCTTGTCGAAATGAACGAGGCATTTGCTTCGCAGTCACTGGCATGCATTCGCCAGTTGGGATTGGACGAAGAGCGGGTGAATGTAAATGGCGGTGCCATTGCCCTCGGCCATCCGCTGGGAGCCAGCGGAGCAAGAATCATGACCACGCTGGTTCATGAACTGAAAAGGCGGAACGGGCGATACGGTCTGGCCACGATGTGTATTGGCGTGGGGCAGGGAATTGCCACAGTTGTTGAACGGGAAAGTGGATGGTAATTCAATCAGGAAAAGGAGCGAATGATGATGTTGCGGGAAAAAGTAAAACTCCTCCAGGAAAAATATGATCTGGTCATTAATGGGCAGGAGGTTCCGGGGACCAGCCATGAATATTTTGCCGTCTTTAATCCGGCCACCGGAGAGAAGATCAGCGAAGTGGCGAAAGCGACCAAAGAAGATGTGGACAAGGCGGTAGAAGCGGCAAGAGAAGCACTTGCCAACAGCAAATGGGCCCGGTGGCCTGCCGCCCGGCGCGGGCAGATTCTGAACAAAATCGCGAAAATCATGCGGAGCCGTTTTCAGGATCTGGTGGAACTGGAAATACTGAATACCGGAAAAGCCTTGTCTGCTGCACAGGGACAGGTGATGCAGGCGATTGAAGATATGGAGCTGTATGCCGGGGCGACCACAACGATCCAGGGACATACCAAGCCGGTTCCCAATGGTTTCTTCCATTACAGTGTCAAGGAGCCTGTCGGGGTTTGCGCACAAATCGTGCCCTGGAATTATCCCTTGATGATGACTGCTTGGAAAATAGCTCCGGCCCTGGCTGCCGGATGCACAATCATCCTGAAACCGGCCAGCCTGACCCCCCTTACCGCTCTGGCACTGGCCGATATCTGCCATGAAGCGGGAGTTCCGGCTGGAGTGATCAATGTGGTGACGGGAAGCGGTGCTGAAATCGGTTCCTATCTGGTCGGGCATCCCGGTGTGGACAAAGTGGCGTTTACCGGAGAAACTACCACTGGCAAAGACATTATGGCCAAAGCATCCGAAACATTAAAACGGGTCACTCTGGAACTCGGAGGCAAGTCCCCGAACATCGTATTCCCTGACGCCGATCTGGAAGGAGCGGTCAACGGTTCGGTTTTTGGCATTTATTATAATACGGGGCAATCCTGTGAAGCCAGGTCGCGTTTGTTTGTTCATGAAGAGATTTACGATGAATTTGTGGAAAAATTTGTTGAAAAGACAAAAAAACTGAAGCTTGGTGATCCTTTCAGCAAGGAAACCCATGTGGGGGCTGTCATTTCCCGGGGACAATGGGAAACAATCGATGGTTATGTCAAGTTGGCGGAAAAGGAAGGGGCGCGCGTCATCTATGGCGGGAAACGCCCGGACGGGGAGGAGTTTTCCAAAGGTTACTGGTACATGCCGACGGTCATTGTGGATGTTACCAATGATATGCGGGTGGCTCAGGAGGAAATCTTCGGCCCCGTGGTTGTCATCATGAAGTTCAGGGAAGAAATAGAAGTGATCCGGATGGCCAATGATACCATTTACGGGTTGGCGGCCGCTGTATGGACACAGAACCATGGCCTTGCCCATCGCATTACCTCTCAGTTGAAAGCAGGCATTGTCATGGTGAACAACCCCATCTCCACCTTCCCGGGATTGCCGTTTGGAGGTTATAAACAATCCGGGTTTGGCCGTGAACTGGCTCTGGAATCACTCGATTTGTACATGGAAACGAAAAGTGTTCTTTCCTATGTCGGACCAAAACCGCTGAATATCTTTGGAATCTGAGGAGGAACAAGATGAAACCAGGACTTGAGCCCGGTTACCAGGAAAAAATGTCAATCGTCGTAAGAGAAGATATGGTTGCTTCTTTCGGCGGGCAGATGGTTCATCCGGTTTTGTCCACAGTGTCGCTGGTCTATTATATGGAATGGACCGGGCGCAAAGTGATATTGCCTTTTCTGGAAGAAGATGAAGAAGGAGTGGGAGCATCGATCAATATCCGGCATCGGGCACCCGCTCCTGTCGGAAAAACAGTCACGTTTGTTGCTACTGTAAAAGCAGCAACCCCGCAAAAAGTGGTATGTGAAGTGATTGCCGAACATGATCGGGCCATTGTAGGGGAAGGCGAGTTTGTCCAGGTGATCATCCCGAAAGAAAAACTGAAGGCTCAGATTGAACGAATGAGATAAAATATGGCAACGTTAAGGTGTTACCATATTGAAGACGATTTTTAGGTCTCGTTCCGCTCCACCTTGCAGGGAAGTAGTCAAGGCGCTCAGCGTTCGCTTACGGTCAAACAGTTTCGCCCGTTTTCCTTTCAGCGAACACTTTCGCTTTCGGCGGCTCCAAAGTCAATTTGCCTCTAAAAATCGCTTTCTCAGACTTTTGATAATATGAAGCCCCCAATCCTGGAGCTGATTGCGAATAGTCAAACTGAGGGGGAACGTTTATGCAATAAATGGACGGCAGTTTGGTGGCAGTAATGCTTGTATTTTCCTTCTCTGTACAGGTGGCTTCTGCAAAAATGTTTGCCAGAGGGTTCGCAGATATTGCATCGACCTATGACAGCGAGGTCTTCCATGCGAAAAAAGGCACAATTGTCTTTGCAGAAAAGATGCGCCTTACGGATCAGGAATACATTGATGTTCGTGTTGAACTCTGCACGGCCGATGGTGAAGTGATCCAGACGCGTATCGGTAATGTGTACAATTTTCACTCAAGTGCGGAATCACCATTTACCGTACCGGAAAATGGTGAGTATTATTTCCACCTTGTCAATGAAACACCAGACAGTCATTGGTGGTTGAACTACAAAGTTCATGACCATTATAAACCCATTTAAAAAGGGGGGAGCTTGCTGAGAAATTCAGCAGGCTTTTTATTTTATGTGGTTAAAAATATACAAAAATAATTTTAAAACAGTACAGATTGCCAATTTGTTTCGGATAACCCGGTTTGTAATGGAATGGACATAAAATGAAATTGCTTACACAGATTGGAAGATGTTATAATCAGGCTAGCAGAGATTAAAAATTATAAAGTTTTTCCTTTTATATTAAACAAAACTTTCTGTAATCCAATGTAGCATGTGTGATTATCACAAAAAAGGAGTGGTTTTTCAAAAAACAGGGATTGCTGCAGGAGAAACCAATCTTGAGTGTTGGCGGAATGTCTCAGGTGTTGAATAAGAGTCTCTGATCCAATCCAACAAAGTAGGAGAGAGGTTACTATGTTAACAGCCAGACGTATTTATTGGCCGCCTGTGAATCTCGTTGGTCCCGGTAGTGTCAAGCTTGTGGGAGAAGAAATCAAAAAGTTGGGAACAAAAAAGGCTTTGCTTGTTTCGGATAAAGTATTAAACAAAATTGGCGTGGTAAAACAGGTTACCGATGTTCTGGATCAATCCGGAATTGCTTATGCGGTTTTTGATGATGTAAAGCCAAATCCAACAACAACAAATGTTCATGACGGATTAGCTCTCTACAAAAAGGAGAATTGTGATTTTGTCATTACTGTTGGCGGGGGTTCACCGCAGGATACCGGCTCGGGAATAGGCATTCTGGCGACAAATGGCGGTAATATTGCCGACTATGAAGGAGTTGGCAAATCGAAAAACAAGTCCGTACCGATTGTGGCTGTCAGCACTACTGCCGGAACAGCTGCAGAAGTAACCATAAATTATGTAATTACCGATGAAAAGAGAAAAGTGAAAATGCTGATGATTGATCCCAATGCTCTTCCGGCAATCGCCGTGAATGATCCGGAATTAATGCTTAAAAAGCCAAAAGATCTGACTGCAGCAACCGGTCTGGACGCACTTACACATGCGATTGAAGGATATACAGCCAGGGGAGCCTTTGAATTGTCGGACGCCATTGCTTTTAAATCGATTGAACTGATCGGCAAATATCTGGTAAGGGCTGTAGAAAACGGTTCTGATCTCGAAGCCCGTTCCGGAATGAGTTGGGGCTCCTATATCGCTGGCCTGTGCTATTCTAACGCCGGACTTGGCATTGTTCACAGCATGGCACACCAATTGGGAGGGGAATATGATATGCCGCATGGTGTAGCCAATGCCATGCTTCTGCCCTATGTCATGGAGTTTAATATGGATGCCTGTCCGGAAAAATTTGCTGATATCGCAAGGGCATTGGGTGTTGATACCAGCACACTGACAGTGGAGGAAGCAGCGGAGATGGCTGTAAAAAAGGTTCGCCAACTTTCAGAAAAGGTAGGGATTCCTCCTCTGCGCCATTCGGCTTTTCAGGTAGAAGATGTCGAAAAATTGGCAGAGCAGGCCATGAATGATGCCTGTACACCTGCCAATCCAAAGGATGTTACGAAAGAAGATATTGCAGCGATCTTTATGAAAGCTTATAACGATACACCGAAAAAAGGATGATTGAAGATAAATATGGTTTATAAAAAAGATCTTCTCGTGAAAGCTGGCATTCATTGGAACTTCTCTGATGAATTGTCAGCTTTCGCGGATTTGAAATGAATGATAAAAGCAATCAGGTATTTAAAAAATTCTGACCGGGTTTAATCAAGCAGCCAGGAGAGTTGCCGAGTAAACAGATCCTGTTTTATTATCGTTTCTTTTTTTAGGTATTGACATTTCATATTTTTGCTGGTATATTACATTTCGTCGGCTTTAAAGAACTTTGGAAACAAAATCGAATATCATGCCGAAGTGGCGGAATTGGCAGACGCGCACGACTCAAAATCGTGTTCCATTATGGAGTGTGGGTTCGACTCCCACCTTCGGCACCAAGAATCAATTGCTCTTAAATACGCCAAACGCGGATTTGAGAGTTTTTTTATAGCATAAACTAAAATTCAAGCGTGTACAGATATTAGGTGTAGTAAAAATATCACTATGTCCCAACCATTCTGTATCGGCGCAACTGTGACGAAGTTCGTGAAAACGAACTTTCTTGAAATGCCATTTCAGCATTTATGCTGGCGGGACTAACTGTTATATAAATTTTTATCAATGCATGACGCCTACTGTTGGATAGGAACAACAGTAGCAGCCTTATACAGTAACAGGCCCGCTATTATTATTCCAAATATCCATAGAACTATGGTTTCCGAGAATTCTTGCAATGTGTCATGATAAACGAAATTCGATTGTTGTGTTCTACAAACTCACGAAGCCATGCACGTTTCCACCATACAAGAGCAAATATTATGACCAATGCCGCAAAAGTGACTACGATAGGATTATAATTTTCAAAGGTTAAACCATTACCAGTTAAATTTAATACTATATACCCCGGTAATCGCCCTGCTAAGGAGATCAGGACAAGGGTGCGAATTCTAATAGTGGTGAGTCCTGCAATGAAAGAAATAATGTCATCAGGAAAAGCAGGCAACAGATAGATTAAAAAGAATACCAATCCTCCTTTATTCTTGGTAAGATGATCAAACTTATCCATAACTTTTTTATTAACAAAGCGTTCAACAAACGGACGCCCTAGTTTCCGTGCCAAAAGAAAAACAAACATAAAACCTATGGTGGCACCGATTATTGTATATATCAGTCCCAAAAGCGGCCCGAATAAATAACCTCCGATAAGTCCCACAACCTGTTCGGGGATCGGGGCAATTAAGACTTGTGCAACTTGCATTAGTATAAAGACTAATGGCCCCCATGCTCCTGCTGATATAATCATCCTTCTTGCTTCTTCCGGATTATGGTCGGGAAGCATACGACTTGCAAGATATTGGTCAAAAGCCAGTTCGTTTCCATCGGCAAGGATGGAATGAATCTTCTTGACGGGAAGCGCCTGCAGAAAGAGACATTGGAAACCGCCGGGGAACGTTTCCGTATACGTGCCATATTCAAACTTGCGATAACGGGAGATTTTCATTTCAGAGGTAGCGGCCGCAATCAAATGATCGAGCATGTCATCTTCCAACGTGCCGGCAGTCAGTTTCAAATACGCCTTGATGTTCTCTTTCGTAATGAGTGTCATGCCAATCCCTCCTTTTGGGCATAAAAAAACGCCACTCATCATGGCGTCATTCTTCGGGACCAAATTGTTTTAACTGTTCCTCATCTAAAAGTTCCCCATCTAAATTCCATTCAACATTTTTAATCAATCCGTCTCGAACCGCATTAATATATTCAAAAGTGGTTCGAAACTCATGTAAATCCATTCCCCGGAGCTTCAGATAGTTGAAAAACCGTTTCGACTTTCTTTTGGATTTCTTTTCCATCCGTCATGCCAATCCAGGGAAGCGTAGGAAACAAGCGTTTCAACTCTTCGATCGTTCTTATGTGATCCCTTCTTTTTGTTCATAATTGATTCAGATCATATTTAAATCTAGACTTCAAATTTGTAAAAAAGGTTAAAGTCTTTGGGACAAGTCGGAATAGGTTTCAAACAAGTGACAGAAGTCGAATCTACCGGATGCTTTATTCCCCAATCGGACGGCATCAGTTATGACGGATGACCGGATGCCATGGAGGAGGACTTTTCCGGTTTTCTCTATCATAGATCGGGATGGTCTAAATGCATCAATTTTTTGCGTTTTTTTCTTTCCTTCGGCGATAGGCTTCTTTGCGTTGTTTTGCTTGTTCTTCCAATTCCTGAAGCCGTTTCTCGATTTCTTCCCGCTCTTTTTGGAGTTCTTCTTCCGTTTCTTCGAGTGTGTACAAGTCATTAACGGAGACGTCCAGGACTTTGGCCATTTTGTAGAGGGTTTCCGGTCTGGGATAAGAAGCCCCGCTTCCCCACATCGTAACTTGCTGTTTGACGACACCGAGGGCAATGGCCAGATTCGTCATGTTAGGTTTCATTTTCCGCCCGTTTAAATCCAGCATGTATCCTTCTTCTTGTTTTTGGAGCAAAATTCTCTTCAAGTTTGGTTTCAACATCCGTAACATCCTTTCACCATCCATCTGCTACCGTTTATTATATCAGGAGAGAATGAACAAGTTGACATTTCTTTGGATCCGTTCATATTGAGCATGTGGTGAAAATGTAAAGAAACTGGCTCTGCTCCTCTCTAAGAGAGGAAAAAGCCTTGTGATCTGGCTGATTGATAAATTCAATTTTCTTAATTTGTTTATCTCCCTGAAATATACAACCCCAAGC
>NZ_JACEOL010000018.1 GCF_013868055.1 Thermoactinomyces mirandus | reverse complement strand
GGGGTTTGTCATCAAGCTCGTCTTACGTACATTCGTAAGGCGTTTTCTATTTTTGCCTGCATACATGACTAACTCACATCATAAGCCATATTAATCAGCCGTTTAGATCTTTCAATATCTTCATCGTTAGAAATTGTAACCTCTAAATCGCCCGTACCAAAATGCCCTATGTTCGATACATCACGGGTAAAACCCTTTTCTAATGTAATACTGTCGGGCTAGACTTTCAGGTAAAGTAGTATTTTTCCTGTTTGCGGGTGTATTTCAACACAGGCAAAGTTTTTAATACGTTTGAATGCTATGTAATGTTTAAGTATTTTCATTTGAACGTCATCACCTAATGCCATCATATAGGCTTTTAATGTTTCAAATCTATCAGTAAGTTCCGTGTTTGCTTGCTCAAGATAATCGGAAACAGTTTTTACCCGTGTATTACGGTTCGTAGTCGTTGCAGTTGGCGCATTATCTTCTGTATGTACCGTTTGTGCTGTTGTAGCGTTAACCAAATCAAGCAATAATAACCCGTCACTATAATATTTGTACTGATAAAGCTCTATATTGCGGTTTATTTGTTGTACAGCGTGTTCATCATACTTGGTGAAACGGCCTGCTATGCAAAGTAAACGAGGACTGCTCCAGTCAATAGCGTCTGAAACGGTTTGCCCGTACCTGCGCATTACCATTAGTTCAAATTCTGCTTTATGATCCAGTAACCAATCCAGGTAAAACAGTCCTTGATTAATTACGTTTTCGTTCAGTGATCGCTTATATTCAATAATAACGGGTGAATTGTTTTCATCAATTCCCAACGTATCAATTCTGCCTGTGTGCCGTTTACCTGTACTATATTCGGAAGTCAAAAAGCGTACACCTAAAAACGCTTCCAAATGTCGCTCAATGATCTGTTGTAGCGATTTTTCAACGTAACTGATTGCCCTTCTATCTCATCTACGTTTTCCCCGTTTAGTCGAAACAGTTTGATATCACCCAAAATACATCTCCTCCCTTTTTATAGAATGATTATATCATTTAGCAATACTTCCTATAATTATAATGGTAGTTTTCACGTTGATAATGCCCTTTATCACGGACATACTATTTGATAGGTGATAGCCATTTAGGGTTACCCACCGTCGACGGATAGCCTGCAGGCTGTATTAAACCAGGGATTTGTCGGAAAAGAAATCCTTCGGTTAAATGAAAGAGAGTAAAGGAAATCAGGGAATCGTTCGAGAAAATAAATTCTTGAATCTGAAAAGAGGTGATTCCATTTGGGTTGGGATACTTTTAATGGCAAAAAGGTTAGCACCGATATTAAACCAGACAATCCGAAATCAAGCTGGGTCAAAGGTCCGAATGGCAACTACGATGGCGTCCCACGAGCCTATTTGAATTCAAAATCGGATAGTCTTTTAAATGGGAAAAGGAAAAACCCGTGGGACAAGTAAAGGAATACATATTGATTTGATGGGTGCCGCATTTTTGCGGCTCTTTTTTACAAAAATAGATAAAATGAATACATAGGAAGGATTCATATAAGTCTGTTTGAAAACGTGATTGAGGCTATTATAGTGGAAACGGTCTGGGAATGTTCTGTATACATACCGTATTCAAACTTGCGATAACGGGAGATTTTCATTTCCGACGTAGTAACTGCAATCAAGTGATCGAGTACATCATCTTCGAGCGTGTCGGTAGTCAGTTTCAATTACGCCTTGACGTCGTCTTTCGTAATGAGTGCCATGCCAGTCCCACTTTATGGGCATAAAAAACGCCTTCTTCGGGACGTTCTTTAATCTTTCATGGAATCATATCGTTTTAGCATGTATTCGGGCAAAATTTCCCCGTCATAATTGGACGAATCAGTGAAAAATATCACCGCTCTGTGTGATAATCAAAGTATGAACTTAAGGGAGGAACCGTCATGGAACAACACTTTGATGCAACAACGTATATACAAATTATGAAGGAAACCGGTCTCAAACGCTCTCACTTCTATCTGTTTTGTGTCGATACCAAAGAAGAACTGGTTCGAAAAGTGAAGGAAGAATGGAAAAACAACGAAATCCCCATCCGCTTTATCGGCGAAGGCGTTTACGATTTATGGTCGGAAGACGGAAAACAACAAATCCTGCGTATTGATGAAATTCTGGAAATGAAAGCAAAACATATCGAAGCGTTTTTGCTTCCTGAACAAGTTATAAAAGACTTTCAGGAAGAATTGAATAGCGACCTGGTCTATGTCGTTTATGTCTTTGATTACCACAATGTTTACTATCTCGTCGGTTCCGAAGAAGAATTAACGAGTGACCAAATCCTTCGGGCGCTTCGATGGAACGGAATCGACCCGTATGGAGTAGGTATCTGGGAAGCGCCACCTCTTGACCGAATCCCCCGCGTTGTTATCAAACGACTGGATGAATTGAAACTGGGAGAACTTTATTTTCTGGTCAATAAAAAAGCCAAGGGAGAAATCAAAACGATTCCCGCCGAGAAAATGAATCCCATTTATGGCTTCCTGACCCCTGAAGAAGCCGAGGAAAAATGGGGCCTTGAACCTGGCACTATCACCAAACGATGCGAAACCAACTGGAAAGGACAGGTTCGCAAAAGCAAAAACACTTGGCTCATCCCCTACGATACGGTACTGAGAGACTATGGAGATCCCTACTTTAGCCGGATGATTCATGCGGCAAGAAAACAATCGAAAGCAGATAAGTGAAAGCCTGCTTTTTATTCGATGATACATATTTACCTTAGATCAATTTCAACCACCGATGCTTCTGCCATCTATTTACACATTGATCTTATGCTGAAATGTGAAATTAGCTTCACATTTCGACGCGAATATGTATCATAGGAAGTGATTAATAAATGAGGAGTGATAATACATGTTCAAAAAAAGCGACGAAATGGAAATGTTTATTGTGAATCGAGCACCAAAGATACAGATAATTTTCTTTAATTTGGCGCTATTGGTCTGGGCCTTATATGATGTATTTCAGGCAAGTAAACTTAACTTAGCGTTCGTAATTCTTGTGATTGGGAATATACTGTTTTTTGCTGCTCAACTTATTTATCGAAAAAAGTTGGTGAGTAACAAAGATGAAAAATAAGTTACGTGAATACAGGAAAGCCCGCAAAATGGCCCAGGAACAATAGGCACAAAGGGTAAATGTAAGCCGGAGAACTATTATTACTATTGAAAATGGTAACTACAACCCTTCTCTGTTTCATGCGCTCAAGATCTGCAAAGAATTAGATTATCATGTTGAAAGTGTATTTATGTTGGAGGATAAGGATATGCGATAAGATTCCATCCAAACTTTCGCCAATTTTTTTCGGAAATTGATTCACTTCTTCATTGATGCCAGCGGAAACGACCGGTTGTACATCCTTGGCAATGTGGTATATTCAGGCACTCCATGGCCAAGGACTTCAGATAAAACAATTTATAAATGAATAAAGCCACCAAGTCAGTTGGCAGCTTTCCTCACTCTTCCCATTCGATTTTGTACAGATTATCTACTTTGCAATTCAGCAGAACCGCCAGTTTGAACAGCGTTTCCACTTTGGGGAAGGTTTTTCCCTGCACCCAGGATGAAACACTTTGCGGCTTCACGTCAAGGCTTTTGGCAATCTGATCCTGTGTCATCTTGTTGCCTTCTTCTTCCCGTTCCAACAAAACCCACTTGATGCGTGGAATCAATTTCATTTTGTTTAAATCTCTTTTCATTTTGTTTTCCTCCGTTCACTCCTTACTATATCATGTTTTATCTGGTAGATTCAAGTTTAAATTAACCGTTTCGTTTTTGTTCGAAAAAGTAAAGATTCTCAGGCATAATCCTCACCAGACCCTGCTTTCTAAACTTCTTGGGGATTGCCTTTTTCAGGTTGTTGCGTTTTTTGGTCACGAACTGATAACAGGTTGGACCGTTTTTATTTAAGAAGGAATGGTAACATGAATGTAAATTATAAAATCTTTGCTGATTAACCAACGGGGTATCTCGGGGATGGACGGAACTCTCTGTTTTAAGGAAAATGTATTTGTGGACTGGTTCATTGTTACAAGGATCTTCACAGAAAGAGGATGATCATGATATCAGGCGGGCCAGTGAATTGGGGGAAAAAGCCAGAAAACGGATGAGTGAGATATTTGTGTACGGTTTCGGCAAACATCTGACCTTTTTTTCAAAAGATTATAGAAAACTGGCAGCAGCTCTGGCGCATATGTTTGTGCTTGATGTTTTTTATGTGGCGGTTGTGGATGGAGAAATTGCCGGAATGGCGGCTTGCACAAATGGCAAGGTTTCTTCGGTGAAGCTGGATCCAGGGGAATTGAGAAAGCATTTGGGAATTTATAAAGGTACGATTTGCTATCTTGCATTAAAGTCACAATTTGAAAGGCCGTCAGTCGAAACAAAGGATTCCCTGGCATCGGTTGAATTTGTCGCGACGGCTTCAAAATACAGAGGCAAAGGGGTTGCCACAGCAATCCTGAACCGAATCCTGGTGCTTCCTGAGTATCATGAGTATCTTTTGGAAGTTGCCGATACCAATACCGGTGCTGTCAGATTGTATGAAAAAGCGGGTTTTAAAGAATTCAAGCGAGTTAAACAGGCCTGGAGCCGAATAAGCGGTGTCAATTATCTCGTATATATGAAATATATAAAATCGAGTAATTAAATAAAAGGTTTAAGCCAAGAGTTTTTATGCTAAAAAATCCTTGTGATTTCATCGGTTGTGAGATTACTTTGAAATCCCGTTTCTTGAACGCACACTTCTTCTATAGTAAAATAAAAATAATTCATAATTTTAAAACAGGTGATAAACGTGGTTATGCAAGCAGGGGATGTATATACATGGGAAAGAACGTTTACGGAAGAGGAAGTGTTGGCGTTTTCCGAGTTTACAGGAGACAAGGGGCGCCATCATATTGAGAAAGATGAAAACGGGCGGCTAATGGTTCAAGGCTTGCTTACAGCCTCGCTCGTCACCAAGATTGGCGGTGATTTGAATTATGTAGCGAGGAAGTTTGAAATGGAATTTTTGTGCCCTGTCTTCACCGGGGATACGATTCGTTGTGAGGCAAAGGTATCTGAAGTGACTCCGTCTGAAAAGTATTTGGAAGTCAAAATTAAATCTGTTTTCCATAATCAGGACGGCAAAGTGGTCTTGAAACTGGATTGCGATGGCGTTATTTTTTATGACTGACAGACTGGCATGCTAATGATGTTCAAGTTATCCAGGCATATGCTTTTTTTGAATTGTTTGGGTAATCACCGCAAATGATTTCCTTTTTCCTGCATATGATGATGTTGGAGTTGGATTTACCGGCTCACTTTACGGAAAAGGGGAGAATGTGGTGAACTGGATGGTCCGTCTTCGTAACTATGGGTTCTGGTTATCAGTGTTGGCGTTTATTGTTGGCGGGCTCAGATATGCCGGGATTGATCTGGGCATCCAGGAAAGCGTCATTGTTGATCTCATTCTTGGCATTCTTGTGGCACTTGGCATTTTTAATGATCCAACCACTGAAAACAAATGGTATCAGGATGATTCCAGGTCGTAATGGATTAAATTGATAGTTGACAATACGATTGTTGCATGATAAATTATATCTTGTCGCTTGTGTGATAATATATTTACAGTCGGGATGTGGCTCAGCTTGGTAGAGCACCTGGTTTGGGACCAGGGGGTCGCAGGTTCGAATCCTGTCATCCCGACCATTTTTCTATACATTTCGGTTTTTAATCAGATCCATATCGGGACGTGGCTCAGCTTGGCAGAGCACCTGGTTTGGGACCAGGGGGTCGCAGGTTCAAATCCTGTCGTCCCGACCAAATAATTCTGCGGTTTATGTCAAAGATAAACAAATACCATCAAAATAAATTTTCAGGTTAATTTTACAGATAATTCAGTTAACTTTCTTGTACCGGAAAGATATATATAAAGAGATCCAGTCGGTGTGATATTTATATGTGTGTGTATGGGCTTATCATAAGCATACTTTGCACCCCTTGATGGGATAGTAAAGATACATGAGTAACGCAGGACATAAAAATAGACCCTGCGTTTTTTTTATTACCTTTCTTGAGAAGGTATATCTTCTGGTTTGAAAACAGCCAGGAAAAGCATTACTTTTTTTCTAATCCGCTATAACAAGCTGAATGGAATAGATTGATATGTAGTGTGAGGAAACACGTATCTGATCATAGATGGGTGACCAGGTTCTACAGGCTGATATAAAGAATCCATAAGTCCTGTTTTTTAGCACAATTTTTGGGAATAGAATAAGCTGAAAATTGGGATGAAAACATTTATGGGGTTAGTTTGTGGTCAAGTATAATATTAAATAAAGGGGGGTGTAGGGCGATTGATCAAAAAAGTATCCGGCTTTTGCAAGAGATTATTGTCAGCCCTGAGATACGAATAACGGATCTGGCTTATCGATTACACCTTTCTCGTAGACAGATTGAATATCGATTGGAGAAAATAAACGATTGTTTAAGGAAAGTCAACTTCCAACTATAAAGTACAATCGGTATTCAGGATTTGAGGTCGACCCGCTCATTCCTGAATCAATGTCGAGTATAACAGGAATTGTTAACAAAACTGAATATCATTTTTCAGATGAAGAGCGTGTTCAATTAATTCTCCTTTTGCTGTTAAGCAAAACAGAAGATCTTTCACTCATTCATTTAAAAAGTGAATTAAATGTAAGCCGTAATACGGTGCTTCAGGATCTTAAAAAAGCAAAAGAGAAGGCAGCCTGTTTTTCGTGCACACTTGAATATTCACGGCGATGTGGCTATTTCCTGAAGGGGGATGAGTGGGACATTCGGCTTCTGCTCAATAATTTGATAAGCGAAATCGCAAGTCTTGAACAGGGAGAGTTTTTGCTGGAATATCCTTTGTCCGCCGGTCATTGCAAACTGGTGGGTCAGGTACAGATGGAACTTGAGAAAATCGAAGAGGCTTTACAGATTCGTTATATTGATGAAAGGCTGGCTGCTTTGCCTTATGAGATTGTTTATACATGTGTTCGGATTCAGACAGGAAATTGTCTGATGAGATTGATGGAAGAATGGGAAAAAGCTATTCTTTCATCAGAAGAGTATCGAGTACTTACTGATCTTTTCAAGTTGTTAGATTTGATGCGTGCGAATTTTGTAAAGGAACGTGCTTATCTTGCAATTCAACTCCTTATTGCTAATCGAATTGTGGGAGATATTCTAACAAATCAATTGGATGAGAAATTGTTTCAATTGTCTTGTGAAGTGATTCAACAGTTCGAAACCTTGGCTTGTGTTCAATTACACGATGAAAAGAAGTTGGCCAAACAACTTTTTCAACATTTAAAACCGGCTTACTATCGGGCAAAATTTCACATTAAACTGACTAACCCTCTGTATGAAACAGTGGTACAAGAGCAGCCGGAACTCCATCATTTGGTAAAAAAAGCGATGAAGCCGTTCGTTTTACGGCTTGATGACTGTTCCTTGTCTGAAGATGAGTACGCCTATGTGACTATGCATTTTGGAGGTTGGCTGGAAAGACAAGGGACCGAATTAGCCTCCCGGTTTAAGGCGGTTGTTGTCTGCCCGAAAGGAGTGGCGGTTTCTAAACTTCTCATTCATCGTTTGAAAGACATATTTCCGGAAATTCTCTTTCTTGATACCTTATCTTTACGTGAGTTTTATGCTTATCCACTCTCTTATGATATCGTTTTTTCAACCGTTTTTGTCCGAACAAAAGCTCGATTATATCTTGTGAAACCAAATATTGATTTTGTAGAAAAGAAATTGTTATACCGTGAGGTGATGCAAAGCCTTTATGGGTTTTCTGTTTCCAACCTGCACTTGGATCAATTGATACGGGAGATTCGTTCTCATGCCACTATTCATGATCAGGCAGCTTTGAAACAAGCATTATGCCGTTTCTTTTCTCGTCATAAGTTTGGAGTTCGCATTCGAAAGGAGCAAGAAAAGCCAGTGTTAGAGGATTTAATTACCAAAGATACGATTCAATTTGCAAAAGAAATACCAGACTGGGAAGAGGCAATACGCTTTGCTGCCAAACCTCTGCTTAAAAACAAATCAATACAATCTTCTTATGTTGATGCCATGATACAGAACGTACGCAAGGAAGGGCCGTATGTAGTGATTACGCCAAAAGTTGCGATCCCGCATGCTCGTCCCGAAGACGGTGTACATGTTTTATCAATGAGTTTATTAGTGTTGGAAAAAAGTACGTATTTCTCACCAATGAAACCGGTAAATCTCATTTTTGTTTTGGCGGCGGTTGATAATAAAACCCATTTAAAAGCCCTCTCTCGATTAACAGAGTTGCTTTCTTCCGAAAAAATGATTGAGCGGATTATTGCATTGAAGGATAAAGAAAAAGTTATGAAAATAATCCATTATTATTCAAAAGGAGATGAAATGAGTTGAAGATATTGGTCATATGCGGAAATGGATTGGGAAGTAGCCTGATCATAGAGATGAATGTTAAAAAAGCGTTAACGCAAACAGGAAAAGAAGCTGAGGTTTCACATACTGATCTGGCGACGGCACGAACAGAGCAGGCGGATATTTACGTAGGAATGAATGATATCATTCGTCAATTAGACGATGGCCAGCGAAACATCATAGCTTTGGAAAATGTGATGAACATTGAAGAAATAAAAAAGGGATTGAGCCAATATTTTTAAAAAGTTGTAAAAATATCCATTGGGGAGAGATTTGATGCTAAATGTCATAATGAAAGATGTGTTGGGAACTCCGGCTATTTTGGTTGGTTTATTTGCAATGGTTGGATTGCTGCTTCAGAAAAAAGGGGTCGTAGATATTGTAGCAGGTACCTTAAAAACGATTATGGGTTTTATTATGTTGAGCGTAGGGGCAAATGTGATTATCGGCTCTCTTGATGTCTTTGGAAAGATGTTTAATCATGCTTTCCAAATCTCAGGCGTGATCCCCAACAATGAGGCAATTGTGGCAGTAGCCCAGAGGACATTTGGCACAGAAACTGCTTTAATTATGGTCTTCGGCATGATCATAAATGTATTGTTGGCCCGTTTTACTCCTTTGAAATATATCTTTTTAACAGGACATCATACCATGTTTATGGCATGTTTAATCGCGGTAATTTTAATCACAGGAGGTATAAAGGGAATTCAATTAATTGTTATTGGCTCTGTTATTTTGGGAGCTTGTATGGTGCTGTTTCCGGCATTATTACAGCCATTTGTCCGAAAGATTACTGGCTCTGACGATTTTGCCGTAGGTCATTTTGGTTCGATAGGTTATTTTGTTGCCGGAACAGTAGGAAAATGGCTGGGAAATCCCAAAAAAACGACAGAAGCTGTTCAGGTACCAAAGCAACTTGGCTTTTTGCGTGATACATCGGTAGCGGTTTCGTTGACAATGACACTGCTTTTTATCGTTGTAGCCTTTTTTGCAGGAAAAGGTTATATTGAGAGTGAACTCTCAGATGGAATGAACTTCTTTGTCTTTTCATTAATGCAAGCGGTTACCTTTGCGGTGGGGGTTTATGTGATTCTTCAAGGTGTACGGATGATCCTTGCAGAGATTGTTCCTGCATTCCAGGGAATTGCTGATAAACTGGTTCCTGATGCAAAACCTGCACTTGATTGTCCGACAGTTTTTCCCTTTGCTTCCAATGCTGTAATTATTGTTTCCTAATGAGTTTCTTCGCTGGATTATTGAGCATGTTTCTTCTTCCTGTTGCTGGTTTGGCAGTCATTGTCCCGGGGCTGGTTCCTCACTTTTTCACCGGTGCAACGGCGGGGGTATTCGGAAATGCAACAGGCGGGCGACGTGGAGCTGTTCTCGGCGCGTTTGCCAATGGCCTGATCATCAGTTTCCTGCCAGCACTTCTTTTGCCTATGCTTGGAACTTTAGGATATGAAGGTACTACTTTTGGCGATGCTGATTTTGGCCTGGTTGGATTGATACTGGGTAATTTGATAAAATTGTTTTAGTTTCCTTGCTACGGCTTGAAATTGAGACGGTATTCAGAGGAATCCAAAGCATTAAGACTCCTGGATTCATTCCGGGAGTCAAGTTTGTTTAGTAACAATGAACCTGTCATATTTCTGCATGAACCTGCACATTCAGGCGGGATTTTTGAACATTTTTGGCTGTTTTTATCTTTAAACAACTTTGCTCAATAGGAGATTAAGTTTGGGACCAGGGGGTCGCAGGTTCAAATCCTGTCGTCCCGACCACAAAGCAGGGGACCTTTGGAAAAGGGTCTTTTTTTATGCCATGCTTTCAAAACAAATGGACGACGGTAAAGGCCCACGGAATCCATCTGCTGCATGCATTTCTGTTTACAGGTAAGCCCGGACAGTTTGCGGAAGCAGATGCTTCCGGATGAAATAGGCAACTCCGGCCTGATTGTGGGAAGGCACATGGACGGAAGCCTGTTTGAGCACGAGCGGATGTGCATTGGCAACTGCCGCAGGCAACCCGGCTTGGGACAGCATGGACAAATCATTGCAGTGATCACCGATGGCTGCAACCTGATGTGCTTTGATATTAATGCTTTTCAGCACCTGAACCAGGGCGTTTCCTTTGGAAACTCCAGATGGTAAAATTTCAAAATAGCTATCCGAAGATAAAAAGAAATCAAACGGAAAATGTTTCAGCTGCTCGAACCGGTCCAATATCCGATTCATTTCCTCTTTTTCCGCAGCCAGGATAATTTTCAGGTAAGGAGACTCGGGCAGGTTTGCAAACGAAGGGATCAATTCAACCCGGAAATCGTCACCCAGGCTGGCTCTCGCAAAGGGGCCCACTTTTTCTCCATACACTTTATCCAGTCCGTACACAAATACATCGACCTGGTCAGAAAGAAATGTTTTCAGTTCATTCAACATGCGTATAATGACTTCCCGGTTAACCGTCCGTACCGGGACAATCTCTCCGGAGACCGGATCAAACAGGGTGGCGCCATTGCACAAAATTACCGGAATCTGTATGTTCAACTGCTCAATATACTGTTTCGCCTCCAGATATGTCCGGCCGGTCGCCAGTGTAAACAGGCCGCCCAACTTCTGGAATAAAGCAATTTTGTCTTTATTGTCCTGCAAAATTTGCTGTTTATCATCAAGAAGGGTTCCATCGATGTCTGAAACAAGAAAGGGATAAGGTAAAATACCCATCTGTGATCAACTCCTTTGCAAGTTTAAGAATAAAGAAGCAAGATCAATGGGGCGTTGAGTTTATGTTAAATCTTTTGAAATGGAATTCCTAAGAGTATAACATATTTCTTGACGGGAGATAAAGCAGAATTTATCGGTTTGATCATCAAGGCTTTAAAGCTAACAAACAGGGAAAAGGGGAGTTCTTTAATGGATTTGGAGACGCTCGTGAACAGATATCAGAATTGTACCATGTGCCCGTTACACCAAAGAAGAACCCAGGTTGTCATGGGAGAGGGAAACCCGCATTCCCCTTTAATGATTGTGGGTGAAGGCCCCGGTGCGGACGAAGATCGCCTTGGACGACCGTTTGTAGGCAAAGCCGGCCAATTATTGGACAAAATCCTGGCAGCAGCAGAGATCCCCCGGCAGGATATCTACATAACCAATATTGTCAAATGCCGTCCGCCCGGGAACCGGACCCCTCACGATGAAGAAATGGATACATGTATTTCCATTTTACGCCAACAATACGTATTGATTCATCCAAAAATCATTGTTACGCTGGGGTCAGCACCAACAAGAGCGTTGATTGACCCGTCTGCCAGGATTACACGCGTTCGTGGAAAATGGGTGGAAAGAAAAGGCGTTCGTTTTCTGCCGACTTATCATCCCGCTTATCTGCTGCGCAATCCAGGCGCCAAAAAAGAAGCATGGATCGATTTTCAGCAGATCCGGGATGCCTACAAGGAACTGTTGAAAGAACAGACAGAGAGCAAATAGAAAAGAACACTTGATAGATGAAGGTGTGATTGAGAAGAATGGAACGGTTACGTCAGATTTTGCATCGCATTGATGGGAAAGGATACAAGGCCTACAAAGATTTGGAGGGAGTATACCGGTTTCCCACATTTCGGTTATGGATCGATTATGTACAGGGAGACCCATTTGCGTCACCTTCCCGAATCCGGATAGAACTGCAAAAAGAACAAGCACGGGTTGATCCGGACTGGATCAGGACGCCGGTCAGGCAAATTGCCTTTCAGGATTGGGTTGCCCGCAAGTGGGGGCAGCAATTGGACCAATTTTCATTTAAGGCCAAAGGAACCGGAAAAAGCGGCCTGATGACAATGGACCGCCCCGGGCAAGCCATTCTGAGACGGACTGCTGTCATTGCAGAGCGGGATCGGCTGGAAGTTCGCCTGCACATCGGACTTCCGGCCCGGGGAAGGACGATATTGGGAAGACAGGCTGAACAAATGCTGCTTACATACATCCCCCGTCTGGTCAGGGAAATGTCACTTACAGAAGAGGACAGGCAACAAATCCGGCAAAGTCTGGAACTGGCAGACAATCAGCAGGCGATCCGGCAAGCACTGCGGGAAAAAGGCTGGATCGCTTTCATCTCCGATGGAGCGATTTTGCCTCGCGAAAGCGGAATTTCTGACCGACCGCTGAAAAAAGGACAAGTCATCCCTTTCCGGTCGCCGGAATCAATGCGTGTCGAAATTCCTGTTCCCCACGGGGATCCGGTGACCGGTATGGCAATCCCGGAGGGGATCACCCTGATTGTGGGCGGGGGTTATCATGGAAAAAGCACGCTGTTGAAGGCGATTGAACGCGGCGTTTATAACCACATTGCCGGTGATGGAAGGGAATATGTAATCACTGTGGAAGACGCAGTGAAAATTCGCGCGGAAGATGGACGGCGGGTGGAAAAAGTGAATATTTCTCCATTTATCAACCGGCTGCCGTTTGGAAAGGAAACGGGGCAGTTTTCCACGGATGATGCAAGCGGAAGCACGTCCCAGGCTGCCAATATTATGGAAAGTCTGGAGATGGGCTGTTCCTGTCTGCTTATTGATGAAGATACAAGCGCGACCAATTTCATGATTCGCGATGCGCGGATGCAGGCTCTGGTAGTCAAGGACAAGGAACCGATTACTCCGTTTATTGATAAAATCCGCCAGCTTTATGAGGAAGAAAACGTGTCCACCATACTGGTTCTTGGAGGATCAGGAGACTATTTTGACGTGGCTGATCATGTGATTATGATGGATCACTATGTACCTCACGATGTAACATTCCGGGCAAAAGAGACCGCCAGCCGGTACCAGTCAAAACGAAAACAGGAAGGCGGCCAGGGGTTTGGGAGGATTTGTTCCCGCATTCCGCTTCCGTCCAGTTTCAGTGCCCAAAAGGGACGGAAAGAAAAAGTGGATGCCAAAGGCCTCAAAACGATTTTGCTGGGGACGACGACCATTGATCTGTCTTATCTGGAACAGCTTGTCGATTCCAGCCAGACGCGTGCAATCGCCCAGGTCTTGCGTTTGCTGGGGGATCGTGCCAACGGAGAGAGAGACCTCTCCCAACTGCTTCATGAAATCGAAGCGGAAATCAGGCAAAAGGGATTGGACTTTCTTTCTCCCTTTCACGGACATCCCGGGGATTTGGCCATGCCTCGCAAGTATGAAATTGCGGCTGCCATCAACCGGATGCGTACTCTGAAGGTAAAAGGAGAGAACTTGCGTTGAAAGAAGTGATTGTTTATACCGATGGAGCATGTTCCAATAATCCCGGTCCGGGTGGTTGGGCAGCTGTCCTGATGTATGGAAGGCATCGGAAAGAAATCTCCGGCGGGGAACAGGTTACGACCAATAACCGGATGGAGTTGACTGCAGTCATCAAGGCGTTATCTTCATTAAAAGAGCCTTGCCGGGTAAAGATCCATTCCGACAGTGCCTATATCGTAAACTGTTTCAAGCAGAAATGGCATGAGAAATGGACCCGGAACGGCTGGATGACAGCAAGCAAAAAACCTGTCGAGAACAAGGATTTGTGGAAACAGTTGCTGGAGCTGACCAAACAGCATAAGGTGGAGTTTGTAAAAGTGAAAGGACACAGCGATGTAACCTGGAACAACCGTTGCGATGAACTGGCGCGCCTGGCCGTGCCAAGGTAATGGAATAAACTGATAAACCAGACACACTGCCAAGGATGTTATAATAATCCTTTGTAAGAGGGGGTGAGCAGGGTGAAACCGGAAGAGTTGAAACAGCGGCTGAAGCAAAAAGCGAAAGAGATCGGAATTGACAAAATCGGGATTGCCAGTGCGGATCCGTTTGCCGGGTTGAAAGAGCGCCTGAAGGAAAGCCAGGCCAAGGGATATGCATCCGGTTTTGAAAAGCCGGATGTTGATGAACGGGTTGATCCTTGTCTTTCACTTTCCCGGGCGAAATCAATTATTGCCATTGCTCTTGCTTACCCCTCCAGACTGAAAAACCCGCCCTGCTCGGAAGAGGGAGCATATCGGGGCATTTTCTGCCGCGCTTCCTGGGGTGAAGATTACCATCATGTTTTAAAAGAACGCCTTTCTATTCTGGAAACAGCTTTAAAAGAGTGGGTTCCGGACGCGCGCACCATGATCATGGTCGATACCGGAGCGCTTTCCGACCGGGCAGTGGCAGAACGGGCAGGCATCGGGTGGGTTGGAAAAAACACGGCCCTGATTACGGATGAATTTGGTTCCTGGGTATATCTGGGAGAAATGATTACTGATGTATATTTGCCGCCTGATGAGTCGGAGAAGAAGGGTTGCGGTGACTGCACCCGCTGTCTGGAGGCATGTCCGACCGGGGCACTGGTACAGCCCGGGCAGTTGAACGCGCAATCCTGTTTGGCGTTTCTTACCCAGACAAAAAACTTTTTGCCTGATCCGTACAGGAACAAAATCGGGAATCGCTTGTACGGCTGTGATACCTGCCAGATTGTGTGCCCCAAAAACCGAAAAGTCGATTTTGACCATCAGCAGGAATTCCGTCCGGAACCGGACAAAGTCAAACCGCTTTTAAAACCGCTGCTGTCCATAAGTAACCGTGAATTCCAAGAAAAATACGGAAAAATGGCGGGTTCGTGGCGGGGGAAAAAGCCGATCCAGCGAAATGCAATTCTGGCCTTGGCCCATTTCCGCGATCAATCGTCTGTCCCTGACCTCACCCTCCTTCTTTTTGGTGATCCGCGTCCGGTAATTCGCGGAACAGCGGCATGGGCTTTGGGGAAAATAGGGGGAAATGAGGCAAAAGAAGCCCTGCTGAAAGCCAGAGACCGGGAATCTGATTCAGACGTGCTTGGAGAAATTGAAAAGGGTCTGAAATTCTTTATGAATAACGGAGAGGCCAAAAGCAGGGGATAACGGGTTTTTTTGCATTTTGGAAAGCCGATGTTCAGACTGCAAGCTATAATATATGATATAGAGATAGTATTATTGAAAGTTAATGTTAGTTTTATAATTTTATAAAAAGCGTTTATTAAATGAAACATTTTGCCAGCAATACCGTCTATTAAGAGAAGATGCATTTTTGGACAGTGATGAAATCCCAGATGGGGAGGGTTTAATTCCATGGCCTCAGGGGCAAAAAAAATTGCTTGGAGCCAGATGGAAAGTCCGGTTGGCTTATTGACCCTTGTTGCAAGTCAACGGGGAATATGTTATCTGGACTTTTGCAAACAGAACGGTTCAATTGTGGGAGTCCAAATATGGCTGAATCATTGGTTCCCCCATTATTCATTGGAACGAAATGACCAGGTGTTCATTCCATATATGGAACAGTTGCAGGAATATTTTCAGTGTGAGCGAAAGGTATTTGAATTTACGATTGATTTGTATGGCACCCCGTTTCAAAAACGGGTCTGGCGGCAATTGCAAACAATTCCTTATGGAGAAGTCCGCACATACAAAGAGATCGCCTTGGCAATAGGGGCTCCCAAAGCAGTAAGAGCAGTAGGCGGGGCCAACAACAAGAATCCTTTGTCGATCATCATCCCTTGCCATCGGGTCATCGGGTCGAATGGTTCGCTGGTGGGATATGGAGGAGGTCTCCATATTAAAGAATACCTGCTTACTCTTGAGGGATGGTTAAAACAATAAATTGTGAGAGATTTATCAAGTGGTTGGGAATATATTTGTTTTGGGTGACCAGCCAATTTTGGGAAGCGAGTGGGGTTTTTCAAACCTGGCGTTTGTGGAAAAAGAAAAGGACTAATTCACCCTGTCTCAAAGCAAACGCCGGAGCGCCCCGATCGTTTCCTTGCAGATCATGTGGCGTGCGATGAACAAATTGTAAATGGAACTTTTTTACAGACTGAAACGGAGAAACGGCCGTTTTTTATTTTTAATCAGAGAAAGATACGGTATATCTAATAAATAATTCAGGAAATAATAATATTATTTGAATTATTTAATAATAATAGACACCAGCAGGGTATTTTTTGAAAAATGGCATCATAACCTGTTTGTAAAAGTTGGCGAAGGGGGTTATGATGTTGACATCCGTTTACAATCGGGGGCGGGCCGTAAACTATGCCAACCGATATTGGAACAGCCATAATCCTGAATATCTTTTGTTTGCTGATGACTGCACCAATTATGTTTCCCAGTGCCTGTATGCAGGGGGATTGTCCATGGTGTTCGGAAAGAACCGGAATCAGGGCTGGTGGTATCGGCGGGGGCGGGGAGGGCATACATGGAGCTACAGTTGGGCAGTCGCCCACAGCCTTTATACACTGTTGAAAAATGGAGGACCCACAGGACGGTGCCGGGCAGTTTCCTCTTCCAGGCATCTCGAATTGGGAGATGTGCTTTGCTATGATTGGGAAGGTGACGGACGTTGGAACCACAACACAATCGTTACGGCTTTTGATGACGAAGGACAACCACTGGTCAATGCCCATACATTCAATAGTCAGTTTCGGCGCTGGGAATATCGTAACTCTCCTGCATGGACCCCGCGTACCCGATATACCTTTTTTCATATTGAATAAAGATCCGGTTTTTAAACATTGGAAGTTGAACAAATCTATCCTTTTTCGGTAAAATAGACAAAGTTGCAGAAATGAAAGGGATGAAACTGTGTCGTTTCATATCGTGCTCGTTGAACCGGAAATTCCGCAAAACACGGGGAACATTGTCCGCACCTGTTCGGTAACAGGGGCGAAGTTGCACTTGGTGCGTCCGCTTGGCTTTGAAATCAATGATACCCGATTAAAACGCGCCGGCCTGGATTACTGGCATGAAGTGGATATTGATTATCATGATTCCTTTTTCCAATTAAAGGAAAAGTATCCGGACGGGCGCTTTTTTTGTGTGGAAACCAATGCCAGGAAATATTACACGGAACCGGCCTACCGGGAAAATGACTTTTTTGTTTTCGGCAAGGAAACAAAAGGGTTGGCACCTGAAATTTTGTATGCCCATCAGGATACGACGATTCGGATTCCCATGCGCCCCGTTTCCCGTTCGCTCAACTTGTCAAACTGTGTCGCGATTGTCTTGTATGAAGGATTGAAGCAAATCGGTTTTCCTGGCCTCGTCTGAAAATGGACGAGCCTTTCGAAATGATGGAAAGAAGGGACCCTATGATTAAAGCATGTTTGTTTGATTTGGACGGAACCTTGCTGCCAATGGATACCATGGCGTTTGCCAAAGTATATTTGAATGCACTTGCCTCCAAAGTGAAACATCTCATTTCGCCACAAAAACTGATTAAAGCAATCTGGCAGGCAACGGAGGCGGTAATCAGGAATGATGAAGAGGACTTGACCAACGAACAGGTATTTGAACGTGAGTTTATTCATCTCACAGGAATCAGGCGGGAAGAGATCTGGCCTTATTTTGATGATTTCTATGCACATGAATTTCCAGCACTTTCCAAATATACGCAAATGAGCCCTTTGTCCCGTAAAGTTGTGGAAACAGCCATTTTGAACGGGTATAAAGTTGTGGTGGCGACCAATCCGGTTTTTCCCGAAATGGCGATCCTGGAACGGTTAAGGTGGGCGAAAATCGACGATTTGCCTTTTGAATGGATTACTGTCTATGAAAACAGCCATTTTTGCAAACCCAATCCCAGATATTATCTGTCCGTGGCCGAAAAGATTGGTGTTCATCCGGAGGAATGCGTCATGATTGGAAATGATATGCAGGAAGATATGGTTGCCTCAACCGTTGGAATGAAAACCTTCTTTTTGACAGATTACCGCATTGATCTGGGAAAACCCGTTTATCCGGTTGATGAAGAAGGAAGTTTGCAAGATTTGCTGGCAGCGCTTGAGAACCGGACCGGTCCGTTTAAAAATGAATGATCGGATTGATTGATCAACAAAATCAATATTATTCATAAAAAACCTCAGACTTTTTCTGAGGTTTTTCTATCTTTTTCCTTTAAATTCTGATAAAATAGAAGTAACAACTTTCTATATGGCGCATATATATGATAGAAAATCATGCCTTAACCTTTCTTATTCTGTCAGATTATTTTGTCACCAGGGGATATGACGAGGCAGGTATAAAATCAGAATAGTCAAAACGATCTAGGTGTGCAAGTCCGTAACAAAAGAGAGGAGGCTTTCCATGGATATCCTCAAACGGATTGAGGAGTATCGCAATCGTAAAAAAGAGTTAGTATGGGAAGGAACCTTCGCTGAGTACCTGGATATCGTGAAAAAGAATCCCCGTGTGGCTCAAACTGCTCATTCACGAGTTTACGATATGATTGCAAAAAGTGGTGTGAAAACCGATTCTCAAGGAAATAAAAAGTATCTCTTCTTTAGCAAAGAGCTGTTCGGGTTGGGTCGGGCGATTGAGCGTCTTGTTGAAGAATATTTCCATTCCGCCGCCCGGCGCCTGGATGTCCGGAAACGGGTTCTGTTATTGATGGGACCGGTCAGCGGAGGGAAATCGACCATTGTCACGATGCTGAAAAGAGGTCTGGAAAAGTATTCCGCGACCGATGAAGGAGCGCTTTACGCGATCAAAGGTTGTCCGATGCATGAACAACCGTTGAATTTGATCCCCAACGAGTTGAGACCCGAGTTTGAAAAAGAGTTTGGCGTGAAGATTGAAGGCAATCTTTGTCCGTCCTGTCGCTTCCGTCTGCAGGAAGAATATGGTGGAAAGATTGAAGATGTGATCGTGAAACGGATTCTGCTGTCTGAAGATGAACGGGTCGGGATCGGTACGTTTAGCCCGTCAGATCCGAAGTCACAGGATATTGCCGATTTGACAGGCAGCATTGACTTCTCCACCATTACCGAGTACGGTTCTGAATCAGATCCGCGCGCCTACCGTTTTGACGGAGAGCTGAACAAGGCCAACCGCGGGCTGATGGAATTCCAGGAAATGCTCAAATGCGATGAGAAATTCCTGTGGAACCTGCTGTCCCTCACCCAGGAAGGCAATTTTAAAGCCGGACGTTTTGCCCTGATTTCTGCTGATGAAGTGATTGTTGCCCATACCAATGAGGCAGAGTACAAGGCATTTATTGCCAACAAGAAAAACGAAGCCCTGCAATCACGGATTATTGTCATGCCGATTCCGTACAATCTGAGTGTGACAGAAGAAGAGAAAATTTACAAAAAGCTGATCGGACAAAGCGATTTGGCCCATATCCACATCGCGCCGCATTCCTTGAGAGCTGCTGCGATCTTTTCCATCCTTACCCGTCTGAAAGAATCGAAAAAACAGGGAGTCGATTTGCTGACCAAAATGCGTCTGTATGACGGGAAAGCGATTGAAGGAATGAAAGACATCGATGTGGAAGAGCTCCGAAACGAACACCTGGATGAAGGAATGTCCGGGATTGATCCCCGCTATGTGATCAACCGCATTTCCAGTGCTTTAATCAAGACGGAAACCAACTTCATTAATGCTCTCGATATTCTCCGTTCCCTCAAAGATGGCTTGGACCAGCACCCTTCCATTACTCCGGAACAACGCGAAAAATATCTCCACTTTATTTCCATTGCCCGCAAAGAATATGATGAAATCGCCAAGAAAGAAGTTCAAAAGGCCTTTGTCTACTCCTATGAGGAATCTGCCAAAACGCTGATGGACAATTACCTGGACAATGTGGAGGCTTATTGCAACTGGCAAAAAATCCGTGATCCGATCACAGGGGAAGAATTGCAGCCAGATGAAAGATTGATGCGCTCCATTGAAGAGCAAATCGGAATTTCCGAAAATGCCAAAAAGGCGTTCCGTGAAGAAATCCTGATCCGGATTTCGGCATATGCCCGCAAAGGGAAAAAATTTGATTACAACATTCATCCGCGTCTGCGCGAGGCGATTCAGAAGAAATTGTTTGCCGATTTGAAAGATGTGGTGAAAATCACGACTTCCACCAAAACCCCCGATGAAAACCAGCTGAAGAAGATTAATGAGGTCATTAACCGGTTGGTTTCTGACTATGGATACACGCCTGCCAGTGCCAATGAACTCTTGCGATATGTAGGCAGTTTGCTAAACCGATGATAAGACAAATATGTGGCAAGGACTCTTCCATAATCTCCGCATATTGGAAGAACCTTGCCGCTAACAGTCTTTTAAAGGCACTTTTTCACTTTGAGGGAGGTGAAACCCGTGACACACCCCCTGTATATCGTCTCTGAGGAAGACTGGTCCCTCCATCGCAAGGGATATCAGGACCAGATACGTCATCAGGAAAAAGTAAAGGAAGCGATTCGAAAGAATCTGCCTGATCTGGTCAGTGAAGAAAGCATCATTATGTCAGATGGAAAACAGATCATCAAGATTCCGATCCGTTCGATGGAAGAATATCGTTTCCGCTACAACTACAACAAAGGCAAACACGTGGGACAAGGTGACGGGGACAGTCAAGTGGGAGATGTGTTGGGAAAAGATTCCGATTCCGGTCAGGCCGGTCCTGGCAAGGGACAGGGAGCAGGCGATCAGCCAGGGGCAGATTATTACGAAGCAGATATTACGATTGAAGAATTGGAGGGCATTCTGTTTTCCGAACTGGAACTTCCTCACATGGAAAACAAGGAAAACCAGGATATGATCGTGGAAGATATCCGCTTTAACGATGTCCGCAAAAAAGGCCTGATGGGGAACATCGATAAAAAACGCACCCTGATATCCGCAATCAAACGAAATGCACTGAAAGGCAGCAAGAAGATAAAAATCTCCGTCGATGATCTGCGCTTCAAAACATGGGAAGATATTGTCATTCCGCATTCCAATGCGGTTGTAATTGCGATGATGGATACCAGCGGCTCGATGGGGATTTTTGAAAAATATATTGCCCGCAGTTTCTTTTTCTGGATGACCCGTTTTCTGCGCACAAAATATGAAAATGTCGAGATCGTCTTTATTGCCCACCATACCGAAGCCAAAGAAGTCAGTGAAGAACACTTCTTTACCAAAGGCGAGAGCGGCGGAACCATTTGTTCCTCCGCATACCGGAAAGCACTTGAAATCATCGACGCCCGTTTTCCGCCCGACCGTTACAACATTTATCCATTCCATTTCTCCGATGGCGATAATCTTAGCTCCGACAATGAGCGCTGTGTCTCCCTGGTCAGGGAAATTCTCAAACGGTCCAATATGTTCGGTTATGGGGAAGTCAACCAGTATAACCGTTCATCATCTATACTGAGTTCATTTCGCCATATTAAGGAGCCACGCTTTTATCATTTCGTCATCCGGGAAAAGGGGCAAGTGTATGACGCATTAAAACATTTCTTTGGGAAGCAGGAATATAAGGACAAATGAGAATCCCGCCTCCTCTTAAATTCGTGGATAAAGCTGAATAACAAACTCGTCGATTCGCTTCCATTCTTTTTTCTAAGAAAGGTCGCTTTCTCAAGTACAGACTTGAGGAGGCGATTTTTCTTTTCGATGTCCTCGGTTTCTCGATATGCTTCCAAGACGTTTTTAATTTTGGGGACATATTCGTTGCGGCGCTTTTCCTTTTCCTCTTCCATTTCGATTTCCTGTTTGATCTTATGGATTGCTTCCTGGCACTTTTTAATTTTGTCGCCTACAATTTGTTGACGCTCCATAAAAACCTCAATGGTATAAACCTTTTTTTCCAGGAATTCGTGAAGATTGTTTCTTTGTTCAAATAAGTCCTGTAACTCAGCTTCTTTTTGAATTAATTGTTCTCTTTTATAGGGAAGTAGTGAGATGTGGTTTTGTTTGTTCATTTCCTCGTCAGATGCTTCAAATGTCTGAATGATCTGCTCCAATCCTTCTAATACTCGCTTTTCAACCAGCTCTAACACAGCACCACGTTGAATTCCCTTACAGCTGGTCTGTAAACAACGAATATGATTTCTGCGGTCAATCTTCGGTAGCTGCACCATAGCATGGTTGCACAACTCGCAATAGAGAATGCCGGCTAAAGGATTTGCTAACTCTTTATTTTTGACTGTCGGTGTTCTCCATCGGCCAGTATGGGCAAGATTGACTTGTTCAAATAAATCTTCTGATACTAAAGGTTCATGTGCATTTTCGTGCCGGATCCATTGATCTGGCGGGACCTTTTTCCTTTTATATTTGCCATTACGCTTTTTATATTGGAGCTTCCCCCAAATTATATGGCCTAAATAAACCTCATTTTTAATGAAGCTGGATATTGTACTGGGAGCCCAGTATTTATTTGTCGGGGGTTTTATCCCCATTTCATCCAGCTCTCTTGCAACCAGGACCCGCCCCGCTCCCTCGGCTATTCTTTCAAAAATACGTTTAACTACCCATGAGGTATTGGGATCCGGGTAAAGTTTCAGATTTTCATCTCTAAGATACCCATATGGAGGTTTTTTTGAAAAATCACGAGTTACCTTCAGCAACACAATATTCGTGACAGGAATCAAAAACGCGCCAATTTTGCTGTGTTGCGGGAAACTGCTATGCCAGCCGTGTTGATTGAAAACCTGTTTATCACCAATCAAAAAGAGAATCAATTACTGAGAGAGCCGCATTTCCTGGATGGATTGGCTGAGGCGATTGTCCAGGGAGTAGCTGAAATATTCGGGTTGAGGAAGCATCAGCCGAAGCCTATGTACCGGATCACCGTTGACGGGAAGATTATTTACGATACAGCGTATGAGTCGAAGATCACAGATGCGGTACTGGATGCTGTACAGAAAGGTTCAGAGATGATCGAATTGAAGAAACTGTGAAAAATCCTCCTACTTAACCAGCAGAGGACCGTTTTATGAAGGATTTTTATTAAGAAAGATCGAATTCTTGTATGATTCCTAAGAAATCATCGGAGGCTTATACAATGAATGAAGATGGAGAAAAGGTAATTTACACCAATGCGGTCAATGTTTCCATGTCGCAGTTTGACTTTGTGTTAGATGTGTGCTATAGACAAGGTAGAGAGGTTGAAAGCCAGGTAAAAATCGTTACGAGCCCGCAACATTATAAAGCATTGATTCACATACTTACGGAGAACTTAAAACGGTATGAAGAATTGTTTGGACCGATCAATTTAGAAGTGAATCAAGAAACGCTAAATCGTCTAAAAGATAAAGGACTTATAAAGGAAATGCCCAATGGCAGAAAAAAATAAAAAGCAGTCGTTTATCATAGCGGGCTCGACGAGTGACATACCAATCGTTTTTACTGCAACTGATCCAATCAATAGAACGGTAATACTGAAACAAACAACGTGGGATATGCATATAATAGATGGTGATAACTACAGACTGGAGCTAAAGGATCAGGAGGAGACAGTAAAAGATGTTGTCGAAGATCCTAAATTCATCATCAGAGATCCTATTGATAACCGAGAACGTTATTACGATCTTGTGTATTTGTCCTCGATTAATAAAATCAAGCCTTTGTTGGTTGTCGTCGATCATCTTTATAGCACCGGTGATATCTGTACAATCTTTGTTCAGTCAAGATTAAGGGATGAGCCCGGAGAAAGGGAGATCATTTATGAGCGTCCAAAGAAGAGATGAAAAGATAAGTTATGACATGGAGCATGATGTTTTATATATTTTCTTTGGGAAACCCAGATTTGGGTATGAAGATGAGATCTCTCCAGGGATTTTTATTAGAAAAGATGATTGTACAGACGAAGTAATCGGGGCTATTGTCATGGATTACCAAAGACTGAATAAGGATCATTTAGCTAACATTCTACCTTTCAAAATTGATTTTGAGCGAATCCATCAAAACTTTGTCCAATGAGCTAAAAGGAAAGTTCCCCTGCCAATTTGGCAGGGTTATTTATTGAGGTCGAAGATCACCGATGCGGTAATTGATGCTGTGCGGAAAAAAGCTAACGAAATAAGCATTAAAAAGTTATAGCCTTTTCTCAATACCAGTGCAAAAAAATTAAAAATCTCTCTCATTCCGAGGGGGATTTCAGTATTTCTGATAGTACGGATTGAGCACGGATAACCGACTCAATCGCTTTTTCTATCTTGTCGTTTCCATTGTCCGAATCCTTGTTAATAAAATCAGATTGTGCCTCAGACAATAAATATTGAGCCGTCTGTAAATCGGCAACCAGTGTTTGGTGCTTTTCCTTTAACGAATCAGGTACATCCATAGTCTCGATATTCGTAAGACCTGAATCGAGCGCATAATACATTTTAGCCGCCATCATCAGTTCATTCGTCTCATTCACAACTGTGCTATCCAAATTTGATTTGAGATCCATCATTTGTGTTTCAAGATCAACTTTGTATTTTCCGACTGCATCGGTGGATCCGGTCTGTAGTGATTCGGTTTGTTCCATCTGTGTGGTTTCTTTTTTCACTGGGGCTGGCTGTTTGGGTGCAGCATCACTCGAACAGCCGGTCATAAGAAATAAACCGATCAAGACCACTACTATAGTTCTCAATAGCATCTCCCTCCAGAGATGAAAGATAGTTTATATGTCTATTCGTAATTATATGTGCTTTTATGTTAATTTCAGATAATAAAAAACCCAGCTTCCATAGATTTGTTGGAAGACTGGATTTTCTGGTATACTGAAGTTAGTTGATCAGAAATTAATTACCGCTAGTGTCATCATCATCTTCGCCCCGTCTTCTGACAGGTATGTCGAAGGAGTGTAGGAAATCAAAAAAACTCATATTCGTCATCCTCACTTTCGATGGTATCGTGTTGCAGGAGGAAGAATTTTTTTATGTACTCTGAAAACCCTTCCTCCTTTCCTAGCTTACCAAAACATTGTGCTAATTTAAAGTATGATGTAATTTGATGATTTTTATAACCATGATCTTCCGCTAAATCTGCGGCTTCCTGATAATAGGGAGCCGCTTTTTCGTATTGTTTTTGTTTTAAATAACAATTTCCGTAGACGATTAGTGATTTAGCCAGACGAAATTCATCCTTAATTTCTCTGCCGATCTGAATAGCTTTATTCAGGTATTTGTCAGCTTCTGGCCAGTCTTCTTGCATGAAGTACAAGATTCCAAGGTAAATATATGCATCCATATGTCTTCGAGGAAAATCAAAATTTTTGTCCAGGCATATTGCCATCTGGAAGTATTCATCCGCTTTATCAAATTCCTTTCTTTTTAAACGGATGCTTCCCAGAACCAATAGTAAGTCAATTGTACGAGTATGAATTTGTTTTCTGTAACTAATTCGAATACCTTCTTCACAACATTGAATGGCCTCGGAATAGTTCTTATTTTTTCGTAACAGAATGGCGCGAAATTTATATAAATCCAATACTGCATGAAAAAGGTCAGCTTGAGGAATTATCGGCCAAACATGATTCATTAGTTGGAATGCTTCTGCATTTTGAGAAGAACTGAGTAAATAGAAAATTTTGTTGCCTATCAGCGGATATTTAATATCATTTCTCCCAAGGCTCTCATTGTATGAATCTAACCCTTGATTAACATAATTAAGAGCCTGTCCTAAATCATTTTGGTTATATTTACAACGACTTAACCCGTTATAACACATGGCTATAATATTGTCTTTGGGTTTAATCTTGTATTGATTGAAGAGATGAATGGCATACAGAAAATTCTGCTCGGCTTTTTTCCATTTTTTCTTTCTATAAAAATAACTGGCTTTGAGAAAGTAGAAGAAAGGGGCAAGTGGATGATAATCTTTTATTGAAATTTGATTAAGTCTTGTGATTGCTTCCTCTAACTCTCCCATGTCGATAAGATTTTTAATGAATTCTAATCGGAAATTTAATTCTGCTAATGCTGCTTCAATTTCTTCAATGCAGTTGGGCAAATCTTCTTTATAGATGCCAAGCTTTGCTAACACATGAAAAATTTTTTGAGGCTTGACATTTCCCTTCTGATTCTCGATATCCGATATCGTCGAGTCTGAGACAGTTTTATCACTTAAATACTCCTGTGTAAATCCTCTCTCATTCCTCTCCTTTCTGATTATGTAACTTATCAAGTTCATATCAAACTGGCTGAGATCCATTTGATTCTCCATCACTTCACTTCCTTTCTATTCAATTATTCGTATTATTTTAATATTAGGAATAGGGGGCTAAAACTTCAATAGTTTTCTTCTCCGAAAAGCGTTCTGGAATTTACCCATTTTCATAACCAAGAAACTAGATTTTTTCGTTTTTAGCTTTTTAATATTAAGGGGAATTTTAGTTTTGAAATTAGAGAGCAAAAATATTGATTAATTTCGGTAATTATCATTACAATTTAATTGAAAACACTAAAAGTATAAGGATGTGAATTCATGTTGCGTTTGATAGTAGAAGGATATGCTGACGAAGTAAAGGCTTTCCTCAAAGAATTCGCGAGTCTTCCACAACACGATGTGAAATTCATTTCAAAAGTTTATCAAAACGATATTTTGGAAAATGGAAAAATCAGATCATTCTGCAATTTCGAGTATCATCCACTGGACGAGATCGATCAGCCTGTCACAGTAACATTTGCAACAAAGGAAGGTAAAAACTTAAGTTTCACATTGTTACAGGGCAATGTCTTTCGGGCGGAGGATATCATCACAATTTCTGGAAAGGTTGCAGCAGGGCTTTTAAAGTAAGGGGAGGCAGAGCTGTGGACAGTATTCGTTTTTGGTATGATGCATCTGAACAAAAGCTGATTGTTTTACATAATCGTAGTGGTGAACGAAGAGAGATCAGACAGCTTGAAAAAATTGTTCGGTTTCTGAAAGAATATGACTTAACACCGGATAACTGCAAAGGTGTCCAAAGTGCAGATGATCGGACACATCTTTTCGCAAAGATGAGAATCCGGTCCGGGTGTTGTAAAAAGGACCATTTGTAATTGAAAACTATTTTTTGTTATCCTAAGAAGGAGGTATAGATAATGGCTCTTAATGCTACAGCGATTGCAAAAAAACCACTCCGTTTTCTGTGGCTTGAAATTACAGGTCAGTGTCAGTTGGAGTGTGTTCACTGTTATGCCGACAGTGGTCCTCATGGTACACATGGCTCAATGTCTCAAAAAGATTGGGTAGGTGTGATTAAAGATGCAGCTAGACTCGGTGTTAACACTTTGCAGTTTATTGGCGGGGAACCAACACTACACCCTGATTTTCCTAAACTTTTAAAAACCGCTGCGGATCATAGAATTGAGGTAGAGATTTTCAGCAATTTAGTCCACATTACTCCAACATTGTGGGATTTGTTTTCTAATATGAGGGTTAGTATAGCAACTAGCTGGTACTCTGAAGACCCTAAAGAACATGGAGCCATTACCAATCGGAATAGTTTTAAAATGACGAAGGCTGGAATTTCAGAAGCATTGCGACGCGGTATTCCAATTCGAGTAGGTATCATTGGAATCCATGAGGATCAAAAAGTAGAGCGAGCACGACAATTACTCATGGAACTGGGTGTTAGGGAGGAGCAAATTGGTTACGATGACTTAAGACAGATTGGCAGAGGCGCTCACGATGAAAAATCAGGTCCAGATCAGTTATGTGGACATTGTGCAGATGGAGTTTTGGCTATATCATCATCAGGGGATGTGTGGCCATGCGTATTTTCACGGTTTATGCCATTAGGAAATGTAAAAAAACAAATGCTCTCAGAACTGGTTGCAAAACAGGTAGTTGAAAAAGCGCGTGCTGAACTGCTGACTTTATGGGAGGATGATCTGGCTGCGTGCATTCCGGGTAAATGTGAACCGCAGTGTCCACCACGTTGTTCTCCCTCCTGTAGCCCCTGTGCACCTGGAAAACGGTGTTGGCCAAGTTATTAAGAAATAAGCAGGTGGAGGATTTTGATTATTGAGAGGGTTACATGTGACAAATTAATATTAAATGAAAATCAATGGATGTTTCATGTGCCGGCCGTTAATCAGGTCATTAAGGCTGGACTTGAGTTTCATTCACCAATTACTTTTTTAGTAGGAGAGAATGGTTCGGGAAAGTCCACCATTGTTGAAGCGTTGGCTGAAGCTTATGGATTGGATGCATATGGGGGCCGTGCAGGGCGAAAATTTGTCAATGATCGACCCCAAACTCCGCTTGGTGAAATAATGCGGCTTTATTATACCCCGACGGGTGCAAAACTTTCTGCTTCCCGTCGGAAAAGAAAGGGTTACTTTTTGCGGGCAGAAACAGCTTTTGGGTTCATGTCTTTCGTATCCGGCATGCCGGGCTACTGGGAAGAAGACATAACAAAAATGAGTCATGGTGAGGGATTTCTCACCGTGCTGAATACGATGTTTTCCAAACCGGGTCTTTATTTGATGGATGAGCCGGAAGCCGCATTGTCTTTTTCTTCATGTTTACGCCTGATTGCAATCATACATCGGCTTGTTAATATTGGAGGGCAAGTGATCTGTGCGACACATTCTCCTGTGTTGACGGCGATACCTGGTGCTGAAATTCTTGAATTAGGGTCTCATGGCATCCATCAGGTGGAATGGAAGGAATTATCTCTTGTTGACCATTGGCGACGCTATCTCAGTGATCCGTCTTTTTATTTGCAACCCCTTTTAGAGGAGGATCCGCAGTGAAAGATGGACAAAATCACCAATCGTTTATGAAAGAATCGCTAATGAAAGCCGCTTCCTATTTCGATGTTCAAATAACAGGGAAGATGGTATTCGGATGGAATGATCGGTCTATTGGTTCCAAAGTGAAGAATCAGAAAGGGATATGCTACTGGCTTCGAGTTGTTTCAGAAATGATGTGCTGGGCACAAGGGGACTTTTGGGAAGGGAATCTTGCTGCAAATAAAATCAAGGGAATTACAAAACCCCGTGTGATCCAAATCTATGAATGGGAAGATGGAGGAATTCAGTTACGAGCAGAGCTAATGTCCTTTGTTGAAGGTCGTGTTTGTGCATTTACACCAGAATTACGCACAAAATTAGATCTTTCTCCTCGTTGGTTGTCGGAATTGCGTGCATCTCTGGACAGACTCTCTTTTTATCCAACGGAGCGTATTCATACGAAACAAGAAAAAGTGACTCGTCGATTTTTAGTCTTCTATGGAGATAAAATTGACTCGAATATAACGAAATGGACTACTGCTCACGGTGATCTCCATTGGGCCAATCTAATGGCTCCGCAACTTTCAATTCTAGACTGGGAAGGATGGGGAAAAGCACCGCTTGGATATGATGCCGCGACACTGTATTGTTTCAGTTTGTTAATTCCTGAAGTGGCCGAACAGGTTTATCAGACTTTTGCTGACATTCTTGACACCCACGAGGGAGTCTTAGCTCAACTTTATGTAATTACTCGGTTGCTTCACCGGATTGATTTGGGTGATTTTATGGATCTTGCCGGACCGTTGCACCGTCATGCAGATGATCTTCTTGCACGACTGAAGAGATGCTAAAAAGACCCCATGTGGGGTCTTTCGAGCTTGATGCTTTGCATTATCGTTTTTTTACTTTTATTAGGTGTTTTTTATATTTCATACATGATTTAAATGGTGAGGTGTTTTCTCCAAAGGAAGATCATTTTCGGATCATTGCCTCGATTCTAAAGTTGGAATTTGGATCTTTTTTCGCTATCATTCGTTTCATGATAAAAAGTTGTTTAAACAACATTATTCATATTACTTTGTTTCCTGCAGTGTACTGATTGCAAAATTCTACGGCAAGATCAATGGCTTTTAATCACTTGTTATCTCTATTGTATTAAAGGTGGCAACCTTTACTTCTTTGGGTATTACATGACATTGAATCAGTTTTTTTCTGTTTTGTTCCATATGGTAGTTTTGCAACTTTGTACATTGATTCATAGTGATAAGATTTCCTGCATATACCTTGAGGGATGGATAATAACCACGCATCAGGTTAGGGCATTTTTCCAGGCCGGGACACTCTTTGCAGTGATCCAGTTCGCGGATATACTGATTTAATTTAGACAGAAAAGGTCTGAGCTGCGATGGAGTGATTTCTTCCTGGTTATCCAAAAGGAATTTAACTACATACGGATGCTTCATTATAGTTTTTGCCTGCTTATCGATCATCTTTGTGCTGATTTTATTATTGGCATTATCCATGCGCTTCATTGATTGGCGTCCTCTTTTCCGGCAAGTTCGTCGTATCGAAATGTTAGCATAAAAAGGGAAGCTTGACTATATAAGGTTTTACCAAAATGAATAATCTTCATCATCACCGTCTATTTCTCTGGGTCTGTACTTTCCCAGGCAAGAGTTTGAACAAAAAACTTTATCCTCATACCTGTATACCGGTTTGCCGGCATCCCACCTATTACATTCGTCACATCGATACTTTTCCGGACCATCTTTACCTTCTGTCCACCAAGGCATAAGTTATCTCCTTTCCTTTTATCTTTGGGCTTAGCTCTATTTTTCATTACCACTTTCCAGAAAAGACAACCAATGCATGTTATTTTCAAAATATTGTTATTGCCCAAGTACAAAGTAGTATTAGACATTAACAGACTCTTTCTGAAAAACATTCACGCCTGGTCTATAATCGTATTGCACCTTCTCTGTGCGAGCGTTTCCTGATGCACTTTCAGAAACGCTAATAACGGCAATCATTTAATTTGAAAAATGGGAGCGATTGCTATTTTTTTCTATATTCACTTAATACTTCTACAGAACCTTAATCCATCCTGTTTTTGTTTGTATATCAGAAATTTGTTTCCCTTGTAGTTCCATTAAAAATTTCTTTTTGCTATGATAAAATAAATTCATGATTTTTTAAATTTAAGGAAGGTTTATTTATGGCAGAAGGGGTTATATCAGAATTTAAGTATTTAACCGAGACCAAAGCCCATGTATATCGAGCGATTATAACATATTTTTACCAACAACATGATCGTCTTCATCCCTTTATCTATCCAGAAGAAATTTATATGTATTTAAAAGAATTAAAGAACTATTTTCATTATAGTGAGGAAGAGTTATACCGTGATTTAGATCAGTTGGTGGAATGGGGTAACCTCGAACGGATCCAGGAAACTGGTCGTTTTCAATCGATTGAGGAATTCAAGAAGAAGAAATTTATTTATCAATTGAAACCAAAAACGGTAGAGATTGAACGGATGTTACGGACTGTTTTACAAATAGATGATGGTATGAGTGGTTCCCTGGATCCTACTCTTTTTGAACGTTTGTACAAACGAATTGTAGAATTGACCAACAGGGCAGGGGGAGTCTATGAGATAAAAAGCAGAAAAGCAGAAGAGATAAGGATGCTTTGGAACGATATTCACGAAGACTTTAAAAATCTAAGAGATGATGCCAGTGACTATTTTAACCGTTTAAAGAGCCAGCAAATCGAAGAAAAAATGAAGATCATTGATTATTTGCAATTTAAAGAAGCCGTTACCGAGTATTTGCGTAATTTTATGACCCGGTTACAGAAAACAGCCATGCAATTGGAACGAGTTATTGAGGACATTGATCCGCTATTTCTTGAAATTGTGGCAGAGAAATTGGCGGAGTATGAAAAATATATTCCAAGGTTTGATGAGTCTCCCCCTACAAAAAAACAAATTCTCACTGAAATAACGAACCAGTGGAATGCCTTCCGGTGGTGGTTTTTAGGGAGTGAAAAAGGAGAAAGTTATATTGAGCTGCTGCAAAAACGAACCAACGAAACCATTGGACGAATGGTTCGCTTTGTACAACGGTTAGGAGAGATTCAACATCCACATAAAAGCAGAAGACATGATTATCTTCAATTAGCGAAGTGGTTTGCCGATGTGAATACCCTCGAGGAAGCCCACCGGTTATCGGCTTGTGTTTTCGGAGTGCCTGAAGTCCGACATTTTTCTGTTCATGAACCAAAAGAAACGGAGTCAATTGAGCACGAGGTTTGGGATCTTTCCCCGGATTTTTATGAAATAAAGCCAAAAACAAGGGATTTCAGAGAACGGGTGAAGACAACAGCAGTTTTGGATCAAACAGAGAAAAAACAGAAGGCGATTGAGGAATCTATCAGGAAAAAAGAAGAAGAAAAACGCCTGTTGGAAAACCTTGTCTTCAATCGGGAAATCAAGTTAAGGGAACTATCAGATATACAACCGGTTGTGCGAAAAAAACTGTTAAACTGGATTGGAAAAGCCATGGCTCATCCTGAAAAGCGGGGCCAGACAGAGAACGGGGAAAAGTACACAATCATCCTGGCAAGCTCTGAACGGGTTCAAATAAAATGTACAGACGGAGTGCTGACTTTGCCTGATTGGATCATTTCATTTAAGTAAAGGATGATATGATGACAACGAATAAAAAATGGATGGATGAGATTGCTGAGCATGCGATACAAGTGCTTTTATCCCGCTTCTGGGTCGTAAAAGAAAATGATCCTGAATTATACGCAATCATTCGGGACAGGGAGTCTGTTATCAAAGACTTTATGCGTGAAAAGTGTGGTTTCCGTTTGATTGTACACCGGTATTTTATAAAACTTGAAAAAATACCTGCACAAGCGGAAGAATGGATGGGAATCCAGGCGTTTCATGAACCGCTTGATTATGTGTTGCTTTGTTCTGTACTTGCATTTTTGGAAAACAAATCGGCAGATGACCAGTTCCTGCTCTCTCAACTATGTGAAGAACTCAAACTGTCAGCTCCTGAGAATGTAAGGCTGAATTGGGAAAACTACGTCCATCGTAAATCTTTAATTCGTGTTTTGAAATGGATGCAAGAGATGAAGATGATTCGCATCATTGATAGTAATAACCTGTTATTTACCCATGATGAGAAAGAAGCGGAGGCTCTTTATGAGCCAACTGTTTTGTCGCGTTATTTTATGAGAACATATCCAAAGGACTTGTATCGGTTTTCAACTAAAGACGAGCTCTTGAAAGCGGACTTGACAGATGATGACTCGATCAGAAGACGTCATCTGGTATACCGGCGGCTTCTTCTGTCTCCTGCTGTTTACGAATCCGAGATGAGCAGAGAAGAATGGTTGTATATAAAAAATTATCGCTATCGTATTGCAGAAGACTTTCAGAAGATGGCTGGACTTTCTCTGGAGGTATACAAGAAATCAGCTTTGGCATCAATTATTGATCAAAGATCAAGGTTCCACCAGTTTCCCGATGAAAAGATGATCACCGCACTTTGTCTGCAATTTGCCGATGAGGTTCGACATCGGCTGAGGACGGAAGAAACAGACCGTAATGACAGAGGCTGGATTATTCTTACCTTCGTACAGTTTGAACAGTGGTTGCAAAGTTGTAAAGAACGTTTTGATTATGGATGGAGCAAGGAATATAAAAAACAATCTTTGAGCAAAACGGCGAAAGAGTTGCTTCACTTTTTAAGCATTTGGAAAATGGCCAGGGTGGATGACAAACGGGCGATCATCTACTTGTTGCCCGCTATTGGACGAATAACAGGAGATTATCCGGCTGATTACAGGGAAAAACATCAGCGTAATTTCAGGAGAGATCGAAATGAGTAACTGGAAATTAAATCGGGCAGGCTTGTTTAATTACTGGTTTTATGATGAAGAAGAGTTCCGGTTTTCTGACGGAAAGCTATTGCTCAGGGGAGCTAACGGTTCGGGAAAGTCCGTGACAATGCAAAGTTTTTTTCCACTGTTGCTGGATGGAAGAAAAAGTCCGGAACGCCTGGATCCGTTTGGATCAAAATCTCGAAGGATCGAGGACTATCTCCTGTGCAACAATCAAGAGGAACGGACTGGTTACTTGTATCTGGAATATGTTCGGGACGGGTTAGAACAATATATGACAACCGGAATCGGTTTGCGGGCCAAGAAACATGGTCCTGTAGATTTTTGGGGATTTATCATCAAAAATAACCAACGGATTGGCCACCACTTGAAATTATATAAAGAAGAATGGGGCCCTGATGGTAAATTACAAAAAGTTCCATTAAACAGAAAGCAGTTGGAAGAAGCATTGCAGAATGGCGGTATTGTTGTTAAATCACAGAAGGAATATATGGAATTGGTGAATCGGTATGTATTTGGTTTCCCTTCTCTTGAAGCATATGAAGAATTGATTAAGCTGTTGATTCAGATTCGTAGCCCTAAGTTATCAAAGGATTTCAAACCAACTGTTATCTATGAAATATTGACCGGGGCACTGCCTGCATTAACGGACGAAGAATTAAGACCTCTTACTGAATCGATTGAAGCAATTGATCAAATACAGAGCCAGTTGGACCAACTGGTAAAAGAAAGAAGCTCTTTGGATCGCCTGATAAAACATTACAAGCGCTATAATCAGGTTGTTATGCGAGAGAAAGCCGAACAAACAGTGAAGGCACAGCAAAGCTTTAAACGAAACCAGAAGAAATATGAAACTCTTCAACAACAGATTCATCAAGATCAGGAACAAAAACACCATCTGGGGCAAGAATCCATACAATTACAGCAGGAAAGTGAAGTCCTTCGCGAAGAACTTGAAGAACTGAGAGATCATGATGTTTATAAAGCCGAGCGGGACCTGAGTGCTTGCAAAATAGAATTGCAAAATAATCGATCGGCTTGGCAACAAAAAGAGAATACTTACCGTGAGAAGAAACGACAGGAGTATCAATTTGCCAAGCAGGCTGAACAATTGGAAATCAAACAGTTGCAAATAAAAAAAGAGATAGAAATGCAGTTGAATGAAATGCAAAATCTTGCGGAAGAATCATCTTTTTTTCACCACGATGGGGAAGCATCCTTTTATTTGCGACAAATGGAGCAGGAATTTTCCTTTACTGACTGGAGAAAGAAGGCAAAAGCGTATCAGAAAAAATTAAAATCCATCTGTCAAGTCTTTGAAGAGTTAAAGAGGGTTGAAAAGAATTATGAAGAAATTCAGATTGAACTTGGCAAGCGAAAAAAAGAGTGGGATGATCTCATAGTACAGGAGCAACAGTGGAGAAGCGTACTGGAAGATGAAAAGAAATCCTATATTGATGCAGTTTATTATTGGAATCATACTAATCGGGAGATTTGTCTGAATGAAGAGCAGTTGCAAACCATTTCACAAAAAGTATGGGATTATCCAGAAGCCAGAATAGACGAATGGGAAGAGATCATTCGGAAAAAAACGAACACGGTTCGGGGGGAGGTTCAACAGGAGCTATATCGTCTGGACCATGAACTTCGTCAGCAACGTGAAACAGTCCTGAAATTGGAGGATGAATTACGCGATTGGAAACAAAAAGAAGATCCTGAACCCACCCGGCATACGGTGACAGACAGTGCAAGAGAAATGTTAAAAGCAAAGCAGATCCCGTTCCTGCCTTTCTACAAGGGAGTCGATTTCCATCCACAAGTGACGGAAAGGGAAAGAAATATACTGGAGGCAGCCTTGAATCAGATGGGGATTTTGGATTCCCTGATTCTCCCGTCTGGTTATAATACTTCGTTTGTCGAGCATGATCAGATTCTTGTACCAACCGGCCATACCAACCCCAATCTGACGGCATATTTAAAGCCAACTCCGCCAAAAAACCAGTTCATAACCGAAAAAGACATTGAACAGGTTCTGCAAAGTATCGGCATTGAAGAAATAGAGCCGGGAGGGACAGCAGTAACGATCAAAGGACATTTTCAAAATGGATTGGTAAAAGGGCATGCGATTGTGCAAGGGGATGCCATATACATCGGCCAGGAGTCGAGGCAGCGTTACAGGGAGCTGATGATTCAAAAGATAACAACCCAATTATATGCTGAAAAGGAAAAAGAACAGGCTTTATCAGATGAAAAAGAGCAATTACGGAACAGAATCCGTCGGATTGATACCGAATATCAATCCTTTCCGGGGGAACAGGATCTGAGTGAGGCCCACCATACATGGGTTCAAATATCGCAGTCTGTCAAGGCGAAAGAAATAGAACTGGACGATTACAGTCAGAAACAAAAAGAAGCATTCTACAACCTGGAACACCAAAAAAAATGGATTACGCAAAAAATAAATGAAGAAGGGTGGGATTTGGACCCTCGGCCTCACCTTTTTCAAGAAGCACACGCCAGGATGGAAGATTATCTGGAATGCCTCGAGGAATTGAAATCGTCCCATTACAGATTTCTGTCCTGTGTACAGGAGAGAGATTTTTATCAGGAGCGGCTGAGTGCGACTGAGGAACATTTGCTTGATTTGCAAGGCGAACTGAATGAACTGGAGCATCTGATCCGTAAAGCGGAATTGCGTATCCAGAAGATACAAGAACGTTTGCAAAAGTTGGGGTTTGAAGAAATTCAGAAAAAAGTCCGTTTGTATACACGCCGGCTGGATCAAGAAATTCCTCGGGAACTGAAAAACATTGAAGATCAAAGTAAAAAGATTGATTTATCTCTGGCCAAGGCTGAGGACGAATTGGACAAGTTGAAACAGGAGCTGGCCTGGAATCGTTTCTATTATTATTCATGGTTGGAAGTGTTCAAAGAAGAAAAGAATTTACAGAACCGCTTAAGTTCAAAAGAACAATTGAGTCCTGAGAAGGACGAAGAAGTGCTTATCTCAGAAGCTAAGCAGGTCATCAAGGAATTTTCTGAAGGACGGAACAGGGGAAATTTGGAGAGATTGCTCGATAATCTGCGTTTTGAAGAGCAATCCAATCTGTTTGAGTACGATATTCGTTTAAGCCCTACACTGGAATACTCCAAATCGGCGGAAGAGATCTGGCAGCAACTTCGAGATGAAACGTTATATGAAAAAGCAAAGTTGCAGTGGAAAGAATTGCAGAAAAGCGCAAAACGTGATGTTTTTTCAATGAGCTATGAAGGAATGAGAATCGATTTGACGACAGGACGGGAAAAAATCAGTGAAAAAGCTGAACAGCAAGAACAGCTGCTTGAAAATAAAGATAAGGAGCTTTACAAGGAAGTTATTTTAAACAGCATTGGGCGAATTATCCGGGCCAGAATTACGCGCGCTGAAAATTGGATTGAAGAGATGAACCGGATCATGGATGAGAGGAACCCATCCAGCAGTTTGAAGTTTTCTCTGCAATGGAAACCCAAAACGGCGGGGATCGAGGCAGAATTGGATACCAGAGAACTCGTTCATTTACTTAGTGGTGATTCCCGCATCCTGAAAGATGAGGATCTTACAAAAATCCGAAACCATTTTCAAGTGAAAATTAATCAGGCAAGAGAACAATTAAGAGAGCAGGGCGGAGGGGAAAGTTTTCACCAATTAATTAAAAAGATGTTGGATTATCGCGATTGGTACCAATTTGTCCTTTATGCCAAAAAGGAAAATGAAAAGCGTAAAGAGTTGACTAATCGCGTTTTTGAAAAATACAGCGGCGGCGAAAAAGCAATGGCGATGTACATTCCCCTGTTTGCTGCGGCATATTCCCGATACTCGAGCGCAAGTAGGGACGCCCCGAAGATTATCGCTTTGGATGAGGCGTTTGCCGGAGTAGATGAAAACAACATCGCCGACTTGTTTGATATAGTAGAAACGTTAGGTTTCAATTATGTGATGAACTCTCAGGCTTTATGGGGTGATTATGATACAGTGAAGAGTTTATCAATCTGTGAAATTGTTCGCCCTAACAACGCGACGTTTGTGATGGTGATGCGCTATCACTGGAATGGTAACAGTCTGGAAATGTCTAACCCTGATGCAGATGAATTGGGAAAAACAGAAAGTCATTTGCTTCCTTTTCAATAAAAGAAGAAAAAAGGAGAACTTATGAAAGAAAAAGACAAAAAATTGGAAGAGGCTGTCCGTTTTTTTCAAGCAGAAGAAGGCTTTCACCGCCTTCTTCTGCTTATGATCAAAAAGTATCGAAGTTTAGGACGAATCGGGGGAACTGTAAGAATAACAAACTTGTCCAAACAAGAGGCTGCTGTGCTCTCTTCTTTTTTTCGAAAAGAAGTTGAGCCCGGCCAGGACATTCGTGTGTTAATTAAAGAATTTGAACAACGCTTGAAAGATACGCGATTTTCCGACATTGCTTGCCTAAAGTTGCTGGAAGGATTTGCTGGTGAAAAATTAATAAGTAAACATGAGCTAAAAGCAAGAAATCACAATAAAAAACAGCTTTTTTTTCAACATATTCAAGAAAAGTTTTCTTCCTCTTTTGTATCCATGTGGATTTGTTCAATTATGAGTCAATCCACAGAAACTCGGTTCATTCACCAGTTATACGAGCGACAGCAAGATCATTTGGCTGCAGATATGTTGGTTGTAGGGAACGCTTTGGTTGAACTGGAAAAGAAAAGGGGTTCAAATGGAAATGTGCCAGTTGAAAAGTTGGAGCGTTTCCCCTTTTTCGCAGAACGAATAACGGGAAACCCACATGGTTTTGATATGCACACCATCAGAGGAAAAATGTTATTTAATGCTTTACGAATTGTTGGAAAAGGGAGTTACCAGGGGGAAGAATCTCGTTTTAAACTGACACCGGCGGAAGAAATTAATCTGTTGTTTCATTCTTTTGGACTGTTACGGGATGATATTCTTAATTTTGTCTCAACGACAGGATTGCTTGCCCGGGATTACAAAAACCGGCCGCTTGCAGTATGGGAAGCGGCGATTGAAGACCGTTGTGTACTCAATATTCCCTTGAAAGAGATGGTTAAAATAAGAAAGGCAGAACCAGCTGATCCTGAATTAAGAAAGGTATTTGTGGTTGAAAACTCAGGATTATTCTCTGCTTTATTTGAAGAGTTAATCAAAGAAGGAATCCATCCGCCGTTAATTTGTACTCATGGCCAGGTCAATACATGCAGTCTTATTCTTCTGGACCAATTGGCCGGTAATGGAACATACATTTATTATTCGGGTGACTTTGATCCGGAAGGTTTACTAATTGCTGACCGACTCGCTCAACGTTATCCGGATCGGGTAATTTTGTGGAGATTCGGCGTTGAAGATTACCGGGCATGCCGGCTGGAACAGGAACTGGAAGAATATCGTATCAAAAAACTTAAAAATATAAAAAATCCAAGGCTGGTAGAAGTCGCCAATACAATGAGACGTTTGCGACAAGCGGGATATCAGGAAAGTTTGTTTCAACTTCTTTTGGAAGATATAAAAGGGGAAATAATTGATTGATAATGAAAGGTACATCATAAATTCATCTATTATAAGATTTTTCGATAACCTGGATGAATCCTTTCTGGACATGATTCAGTGGACCTTCTCATGTAGTTATATAGGTGATTTTCCAATATGCCAAATGAAAAAAGGGGGTTGCCAGTTGGCAAGATCGTTCGGGAGATGGTACATTCATTGGGGGAATAAAGAAAGTTGCTGTTTTTTGGTTACTGTCTGATCCTCATGCCTTCCCTGATTCCAAAAGGCTGGCGGCTGTTTTCAAAAGTATCAGTCTCTGCTTCTTCTTTGCTACAAAGTTAAAGGAAGGTAAACAACAAGTGGGTAAAAATGTTCAGATTGCGCAGGCAGGGATCGGGCAGTCGTTTGGAACGTTCGGTGAACTTTTGCAAGGAGTTTTGCCGGATAATGACCTGGATTTCCTGGTGTCGTTCCCGATCACCCGGTATTCGCATGTAACTTTTGTACCAGACCCCGGAAGGGATTCCATTGAGGTGATCCCCTCGCACAAAACCAAGACACGCGATCTGGCATCTAAAATCCTGTCATGGTACAAGCTTCCGACGGGAGGAAGAATCACCGTAAACAGTATGATTCCTGTCGGAAAAGGATTGGCCAGTTCTTCTGCCGATTTGGTTGCATGTGCCCGGGCCATTGACAATTGTTACAATCTCGGGATTAGGGAGGAAGATATCCAACGCTTTTTGGCGGAGATCGAACCGTCTGATGGAGTAATGTATCCCGGAGTGACTTCGTTTTACCACAAAGCGGGACAACTCAGGGACTTTCTTGGGACGCTGCCGCACTTGACTGTGGTTGGCATTGATGAAGGTGGAACAATTGATACTTTAAGTTTCAACCAAAGAAAAAAACCGTTCACCCTAAGAGACAAGCTTGAGTATCAGCGACTGCTCGATGAGATTGTGTTAGCCATTCATAAAAAAGATTATGTGCGTGTGGGCCGAATCTCTACCCGAAGCGCCCAGCTGAATCAGAAACTTCTTGTTAAACGCACCCTTCCCAAAGTACTGGACATCTGTGAAAGGATAAGGGCATTGGGGGTAATCGTGACGCATAGTGGCCCATGCATTGGATTGTTGCTTTCTTCACGGCTTCCCGATTATCCATATAAACTTGGCAAAGCGACCAAACTGCTGAAGGAAATCACTGGAGAGGTAAATATTTACCATTCTTGGGAGAGGTGCCATGATTTGAAACACTTCCCTGTTATTCAGGAAAGGAACATCAAGTAAAATTTAACAGGCTTTTAGTTACATAGAAATATGCCAATCGTTACTTACCAGAAGATCGATCTGTATCGGTCTTTTTTGTTGCGGTTTTAGGACTCCGGCAAAGGAGACCAAGGTAGAAACAATACCTTGGTCTTTCTTTGGTCAGAGAAAAAAAGCAACACTTTTAAATCAAAATTCCTGTAAAGTTTAAGTCCTGCAATACTTGAAACGGTTCTTTTCTCAGGTCAGTATAAACATATGCCGCGGAGAATGTATAATCGTCAGGTCCGGTTTTGCAGGTATGGCTACAGCCTGAGGGTTATTTCGCAAGCCCGGTAGTTTGACGATGGCAGGATCGCCATAGTCAGGCGAATCAAGGTTTCGAATTCAAGGCAAGCTTCTTTTAAGATGACTGGATTGCCTGTGTATAACTTGTTGTCATTCCGGAACCGGGTTTGATCAATTTATTCTGCCGGAAGACGGCCAATTTCTTCAGGTTTTATTTATTCAAGGTTCTTTTCTCTATCCCCCGCAGGTGTTAAGAAATTGAACCCTGATTTTACATGAACAACTTTGGAATTTCCGCGATAAGCATATATATGCTTAAGTAAGACATGACTGTAACAACCAACGCTCCAAATACCGTTAACCAAATGGGGTGTTTGTAATGATTGACAATTTTTCTGTTATGGGCAGCAATCAGCAAAATACTTAAGGCAACCGGAAGAATCAGCCCGTTCAAGGCACCTGCTAAAATCAGGGTTTTGACAGGACGACCGGTTAAAATGAATATGCCTGTTGACACAACAATAAATCCAATAGTGATCCATTTGTGATTTTTATTCAGCCGGTTACTGAAAGTTTGTATAAATGATACGAATGTATAGGCAGACCCGACAACAGATGTAATCGCAGCCGCCCACATGACGATCCCAAACAGCTTGTATCCGATATCGCCTGCCGCCAGTTTGAATACAGAGGCAGGTGGATTCGTTACGTCCAGGGAGAATCCGGCAGCTACCACACCAAGAATTGCCAAAAACAAAACTGTTCGCATAATCGTCGTAATCAAGATGCCTGATACAGCACTTTTCGTAACCTGCGGCAGTGAATCAGGACCTTTGACTCCGGCATCCAGTAAGCGATGACCGCCTGCAAATGTTATATATCCACCTACGGTTCCGCCAACTAAAGTAACAATCGCCATAAAAAATTCAGTTCGCTCTGTTTCTGTTACAACCGGATAAAAGGTTCTGATTATTGCCTCTCCAACAGGTGGTGCAGATTTCAATGCTACATATAAAGTAAGACTGATCATAACGAAGCCAAGAACTTGAGTAAAACGGTCCATCGCTCTGCCAGCTTCTTTGGACAGGAAGATCCCGATTGCAATCATCCCGCTTGCAATTGCACCAATTTTTGCGTCAATCCCGAACAACACATCAAATCCAAGGCCGGCACCTGCTATGTTCCCGATATTAAAGGCGAGGCCGCCAAAAATAATCAGCAAGGCAAGAAAATATCCCAGTCCAGGCAAGATGATATTGGCAATGTCTTGTGCCCGTTTTTCCGAAACCGCAATAATTCGCCAAATATTCATCTGGACACCGATATCAAGGATAACTGATGTAAGGATTGCAAATCCAAAGTTTGCAGCAAATTGTGATGTAAATACGGTGGTCTGGGTAAGAAATCCAGGACCTGTGGCTGATGTTGCCATGAGAAACGCGGCTCCAAGCAGTAAACTCCGGTTCAGTTTTTTCTCCAAACTTTTTCTCCTTTCATTTCCGGATAGTTTCATCCATTTTTAACAGGTCTGATTTTTACTCCCGAAGTTGCAAGGAGTTCTTGTATTTGACGGGCGAACACCAGGGCATGGGGACTGTCACCATGGATACAAACAGTATCAGCCTGGATTGTTATCTCTGTCTTTTGCCGGGTCAGTACTTTTCCTTCTTTAACTATTCGGATGACCTGTTCGGCTGCTTTCTTGCAATCGGTGATTAAAGCATCAGATTGACGGCGTGAAGTTAAAGTACCGTCCTGTTGATAAGTTCGATCGGCAAAAACTTCATTTGCCGTACGAAGCCCGATTGATTCTCCGGCTTTTACCAATTCACTTCCGGACAAACCAAACAGAATCAACTGAGGGTCTACATTGTAGACTGCTTTTGCAATCGCACCGGATATTTGAGGGCTTTTAGCAGCCATATTGTATAAAGCGCCGTGTGGTTTTACATGCTGCATCGTTCCACCCTCTGCTTTTACAAATCCGTATAAGGCTCCAATTTGATAGATAACAATGTCATATATTTCTTCCGGTGAAATATCCATGTTCCGTCGTCCAAAACCGGCCAGATCTGGCAGTCCGGGGTGGGCACCGATCGCAACGCTTTTTTCCAGGGCGAGTCTGACAGTCTTGCGCATTGTTAACGGGTCTCCGGCGTGAAAGCCGCAAGCAATGTTTGCCGAGGTCACAAAATTCAGAATTTCATCATCAAAGCCGATTCTATAAGCTCCAAAACTTTCTCCCAGGTCACAGTTCAAATCTACTTGAAACATAACGATTCCTCCAGGAATAGTTGAAATTATCTTTGTACTTTTGATGCAATAGCCAGTTTTAATTTTCGGATTTCAACTTCCCGTGTACGATATAACTCTTGAGATTCTTCCAGTGTAACCATTTGAAAACGTATTTTTTCGCCAGGTTTTATTTGAGCTAAAATTGGGATATCAACATTGATTATCTGGGCTATTTTCGGGTAACCACCTGTTGTTTGACGGTCTGCCATCAAAATAATCGGATTGCCAGCAGGTGGTATTTGCACCGTGCCGGTTGATACTGCTTCCGATACAAGTTCCAGCGGTTCTGATAATCTTGTTTGCGGCCCTTTCAGCTGATATCCCATGCGATCAGATTGTTGTGTAATGAAAAAATCCCTTGTGAAAAATTTTTTCCTGCTGTCCCATGTAAAACGGTAAAATTGGTTGCCTGGTAATACACGAATGATCGTCTTTTTTTGGTAAAAGGAAAGAAGGCGATTACTTACAGACCATTTGCTGGTAGAAAATAACTGGACTCCTGTCGTTTTAGAAAGAGAATCTTTCATTTTGTTTGCCAGTTCTGAAGGTGCCCTGAGATTCAGAATATCTCCTTTTTTTAAGGCTCGCCCCTGGAAACCGCCAAGCCCGGCACGAAGATAAGTGCTGCGGCTTCCCATTACCTGCGGGATATCAAATCCACCGGCCAGTGTCAGATAAGCGCGACAACCTGATCTCGCTGCACCGAATTCCAGAATACTTCCCTTTTTCACCAGAATGGGACGCCATCCAGGGATTTTATGTCCGTCAATTTTCGGGGACAAATTCCCACCGCAAATTGCAATTAATGAATCTTCGAGAAACTGAAGTGTCGGCCCCAGCATTGTTATTTCGAGAGCCGCTTCTCTTTCTTCGTTTCCGACCAAAAGGTTCCCGACTCGCAAAGCGAAAGGATCCATGGCACCACTCACGATAATTCCGTGTTTTTGCATTCCATATCTGCCAAGATCTTGAATGGAAGTGAGCATTCCTGCCCGGATGACCTTTATGCTCACTGAGCATTCTCCTTCCAGGCATCGTACTCTTCCCGGCATATTGGCCGAAACTTCACAAGATCTCCTACTTGTAACAGACAAGGGGGATTTTCATTAGGTCGGAAAAGATCAAGTGGTGTTCGACCGATTATTTGCCATCCACCTGGAGTACTGATTGGGTATACACCAGTTTGTGAACCGGCAATTCCGACAGATCCGGCTGGAATGGAGAGACGGGGGAACTTTCGTCGTGGCGTTGCAATGTGTTTGGATATGCCACCCAGATAGGGAAAACCTGGGGCAAATCCAATCATATACATCAAGTATTCGTTGCTGGAGTGAATATCTATTACCTGATCGGGCGTCAGTCCGTTATATTTTGCAACAAATTCGAGATCAGGGCCAAATTCTTCTGCGTAGCATACAGGAATTTCGACAGTTCGCGGTTTGGGATCTGTTAAATCTTCTGATCTTGAAACAATCAGTTCCAATATGGAACAGATTTTTTTATAAGAGGTTTTTAAGGGATCGTAATATACCGCGATGGTAGTAAACGCGGGGACGTATTCCACCATTCCCGGAATCGGGTTTTGATCCAGATAAATTGCCAGTTTTTTGACTTTCAGGTGGGTTTCAGGATTAATTGTTTGTCCTAACTGAACCATAACAGCAGTATCCCCAAGCGGGGTCAGTTCAACAGATGTGTGACCAGGCACCCTTTCACCTCCATTTCAGGCTTTGTGTCCAGTTAGTTCCAGTTAGTTCGGTTATTGTTCTCGGCCTTGCCATCGGAGTGCAAATGAAATTTTAATTAGCTGCATCCTTTACTTTTTCGGTCAATATCGACAGCCGTCTTTCTGAAAACGGGACTCCGGGCCAACGATACTGATCCCTGCTACTAACTGGCCAAAATGGGGAAACAATAGGCCGAGAGAGTATTTACCTTCTTCATCCCTGGTCGGAAAACCCATTTCAGTTAATGATCCAGTCATTCGATAGGCGGAAGTTTTTGGGATTGGCAAACTCAGCTATTTCCTGAAGATTCAGGTGGTCATGTGTTAAAAATAAGTTCAATCTCCATCGACTTGATAACGGTCTTGTTTTTATATCGCAATGGATGCCTCCTTACTGCAGGTATATTAAGAGTTGGTTTTTAACAGCAGTTCCAAAGTTCGGAATAAGCCTTTTAAATTTAGATTATCATTTAATTATATAATATATTTATTTAAATATAAAAACAATATATTATATTGAAAAATATCTATATATTGATAATAAATAATCTCCTTGTTATTTATGTTATCTGAAGATGAAAGAGGCAAACGTGTTAAGTAATTTTCAGGAAGAAAATTTGAATATGAAGATAATCATAGAACCAGTAACAGGCTTTTTAGCAAATAATTTTATTTATGTGATTCAGCGGATTCATTCGATGAAAGCTTGTTTATTCAAAGAGATTGAAGTGAAAAAGTTATCATAAATCTATATGTTATAATAAAAAATAGAACTGATTCCCCAGCTGGAAAAAGAAGTCCACGTTATTGCTTGTGAAACTGTTGTCGCGAAATTCCCGAAGAAGAATGGAAACTTTGCTTTCATTTGTTACGCTGTCTCCGGAATGGCATTGGAGAAGGGTGCTGTTTACATAAATCTTTGAAAGGGGGAGAAATCTGATGAAAGAGCTGATTCGGCTGATCCGGGACTCCAATTATCTCGTTGCCCTGACGGGGGCGGGAATGTCAACGGAAAGCGGGCTTCCCGATTTTCGTTCCCAGGGTGGACTTTGGTGTGGCAAAGATCCGAATGAGATTGCCACTCCCCAGGCGATCGGAACGGATGATTTTTTTGAATTCTATCAAATGCGGATTGAAGATTTATTGAAATTTCATCCCAATATTGGTCATCATGTGCTCGCCGAACTGGAGAAAGAAGGGATCCTGAAAGCGGTTCTGACCCAGAATATTGACGGTTTCCACCAACAGGCGGGAAATCGGAAAGTGATCGAGATCCACGGGCATATGCGCTATCTGGTCTGTTCCCGCTGCGGCAAAGAGTATCCGGCTGTTTCCTATCGTGAAGGAACCTATTATTGTACTGATGAACATTGCAAGGCTCCATTGCGTCCGCCCATTGTCCTGTTCGGGGAACCGCTTGATTCAGTCGCCTGGCCCTCAGCGATCCAGGAAGTGGAACGGGCAGATACTGTAGTTGTACTGGGCACCTCACTGCAGGTTTATCCCTTTGCCGGACTGGTGGAAATTGCGCATGAGACGGGGTCGAAAGTAATGATAATCAACAAGTCTTCCACTCCACTGGATTATTTGGCTGAACTGGTTATTCATGAAAGCATCGGGAAAGTATTAAGCGAAGTGGAGAAATCTGTTTTGGGAAGCGATCGGTTTCAGCAATTGAAAGAACGGGCTGGTACAGCACAAAAGGGGTAAGCTGTTTGTTTATACAGTGAAAAACGGATTTGCGGGCATCCCTGTTGTGGAAAAAAACGGGGCATTGTTCGCAATTCGTTTTTCATCAATTCTCCAAAAAATTACCTCGCAGTTTTTCTGCAATCAGATAATGGGAAAATTTATTTGGCATCATATTCATAATATTCGGAGCGGACTTCATGTATCGGCTGAGAATGTAAATATGGAGAAAAGTAAAATGAATCGGGAAATCAAGGGCGCAGTGGCCGTGTCGCTTTTCTCCTTTGTAACTTTAACCAAATAATTTGGTTAAAGTAAACAGTTTTCATGATTGGGACAATTTCACGGACTTTACCGGGTAACCCAATCTGGTAATTGCTTTTTCCAATTCTTCAGCCTGGAGGGACGATTCATCAAACTCCGCCCTTACTTTGCCGGAGTTGAAAAATACTTTGGCTGAACAGGCATCCGTTATTTTCATCAGGGCTGTTTCAATTTTTTGCATACATGAAGGACAGGTTAACGATTTCAGATGAAAGACAGCTTTTGTCATAATCGGTTGTTCTCCTTTGTTTTTATATCTAAATCCTAGTTCATCCGGATCGAAATTTGATTAAGATCAGGTTTTGCGTTTTAGCACTTTCACAATGATAAAATTTTGTTCTTTACTGATATAAAAAGGACAGGGGTGATTTTCCGTCACCTCTGTCCAAAATATCATCTTACTGTATTTGCTCCGGATTATTTCCTTTAATCCTGATTATCCTCATTGATGCCAAACCATTGTAAGTCGAGATTCTTGTCCATTATAATGGCATCAATCTTGGTATGTTTTGTTTCAATCCTATCCTTAAAATACTTGTTGATATCAAATCCTTCGGGATACTTTCTTGCAGAAGTACGCATCCGTTCTTCGACAAACACTTTCTGAATCTGTTTTTTTATTTTCTTTTTTTCCCCGTATAATGACATACTCATAATCAGGAGCACTAAAATCTGTACAACAAAAAAATATTTTTATCCTCCGGATGGCGAATAACAAAATCCGTAAATGGATTTTCAGATTCCAAAGCTTCCTCAAATTTTTTCTCCACTTCTTTCCGGTCAAACGGAAATCGCTAAAACCGACAGGATACGTTCTATTTGATTATCAAGTCCCGTTATTTCGTAAATAGGCCAAGTATGTTCAAACTGGCAGTAATCGGTTAGTTTGCTCATGTTATTGACCTCCAATGAAAAGCGGGGGATCGTGTTATCACTCCTTTCCTCCTTATATTAGAGGAAATAAAAACAATTCTTTGATCTAATTTAAAAAATCATCCCCAGTCCAGGGACTGGGGATGATTTAAAAACACAAACGGTTTACGTATTGGGGGGTTCCCCGGCAGCACGAATGTTTACCGGCATCTCTTCATCACCTCCTTCAATGGTTTTCACATAGGAGTGAAGAAAGTCGAGCACAAAAGTGTGTGCATGGGGGTCCCCCAATTTGTTCAGACGGGTCCCGATAATTAAATTAAGTTTGTTGCGCAAGTCGGTAAATGAATGTTTTTTGGCGATTTCCAAAGCACTCTTCATGGTCTGGAAAGCTTGATCGTTCTGGTTCTGTTGGAAATAACAATTGCCCAGCAGGATCAGGGATTCACACTCGCGATAGGCATTGTTGGAGTTCCTGCATAATTTGATTGCTTCCAATGCCAATTGATGTGCTTTGCCTGTTTGCTTCCGTTTTTCGTGCAAAATTCCCAATTGTATGTATACATAAGCTAACAGCGCCTGGCTGCTCACTTTCTTTTCCAGCTTGAGTGCCGTATCCAAGCAGATAAAAGCGAGGTTCAGCTGATCATTTTCCATATAGATGCTGCCCAATGTGACCCAAAGTTCAAACAGACGGTCCGTCATCTTGTCAATCCGGGCCAGTTCGATTCCTTTTAGAGCATATTTGATGGCCTGGGAATGCATTTTCGTTTTGGCCAGAATAGAGGAACGGATATCGTACATATTGAGACTGGCTTCTTTGCTGATACAGCTTGTGTGCAGGCTCCGGGCCTTGCAGTTATGGACATTTTCCAATTGATTCAGTGTATTTTGTGCATCCTCGAGGCGGTTTAATTTCTCCAGGTAAATGGCTTTGCTTACAAGGATGATCTCTTTGCAATATTTTCTTTTTCCGTCTTCCAGAAAACATTCCAGCGCCTGCTGGGCGTACCTCAGCGCTTGGGCATAATGATTCTGGGCATATTCAATAAAGCTCAGTTCGCTGTAACTGGCCGATTTCAAGTTGGTCACCGCCATGTTTGGATATTTTTGCTCAATCAGGTATATCACGTCAAAAAAATGCCTGTGCGCTTTTTTCCACTTCTTTTTCCCGATGTAGCATTTGCCTTTCAGGTAGTGGACCGATACGGAGAGGGGATTGTCCTCCGCGATTCCAAGTTCCCGGAGTTGCTCCAGTCCGAGGTCGGGACTGACAAGATCGATGATGTTTTCGATCGCGATCAGCCTCAATTGCAATTCTTCGTTTTTTTCCTCTTTATCTTCTTCCTCATCCTTGGCATAAAAGTGGGATAAATCTTTTTCTATTCCGAGCTTCTTGAGCACGTATCTTAATTTTTTTTCGCTGACCTGTCCTTTTCCGTTTTCGATGGTGCTCAATACAGGCTGCGTCAGAAAGTCGTCTACCAGGTCTTTTTGACGAAGGTTCCTTTCCTTTCTTTGTTGACGAATAAATTTGCCAAATGCGACACGATCAACTCTGACATCACTCATCAGGTTCACCTCAAAAATTTTTTCTAGGTCATTTGCAGATTTTTGGGGGGATTTTTTCAATTATTTAGTTCCACACACCAAATATTGAGGAAATTTATATAGATATTTAGTACCTGACTGGGAATATTACAAATAAATCATAAAATATAAAGATTATTTTTAAATTTGCAACTATTTGCTCTTGATTATATACTATTTCCAAACAAAACATCAACCTTTCGTTTTCATTTTTTGGGATTGCATCTGTAAAGTGTGGAATATCAGAAAAAGGAGGAACCATCATGATTAAAGTAAGCGTTGAAGGGACAAAACCGGAAGTTGAGGCGTTTTTGGAAGGCTTGCAAAAAAAATACCTGTATGTGGTGTATGAGCAGACGGAGCGGGAGGAGGGAATCCGGATATCCTTTGATGCGAAAAGGATTCAGCACCGGTGGATTCACATTGAGACACAAAATGGCCATACGGTAAAAATCCCTTGTTGGGATCTGGAGGTGTCAAGGGATCATGAAAAGAGCCACTGGAAATTTCATTCATACGATATTTTTACATAAATCTTACGGAAGATATTGCACAACTTTCTTATATTGCCGGTTTTCCGCCCGTCTATTTATTTGTGACGGGCAGGGAATCGCCTCGCAGGAGGTTCCAATTGGCGAGACATTTGGGTATATTGTTTGGTGTTCCTTGGAATGGATGGGGAAAAGGGCGAAAGATTGGCGGTACGAAATCGGAAAGTGTGGACAGGTATTGAATCAAATAAACAAGGATTGAACAAAACCAAGTTGAAAAGGTAAAGGTATTGCATCAAAAAGTAAGGCGAGTAGAACGGCTTTTCAGTTCCAATGCATTGGATCACGTTAATTTCTATGAAATGATCCATCTGGAAAAATCGGGCTTATAATAATACCATCATCAAAAACAAAATTGCTTTCAACACAGAAATAAAAGGCTGAACAGGATGGCAGAACCACTTGAGAAAGTGGGTAATGCCTTTCTATCCAGCCAATCAATCGTGCTGTAAGCGAAATGCAGTGATCCTCATGTACAGCGTTGATAAACAGCCGCTTCAAATTTTGACCCAGTATTTGCTTCCGTCCGGATATCTGTCCATAAAGCCATATTCAATCAGGTACCGCCGCAAAGTGACATAGTCGGGATAAATCTCTTTCAATATGTTATTGACTTCCGCTTCCGTATATTTGCGGCTGGTTTCAAATTTCCTGATCAGATGGTTTAAAATAGCAATTTTTCGTTTCTCTTTTTTGGGAAATTCGGACAGGGGGCCGTTCAACCCTTCTTTGAAATAGGCTGCCAGAATTTCCCTGTTTTCTTTTTCGGTGATCGCGTAGCGCTGGTCAAGCCGGGTAGCGGAACGCGGAACGTGGATAAATCTGGACGGAAGACTGTTTTTTTCTTCCGACAGTTCCATCAGAGCCAGAAAGATTTTGGCCTGTTTCATTTTCTCCCTCAGGGTGAACCGGTGATTCCTGATGGTTGAGGTGCTGCCGCCATCCAGCTCTTTCACGATTTCTTTATCACTGTACCCCTGATAAAAGTAACGCAACAGTTTCTTTTGCAAATCGGTCAAACCCGTCCATTTTTTATCCAGGTTTAGTAAATACTCGAACATCGAAGAATGCTGGTCAACGATATGGAGCCTGGTAAATTTTTCGGCTTCATAGCAAGTATGGTCTCTTTCGTAGATCACCCCTTTCTGAAATCGCTCACCGCAAACCAGGCAAACATATTCTTCCTGTTCTTCATTACAGACATATCCGCGCTTCAGCTCTTCCACGGAAGCTGTCCAAAACAGTTCTACCAAATCCTTCATATAAACAAACTCCTTGTTTGTCTAGTTAATACATAAACATAATATAATTTTGTTTGGTTGTATGCAATTTTTCTGGTTGAACTTTGATCAACATTTTTTATCATGTTGGGAAGTAAACAGACAAAAAGTCTTGTTGTTGCAAAATTTGCTTTGTTTATTGGACAAAACAGGATCGGTAAGACATCGATGTTCGAAGATCGGATAACCTTTTGGAAAGGGAAACCGGTTTTTATGATTACCAGGGTCAAGGGGAGAGGGAGGAGTCGGATGCAGGATGTCCGGAAGAATTGATACAGAGTCTGGTTTGGGTACAAGGCTAAAGGCAATTTTCATTTGATTTTTCTTCCTGCTTTGTAGGCCATGATCCGGCGGTACATCGTTTTGTCTTTCAGTTTGCGAAAATGGGACAAAATCGGGAACAGATTTGCTTCAATGATCCATACATGACCGTTTTGATCCAGTACGATGTCCAATCCGTAAATTCGATGACCTTTGAAAAAGGATTCCAGTCTTCTGGCGGTAAGTATTGCGACTTTGTTCACTTTGGATATTAATATTTTTATGGAAGGTTTTTTGAGAGAGGACTTTTTGATGGCGATTTCCAGGGGCATAACCGTACCATTACTCCTGGAAATATTTGATACGATGTAACCTTTGCCTGCAATTTTCGCAATTTTCCCGGTAACGACCCATGATTTGAATGATTTCGGGCGTTGTACGATGGCACGGATGTCAAAAGGGCGACCGTTAACAGTTGGGCGAGGGATTCTGCGTTGAACGATATACCCGGATTGGGTCCGATACTTGCTGGATTTGATTTTTCTTTTTAGGTACCGATAAGTATTTTCTTTTCCTCGGATGGTAATTCTTCTGTTTTCAAAATGTATTCCATATTGATTGTTTCCGATCGCCGAAACTTGAATAATTCCTTTGCCACGACTGCCTCTTATTGGTTTGATGAGGATATGCCGGTATTTTCCGAGAAGATTCCAAAAAGATGCTCGTGTCATGATTCTCGTTTCCGGGAGGTAAGGCAATAACCGTTTGGTTTTCATAAACTTGTATTTCAGCCATTTGTTTCGGGTGGCATGTTGATTTTTCATTAACTTCCCACCTTTCTTTGGGATTCACCGATACCTCGAAGATAGCTGCCCAGCAATTCCAGAAATCTTTCGATATCCTTACAGGTGATATCCCCGATATTTGCAATTCGGAAGGTATTCAACTGATCCAGCTTGCCCGGATAAATGGTAATGCCTCTTGCATAAAAATAATCATGCATTTCCTGGAAATTGTATTGGGCATGATCCGGTTCGACAATGGCAGTTACAAGTTTGGAATGACAGGATTCGGGAACGACATACGTCAGTCCGAGTCGGGCAATTCCCGCAACCAACGTTTTCCAGCATTTGGCATACCTTTTGTATCGGTTGTTGATTCCTTCCTGTTTTAACTCTTCAATTGCCTGACTGAGAGCATAAAGGGTTTGAACGGGTGGCGTAAACCGGAATTGCCTGTTCATTGAAAAAAAACGGTACTGGGCATACAGATTGAGATAATAATTTCTTGCTTTCCTGTGTTTTAAACGTTCCAATTTGTTTTTTTCCGCTATGACAAAAGAAACTCCGGCCATTCCCTGAAGATTTTTGTTGGAACTGGATGCCAGAAAACTGATATTTATTTTCTCCATATCAATTGGAATGGCTGCAAATGAACTCATGGCATCGACAATCATATCAATCCGGTATCGTTTGCATAATTCTCCAATGGCCCGGATATCGTTTAACAGTCCGGTGGTCGTTTCATGATGTACAACAGCAAGATGAGAGAAGGTTTGGCCCGAAGCTTTGATAAATCTTTCCAAAGCATCCAAATCAATGGCGTCACAGGGGGAACTGGTAAATTCGGAATAATTCAACCCGTAGGTTTTTGCAATCTCGCACATCCGTTTGCCATATGCTCCGTTATTGATAATCACCATCTTATTATGATCCGCAATGGAGCTGATCATGGATTCTACAGCCGCGGTGCCAGATCCACCGAACAAAACCGTTGTGTAATGCCCGGGATTGGCAACAAAGCGCGTCAGTTCCGTGGAGATATTTTCCATCAATTGGCCGAATTCCGGTTCCCGGGGACAAATATCGGGTACAACCTGTGCCAGTTTCACGCTGTTTGTCGTAGTCGCCGGGCCTGGATTGAGCAAAATCATCCTTTTAATGTCCTTCATCAAGTTCTCCCTTCCTTGTTTTCTTTAAAAAACGTTGTAGTCGTTTTTTCACTTCGTGGGGTTTGATGTTTGGACGGCCGGGATTCCCCTTGGAGTTTCTGGATATTTTCATATACAAAAAAGTCAGCCCTTTTCTTTTCTTCCAATCTTTGAGGAAAATCTCCAATTCTTTTAAATGGTGGATATAAACAGATCGTGTGTAACCACAGGAAGCGGCAATATCCACAAAGTTGGTGTTATGGGATACGGTGTTCTGTCCCCCCGTTGAATCATAGCAATTGTTGTCCAGCAAAATATGGATCATATTGGGCGGATGATAATATCCGATTGTTGCCAGGTTTCCCATACGCATAAGCAAGGAACCGTCCCCGTCAATCACGACAATATCCTTGTTCTTTTGAGCGAGTGACAAACCAAGCCCCAAAGAGCTGATACAGCCCATAGAACCAACCATATATAAATTGTTTTCGGCGTCTTCAATTTCATATAATTCTCGTCCCGTTTTTCCGGTTGTGGCAAGTTGAACCGTTTGGCTGTCTTTCAAAGAATTGATGACTGCCAAAGCCTCAAGCCGTGAGGGAAACTGGTCTTCCATGCTGCCCTGTACTTTGACCTGATTGGGATGAATGCGGGATTGTCGTTTGTATAAAAAAACCTGATCGAAAGTTCCTTTTTTGACGACGAAAAAAAAGGGACGGTTGTGTTCAATATGATGATTGGCCCGAATCAGTTTTCGCTTGTTTTCCTCCATATCATCGGATAAATAATCCCAGGGAATTTGCATCAAATCCAGCAGTCTGATTGTGATCAAGCCCATCAGTTCATGTTGAGGTTCATCGGAAAGACCCGGTTCTCCCCGGAGACTGACAAAGCCAAGCAGTGGAATTCGAAACGGAGCGTTAAGAGATGTGAGTGGCGAAACGGCGTTGGCTAGACCCGAATTCTGCATGAGGACGACCGATTTTTCCCCTCCTAAACAGGCACCGGATGCAATAGCGATCGCATCCCCTTCATTCACTGCTGCCACGTAATTGCATTCGTTGATTGCATAATTGATTAAACCTTTTAAAAAGGAGCATGGAACTCCGCTGTAAAACCGAAACCCTAATTTTTCCAATTCCTTTCCAAATATTCTGGTATTGATCATGGGTAATCATCCGAATTTGTTCCGGTCGAAGGAAGATACTTTCGTTCAGCTTCAAGCAATTCATCGACTCTTTGAAGGCGGAATACCTCTTCCAGAGTCGCGACTTTTTTCTCTGCCCGGACAAGGCTTTTCTCCCGGAAAATCTGTTCGGATATCTTTTTCATGGCGTCAATGGATGCTCTCAAATTGTGGTTTGCCCAAATAACGAGATTAATCCCCAGCTTTTGAAACCGGCTTGTCGGAGTGGAATAATATTTGGTAGGCACAATCACGACGGGCAATCTTTGTTCCCATTCTTTGACAAACGATTCAATTTCTGCAATATCTGTACGTTTGCTGTGAATGAGAATGGCGTCAGCCCCCGCCTGTCGATAAGCATCTGCCCGCCGCAGAGCTTCTTTAAGACCCAATCCCGCAATAAATGCTTCTACTCTGGCGACAACGATAAAGTCTTCATCCGTCTGTGTATCTTTCATCGCTTTGATTTTTCCGCAAAATTCATTGATATCAGCCAGTGGTTGGATTTTGGAATTCAGGAAGGAGTTGGTCTTTGGGAATAATTTATCTTCGATACACACCCCGGCAATTTGGCGCTGTTCCAGTTTTTTTACCAAGCGCCGGGAGTTGTTGAAGTTTCCAAATCCTGTATCCCCGTCAAGCAAAATTGGAATTGATGCAGCGTCACTCATGAATTCCAAAACCTCCAGAACCTGTGTCCAGGAAGCTTCATTGTTATCCCTTACACCCATAGCCGCCGATATGGATAACCCGCTGGCCCAAATTCCTTTAAATCCAGCTTCTTCAACAATTTTTGCTGACAATCCGTTATGGGCTTCCATTAAAAACTCCAGATTTCGTGAGTGAATCAATTGTTTTAATTGACTGGTTTTCTTCATGAAATCCTCCTTTCCGTCCCGGGTCGTTAGAATAATTAATATTGGACAACTGATTTCTGACCTTTTTCCAGATCAGGCTCAGGTATGCCGTGTTCGAATCAGACACTTGTTTTTCCTGATTTTGCGAAACATTGTCTGATCGGGAAGGTGGGAGAACAACTGATATCCAGGTCTGGTATTGGCTTCGAGAATCCATAAACGCCCGTTTTTCTCTATGACAAAATCAATTCCAAGTTCACAAATATGGGAATATCGTTTATTAAGTGTTTTTGCTATCATATGTGATAATTTTTTTATTAGATTGAGGCGATTATTTACTTTTCTTCGGTTACTCTTAAAGAGGTGTGCGAGCACTTTGTCTAACGGTTCTCCATGTCCGCCTTTGTGGTAATTCGTTAAATAGTGATTTGGAGCAGCCACACGGGCTACCATGCCGGAGACAACCCATTTTGAATGCGGTTTCTGCATATATGAACGGATGTCAAAAATGCGCCCGTTATATTTGGCCAAATGAAGCCCCTGTTGCACAAGATAACGTTGGGAAAGCTTTTGGCAGGACTGAACGACTCTGTGCAAAAAGGAGTGATTACGAACAACCGTGCGTCTTTTACCGTAACGGACCTGATATCCGTTGGAGGTTCTTTTGATCCGGATGATCCCGGTTCCGCCGGTTCCATGATTCGGTTTGATGAAAACGCATGAATAAGATTTAAGCATTTGAAAGAGTCCTTTACGGGTATGCCAGTGAGTCTCAGGAATATATTTTCGCAATACAGGATGCTTCAACATTTGATTGTGCTTGGTCATTTTACCTAAAGCCATATTTGTCACATTCTTTCCTTTTTAGTAAATATTTATATTTGGATTGATTAATAGTGTAAAGGCTTTTATACGGTAAGAAGAAAAATAGTTAAATATTGACTGACAAACTTCCAGAGAGTGAATCATGGACACTTGGCTGAAGAATATTCAATTGACTGAAAAATGATTTTCAACTTACTGGAAAAGGTTTGGGTTCAAATCAGAGGAGAAATGAAGGGGAAAACAGATAGACTCCAGGAAACCCCGTAATAAAGAGAAGGATCTGAAATCAAGTGAATTAAAGGGGCGGTAAGCAGTTTCAGCGTTCGCTTTCAGACGGGCTCTCCAACTGACTGACACTCGCCCGTTTTTTCAGCGAACGCTCTGCTTATATCATTTATGAGGTTATTTCGCCTGTAAAATAACATATTCATATCTGTCTAGGCGATCGAGACCGTTCGATCGCTTATTTTCTGGAGCAGATGCTGATTGTGACTGATTGCGAGAATACCTATATTTCGCTGTTTTGCCAGCTCTAACAGGGCATGCCAGATTTGTGCCTGTGTGACTGCATCCAACATTGTTGTCATTTCATCAGCGATCAGGTATTTTGTATGTTTGCCAAGCGTTCTGGCCAGGCAAAAGCGTTGCAGTTCGCCTCCCGAAAGTTCACTCGGCCAGCGGTCCAGCCATTCGCTTTTTATTCCAAGCAGGGAGAGGAGTTCTTCATCCAAGTCGGTTGTTTCTTCAAGAACCTTTTTCATTTTCCATTTTGGATTAATCGATTTTTCCGGATGCTGCCAAACCAACTGGACAGGCCTGATGCCGGTAAAAGATGAAACAGGCTGTTCATCCACCAGAATTTCCCCTTCATGGGGTTTCAAATATCCGGCAATGATTTTGGCCAGCGTTGTTTTGCCAGCGCCGTTATAGCCGCACAAACCAACGATCTCACCAGGCTGGACAGCAAGACGAAAATTCCTGAAAACCCATGGACCATTATTTTGATAACGGTAACTGATTCCATTAACTTTAAGCATAAAAACACCTGACCATTTCACCATTTTTGCTTTTTGATTCGGGTTGCTTCTTTTTACACAAATCTGTTTTGACCGGGCATCTTGGATGAAAAATGCATCCTTCTGCCACCTCGCTCAACAGGGGCTGGGACCCGGGCAATGGAACAAATCCATTCTGGGGCAAAGCATTCCATAAGGCTTTTGTATATGGATGGCGCAAATTTTCTCCTGAACCGCAAAAATTCTCCACTTTGGCAATTTCTACGGTTTGCCCGGCATAAAAGACAGCAACTTTGTCAGCAATCTTCAGTGCTGTTTCAATATCGTGGGTAATAAAGATAACTCCTTTTCCATTTTCAGCCAGTTGTTTGATATAGTTCACCGTCTCTTTCAGAGCGAAGGGATCCAGACCGGGCGTCGGTTCATCGGCAATGATCAGGTCAGCAGAACTTGCCAGGGAGGTGGCGGCCAAGACCCTTCTGACCATCCCGCCGGATAATTCAAACGGATAACTGTTTGATGTTTTGGAAGGCAGGCCGACTTTATCAAAAATTTCCTGTTGGACGGCTTTTTTATTCTTCCCCTTGATTACGGCTTGTACCTGTTTGCCTGTTTTCATTAACGGATCAAGGGCGCTTACCGATTGGGGAATGAGGGAAATTTCTTCCCCGCGCAGATGTTCTTGGCGTTCCGGGGAAAGGGGCTTTCCCTTGAAGTTTATAGTCCCGCGGAGAAAAGCATTTTCCGGGAGCAATCCCAGGATGGCGCTTGCCAACAAGCTTTTTCCGGACCCGCTCGCACCAACGACAGCCACGATTTCTTTTTTGTAAAGGGTAATGTCCAATTTACTGATGACCTGTAGATCGGTTTCCCGGAGACCTTCGCGGTATTGACGGAATGAAAGGGAAAGATCTTTCACTTCAAGTAAGGGCTGATCTTTTTCAAGCAGATCCGGCAATGGTTCTTCTTTCTGTTGCAATTTCATCGATGCTCACTCCTTTGTAAAGGAAAGTAACAAACAGATATTACGTGCTTGCCGGTTCCCGCAAGCGCTGACCTACCGTTGCCCGTGGAAAGGATCAATCAACTTGCGGATGCTGTTTCCAAGCAGATCGAAAATCCCGACCATGATCACCAGGGAAAGCCCCGGAAAGAAGGCAAGCCACCACATACCGGTTGACAAATAACGCATGGATTCCGATAAGATAATGCCGATTGCAGGCTGTTCCGGTGACAAACCGAATCCCAAAAAAGTGATTGCGGCTTCATGCAAAATGGTATGTGGGAAAAGCAATATAAAACCGACCATTATCTGTGGCATCAAATGGGGGAGATAATGGTTACAGGCAATCCACCATCGGGATTTTCCCAGTTGGCGGGAAACCCCAATATATTGTTCCGTTTTTACCTTCATCACTTCCGCGCGAAGCAGACGGGTCAAGCTTGGCCAATGGGTCAAGGCGATGCCTGTGACGACTCCCTTAAAGCCTCCGCCAATGGCAAAAGAAATGAGCAACAAGGTTACGACATGGGGCATGCTAATAAAAAGATCAATGAGCCAGGTTACACCATGATCGATTTTTTTGTTCCAGGAGGATAGAAGACTTAGAAACAATGCAATAATTGTGCTTAAAAAAGCAGTTAACAAACCTACCCCAAAGCTCAGTGTCAAACCTTTCAGAGTCCGGGCCAGCATATCCCTTCCCAGCCAATCGGTACCAAACAGGTGGTCAAGAGAAGGACTGCTGTTTCTTGCTTCCAGATTTACGGACAGCTTTTCATTTTCTATTAAAAATCCGCTAACGGTCATCGCCGCAAGAAGGAGAACCGAAATGACGATGATAGCCAATGTCTGTCGCCGCAGATTCCATTTGCTGTTAACTGAGGGGTTTGCCCCGATCATTTCCTGACCACTCACTAGTTCCATTCCTTTCTGATTCGCGGATCAATGACTTTATACAGTATATCTGCCATTAGATTGCCTACATACACAAATATCGTGCTGAATAAAACAATTCCCAACAAAAGAGGGACATCTCCGCCCAGTCCCGCCTCGACGATTGCCTGTCCGAGGCCGGGATATGAGAAAACCTGCTCGGTCAGTACTGCGCCTCCAAAAAGTTCTCCAAATGAAGCAAACTGTAAGGAGATTGCGGGCAAGGAGATATTTCGCAATCCATGGCGCCATAACAGTTTCAATCCTTTTTCTCCTTTGGCTTTGGCAAACCAGATGAACTCACTGTTAAGGGTTTCGACAAGCTTTGTTCTTGTATGCAATGCGATATTGGCGACACCGATGATGCTTAATGTTAAAGCAGGCAAAAATAAATGGCGCAGGTAATCTGTCAGTGATACATCCTGTTCCAGAATGCCGGCCGGTGTTCCCAGACCGATTGGAAACCATCCAAGCCATACAGAAAATACGATTACGACCACCAAACCTAACCAGAAAGTAGGAGTGGCCGAGAGAACATAACAATACCCTTTTATCAGCCGATCAATCCAGGTTCCTTTTTTCATCCCTGCAATGATCCCCAATATAAAGCCGAAGATTCCGGACAAGAGCCACGCAATGGCCATTAATGCAAGAGAGGCGACAAATCGTTCCGCAATTACCTGGGCAACCGGGCTGCGATATAACAGGGAAGTTCCCAAATCACCATGCAAGATGGAATTGGCCCAGTTCAAATATTGTGATACTCTTGGTTCATTCAAGCCCCAATATTCTTCAATATTGGCTCGCTGCTCCGGGCTTACCCGCAGCATGTCTCCCCCGATATAGGCCCGAATCGGATCAATGGGAGAGTAGCTTACAAGCATGAAAGACAAAATGCTTATGGCGATTAATAATGTCAAGAGCTTGGCAGCCTGGCTCAAAATGTACAAAGAAATCCGTTTGGTTCGCAATACCTTCCCTTCTTTCTGACAATCTGTCAGTGATACACGCTGTAATCCCCTTAAAGAAGTCCCGGACAAATCGGGAAGAGGACAGGAGACAATTGGCTCCCTCAAATACTTTTTATTTAACAAACCGTGAGCGAGAGAAAAACCCCCGTCACGGGATTTCTGTTTATTTCCACTTCCAGTCGGTGATGGTGTCTGTGATCGGCCAGGCATGACCGTGTGGATGAATTTTTTGCTTGCCGATGTCCAGCTTTTCATTGACATAGTATAAATGCTGTACATTAACCAACCAGGCCCAAGGGGCATCGCCTTTGGCGGAAAATCCGGTTTTTCCGTCCCACTGTGCTTTTTTCCAGTATTTGTAGGCTTCTTCTACGGAAGACGCCCGCAATGCCTGCTCCATGTATTCATCCACTTTTGGATTTGAATAGAAATTGGGGTTGTAATACCCTTCGCCTTTCGTCTTGGAGCTGTATAAATTGTACATTTCAATGGGGTCATGGTTTCCCCAGCCCATCAGAACCGGATTTGAAAACATTAATCTTTCAAGTTCGTTCCAGCTTTTACCTTCTGTTGTCACTTTGATTCCCAGAGGTTTGATCATTTCGGCAACCGTGATTGACAAGGACTGGCGGATCTGGTCATCGGAAGGATAATACAGGGTAAAGGCTGCTTCCAGTCCGTTCTTTACACGAATTCCGCTTGCAGTTTCCTTCCAGCCGGCCTGATCCAGTATTTTTTTGGCTTCTTCGATATTGTTATCTTTTATTGCCGTATCAGCGTTCCACCATGGCAATTTGTCAGCCACACTGTATGCCGGTGTGCCGAATCCTTCCAATACGCCATCCACCAATGCCTGCCGGTTAATGCCGACGTTGATTGCCTTGCGGATCGCTATATCGCTTGTTACGTCATTACCGACCGGGATTCCGTCTTCTGTTTTTTGTCCTGCCGGTACAGTGGGAAATGTAATTCCCCGGTTATCGACGCTTTCCACTGTTACAAGTTTCATGCCGGCAATCTTCTCTTTGGCAAAGGTGGCAGGGACAGACACAATATCGACCTGACCGGCTTTGGCGGCTGCAAATGCGGCATCTTCAGCCAAAAACAGGAAAGTTATTTTCTTGAAGAAGGGTTTTTTTCCGTAATAATAGGGATTGGCTTCCACGATTAATTGTTGTCCTTTGTTCCATTGCACGAATTTATATGGACCGGAACCAATTGGATGTTCCTTGTAATTATCTCCATAGGCATGTTCTGGAACAATTCCGGTGGTGATGAGCAGATAAATAAAGTTGGATTGAGGTTTTTTCAATTTGAATTTTACTGTGTACGGACCTGTCTTTTCGGCATTGTCCAGGTTTGTCAGATCCATGACAGATCCGCTTGTTTTCGCTTTGTTGTATGTAAAGGCGACATCATCAGCGGTTACATTTTCACCATCGGAAAACTTTGCGTCTTGGCGGATATTTACGGTCCAGATCAAACCGTCATCACTTACTTTATAATTTTCTGCCAAATCGTTCACAACATTGAAATTGCTGTCATACTTGAACAATGTACTTTGAAAGAGCGGAGATCCATTTCTTCCCCATCCGGTTGTCGGATCAAAACCTTCTTTAGGCTCGCCGCCAATGGCCAACACCAGTTCATCCTTTTGGGTTTGCCCTGTTTGATTGGCATCCGATTGGGAACAACCTGCCAATATCATCGTAAAAGCCAGGATAACGCATGTGATCAAACCAAATATTTTTTTTGCCACTTTTGTTTCACTCCTTTACAGAAATCTGTTTTCAATAGAATGGCCCGACTGTTTGCCAAATCCTGTCTGCTATCTGCTGTAAACGCCTCCTTTGCACCCGTTTTTGCGAAACGGAACCAACGTGGGGGTGGGATAATTTCAATGGTTTAAATCAAAATGCGATTCAAGAAAAAGAAAAACCGTTAAAAAAAGCTGTTTGGGAGTGGGGCGGGTTTGCCATGGATCGATAAAGAAAATCTGTTGGATGTGTGCAAAATTTGGCTTTATTCCGCTTCTGGCATGGAAGTCCCTCCTTTAAGGATTAAACCCGTTTTACGGGGGCTACCGTAAACTTTGCGTATTCGACCCCTTTCAAACTCATCAGCTTATTGCTGAATTCCCGGATTCTTTTCACCTTCCCCTTTACGACAATCAGCTCCAGGCAACTGTCGTGGTCCAGGTGAAAGTGCGTTGTGGAAAGAACCAGATCGTGCATGCTGTGCTGAAGATCTGTCATCTCGGCCAGCAGATTCCGTTGGTGATGGTTATAGAACAGGAGAATGCTTCCGATCACAACCTGATCTTTATCTTCCCATGCTTCCTGAACCAGGGCATCCCGGACAAGATCCCGGATCGCTTCCGAACGGTTCTGGTAGCCTTTCAGTCTAACCATGTGATCGAATTTATTCAGTAAACTGCTCTCCATCGAAACTCCGAATCTCTTCAAAGTTGAATCCTGCATCTTGCAACCACCTTCTGTTATGCATATCAGTAACACTTTTGTTCAAAAAAGTAGCACGCTTATACATAATTATAGCCTGCAAACCTGGCTTTGCGAGCCCGTTATGCAAAGCTTGCTTCCAGGAAACGTATGGAAACCTTTAACTAACTAAAAGAAATGAGCATATAACAAAAGAAGATAATAGACTTTTTTATTATACCGCTTTTATTTAAAATCATTTTGATTATAACTTATTCTTTTCAGAATTATAGTTTAATTTTTTCATTATGACAACCATCACTTTTTATGTTTAATAAAAAATCATGTTTACATTTCTGTCAATATTTTTTGTTTTTCGGAAGGTAGACAAGCCTTTTCTGTAGAATCATATAATGTGAAATTACAAAAATATTGTTTTTTATGTTAACTGAACATTGAAGGGTGGTGGTAAAAAAAGTTGATCATAGTAAAAAATGTTATTGCATAGGATGATATCGGGGTAACAAGTTCAATGGTTTAAAAGTTGATCCGGCGGTTAACAAGGATGGTCAGGTCTGGTCAATTCACAAAACGCAAAACAGGGAAGATGGCAACCAAAAAGGCAGGGCTGATCCAGCGGTTATTTCTTTAAATAATAGCACTTACCCTACTGTAAGTGTAAATAATCATATTCCCCTTTTATAAATTTGACGTTTCCGTGAATTTAATTTGAACATTATGATAAACTTTTGTAAAACATGGTATTGTTTATAGGGGGTTTTTGTGGGTAATTTCAATTATTTAAATTAAAATGCGATTTAAGAAAAAGGGAAACAATCTTAAAAATTTTTTTAGGGAGGAGAGGTGGGTTATATGTTAGAAACAAAGCAAAAAACCATTTATGAAGAGGCGCTCTCAAGAGGGATTTCCCGCAGGGACTTCCTCAAAATGTGTACGGCTTTGGCCGCCACCATGGGACTCAGTTTCAAAAACTCTGACAAAGTTGTGCACGCCATGGAAACGAATAAGCGTGTTCCTGTGATCTGGCTTGAATTCCAAAGCTGTTCCGGCTGTTCAGAATCATTTATCCGGTCTACCCATCCCAAAGCTGAAAGCGTTTTGCTTGACATGATTTCCCTGGAATACAGTGAAGTTCTTTCAGCTGCAGCAGGCCATCAGGTTGAGGAGGCAAAGCATAATACGTTCAAGCAGTATCCTGGAGAATATGTCCTTGTTGTGGAAGGCTCCATTCCGGGTGACGAATTTACTACAGTCAGCGGAAAACCGGCAAGAGCTGTTCTGGAAGAAGCAGCCAAAAACTGCAAGTTTGTAATCACTTATGGAAGTTGTGCTTCATGGGGCGGGCTTCCTGCAGCAAAACCCAATCCGACAGGGGCAGTCCCCGTCACCGATGTGGTCAAGGACAAACCGGTGGTGCTCGTGCCCGGATGCCCGCCAATTGCTGAAGTCATGACCGGGGTGATTGCCCATGTGATTACATTCGGGGCCGTACCGGAACTTGACCGCTTTGGCAGACCGAAAGCATTTTACAGACACCGGATTCACGACAAATGTAACCGCCGTGCATACTTTGATTCCGGTCTTTTTGCCGAATCATTCGATGATGTGGGAGCTAAACAGGGCTATTGCCTGTATAAGCTTGGCTGTGCAGGCCCGACAACATACAGCGCTTGTCCGGAAATGCGCTGGAATGGCGGAACAAGTTACCCGATTCAATCAGGAAATCCCTGTATTGGATGTACGGAGAAAAACTTCTGGGATAATGGGCCATTCTTTGCTCGCCGTGCCAAGATTATGGGAACCCAAACCACGATTAATCCCGATAAAGTTGGTTTGGCAGTTGCAGGTGCAGCCGTTGCAGGCGTCGCAGCTCACGCTGGCATAACCGCTGCGATGAAGAAAAAAGAAAAAAATGGATCGGAAGAACGAGGTGAATAATCATGGCAGAACGGATTATAGTGGACCCGGTTTCAAGAATTGAAGGGCATCTCCGTATCGAAGCAGACATTCAGGGTGGAAAAATCGCAAAGGCTTACAGTTCAGGAACTGCTGTACGCGGGATCGAATTGATTGTTCGTGACCGTGATCCGAGGGATGTATGGGCATATGTACAGCGGATCTGCGGTGTTTGTACCAGTTCACATGCATTGGCATCCATCCGTACAGTAGAAGATGCACTGGATATCAAAGTTCCGCAAAACGCCAACCTGATTCGCAATATCATGAATGAAGCGTTGTTCTTGCATGACCATGTCGTCCATTTTTATCACTTGCATGCGTTTGACTGGGTTGACGTTGTGGATGCATTAAAAGCTGATCCGAAGGAAACAAGCAAAATTGCCCAATCCATTTCCGATTGGCCCAATTCCTCTCCCGGGTATTTCACCGAAGTCCAAAACAGGGTAAAGAAAGTTGTAGAAAGCGGACAGCTTGGAATCTTTGCCAATGGATACTGGGGTCATCCGGAATACAAACTGCCCCCGGAAGTGAACCTGCTTGCTGTAGCTCACTATCTGGAAGCGCTTGACTGGCAAAAGGAAATCGTCAAGATCCAGACAATCTTTGGCGGCAAAAACCCGCATCCTCACTATGTTGTCGGCGGAATGGCCACTCCTCTGGACATTAACAGCGATAACGGCATTCATGCTGAAAGACTGATGCATGTATCCCAGCTGATTGACCAGGGAAGAGAATTTGTCAAGAAAGTATACATTCCTGACTTGCTGGCCATCGGATCCTATTACAAAGGCTGGACCTATGGCGGCGGATTAAACAACTATCTGGTTTATGGAGACTTCCCGACCGGAGATATTCGTGACGCCAAAACATTCCGTGTTCCCCGTGGAGTTATCTTAAATGGTAATCTGAAAGAAATTCGTGATGTTGATCTGAAGGATCCGAAACAGGTTCAGGAGTTCATCGATCATTCCTACTATACTTATGACGGCCAGGATAAAGGCGGAAAACATCCGTTTGAAGGAGAAACGACCTTTAACTATACAGGACCGAAACCTCCATATAAACAATTGAATGTAAACGAAAAATACAGCTGGATTAAAGCACCGCGCTGGAAAGAACAACCGATGGAGACAGGACCGCTTGCCCGGATCATGGTTGGTTATGCTTCCGGCCGGCCAGAATATGTCAACCTTGTCAATGATACATTGAAAAAACTGAATGTCCCAATGGGCGCCCTCCATTCCGCTTTAGGCCGGACAGTTGCCCGCGGACTTGAAACACTGCTGATTTCTGACTGGATGCGCAATGATATGGATCAGCTGCTGAAAAACGTAAAAAATGGCGATCAAAATACATTTGACCGCTCCAAATGGGAACCTGAAACCTGGCCGAAAAATGCGAAAGGTGCAGGCTGGATGGAAGCGCCACGCGGATCGCTCGCCCACTGGATTGAAATTGAAAACCAAAAAGTGAAAAACTATCAGGCAGTGGTGCCGACAACCTGGAATGCGTCTCCACTGGATCATAAAGGTAATAACGGAGCTTATGAGGCATCGCTTCAGAATACACCGGTTGCAGACCCGAACAAACCGCTTGAAATATTGCGGATCGTGCATTCCTTTGACCCTTGTCTGGCATGTGCTGTTCATTTGACTGATTTGGAGAACCAAGAGTCAACGCAAATCAAAATAGGGTAGGAGGTGTAAAAAGGTGGAAATATCTAACACCGGCAATCCCGGTGCTACTTATAATTCGTCGGGAGCAATTTCAAGCAAAAGCAAAAAAAATTTGGGAAGAGTTTATGTTTGGGAAGCTCCGGTTCGGATCTTTCACTGGATCAATGCGATTTCCATCGTCCTTTTGATGCTTACCGGCATCTATATTGGAAATCCGTTCTTCAGTCCGACTGTTCCGGAAGAAGCGTACTATTCCAACATCATGAACTGGGTACGGTATATTCACTTTTTCGCAGCATTTGCATTTACCGGAAACCTGATTTTCCGTTTCTACTGGGCATTTAAAGGAAATCAGTATGCCAGACCCAATCCGTTGAAAAAGAATTTCTGGAAGCAGGTTGTCGAAGCAACCAAATATTACCTCTTCCTGCCGAACAAAAAGGAACATTCTCCCGGTCATAACAAACTGGCAGAGTTAACTTACCTGATCTTTATTGGACTGGGCTCAATCATAATGGTTCTGACAGGTTTTTATCTGTATCTTGAACCGCAATTTGCATCGGTTCCTTTTGAAAAAGTTGCATTTCTGTTTGGTGGGGACAGCTTTTCTGTCCGTTCCTTCCATCACATTGTTGCCTGGTTCTTCGTAGTCTTCATTGTGATTCATTTGTACATGGTGATCCGTGATGACTGGCTGAACCGCAACGGAACATTGTCATCAATCTTTACTGGATATAAAATAGAAGAGAAACATGACCACAATGATGCAGGGCAAAAACCTGAAGGTGAAAAAAGTGAGTAATCACACGATTACAGACCAAAAAAATATTAAAATCATTGGAATCGGCAACACCCTCTATTCAGATGAGGGTGTTGGCGTTCACCTTCTTCCTTACCTGGAAGAAGCGCTGTCCGGATATGACAATGTTGAGATTATTGAGGGCGCGACAGATGGGATGAAATTGCTGGAACCGGTAGAAGAAGCAGATTATCTGATTATCATTGATGCCATTAATGCGGGCAAGCCCGGGGGAGAACTCATCACCATCCGTAACAGGGAAATTCCCAAATACTACGGGGTCAAGATGTCCATTCATCAAGTTGGATTCCAGGAAGTGCTGTTTGCTGCTGATTTGCAGGAAAGGCTGCCTGAAGAAATGGTTATGTTTGGCATTCAGCCGGCATCACTCGAGCTTGGTGTAGAACTTTCTGCTATAGTAAAAGAGAAGTTACCTGAACTGGCAGAAAATGTTGTTGAACAGATTAAACAATGGAGTGGAAAAAATTGAAGCGGTCTGAATTTTTTTCTGAAATGGGAAAAGGCTTTCTCCAAACAGTGAAAGAAGTGGCGTCCCCATTTGTCTCCGGTTATTTGGAAAAGCTGGATACAGTTGTTGACGAACTGGCCGGTGTCAAGTGGCACGAGGTTGGTTCGGTGCAATCCTTGCCGGTTGAGGGAATCCATGATTTGTATATCAAGGAGGCACCTGTCAGCATTATTTGTGAGGGAAAGCAATTTACCGCTTTTCAAAAGGCATGCCCGACTTGCAAGACGATGCTCCAGTGGATTGCCTATGAAAAAAAATTCAAATGTTTTCTTTGTGACGAGGAGTATCATGTGGATTCAGACAGCGACGATATGAAACTGCGGCAATATCCGTTGAAAGAAGAAAACGGAAAATTGTATATTGGTATAAGTTGAATGGACTTTTAAACCAATTCTTACCATAAGGAAGATCATGATGCATGAGATGGCACTGATGGGAGACATTCTTCAGCTTGTGGAGAGGGACGCAAAAGCAAGGAACATCAAACAGATCAATAAAATCGAGCTGGTTGTCGGCGAATTAAGCAATGCACTTCCTGACGCACTTGAAATGGCATTTGAAACCTTCCGGGCCAGAGAACTTGCCATGTTAACCAGACAGTCGCAACTGGTCATCCGGAAAGAAGAAGCCAGGGCAAAATGTACCGTTTGCGGGTATGAATATCACCCGGAGGTACGTTTGAGCATCTGCCCCGAATGCGGTTTGCCAAGCGGAAAGCTGACCGCAGGGGAAACATTCAAAGTAAAGTTATATGAAGGGAATTAGGTACTATGAAAATCAATCTGGAAGAAGAAGTGCTATCCGATAATAACGCGGCAGCAAAATTCAACCGTGATCTTTTTGAAAAAAGCAAAACCCTTGTCATCAATTTGATGAGCTCGCCTGGTGCCGGAAAAACCACATTGCTGGAAAAAACGGTAGCAGCTTTGCGAAATGAATATCGAATCGGTGTAATCGAAGGCGATCTGGCAACCGAAAAGGATGCTGACCGGATCAGAAAACTGGGGGCGAAGGCGGTTCAGATCAATACAAACGGCGGTTGCCACCTGGATGCCAGAATGATTGCCAAGGTTCTTCCGGAATTCAATCTCGATGAAATCGATATTCTGTTTATCGAAAACGTAGGAAATCTTGTTTGTCCTTCCGGTTACGACCTCGGACAGAACCATAAAGTGGCCATTTTAAGTGTTCCGGAAGGAAACGACAAAATTCCGAAATACCCGGTGATGTTTCGGCGGACAGAGCTGGTTGTTTTGAACAAGATCGATCTGTTGCCATATCTCGATTTTGATGTGGATACAGCTGTTGAAGATCTGAAAGGAATCAATCCGGATTCCGGACTGATCAAGGTATCTTCCAGAACAGAAGAAGGATTGGACGAGTGGTGTCAATGGATAAAACAGGCGTACCTCAAATGTCAAAGTCAATAAAAGTGACTGTGAAGGGGCGTGTTCAAGGCGTTGGATTCCGCCCTTTTATTTTCCGGATAGCTGAACAGTATCGGATTTGCGGGACGGTTCAAAACAACATGGATGGTGTCAGGATCCAGGCGGAGGGCAGCCAGGAAGAACTTGAAGCTTTTGTAAAAGCGATCCGGACAGAGCCGCCAAGACTTTCACGAATTGATGAAGTAATTGTGGAGAAGGGACAGCCGACCGGATTTGACAGGTTTGAAATTATCCCCAGTGACCGGGATGGCAAATCCTCTCTTGTCATTCCGGTCGATTCGGCAACCTGCAATGATTGCCTGGAGGAAATGGGAGATCCTGCCAATTTTCGCTATCGCTATCCATTCATCAATTGCACCCAGTGCGGACCCAGGTACACGATTATTGATGCCCTGCCTTATGACCGCCCTTATACGGTTATGAAGGATTTTCAGATGTGCGACCGGTGTGAAAGCGAGTACAATGATCCAAGGAACAGAAGGCATCACGCCCAGCCGATCGCCTGCGACGCGTGTGGTCCTGAAGTAACCCTGACCTCGATTGACGGAGAGTTCATTGCCGGAAAAGATGAAGCAATCCGTACGGTATCCCGGCTTTTGAGTGAAGGAAAAATTGTCGCGATTAAAGGTCTGGGCGGATACCATCTTGCCTGCGATGCGTACAATGAAGAAACGGTTCGCCTGCTCAGGAAGAGAAAGAACCGGCCAAATCGTCCGCTTGCGGTGATGGCGGCGAATATCGATGTGGCAAAGGCGATTTGTGACGTTTCTGAACAAGAGGAAAAGATCATGCGTTCACCAGAAGCCCCCATCGTCATTTTGAAAAAGCGTGACAGCCAATTGGCAGAAAGTCTGGCTCCTGGGATGAATACGCTGGGGGTCATGATTCCTTACACTCCTCTTCATCATTTGCTGTTTGATGAAAAGAAAGTTTCCGTTTTGGTCATGACAAGTGCCAATCCTTCCGGACTTCCCCTTGTGTACAAAGACGATGAAGCCCATGAGTATTTAACAGGAATAGCCGATTATATCTTATCCCACAATCGAAAGATTTTGCGTCCTGTTGATGATTCAGTCGTACGCGTTCTGGACGGGAAACTGACCTTTCACAGAAGAGCGCGGGGTTATGTGCCTGACCCGATGGTGACAGGCCAACCTGTTCACGAAGTAGTGGCGCTTGGTTCACAGCAAAAAAATACCTTTGCCATTGGACGGAACAGGCAGATTTTCGTGGGTCCGCATATTGGGGATATGGAACATCTGGAGGTTGTGGACCATTTCAAAAAAGAGTATGCCTATTTAATGAAGTGGATGGGAACGGAAGTGAAAACGGTTGCCACCGATCTGCATCCCGGGTATATGACCACGAGCATGGCAGAGGAAATGGGAGCCCGTGTTATTTTGGTACAGCACCATCATGCCCATCTCGTATCCTGTATGGAGGACAATCGCCTGACGGACCCGGTATTCGGGATTATTCTGGATGGCACCGGTTATGGCGAAGACGGGAATATATGGGGATTTGAAATTTTGTATGGAAGTGCGCACTTTTACAAACGAATGGCACATCTTACATATACCCATTTGCCTGGTGGTGAAAAGGCGATCAGGGAGCCTTGGCGAAACGCCACAGCCATGTTGATTGATTACTTTGGAGAACGGGGAAAAGAGTTTGCGGAAAAGTTGTTCCCGGACAAATCTTACGAAATCGGGATTATCAACCAAATGATCCGGAGAAACATTAACAGTCCGCTTGCAGGAACATGCGGTCGCCTGTTTGATGCGGTCAGTGCCATTTTGGGTCAATGTCAGGTGTCTACATACGACGGGGAAGCAGCGATCAGGTTGTCTGAGCAAATGAAAGCGGATAAATTGGAAAAATCTTATCCTTTTAAAATCAACAAAAACGGGGATGATGTGGCAACAATTGATTTTGGAGATGCCCTCCTTGGAATTGTCGAGGACCGCCTGCAAGAGAAGCCTGTTCAAACCATTATACAAAAGTTTCATGAAACGATTGTCTCGATTTGTGTAGAGACCGTAGTCTCATTGAGCAGGGAGAATCCGGATCTGAACAGGAGGGTCGTTTTATCCGGAGGGAGTTTCCATAATCCCTATTTATTGCATGAAATCACGAAACGGCTGAAGGAAAAACAGTTTGACGTTTATTCCCACAGCCGGGTTCCGTGCAATGATGGGGGACTTTCACTGGGTCAGCTGATTGTTGCTGCAAATAGAAAAGAAGAGGCAACCGATTCCTGATTGTTGTTTTATTATTATAAATAAAGGGGGGAGAAAAATGTGTGTCGGAGTTCCGGCAAAAGTGGTTGAAAGAGATGATTACACAGCGGTTGTAGACGTAATGGGGTCCACAATGACAGTTGGCATCATTTTTGTTCCTGAAGTAAAAGTGGGAGAGTATGTGATTGTACACGCAGGACAGGCAATGTCGATTATTGATGAAGAAAATGCAATGCTCAGTATAGAAGAATGGAGGAAAATCGCCGATGCAAGAGCTGTTGAGTAAATTTTCCGATTCAACCCTCAGCCGTAAGCTTCTGGATAAAGTACAGGAAGCTGCTGAAGAATTTATTCGGCTAAACGGTAGAAGGCCTGCATTTATGGAAGTATGCGGCTCCCACACAATGGCTCTTGCCCAAAAAGGGGTAAAAAGGGCGCTGAAAGATCATGTGAATTTGATTTCCGGACCGGGGTGCCCCGTCTGTGTGACCGATCAAAAGTCGATTGACGCCATGATCAAACTCGCCGAAGGGGAAAATCGCATCATCTGTACGTTTGGCGACATGATTCGCGTTCCGGGTACCGAATTCTCCCTGATGGAAGCAAAGTTGGAAGGAAAAGATATCCGGGTAGTCTATTCACCGCCCGATGCTGTTAAAATTGCGGAGGAGAATCCGGATAAAGAAGTTATTTTTCTGGGTATCGGGTTTGAAACGACCATACCAGTGCTGGGAGTTGCTATAAAAGAAGCGATGGACCGGGGAGTCCGCAATTTTTCCATGTGGATGACAACCAAGCTGGTGGAGCCGATCCTGAGAACATTGCTTGAAACAAAAGAACTGAATATTGATGGATTCATCCTTCCGGGACATGTCTCCATTGTTCTGGGGAAAAACGATTACCAGTACCTGGTGGATGAATACCAGGTTCCGGGCGTAATCAGCAGTTTTGAAACGGTTGGAATGTTGGGGTCAATTTACAAATTGATCCGCCAGCTCCTGGAAGGCCGGGTTGAAATTGAAAACAACTATTCAGCAGTTGTCACGGACGAGGGCAATATAGAAACAAAAAAATTGATCAACACGTTTTTTAAACCGGTCGATGAACCGTGGCGAGGAATCGGGGTAATTCCCGACAGCGGAATGGATATTCGGGAAGAGTATGACCGTTTCAATGCCAGGAAACGCTTCAATATTACCGTGGGGGAACCAGGAAAAACAAAATGCCGCTGCGGTGAAATCATTCGCGGTCTTGTAACCCCTGAGGAATGCCCCCTGTTTGCAAAAGCCTGTACTCCGTCAAAACCGATTGGGCCTTGTATGGTATCCAGTGAAGGAACATGTTCAGCCCATTATCTGTATATGAGGGAGGATTCATGACATGAAGAATCAGAGAATCAGCCTGGCACATGGGGACGGAGGGGAACTGGCGCACAATCTGATTCAGGATGTGTTTGTGCAGGCATTCGGACATAATGATCAAGCCCGGTTTGATTCGGCGATCATTGATGCTCCCTCGGCCCGTTTGGCGGTGACGACGGACAGTTTTGTGGTAAAGCCGATTTTCTTTCCAGGCGGAAATATCGGGAAGATTGCCATTGCGGGAACTGTCAATGATCTGGCGGTCAGCGGTGCGGTGCCGATGTATCTGACTGCTGCTTTCATTATAGAAGAAGGCTTTAAGATAAACGATCTGAAAGAAATCGTCCGTACGATGGCTTCTGAGGCTGAAAAGGCGAATGTCCGGGTCATTGCCGGAGACACAAAGGTTGTAGAACGGGGAAGCATTGACGGCTTGTATATCAATACGACCGGGGTCGGGTTTGTTGACCCGGACAGAACCGTAAATCCCGAACATATAGAAACAGGGGATTCGATCATCATCAGCGGCACCATCGGTGACCATGGTGTGGCGATCCTGGGAGCAAGAGGGGAGCTTGGCATCAAGTCCGATGTAAACAGTGATTGTGCCGCGTTAAACGGTTTGATTGACAGCATCCTGAAAAATGTTGATGGCGTTCGCATCATGAGAGATCCAACAAGAGGCGGCCTTGCCACCACATTGGTGGAAATAGCGGAAGATTTTCAGGTAACAATGGAAATCGTCGAAGAACAGATTCCAATTCAAAAGCAGGTTCAGGGAGCATGTGACATCCTTGGATATGATCCGTTGTATCTTGCCAATGAAGGAAAAGTGATTATCATTGTGAAGAAGGAAAATGAAGCAAAAGTATTGGAACTGCTGAAGCAGCATGAACTCGGACGGGATGCGAGGGTGATCGGCCATATCACCGGAAAGGGAAAAGGCCATCTCCACTTGAAAACGGGTCTGGGAAGTACAAGAAGATTAAACAGGCTTTCCGGAATGATGCTGCCAAGGATCTGTTGAATTGGAATAAAGGAAACCGGTGGGCAGGCCGGTTTCTTTTTGTTTCGAACTGCCGGTCCTTGCTTCCGGACCTTTTGAAACTGGCACTTGGCCGAAATCAGTGGTAGAGTGAGATTGTTAGAACTTTTTGTTTGATTGAAAGGATGTCAGAATGAGTAAATCAGTGGTATTGGCAGAAAAACCTTCTGTCGGCAGAGATATTGCCAAAGTTCTCGGCTGCCGAAAGCAGGGAAATGGATACATGGAAGGAAACAAATATGTCGTTACCTGGGCGTTCGGCCATCTCGTTACCCTGGCCGAGCCGGAGGCATATGGCAAGCAGTACAAGGTGTGGCGGATGGAAGATCTCCCGCTCCTGCCAAAAACTTTAAGACAGGTAGTCATTCGCAAAACGAGCAAACAATTTCATGTGGTCAGGAAATTAATGGCACGGCCTGATATCAAAAATATCGTGATCGCCACAGACGCCGGGCGGGAGGGTGAACTGGTTGCCCGCTGGATTATTGAAAAAGCCCATGTCAAAAAGCCGGTCAAGCGTTTGTGGATCTCTTCGGTTACCGATAAAGCGATTAAAGAAGGATTTGCCCGGTTAAAGGATGGCAAATTGTACGAAAACCTGTACCGTTCCGCGGTTGCCAGGGCGGAGGCGGACTGGATTGTCGGCATCAATGCCACCAGGGCACTGACATGCAAACACAACGCCTCCCTTTCGTGCGGGCGGGTGCAAACACCAACCCTGGCCATGATTTCCAGCCGGGAAGCAGAGATCAGGAATTTTCAGCCGAAAACGTTTTATGGCATCGAAGCGCTTATGGGAAATGGTTTGAAATTCACCTGGCAGGATCAAAAAACCAAAGAGAACCGAAGTTTTCGCAAGGAAACTTGCGAACGGGTGATCAGCCAATGCCGGAATCAGGCGGCAACCGTCACCCGGGTGATCAAAAAGAGGAAAAAACAATGGGCTCCCACCTTGTTCGACTTGACGGAATTGCAACGGGAGGCCAATCAGCGGTATGGCTTTTCTGCCAAGGAAACCTTGTCGACCTTGCAGGAATTGTATGAAACCCACAAAGTGGTCACCTATCCGCGAACCGATTCCAAATATCTGTCATCCGATATTGTCGATACATTAAAGGACCGGATCGAAGCCTGCCGGGTGGGACCCTATCGGGAACTGGCACAACAGGCCAAAAAACAGGTGAAAGCGAGTCCGCGTTTTGTTGACGACCGCAAAGTTTCCGATCACCATGCCATTATTCCTACGGAAGAACCGGTTCATCCGGAGCGGCTGGGTCCAAGAGAAAAAAAGATTTACGACCTGGTTGTAAGAAGGTTTCTGGCCGTCCTGTTTCCGCCTTATGAATACGAACAAACCACACTTCAGGCGGAGATCGGGGATGAAACATTTGTTGCCCGGGGAAAAACGGTTCTTTCTCTTGGCTGGAAACAGGTTCTGGGCCATGATGATGAGGAAGAACATGAACCGGTCTTCTCCGGAGTCAAAGAAGGAGACCGGCTTACTGTCAGATCCCTTGAACTGACGCAAGGCGAAACACAGCCTCCAGAACGGTTTACGGAAGGCACGCTGGTTGCGGCAATGGAAAATCCGGTCAAATTTATGGGCAATGAGCGAAAAGACCTGATCAAAACGATCGGGGAAACCGGCGGTCTTGGAACCGTGGCCACCCGGGCCGACATTATTGAAAAACTGTTTGACAGCTTCCTGATTGAAAAGAAAGGAAAATATATTCACCTTACTTCCAAAGGCAGGCAGTTGCTCGACCTGGTTCCGGAAGAGTTGAAATCGCCGGCACTGACGGCCAAATGGGAGCAAAAGCTGCAGGCGATCGCGAACGGGAAATTGAAAAAAGACGCTTTTCTCCACGAGATGAGAGACTATACCAGGCGGGTAGTTCAGGAAATCAAGGACAGCGAGCAAACTTTCCGCCATGATAACCTGACGGCAAGCAAATGCCCTGATTGCGGCAAACGCCTGCTGGAAGTCAAAACGAAAAAAGGGCGCATGCTGGTATGCCAGGACCGGGCTTGCGGCTACCGCAAAAACATTGCCCGCCTCACCAATGCCCGCTGTCCGGAATGCCGGAAAAAACTCGAATTGCGCGGCGAAGGAGAAGGACGCATCTTCGTATGCGCCTGTGGCTACCGTGAAAAATATGCTTCTTTCCAGGAACGGATGGAAAAAGAGAAAAAAGGCAAAGTATCCAGAAAAGAAATCAACAAATACCTCAAACAGAACCAGCAGCAGGAACTGGGCAACCCCGCCCTGAAAGAAGCACTGGCCAAACTGTTCCCGCAAAACAAATAAACCTGATCCCCGTCTGAAACTACAGGGCGGGGATATTTTTGCAGCTATTTCCATTTCAGAATATAGGAGAGAAACTAGGATTGATTGCAAAATTCGATATTTTATATATTAAAGGAGTTATTCAATCTGGATACGAATCATTAAGAATAAAATAAAAAATGGGCATTATCTGTTAATAATTTTCAGAACCGGGGGATCATTTATTTTGTAGCTCATATAAAAAAAGGGGTGAAACGGTGACAAAATGAAAATCTTGCATCAGGTAAGTGTCATTCTCTTTTTCATTTTAGTTGTAAGTTTTATTGGCATTCATCCTGTCGGCGCTACTGGGGGAGGAAGTTTTGAAATTCCCGATGTAAATGATGACTTTAACAAGGTGGAACAAACCCCTGCCCCCGCTAAAGAGTCACCAATTACAGAGACCAGACAGGAAAAAGGTTTCTTCGATAAAGTGGGAGACTTTTTTTCCGGTACATGGGAAAAGACAAAGACAGGATTAAAGACGGCAAAAAATTGGACCGTATCCAAAGCAAAAGGAGCCTGGGGCTGGCTGACCTCAGAAACAGGCAAGGTCGCAGGCGGTATCGCTTTTGGCGCTGCTGCCATTACCGCGATCTTTCGCAGATATGGCCAACAGATCAAAAAAGGGGTTCAATCAGCGTACAGTGGTGCAAGGCAGTGGATTAGGAATTTGTTGGGACGTAACAGTTTTAGCGATAAAAGGCATTTGACTGCAAGCACTGGTAGTTCCATTCCCGGTAGTAGCAATGTCGGTCAGAGCCATCCACAAATAATGTTAAATGATATTAAGGTTTCAGATAGACAGTTAGCTGAAATATCAGATTTAGTCTATGAAGAGAAGATTGATATTCTAAAATTAAAGGAAACTCTTGGGGATGGTTGGGAGACTAGTTTAAAGTGTGATTCAGCCAATGGATTAGAAGCTTATGTTTTTATAAATAAAGAAAGTTCTGAGATGATTATAGCTTTTCGAGGGACAGAGCCTGATAAATGGTATCAGGATATTGTTATTGGAGATATACCGATTGCATTGGGAAATGATATTATCAATCCACAAGCTGTTAAAGCACGGGAATTGGTGGAAAGTGTTATTAATAATCCGGAATATCAAGGTTATAACATTGTATTAACCGGTCATTCACTGGGGGGTTATTTGGCCTTGGATTCCGCTGCGAGATATAAGATTCCGGCGGTGACCTTCAACGCACCTGGGAAAAATCTGTTTCGAAATGTTAATGCCAGTACTTTGTTAGGAGGACTGCACGGACCTCTTGGCGCAGAAGTTGCAACAGAACTTATCTATAAGTTAAATCAGTTAGATCCCCAAGTCCGGGCAGAAGCTGCTAATGAAAAAGCGGGTACGTATGACGGATTGATTCGAAACTATCGGTATAATGACGATACTATTGGCTCTTTAGGATACCGGCCGGGAGTAACCTATGAGATTGAATCGGATGGTAGTGTACATAGGGCGGAAGATGAAGACGGATTAGATAATCAATTGGGACTAAGTCCTTCAAGTCATTCTATTACTAATTTTACAGGGATTGATGATGATGGAAACAAGGTAGATACACCTATTCCGGATGTTTATGATGAAAATGGAAATATTAGGCCGAGATGAGGAGTGAAAATATAGTGAGATTTAGAAAAGGTTGGGTAGTTATAGCATGTATGCTTACCGTGTTACTTGCTGGTTGCCAGGCTGATTCTACCAATAGTTCAAAGGAAGTGGGACAAATGGATCAAGCGGAAGAAAAACAACTCAAAGAACAAGCAATCCAGTATATACAAAAGAAATATAATAAAGAATTTGAGGTAATAGAAGTTGATAAAGGCAGAGTAACAGGAACTATTTATATTGATGGAGTTGTAAAAGATGGAGAAGATACATCTATAAGTATTATTTGGAAAAAAAATGACTCAATAGATGATACTTATGTTTCAACCTTATGGACAGAAGAATTAAAACCGGAGATAACATCAATCTTAAATAAACATTTTGAAGTAAGACGTGTTCAGAGTATTACATATAGCAACGGCACAAAGAAGAGTGATTATACTGGAGATGTCCCTTCCGTATTTAAAGTGTTGGAAAATGGGGGGGACAGTGATTATACATTAGAGTCAACCATACGAATTTATGAAAATGGCGGTCAGTATGAAACAGGGTTGAGGGAATTATTAAAAGAGATCCAGTCAATGAATTTTAACAAATTTTTAATTGAAATTTTTGTTGCCGATGATAAGTTGAAATCTGCCCCCAAGAATATAGAAGAGAGCAATTATACGTTATATCGCTATAACATAAATATTGATGACATTCAGAAAGTGGACATCAACAATCTTGATCTGGACCAGTATAAAACCGTGATCAAGCACTAACAGAATAAGGATTGGCAGGAAGGCGAGGTGATGGCCTGACCTGCCGTTTTTTATACTTAGAAGATTATGTCCAAAGTCAAACTGTAGGAAAACTATTAAAAGTACCATAGTGGGGTATGTGAAGAATATTATTCTAGACTCCCGGTTGCAGGCAATAGCCAGGTGGGTATGATGGACCAATTAGAAACTATCAAATGACAATATTGTTGGCACATTAGGATACTGAGCGGGAATAACCTATGAAATTGATCGGATGGCCGTGTAGAAAAAGATGCCGGATTGGATAACCAACTGGGTTTTGGCAAAGAAAGCCACGGGATTGCCAACTTCACAGGATATGATCGTGAAAAGGGGGAATATGTGGATGTGGATTCACCGATCCCTGATTTGTATGGCGAGGATGGAAACATTGTACCAAGATAAAAAGGAGTGACAAATAGTGAGGTTCAGAAATATATGGATACTTGTGGCAAGTATGCTTGCCCTGATCCTGGCAGGCTGTCAGGCCGAATCGACCAATACAGCAAAGGAAGTGAAACAGGTGGGAGAAGAAGAACTCAGGGAAAAAGCAGTCCAGCATATAAAAGAGACCTATCACAAGGAATTTGAAGTAACGAAAGTGGAATGTGTGCGGAAGTTTGGAACGAGTTGTTTTATTACGGGAAAAGTGAAGGACCGGAAGGATACAGAAATTAGGGTTTACTGGCTGCCGCCGGATGGAATCAAGGATGATTATGTACTCACACTATGGGATGAGGAATTGGAGCCGGAGATCAAGTCGTTATCTGAAAGGACGATGGATATCAGGGAAATCGAAACGATATCTTATACAAACGGAGCAGAAAAAAGCAAATATACCGGAGAAGTCCCGTCGGTGTTTGAAGTGTTAAAAAATGGCGGGGATAAGGACTTTTTGTTCAAATGGGTAGGGGAAATTTATCAGAACAATGGACAATATGAAGAAGAAATAAAACAATTTTTAAAGGAAATCAAGGCAATGAACTTCAATGATGTTTTAATCGTTTTTTTTGTGTATGATGACCAATTAAAAACAGACTCTGAAAATGAAGAAGAGGATAATTATTTACTATATCGCTATAATATTTCCATTGACGATATTCAGAAAGTAGATATCGACAATTTGAATCTGGATCAGTATAAAACCGTGATCAAACATTAACAGAAAACAGGATGGATGGACAGAAGTAGATTACTAATCTGCCCATCCTTTTTATATCCCATTCGATTTAGGAACTCATTGGATTAACGTTCAGGAGAAACATATGAAATTGAGCCAGATGGCTGTGTAGAAAAAATGGTTGAGTTGTCCAGAGATTCGAAGATTGAACCTGGCAATATCCATATTGAAAATTGGACAATCGATAGCGATGAAGTTGTGCAAATTGCTAAAGACGCATTTAAAAATGACAAGGACTTTGATTTTACGTCTGCCTTCATAAACGGAAACGACCTTTTGTTAAATGGTATTGAGTCCTGGGATGTATCTGTTTAATGAGAAAAATCTAAAAAGTTATCATTTAACTATTGATGCCTATACCGGTAAAATTTTAAGTAAAGAAATCAAGTAGTTTTTGTTAATGCTGAAACAAAATACAGATTATGTTGAAACGGCGGCCCGAATTTTATTGGAAACTGACAAAGAAGGTGACCTGGTGGCATCGCCGGACTATTTTTATTACGACTATTGCTTCTGTCTTAACTTTTATGATTTTGGAACTGACCGGGGTGATCTGGCATAATGATTGGTTTGCTGCGGATTATGAAGTAAAGGGGCTGGATATCTCCCATCATCAGGGAACGATTGACTGGAAAACGGTTCAGGAAAAAAATGAGTTTGCGTTTATTTATATGAAAGCGACCGAAGGGCATGATTTTATCGACCTCCGATTTAAAACCAATTGGGAAGAAGCGCAAAGTCAGGGTTTTCGGGTAGGGGCCTATCATTTCTTTTCCATGAGAAGTCCAGGTAAAGTGCAAGCAAACAACTTTATTCAAACAGTCCCTGTAAAACTGGAAGCATTACCGCCGATAATCGATATTGAAATTCATCTGAAGCATGATCCAGAAAAAGTCCGACAGGAATTGCAGAACCTGGCTGATGAACTGGAGAAACGTTATAAAGAGAGACCAATCTTTTATGTTACGTATGATACCTATGAGCAGTATATAAAAGGTTATTTCAAAGATTATGATCTTTGGATCAGGGATATCTTTAAACATCCTGCTGACGGCAAGTATTAGTAATTCAAGTCCTAGTAGCGTTACTGGACAAAATCCATATAGAATGTTGGACGAAATCAAGGTTTCAAATAAGCAGTTGGCGCAAATATCAGATTTAGTCTATGAAGAGAAGATTATTCCAGGTGAGTTAGTTGATATTCTAGGCAGTGGCTGGGAGACAAGTTTAAAGCGTGATTTATCCAATGGGTTGCAAGCTTATGTTTTTACAAATAATAAAAGCTCTGAGATGATTATTGCTTTTCGAGGGACAGAGCTTGATAAATGGTATCAAGATATTGTTATTGGAGATATACCGATTGCATTGGGAAATGATATGATCAATCCACAAGCTGTTAAAGCACGGGAATTGGTGGAAAGTGTTATTAATAATCCGGATTATCAAGGTTATAACATTGTATTAACCGGTCATTCGCTGGGCGGTTATTTGGCTTTGGACTCAGCAACCAGGTATCGGATTCCGGCCGTAACGTTTAATGCACCAGGGAAAAATTTGTTTCGAAATGCTAATGGCAGTACTTTGCTAGGAGGTCTACACGGGCCCCTTGGTGCAAAAGTTGCAACAGAACTTAGCTATAAGTTAAATCAGTTAGATCCCCAGGTTCGGGCAGAGGCAGTTAATGAAAAAGCGGGTGCGTTTGACGGATTGATTCGAAACTATCGTTATAATGACGATATTGTAGGTTCATTAGGATACCGACCGGGAGAAACCTATGAGATTGAATCGGATGGCAGTGTACATAGGGCAGAAGATGAAGACGGATTAGATAATCAATTGGGGCTGAATCCTTTTAGTCATTCTATCACTAACTTTACAGGGATTGATGATGATGGAAACAAGGTAGATACACCCATTCCGGATGTTTATGATGAGGATGGGAATATTGCGCCAAGATGAGGAGTGAAAATACGGTGAGATTTAGAAAAGGTTGGGTAGTTATAGCGTGTATGTTTGCCTTGGTACTTGCTGGTTGCCAGGCAGATTTTACCAATAGTTCAAAGGAAGTGGGACAAATGGATCAAGCCGAAGAAAAACAACTTAAAGAACAAGCAATCCAGTATATACAAAAGAAATATAATAAAAAATTTGAGGTAACAGAAGTTGTTAAAGGCAGAGTAGCAGGTACTATTCGTATTCGAGGAATTATGAAAGATGGGAGAGATACAGATACAACTGTTTTTTGGGAAAAACCTGATGAAATGGATGATACTTATATAACAACTTTATGGACGGAAGAATTAAAGCCGGAAATAACATCAATCATAAATAGGCATTTTGAAGTAAGACATATTCAGAACATTATCTATAGCGATGGTACAAAGAATGATTATACTGGAGATGTTCCTTCTGTCTTTGAAGTGTTGGAAAATGGCGGGGATAGTGATTATTCATTAGATGCCACTGTACGAATTTATGAAAATGGCGGTCAGTATGAAACAGGGTTGAGGAAATTTTTAAAAGAGCTCCAAGCAATGAATTTCAATGAACTTTTAATTGAAATTTTTGTTGCCGATGATGAGTTGAAATCTGCCCCCAAGAATATAGAAGAGAGCAATTATACGTTATATCGCTATAACGTCAATATTGATGACATTCAGAAAGTGGACATCAACAATCTTGATCTGGATCAGTATAAAACCGTGATCAAGCATTAACAGAGTAAGATTTGGCAGGAAGGTGAGGTACTGGCTGACCTGCTGTTTTTATACTTAGAAGATTATGTCCAAAAACAAACAGTTGGAAAACCATTAAAAGTACCATAGTGGGATATGTAAAGAATATAATTCCAAATTCCCGGTTGCAGGCAATAGCCAGGTGGGCATGATGGACTACTTCGAAACTATCAAAATGACAATATTGTTGGCTTATTAGGATACTGAGCGGGAATAACCTATGAAATTGAATCGGATGGAAGTTTGGATCGAGTGGATAAAGAAGATGGACTGGATAATCTGGATTCAATCGGATGGGGGCATAGCATGCAAAATTTTACCGGGTATGAAAATGGAGAGAAGATCGAGACACCTGTTTCGAACTTGTATGGCAAAGATGGAAACATTGTCCCGAGATAATAGGGAGTGAGATTTGTTGGATTTGAATAAAAGTATGATTATGACGTTTTGCTTATTTATTTTTTTGCTGGCCGGTTGTCAATCGGATTTGATGAATACTTTACCCAAGGAAGTGGGAGATATGGATCAGGCGGAAGAACAAAAGGTGAGAGAACTGGCAATCGATTATACAAAGAAGACGTATAATAAGCAGTTCCAGGTATTGGAAGTCAGTAAGAATAAAGCGACAGGGCAGTCTTATTTAATAAGAGGAATTATTAAAGATGGAAAAGATACCGAAATCACGGTTATATTGGAATTGCCAAATGAGATCAGGGATACATATGTAACAACTTTATGGACTGAGGAATTAAAACCTGAAATGACTTCCCTGGTGGAGAAGCATATGGATATAAGAAAAATTGAACATATCGGTTATTCCAATGGGACAAAAAAAGATCAATACACCGGGGAGGTTCCTTCTGTTTTTGAAGTATTGAAAAAAGGCGGGGATCGGGAATATGCATTGACAACTACATTGAGAATCTACGAGGAAAACGGACAATATGAAGAAGGAATTAAAGAATTTCTGCAGGAAATAAAAGCGATGAATTTTAATAGTGTTTCAGTAACAATTTTTGTTGCCGATGATGAGTTGAAATCTGCCCCCAAGAATATAGAAGAGAGCAATTATACGTTATATCGCTATAACGTCAATATTGATGACATTCAGAAAGTGGACATCAACAATCTTGATCTGGACCAGTATAAAACCGTGATTAAACATTAACAGATAACAGGATGATGGACAAATCCACCTTTAGAAAAGGACAATCCAGGACGAGATTTGATTAAAGGCAGGTGAAAAAGACCTGCCTTTTTTTCTTTACAAATACTGGATATGTTCGTTTTACTTAAGAAATATGGCCGGCCATTGAGGCATTTTTATAAAGGTCTGGATTATACTTGAAAATCTGTTTGTTTTTTCTATAGTGCCTTGCTATGATGGAGTTTGTGAAATATTGAATATGTGTCAGATTAATCTGACAAGAACACATCCTGACTCTGTCTTGATAAGCCAACAGGTTTTCATTTTCATTATAACTTCATACAGATTGGAATAGGTGAAATCATGATCAATATGAATAGAAGTAAAGCCTATTTGATGATTATTGTATTATGGTTGGCCTATGTGACATTTTCAATGAACTGGGTAGCGGGTTCATCTCTGATGCCGCAAATTACGGAATCATTTTTTGGTACTGTCAATGTCGATCCGATCATTACCCAGGTTTTGAATTACTCCATTACGGCGGCACGCGTGTTTGCCAATATTTTGGCGGCACTGATCCTGATGAAGCTCGGTCCCAAAAAAGCAGCTTCAGTTGCGATCGGTCTGCTGATCGCCGCGCTGGTCGCTGTTTATTTGCCCAACTACTGGGCTTATACTGTTGCCCGCATGGTTATGGACTTGGCGGTTCGATGGTTATCGTCTACATGAATCCGGTGGTTGCCCGCTATATCAGCAACCATAAAGAAAAACTCCGCATCAATGTCTTAAATACAGTTTCTTATAATGTAAGGGCTTTTATTGTATCCGTCCTGTTTGCTCTTTTTGCGTCCAAATTAACGGAGGATTGGCAGCTGCCCTGAAAGTGTTTGCCTCCCTGATCCTGGTGTTGTTTGTGCTCTGGCTGATCAAGGCAGAGGACTTTGAAACCGGGTCAAATACCGACGGAAGTACTGTGGAATACGGTTATAAGGATGCGATCAGGGATTCGTTCCTGTGGAAATATACGATCGGGTTTGGCGGATTCCTGTTTTTATATGTTCTTGCGCTGACTGCGCTGAAGCCGGTGTTTGATGAATATACAATGCTGGACGGCGCGATGGTAAACTTGCTGATCTCCGGCGCGGGAATTCTGGGAACCTTTGCCGGTGTCAGAATCGGGAACAAGGGGACACCCCGCAAACCGGTTCTCCAGTTATCCGGTGTCATGATGATAGTCTTTTTTGCGCGGATTCTTGTCTTTGCCAAAGTCTATCCGATTGTTTTATATGGTTGTGCGTTTCTGTCCGGGTTTGTCATGTTTGTCCAATATCCGATCTATATGAACCTGCCGCATGAATTCAGGGGCGCAACCCCGCAGAAACTGACCGTCCTGTTCGGGCTGTTCTGGGCCATGGGATATGCGGTTGAAACAATCCTTAAGATTGTGTGGAGCTATCTCCTTGGTTCCGCCGGATACACAGTGGCAATGACCTTCCTGATCTCCGGTTCCTGTTTGTATCCGGTTCTGGCAGGCATGCTGCCGGAAACCAGACCAGGCGTGAAAAATGTATCGGAAAGTAAGGTGGCTTAAGCAGTTTGCCGGTGAAATCCAATTGGTTATCAGGATGGATCGTTCAGGGGTGGGAAAATTGATCGTTTAAAGCAAAGACAACCTGTTGGAACGGGTTGTCTTTTATATATTCCCGAATGCAGAACAGTGATTATGGAAACAAGAAAGGGAAGATTACTGCAGATCCGGCCGATGCGAAAATGGATCAAAACAACAAAGCAGCTTTGGTTTATTGGGGATAAAGATTAAAGAAAAAACAGCCAATATATGAAAAAAATATTAACGTTTGGATAAAACAGTTTTCAGGATTTTGATTGTGGTATTAAATAAGCGAAGGAAAATACCCAAAGGGAGTATGGTATGGAGGTGGATTGAAATGATTGTAAAATGGCTCAGGGAAAGTCAATCTGCTTCAGTACTTCTGTTGCTGGTCCGGCTATATTTGGGTTATTCCTGGCTGACTTCAGGGTTTGGCAAAATAACCGAGGGTTTTGATGCTTCAGGTTTTCTGAAAGGGGCGCTGGCCAAAGCAGCCGGGGAACATCCGGCAGTTCAGGCCTGGTGGGAAAGTTTTATCAAAGGTTTTGCTCTTCCTAATGTCGAATTGTTCAACTTTCTTGTTCCCTGGGGAGAATTCCTGGTTGGCCTGGGATTAATTGTTGGTTTGTTTACTACTGCTGCTGCCTTCTTCGGATTGGTCATGAATTTCTCCTTCCTGCTCTCAGGAACGGTAAGTACGAATCCGCAAATGGTTTTATTAACAATTTTTGTCGCAGTGGCCGGTTACAATGCGGGCAGATACGGCCTGGACCGTTATGTCATTCCCCGTCTTCGCGAAAAAATGAAAAAACCGAAAAAAGCATAAAGCCCGTCCAGTGATATTGAATGAGCGTCATCAGGCAACAGAGGCCATTTTTTGCCGGAAGGGGATCCATAGTCAGGAAAAGTCCCGGAGTTTTATCTTCCGGGGCTTTTTTCGTTGAACCGGCTTTCTTATTTTGATCCGGTTCAGCAAAGATTATTTGCCAGCCACCTGCATGGCAAAACAACGATGGCTGCCTGCTTTTTTCCCAGCAAAGCCGGCCACGAATAAATTTAGTATCATGATACTAAAAAAATGTATTGAAAAACCAAAATAGAAGACATATAATAAAAATGCAAATGGTGATGAAGGGGGACAAACAAGAAACGGGAACGGACTTAACAGTGGAGTTTCTTCGTTATGCGAATGCCTGGAAGGTTGATGTTGCCGATGCAAGGATAATAGGCGTCATTGGGAGTGGCAGCTGTGGCTGTTTTGCCGCTGGCTGGCGGTTTTAAGCCATGATGAGGTGTAAAGCCGTAATTCCTGATGGGGTTGGGGGATTGGGCATCTTTTGCAATAACTTACATCAAATTACAGGGGGAACAAATATGTCATCAGAAGGAAAACCAAAGAAAGCAAAAAAATGGCTGATCGGCTGCGGATCAATTTTTCTTGCCTTTATTGTTTTGGGAGTGGCGTGCACCGCGTTGATTGGAGAGTCTTTGGATACAGAGACCACGACCACTCCTTCGGCTGACAGCGGACAGGGAAATCAGGCGCAAAAGAAAACACCTGTTGCAAAGATTGGTGACAAGGTGAAAGCCGGAGACGTTTCCTACCGTGTTGACAAAGTCGAACACAAGGAACGTCTGAAAAATGCCATCGGTTCCAAAAAGCCTGGCAGCGGGGAATTTCTTGTGCTTACCATTACGGTATGGAATGAGGGAAAAGAACCCATTACGCTTGACAGTTCCATGACACAGCTGATTGACCGGAATGGAGCGGAGTACAATTATGATGCCGAAGCGCTGATGTATCTGTATGAGGACGGAGAAACACCATTTCTGGAGCAAATCAATCCGAACGGTGAAAAGCAGTTCCTGATTGCCTTTGATGTCGCACCGAATCAGGAATATGATTTTATCGGGAAAAATGCCTTGATTTTTTCAGACGCGCAAGTAAGAATCAAGTTGAAATGAGCAGCGGTTGACGGAGATTTTCGCAAACAGAAGCCTTGTTTTTTGGCGTCATTCAGTATTTGAATACCAAATAACGATATTGTAATAAGATTATGTTTCCGCTATAATTACTGACAAGGGGAAAGGAGTTGGTGGTTGGAGGGGATCATTGATGAATGAATTGTACCAGTTTAAAAAATTGTTGGCAAAACGTGGTATTACTGAGCCTGAACAGGTAGCCATCGAATTGCTTCGCATCCATCTGACCAGGGAATTTTGTGCGGAGCATCACATCAAAGATCCGCATCAGCGCTACGCCTGGATGCAGGAAGAAACGGGAGAACGACTTGGTTTTTTCCAGGGCGAACCAACCTGGTTCGAAGAGTTGTACCGGTTGGGAGAGCACCTGGATCTGGTTTCGGCGATGAACCAGCTGTTCAGGCATGACCGGTCCGGAGTGATGGTTTGCAAGCCGCCGCTCGCCAATTATTTGCTGGAGAGGATCATGTCGCCGCATCTGGACAATGTTCTGGTTGCCGAGGCCCACAAGCTGCTCCCGGATCTCATCGACTGGTGTCAGGTCTGCCTGGATAAAAGCTTTGTCTTCACCGCACCGGAAAAATGGCAAGTTGAATTGTTGCGGTTTTTGTTTCGAAATGAACCATCAGTAACAGTAATCCGCCTCTCCATATACCATCCGCTCGATTTTGAACAGGATTTTGATGCCATTATAGCGATTCCCGCTTTTGGAGTAAAGATGGACGTGGACAGCGACCGTTATTTCACCCGGGAATCTGAAGGGATCGCGCTTCAGAATCTGCTCGACTTTTTAAGCAGCCAGGGGGAAATGCACGCCGTCGTCCCGTCCCGTTTCACTTTCTCGGGAGCGGGCTTTCAGAAACTGAGAGAATGGATTTTGCGGCACGCTTTTCTCTCCCGCATTGCCAAACTCCCGCAAGGGCTCCTCAATTCCTCGGGCATCCGGCCATACCTGTTAACCTTTTCCGGCCAGGCGGTCGAAGAAGTGGAAATTGTGAAACTGGAGCTGGAGCAGGAGAGTCTGGCGGTGGCGGAAATGAAACAGGTCGCTCCGCAACTTGTGAAGCAGCGGGAAGACTGGCGTTTTGAAGTATTGTACGAGCAACTGGCCCTGGAACGGCTGGAAGCCGCCCTGGGATCGTACAGGCTGGAAAAGCTGGCCGATCTAGGCGAACTGTTCCGCGGAAAATCGATTACGAAGCAACAGGTGAAAGAAGGAAGTATCCATGTTCTCAATATCTCCAACATCGCAGACGGAGAGATAGAGTGGACGGGACTGGACACGATTGATGAACCCATCCGGAAAGTAAGGCGCTACGAGCTGAAAGCCGGGGATGTTGTTATCACTTGCCGGGGAACTGTGATCAAGGTCGGAATCGTACGGGAGCTTCCCTTTTACACGATTGCTTCGGCCAACCTGATTGTGATCCGGATGGCCCAATCACAGATTGAGAGCGAATATGTGAAGATTTTCCTGGAAAGCCCGACCGGTCTTAAATCGGTCCGCACTTTCCAGCGCGGTTCCAAGGTGATGAATATCCATCCCGATGATCTGGGCGAGTTGGAAATCCCTGTTCCTGCACTGGAAAAACAACACCAGCTCATCAAAAAATACCGGCAGGAACAGAAGCTGTTCCTGGAAGCGAAGGAACGCTGGCAAAAAATGCGGCAAACCATCTACGATCAATTTACATAAACGGGGAGGTTAGATGATGGCTGTTTCCAACAATAACAGCAGTGAACTCGGCTTTGAATCGCAACTGTGGCAAATGGCGGACAAGCTGCGCAACAATATGGACGCCGCCGAGTACAAGCACGTGGTTCTGGGACTGATTTTTCTCAAGTACATCTCCGACGCGTTTGAGGAGAAATATGAAGAATTGAAAAAAGAGGAATGGGCTGATCCCGAAGACCGGGACGAATATCTGGCCGAAAACATTTTCTGGGTGCCGGAAAAGGCCCGCTGGTCGTATATCAAGCAAAATGCCAAAAAACCGGAAATCGGGCAGATTGTTGATGACGCGATGGGCGCCATTGAGAAGGAAAATGATTCGCTGCGGGGCGTATTGCCAAAAAATTATGCCCGTCCCGATCTCGACAAACAGAAACTGGGTGAGATTATTGACGGTTTCTCCATCAGGCTGGGAGACAAGGAAGCAAAGGGGAAAGACCTGCTCGGACGGGTCTATGAGTATTTTCTCAACAAATTTGCCAGCGCCGAAGGAAAAAACGGGGGACAGTTTTATACCCCGCGCACGGTTGTCCATCTGCTGGTCGAACTGATCCAGCCCTTCAAGGGACGCGTCTATGACCCCTGCTGCGGTTCCGGCGGCATGTTCGTGCAAAGCCATGAGTTCGTCAAGGCACATCAGGGCCGGATCGGGGATATCGCTGTCTACGGGCAGGAATCCAATCCGACCACCTGGCGCCTGGCCAAGATGAATCTCGCCATCCGCGGCATTGACAACGATCTTGGCCCGCACCATGCCGATACGTTTTTAAATGACCTGCACAAAACCTTGCGCGCCGATTATATATTGGCCAATCCGCCCTTTAACGTCAGCGACTGGTGGAACAGCAAGCTGGCTGACGATCCCCGCTGGCGCTACGGAACGCCGCCCAGGGGCAACGCCAACTACGGCTGGATCCAGCATATGGTCTCCAAGCTGTCACCAGGAGGAACCGCTGCCTTTGTGCTCGCCAACGGCTCCATGTCCACCAACCAGAGCAACGAGGCGGAGATCCGCAAAAACCTGATCGAAGAGGATCTGGTGGAGGCGATCATCGCCCTGCCGGGGCAACTCTTCTACTCCACCCAGATTCCTGTCTGTGTCTGGGTGATGACCAGGAACAAGGCAGGCCGGGGCCAGCGCAACCGCAAAGGGGAAATCCTGTTTATCGACGCCCGCAAACTGGGGCAAATGGTGGACCGCATCCGCCGCGTACTGACGGAAGAGGAGATCCGCCAAATCGCCGATACCTTCAACCGCTGGCGCGGAACCATCCCGGGAGAATATGAGGATGTGCCCGGCTTTTGCAAAGCGGCTTCGCTGGACGAAGTACGGAAGCATGAGTATATCCTGACCCCGGGCCGCTATGTGGGCCTGGCGGAAGTTGAGGAGGACGGCGAACCGTTTGAGGAAAAGATGGAACGCCTCACCGCCTCGCTGGCCGAGAAATTCCGGCGCTCGCACGAACTGGAAGAGGAGATCCGCCGGAACCTGAGGGGGATCGGGTATGAGTTGTGAGGATTGGAAGGAAGTCAAGTTGGGGGATGTTTGTGAAAAAATTCAATATGGTTACACTCAAAGCGCCGTTAAAGAAAAAATTGGTCCAAAATTTCTCAGGATAACAGATATTAGAGAACAGTATTTTGATTGGAGAAGTGTTCCTTATTGTGATATTTCAAAATCCGATTTTCTAAAATATCGTCTATACCCTGGTGATATTGTAATAGCTAGGACAGGTGCTACTACAGGAATAAGTAAATATATTGATCAAACAGTTCCTAATGCTGTCTTTGCTTCCTATCTTATTAGAATCAGAGTTAAAGATGGAATAAATTCAAGGTTCATTGGGTATGTAGTATCTTCTAAAAAGTATAAAAGATATATTAAATCAATTTTAAGTGGATCTGCACAACCAAATGCTAATGCTAAACAGTTGACATCATTCTTATTTCAGCTTCCTCCTAAAGAAGAGCAGAATAAAATTTCCGAAATTCTATCAAGCCTCGATGACAAAATCGAACTCAATCACCAAATCAACCAAGACCTTGAAGAAATGGCACAGGCGATTTTCAAATCGTGGTTTGTCGACTTCGAACCGTTCCGGGATGGCGAGTTTGTCGACAGTGAACTGGGGCCGATTCCGAAGGGGTGGAGAGTAGATAAATTAGGAAATGTTTCTACTGTGACAGGTGGAGGAACTCCTAAGACAAAAGTGCCTGATTACTGGGAGAATGGAAATATATTATGGGCTACTCCCTCAGATATGACTTCAAAAAATAGTATGGTTCTTTTTGACACCTCAAGGAAAATAACTGAACTAGGGCTTCAAAACAGTTCTGCAAAGCTATTGCCCAAGGGTAGTGTGTTGATGACAAGTCGTGCCACCATTGGATATACTTCGATTGCTATGAAGGAAGTATCAACAAATCAAGGATTCATTAATATTGTTTGTAACAAACAAATTTCGAATTATTATATGTTATGTTACCTGCTTCATTTTAAAGATAGAATTCTTCGCTTAGCAAATGGGAGCACCTTTATGGAGGTAAGTAAACGCAATTTTAAAGAAATTAATGTTGTAGTTCCTCCTCATAACTTGATTGAGAAATTTAACCAATATATAGAACCTATCATTGAAACTATTTACCAACATGAACAACAAAACCAAATCCTATCCAACCTTCGCGATACCCTGTTACCCAAGCTGATGTCCGGCGAGATTCGGGTTTGACTTACGTTGAGAGGAGAGACAGCGAAGCATGAGCAACTATACGGAGAGTGACCTGGAGCAGGCGGCGCTGGAGTTTTTTGAGGAATTGTATTATGAGGTGAAGTACGGGCCGGACCTGGCGCCCCATGGGGAAGAAGCCGAACGGTCGGATTACGGGGATGTGGTGTTGAAAGGACGGCTGCGGGAAGCGGTTTCCCGCCTCAATCCCCGGTTTGGCGATGAAGTGGTTGAGGAAGCGGTGCGCAAGGTTTGTACACTGGCGAGTCCCAGCATGCTGGCCAATAACCTGGACATCCACCGCCTGCTGACGGAAGGGGTGGACGTGACGGTCCGCCAGGAGGACGGGAGTTTCCGGACGCAGAAAGTGTGGCTGGTTGACCGGCAGCATGCGGAGCAGAATGACTGGCTGGTCGTAAACCAGTTCAGTGTCCGGGAGCCGGGCCGCCGCATGAAGAAACTGGATCTGGTCATGTTTCTGAACGGTTTGCCGCTGGTCGTGTTTGAACTGAAGAACGCGGCTGATGAACAGGTGCGGATTGCCGATGCGTTTGAGGACATTCAGGGGTATCAGGCCAGTCTGCCCACTCTGTTTGCCTATAACGCCTTTTCCGTGATTTCCGACGGGATCGAGGCGCGTTACGGGTCACTGACGGCCAGTTTTGACCGCTATCTGTTCTGGCGCACGATGGACGGGACCGAAGAGGCTTCCTCGCAATATCTGGCCCTGGAAGTGCTGATCAAGGGTTTGTTTGAAAAGGAGAATTTCCTTGATTTCCTTATGCATTTTATCCTGTTCCAGATTGACGGGGAGGAAATCACCAAGATTGTAGCCGCCTACCACCAGGTATACGCAACGCGAAAGGCGGTCAGGAGAACCCATGAAGCGAGCCGGGAAGAAGGGGACCGCAAGGTTGGGGTCATCTGGCATACGCAAGGGTCGGGCAAAAGTTTGTCAATGGTGTTTTACACCGGCAAGCTGGTACGGGAACTGGACAATCCGACGGTGGTCGTGGTGACTGACCGGAATGATCTGGACAACCAGCTGTTTACCACATTCAGCAAATCGCAGCAACTGCTCCGGCAAACGCCCCGTCAGGCGCAAAGCCGGCAGGAATTGCGGTCGTTGCTGAACGTGGAATCCGGGGGAATTATTTTTACTACCATTCAGAAATTTGCTGTCGAAGAGGGAGAAGAAACGTACCCGGTACTGACAGACCGGCGCAATGTGGTCGTGATCGTCGATGAAGCGCATCGCAGCCAGTACGGGTTTGAGGCAGACATTCGGGAACACAGGCAAAAGGCCCGGGTGAAATTCGGCTTTGCCAAACACATGCGCGACGCCCTGCCGGAAGCGTCCTATATCGGGTTTACGGGAACTCCGATTGAGCTGGCCGACAGGAACACGCCCGCCGTTTTCGGGGATTATATCGATATTTACGATATGACGCAGGCGGTGGAGGACAAGGCGACGGTAAGAATCTATTACGAAAGCCGGCTGGCGATGATCGAGCTTCCCGAACAGGAAAAAGAAGCGTTGGATCGAGAGGCGGAGGCTTTATTCAGGGAACAGCATATCGATGAATCGGCGAGAGGGAAATGGGGCCGTCTGGAAGCGCTGGTCGGAACGGAAAAGCGCGTGGCCCAGGTGGCGAAAGATATTGTGGAGCATTTCGAAGCGCGCCAGCGGCAAATCCTGGGCAAAGGGATGATTGTCGCCATGTCGCGCCGCATCGCGGCCATGCTGTATGAAGAAATCATCCGGCTTCGCCCCGCCTGGCATGATGACTCACCCGAGCGTGGAGCGATCAAGGTGGTTATTACCGAGGACAAAGAAAAGGACAATGACCTGTTGAAGAAACACCATACCACCAAGGCACAGCGCGAGCGGCTGGCCAAACGGATGAAAGACCCCGACGATCCGCTCAAACTGGTCATTGTTTGTGACATGTGGCTGACCGGTTTTGATGTTCCCTGCCTGCATACGATGTATGTGGACAAGCCGATGAGAGGGCATAACCTGATGCAGGCGATTGCGCGGGTGAACCGTGTCTTCAGGGACAAACCGGGCGGATTGGTGGTCGACTATATCGGGATTGCCCACGCCCTGAAACAGGCGCTGAAGGTCTATTCGCCCAGTGACCGGAAGACCACCGGCGTTGATACGGAACAGGCGGCAGAGCTGGTAAAAGAAAAACTGGACATTATCCATCAGATGTTAAATGGTCACAACTACCGGCGCTTTTTCACGGGAAGAGCAGGGGAAAAGGCGAAACAGCTTGCCACAACGATTGATTTTGTCCTGCAGTTTCCGGAAGAAGAGCGGTCCGAGTTTATAAAACACGTTACCGTAATGACCAAAGCCTATTCCTTGTGTGTCACCCATCCCGAAGCGAAAAAACTGGGCATGGAAGTGGGGTTCTTTAAAGCAGTCAGGGCGGGGATGCAAAAAGTGCTGAACCCGCAGGCGAAAAAAGCGGACAGGAAAGCGGTCGATGAACGGATCAACCAGCTGATTTCCCGTTCGGTCATCACGGAGGAAGTGGTTGACATCTATTCGGCGGTCGGGCTGAACAAGCCCAATATGTCCGTTTTGTCTGAAGAATTCCTGGAGGATGTCAGAAAACTGGAATACAAGAATCTGGCGGTTGAATTGTTGCACCGGCTCCTGAAAGACCAGATCCGCGATGTAGGACGGAAAAACAGGGTTCAGTCGAAGAAGCTGTCGGAAATGCTGGATCAGGCGATCCAGAAATATTATGACCGGATCATCGAATCAACGCTGGTGATTGAGCAGTTGATCGGCCTGGCCCGCGAAGTGGAACAGGAGAAAAAGCGGGGCAAGGAGTTGGGATTGAGTGACGAGGAGATTGCTTTTTACGATCTCCTGAATCAGCTGGAATCGCCGTGGGAAAGCAAACTGCTGAAGCAGATTGCCAGAGAACTTGTGCGCCTGATCCGCAACAAAAAATCGGTCGACTGGTACCTGCGGAAAAATGCCCGCGCCCAGATTCGCATCATGGTGAAACGTTTTTTGCGCCAGCATGAGTTGCCGGACAAACTGGCCGAAAAAATTGTCGAGCAAAGTATTCTGCTGGAGAAACACGGAGGCTTTGCAGAAGAAGAGAAGACGTATCCGCTCTCTGAGGAAAAACTGGCGGACCGGGTTTACAGCTCCGGGGAAAAGGAAAAAGTTGCAGATGCGTTTTCCCCCTACTCCCCGACGGAAAAAGAATTGAACAATGTGCTGGAGGAGTACCGTGCGGTACTGATGGCTTTGGGAAAAGCAGGCCTTCCCAAACCGGTTGTCGGGTATGAATTTACGGCGGAAAATGGCCAGGTGGAAGCAGAAGCGGAGTTTGCCTGGCCGGAGCAGAAAGTCTGTTTCCTGACTCCCCGCCAAGGCGATTATCGAGATGCGATTCGCAAGCATGGCTTTAAAGTGTGGATTTTGCCGGAAACCGGTCAGGAAACAGTGGATTATCCGGGCGTATGGAAGCGTCTGGCCGCGAGGGGAAAAGCGGGGCGGGATGACTAGGGCGTCCGCTCCTTCCTTTACAAAAAGAGAGGTGTTGACATCATGAGTGTGGTTGCGTTGCAGGATACTTTCCTTGAGGCATATTCCAAAATCCCCAAGACGGAGCAAAAGCGGATCTACAAACTGATTGACGCGTTAAGACTTGACATGAACAATAAAGGCCTGAATCTGGAGCGGATGAGAGAAGCGCTCGACCCCAACGTTTATTCCGTCCGCCTCAGCCATTCCTATCGCGTGATTCTGGTCCGGCCGGAAGATGAAAATGTGTTTTTGCTGGTATGGATTGATCATCATGACAAGGCTTATCGCTGGATCAAAGGAAAGCGCTTTGTTCCCAACAAGGAAACGCGTACCCTGCAAATGTGGGATATGGAGAATGTGAACGCCGACGGCGTGGTCACTGGTGAGCCGGCGCCTGCCGGTCAGAACCTGTTTGCCCATGTGACGGACGAACAGCTTTATCAACTGGGCGTGATCCGGGAATTTATCCCGATTGTAAGGAAAATCAAAACACTGGATGACTTTGAAATTTACAAACCGGTCTTTCCCAATGACACCTGTGAGTATTTAAGCTTTATTGCGCAGGGTGACTCCCCGGAAGAAGTGTTGCAGGTGATGCGCGAACTGGAACGGGAAAGCGATGCCGCGGACAAAAAGGATTTTACTGTCAGCGACGCTATTACCAGCCCTGTTTCAAGCCGCACCATTATGGTCGCAGCCAAAGACCGGAAGTTGAACAGGCAATTGCAGGAAGTCCTGGAGCAACCTCTGGAACGGTGGCGCATTTTCCTTCATCCCCGGCAAAAAAGCGTTGTGGAAAAAAATTACCGCGGCCCGGTTCGCGTGCTTGGCGGTGCGGGAACGGGAAAAACGGTGATCGCCATGCATCGGGCCCGCTATTTGCTGCAACATTTCCTGCAGAACGGGGAACGCGTATTATTTACCACTTTTACCCGCACCCTGGCCCAAAATCTGAAGCAGATTCTTTCCACGATGCTGAGTCCCCATGAGATGGAACGGGTCGACGTGATTCATATCGACGCGTTGGCCAAACGGATCGCGGAAAAGGGAAATGCGTGCAAAGTGACGATTGTTTCTGGATATAAACTGAATGCCCTCTGGAAAGAAGCGATGCAAAAATATGACTGGGATGCGGACAAATATACTTTTTTGCGTGCTGAATATGATCGGGTGATCCAATACAACGGGATTGAAACCTGGCAGGAATATATGTCCGTTCCGCGGATCGGCCGCAGAACTTCGGTTTCCCGTTCGATGCGGAAGCGGATCTGGAATACCGTCTCCTATGTGGTGGAGAAGAAGAAGGAGCACGGATGGTTTGAGCATACGGATGTGTTGCGTGAAGCGCGAAAATGGCTGGAAGCCAATCCTTCCCAGTCCCTGTTTCAATATCGGGCGGCAATTATCGATGAAGCGCAGGATATGCATCAGGAAGGGTTCAGGCTGCTCCGCGCCCTGATCCCCGAAGCGGAAAACGATCTGTTTATCGTCGGGGACGCGCACCAGCGCATCTACTCCCGCCAAGTGGTTCTGGGAAGATGCGGCATCCATGTGCGTGGGCGCCGGTCCTTGCGGCTGAATGTCAACTACCGGACAACCGAGCAGATCCGGCAGAAAGCGGTTGAGGTGATCCGGAAAATGGAGTTTGACGACCTGGACGGCGGTGTGGATCATGGCAATGATATTTCCCTGTTTTCCGGTACTGTTCCCGTTATTCGATCGTTCAGGAATTCCACGGCGGAAAAGGAGTTTATTGTGTCCAGGATCAGGGAACTGCTTGAAAGCGGCGTCAAACGGAATGAGATTGCCATTTTGGTACCCACGAACGACGGACTGGAGATCGTGATGAAGCATCTGTACAAACATGAACTTCCTGCGGAAAAGCTTTCCGCCAATATGAATCCCGACCGTCCCAGAATTCAGTGCGGAACGATGCATAACAGCAAAGGGCTGGAGTTCCGGATTGTCTTTATCGCCGAAGCCAACGAAGACAATCTGCCCAACACCGGGGTCCTGAACATGAAGAAAAATGAACCGGATGAACTGGAAGCGTATCTGAATGAACAGCGCTCGCTTCTGTATGTGGCGATGACCCGGGCGCGGGAACAGATTTATATCACTTCTTACGGTCCTTTGACTGCCCTCTTGTCTGATCCGTCCGGAAACTGAAAAACCGTTTTATACATGATTCCCGTCAGCCGGTGTTACATTAAAAAGGAAGCAGAGGGGAGAAAAGGAAGAAGAGATGAGGGCAAGCGGAGAAAAGAGGGAATTTCTGATGAAGATCAAGCAGATTGATACGTATCCGCTTTATTATCCCTTGCCGGAACCTTACGGAGATGCCAACGGCTACAAATATTACCGCTCCTGCTACCTGTTTCGCATCATCACCGATACGGGGATTGACGGCTGGGGCGAATGTGTCGATTGGTTGCCCGCATTGGAAAACGGGTTTCAGAACCGGATCATTCCTTATCTGTTGGGCAAGCCTGTCAACCAGCGCCTGAAACTGGTGGAAAAAGTGGGGAAGTGGCATGGCCGGATTGCAGCAGGGCTCAGTATGGCGTTGACGGAAATCATGGCCAAAAGGGCCGGGCTGTCGATTACGGATCTCTGGGGCGGGGCCAGACGCCAGCGGATTCCCGTGTATGCCTCATTCCAGTCCTATACCCCGCGCGCCGACTGGATGCAGGTTTCGTTAAAACGGGTGGAACAGGCAGTCAGGCAGGGGTTTCGGCAGGTGAAAGTGAAGATTGGCGGCAAAACCTTTGCTGAAGACCGGCAGCATATCGCCCTGTTGCAAAATCAACTGGACGGACAGGTGCAAATCGCGGTTGATGCCAACCAGAGTTATGATGCGAAAACGGCGCTGGCATGGAACCGGGTGTTTGCCGGGGCGGAGAATTGGCTGTGGTTTGAAGAACCCATGCCTCTTTATCATCCTGAAGATTATGTCTGGTTGCGCCGGCAGTGCCTGATCCCGATAGCGGGTGGAGAAAATCTGCCTTCGCCCGAAGTGTTTTCCACCTGGCTCAAGGCCCGGGCACTGGATCTGATCCAGCCGGATGTCATGCATGTGAAAGGAATCGACCATTTCAGGGGAATTGGAGCAATGGCCCGTTATCATGCCATCCGCGTATCCCCCCATGCCTATGATGGAATCCTGTCCCGTTTGTATGCGATTCTGGCGCAATCCTGTTTGCCTCCCTGGAGCAAAATGGATGGAGACGGCATCGAACCGCTGGAATGGGATGTGATGGAGAATCCGTTTACCTCCCTGTTCCACCTTCCGGTTCAAAACGGCGAAGTGACGGTTCCTTCCGGAATCGGGCTGGGGACGGAGATCGATTGGCAGCGCCTGGAATCTTTGCGATGGGACGGCACGGTTTATATATGAAAAGAATATTCCATGAAGATTGAGAGTTTCTTTGGGCAGGGAAGTGGCAAAACATGGCTTGACTGTTTTGCTCTTGCCTGCCTGTCTTTTGCCGGACCTGCAAGCCAGGGTTACCTTGATTTTCCAAACAGCCGGCGAATTTTTGGAATAAAAAACTGGATCAAGGGCCCGCTTAGAAAAGTGTAAATGAGCGTCCCCAGCGCAATCGGGCCGTGAAGAAGCAGGGCAAAGAGCAAGGCGCATCCGTCAGTCACGGTTTTGGATGCCGACAGGCTGAGTCCAAAACGATGGCACAGATTGTACATCAGCTCATCGCACGGCGTAAGTCCAAACCGTCCTTGGACATAGACGGAGATCCCCAGACAGGTGCACAAGAGACCAGCCCAAAATAACAGAACCTGTTCCGTCCGCTCTAGCGGGGCAAGCCGGAGAATACTCAGCCAGAAATCGATGCACAGACCGAGAACCAATACGGTCATCAAGGAAAAAAGATCAGGTTTTTTTCGTTTCATCCGGGCGTTTAACAGAACGATCAGCACGCCAAAAACAATAACCCATGTCCCGACTGTGAGCCCAAATTGCTGATACATCCCGACATACAAGCTGTTCCAGGCATCCGTTCCCATACGGGAGCGGATCATCAGGGTAATCCCGAATGATTTGATCATCAGGCCCAAGGGATAGCAAAGGATCCGCACAAGATTGCTCATAAAATAACCAGCCTTAACCGTTTTTACTATGTATATGTACAAGCGTCCGGATTTTGTCTCTTTAATGCCACCTGTGCAGAAAGCTGGCAATTTTCTATAATAATGGATATAGCAGGGGGGACTTTGCATGGATGTGGGTACATTTTCCGATTTTATCGATGAATTTGTAAAATGGCTGATTGTATCCGGCAAAAGAGAGCGGACCATCGATGAATATGTGACAGCCGTGATGCTGTTTGCTGTATGGCTTGGCAAAAACTACCATCCATTGAACTCACCGGCACAAGTTTTGGGAAAACACATTCTTGCCTGGCAAAATGAATTGTTAACGGGGAAAAAACTTTCGATCGCTACCGTTCACAAGCGGATGGCCTCATTAAAATCTTTCTGGAACTTTCTTGTGGAGAAAAACCTGGTCAGGCAAAACCCGCTTGAAGATATCCAGCTGCGGCAAACAGTTTCCCCGCCGCTGTCCCATTCGTGGCTCAGCAGGCAGGAAGAAGTGCGTTTGCTCACACAGATTGAAATGGAGAAAAACGATTGGAAACAGGCGCGCAACCGGTGCATGGTTTTGCTGATGCTGGATGCGGGCTGTACGGTGTCTGAACTTGTGCAGATTGATTGGGACCAGATTTTGTGGGAAAAACATGAAATCCTTATAAAAAATGAACTGTTTGAAAGGCGGGTTCCCGTAACCGGGCGGCTTTACCGGGCGTTACAGGACTGGTATCGGCAAACAGACCGGAAAAAAGGTCCCGCGATCTGTTCGCAATGGGGAAAAAGAATGACGAGGCAAGGCGTTCATTACCTGGTTAAAAAATATATGAATGATACAGGAATGAAACAATATTCGGCGCATACGTTGAGACATACCTTCTGCCGGCGGCTGATCGAGGCAAAGGTGGATCTGGAAACGGTAACCTGTCTGGCCGGACACCAAAGCATTGAGACAACCAAACGTTATTTGTAAAAAACACGTCTTCAAAACCGCCTCAAGTTGTATGTGAATGCAGGGAATACTCCCTGCATTCTTTATTTTCAATAGGCCCGGCGTTTTCGCACATACCAGAAAATAACAAGAATAAATAAAATGGCAAAGATGACGTAAAAAATGGAGGAATACACATCCATATATTCCAGTACTTTGGTCCAGGCCTCACCAAAAGCGGCCCCCAAATTAACCAGAATGATATTCCAGATTAACGTTCCGAGCGATGTGAAAATCAGGAACAGGAACATGTTCATCCGGGACATTCCCGCCGGAATGGAAATTAAACTGCGCACAATCGGGATCATGCGGCAAAAGAAGACTGTCCAGATGCCATAGCGGTCAAACCAGTGATCGGCTTTTTCAATATCCTCTTTTTTCAGTTTCAGGATGTGTCCCCAGCGTTCAATGATTTTCTCCAGCTGGTCCACATTTAACAACAAACCGATCAGATATAAAATAATTGCCCCGGCGATGGCTCCAAACGTTGCTGCCAAGACAACCCCCATTACCGTCAAATCGGATTTGGTTGTCATGAATCCGCCAAACGTCAGCACAACTTCCGAAGGGATGGGTGGAAAAACATTTTCCAAGGCAATCATCAGGAAGACGCCCAAGTACCCGAATTGTTCCATGAATTCAATGATCCAGTTTTCCATTTCTGCGTTCAGCTCCTCCTAATCTTGCAAGATTGATTACTTTGTAAGTATATCTTGTTCATCCCCATTTTAATAGCCGAATGCAAAAATAAAAAAGAAACATTTTTTTGATTTTTATTCTGCTCTCCGGGTCCGGTTGCATTGAAGTTTTTCAATAAATGCCAGATTATCTTGCTTGATATGGCATACTCTTCATTCTGTATACATAACGCCAGTTAGTGAATTCATCATAAAACTGGACCAACGTATTTTTATCTTCTTCTGAGATGTTAAAGCGATTAATAACGGATACATATTGGTCTTTGGGGAGATCGACATTCAAAAGCTGCATTTTCCCGTCGATTTCAATAAAGCATGGCCCCAATACAGCAATTTTACCCTCATTGGGTTGAAGTGTGTCCAATTCGTAAGACAAGGTATAGACAAACAATTTGATGTTCCCGTAAAAATCAAATCCTTCTTCAGCACCATATTCCTGAATGGTACTTTCCACATTTTTTTCTCGTAATAAACCTTTCTCCGACTGACCACTTTTCATCTGATAATGTTGAATAAATTTTTTGTTGATATAAATGTCTGCTGTAAAAATAACATCTCTCAAATCGATATTTTTCACTTCAATGGTGTTTTCTCCACTGGTCACCCTGGCGTCTTCAATATTCAATGAACAGGAAGATAAAAAGACGACGGCCAGCAGAACCAGAATCAAAATGAGCACGATGTTAATGATTTTTCTCATATTTCAACTCTCTCTCCAGTTTTTTCATAAACTCATCCTTGATTGTTTTGGCACTTTCATAGGAAATATCATCGTTGAGAAGTTGATATGTGATCTGGGGAAAACCCTGCCCAATGGAAGGATTGTTGGTAAGTCGGTTTGACATGGTTTTTCCTGGCATGATGTGTGTATGGATGTTCATGTAATAATCGCTTTTCTTATCCAACTTTTCCAGTCCGCTTTTTATTTTGTCCGCTGCATTTGGATCGGCGTAGCTTTCGACGAACAATGTGGTCCTTTTCTGGTAATCTTTGTTTTCTACAAAATAGTTATGGTAATCGTCAATAATGTGTTTCTTGCCATAATGATTGAGATTGTGGGCATCCAGATCTGCTTCATAATCCTGTTGGCTGAAGGATGCATCATACACCGTATGTTGATTGAATTGGCCAAATTCATTAAAATTGACTAAATGTTTGGATTCAATTTCGTAACCTTCATATATTTTGCTTATTGACTGAAGATCCGCAGCCCATCCGACCAGTTCACGAATTTCCCCTTCTGCGAAAAAGTCAACCAACCCTCCATCTCCATACCTTCCCCCGCTGTAAGTTGCAAACATATGCTGCAGATCGTAGCTGTTGACACTCCGCTCCAATGGTATAAGTTCATTGTTTTCCCTCTTTTTAACAACATTTTGCGTGACCGGATTCATCTCATAAATGGGTTTTCCGGTAAGGTCAGTAAGAGTTGCTTTTTTCGCAGGGTCCTTTGGGTCAACATTTTTCGCGTAGCAAAAGTAATTGTAAAGAGAGGGATTGTTCCTTTTAAATTCTTCAATAAAGTCTTCATCAACGGTTCCAGCCAGAAGAGCCCATTTCGAACCTGTGTAATTGGGATAGCGCATAAAATCGCAAATATACTCGTCGATTTCTTCCCGGGAGAGATCATCGCCTTTATATTTTTTTATTTCCTGTTCAAGTTCCTTCAATCTGGATACGAACACGGTCTGCTTTTCGGCATAAATCGCATCCAGAATCGTTTTCATTTCGGATTCATTCAGCTTGCCTGTTTCTTTCAGTTTTTTGTACATGATTTCCTGGGCAAAGACAGGATCAATAAATCCGGCATATTTTTTTTCATAAGCCCTGATTTCCTTTTCCGCTTCCTGGTAAGCCTTTAATAATTGCGGATCTGCTGCTATTTTTTCCGCAAGAGCCGGTGAAGAGTTAATCAGGCTCAGATTATTTATCTTATATTTGGAACGGACCAAATTCAATAAAGTCGGAATTCCTTTTCCCGCCAGGGCTGCAATAGCGATTAACCCTGCTCCTCCCGCAATATATGGCATGCTTTCAATAACAATTTCTGTCGCTTTTTTCCAGATATCAGATACGAATTGCAGGACCTGATCCCAAAACCCGCTCTCCTGTTGCGGACTCTGCTTCAAACCTTTCGTTTCCCCGGGGCCCGGCCCCTGTGGCACCTTACTGAAATCGTCACTCACTTCAGGGACCTCGAAACTGCCGCCACCAGTCGCGTAAACATTGCCATTGGCCAAAAAAACCGGTCCGGCAATCATTAAAAGAAACAGGATGAAGAACAGCCGAAAAAAATTTGCCATGTTATCCGTTACGGAAGGCAAATAATATCCGTACAATGCTCCTTGCTGTTGCTGATTTATTGATTGAATATCCGATCAATTCAGTTGTTGCGACGATTCTCCGTAACGAGTTCACCTCTTTCCTGAAAAGTGATAAAACCCCAATTTTCCAAACCCAACTTTCCCAAGATAGTAATTTTCTCTATTTTCTCCTGTTCATAAAACAATTTATCGCATATTTTTTATGAAACCGAATAGTCTGTATACATTTTATTTTAAATAACTGATGCTCGTTGATCAAGCAGTCTGTAACCAGCGACAAACTGGTCTTTTTGGTGTGTTCGGATTTGGCCGTGTTTTTAAACCGAAGGGAGCATTTTTCCGGGAACTTAATATTTATAGTATTTTTTTCCTTTTTAGCATTCCTTCACTTCCTGATTATACCAATTTTGTTAACATGTGTAGATAATGATTATTTTTTACGAATAAAACATTGAGTACAACTAAAGGGGGGCATGCCGTTGCGTAGAAAATATTTGCTGTCGATTCCGGGTGTTGTTTTTGTCGCAATTATTTTATGTTTTTTTCAGTACAGGGAGATTCGCTGAGCAAACCGGACAAAGAACCCGTTTCCGTTTCCGTTCCGGAATTGGAAAATGTTCGGATCTATGATTTTGCCATTCGGCTCCTCGAGCCGGATCAGGACTTTTACCGCCTGAACAAACCCGTCCCTCTCATCCCCCGAAAAACCGCCCTGGACGCACAGGGAATCCCCATGTATCAGGAAGGAAAAGGAAAACCGATGTACAATCATCCTGTTCGCCTGGCCCATCACAGCATCAGTTTTTTGAAGAGTTACCATATGGTCAAAGATTTCCAATATGTGAAAGAAGCGGAAAAATACGCGCAACGTCTGATGGACATTGCAGTGGAACCAAACGGAGCCATTTACTTTCCCTACGATTTTGAGGTATATCTGCACAATTTGCCGACCGAACACCTGAAACCCCGCTGGTATTCAGGCATGGCGCGGGGACAGGCTTTATCGGCCTTTGTCCGGTTGTATCAGGAAACAGATGATCCCAAATACCTGCATTGGGTGGACAAGGTGTTTCACAGCTTTTTGCAGAAGAAATCAGACAATCAGCCCATCTGGGTCAATATGGTGGATGACGGATACTACTGGATTGAAGAATATCCCATGGAACAACCAACCAAGGTGCTAAACGGTTTCATCTTTGCAATTTACGGCCTTTATGATTATTATCAGCTGACCGGGAAAGAAGAAGCCAAGGCACTTCTTCAGGCATCGCTCACCACCGTTTATGACCATATCGAAAAGTATCGGAAAAAAGATGATGCCAGTTTGTATGGATTGAAACTGGATCATCAGTCTTTGCATTATCATCTGGTTCATATCGAACAGTTGAAGCGCTGTACCATATTACCGGGGAACATTATTTCCTGGATATGAGCGAGAAGCTTCATCATGACTGGTTTGGCCTGCCAGCCAAGATCAAGCGGCAGGTAAACAAAGTAAAAGCCATCTTTTTAACAGGTGATTCGGCGGCAGTGATTCCGAAAATGGCATGACAGATCTTTTCCGTCATTTCATCGTCCTTTGTCTGTTCCTCAGGATGAAAGGGGAAACAGAATTCTTTTCTTGCGATCGAAAAGAAAAAGGATCAATTTTTTGCTTAAGAGGTCATAAAAGGATGTGCTAAAGACGAATAAAATAAATAGATATAGAAATAGTTCCCCGGATTAATGAGACGACCCCGATTTCAGGGATCGTCATTTTTTATGGGGAAATTCAAACGGCACTTTGGAGATTTGGGCAGAATATATTTTTCAGGAGGAAGGAATCGGCAATATATCTGAAGCCTTCCGTAGATATTTGTTTTGGGAAATCGGATTGACGGTTCGTTGCACAGCAACAAAAATTTACAAATCAGTAAAAAGTATAGGGAAACGGTTGGAATTTTCATGTAGACAGGGTATAACCGTGTTGTTGGGGAATAATTGGCGGAATTATTTATACCATTTGTGGTCTGATGTATGATTAAATATAGATGGTTCCTGTCATATTGGAGGATTGACAGATGAAAAACAAACCTTTTATATATCTTGCCATCCCGGCAGTGATCGGGTCGATGGTTCTGCTGGGAGGCTGCTACAAGGCAGAGCGGCCGGTCGCGGCAAAAGATGTTGAGAAGAAACAGGCGGCAGTTATCCAGGAAAAACCAAAACCTTTGTTGCCAGAAGAAAAGTGGGATATTGATACCCCTTCTTCCCTGACGATTATTGTTAACAAGGACAGGGAACTTCCAGCTGATTATGTTCCTCCGGATCTGGTGAAACCGGATGTCAGCTTCTCCTCTATGGGCTGGTCGGAAAAGAAATTGATGCGCAAGGAGGCGGCAGAGGCTCTGGAAAAGTTATTTCAGGCTGCCGGGAAAGAAGGGGTTAAACTGGTTGCTGTTTCAGGTTACAGGTCCTATGAGCGGCAACAGCAAACATATCAGTCTGCCCTGAAGAGAAAAGGCCAGGCGAGTACGTCAAGATACAATGCCCGTCCCGGACAGAGTGAACACCAGACCGGGCTGGCAATGGATGTGTCCACCCCGAGCGTGGACTGTCAGCTGAATGAATCATTCGGTGAGACCGAAGCCGGCCGCTGGCTGGAAAACCACGCTGCTGAATTTGGCTTTATCATTCGATACGGGAAAGGAAAAGAGGAGGTAACCGGATACAGTTATGAGCCATGGCACATCCGGTATGTAGGAAAAGAGCTGGCCACCATTCTGAAGCAGAAGGGACTGGCCATGGAAGAGTATTTTTCACTGGTGCAGCCAAAAAACCAATAAATTTCCGGTTTTGTTAAAAATTCACATGATCATCAAATTTTTGCCCGATTGTCGGTTGAATTCTACTTATTAAATCGAATAGATTTAAATTATATAAAAAAAGATTTATAGATTAGGAAGTTCATCATGAGATCGTTAACCTATTTATTGGCAATAATTGCTCTGTTAAGCAGTTTTGCCATCGTTCCGAATTTGATGGCCGCCGGTGCAGGGGAGCAGTACAGTGTTCTGAGCGTGACGGCTGCCAATGTGCCTGATCAGATTGTGGAGCGGGTCAAGATCCCGGATTTCTATTACCAAAAAAAACCGGCATCCATTTATTTTCGCGGTGCAAATACAGAGAAAAAAGTTGCGCTGACCTTTGATGACGGCCCTGACGCCAAATATACGGGTCAAATTCTCGATATCCTGAAACGTTACCATGTTCCTGCAACTTTTTTTGTGATAGGAAATCAGGTGCCTTATTATCCCGAAGTGATAAAAAGAATGGTTAATGAAGGCCACATTGTAGCGGGGCATTCCTGGAGCCATCCGAATTTGTCGAAATTGAGCGATGCACAGGTCCGCCAGGAAATCATCAAAACAAATCAAGCGGTAAAAAGTGTGACAGGAAAAAACATGGCCATGATCCGTCCGCCTTACGGGGCGATTAAAGGGAAAGAAAAAGTGATCAACCAGATGGGTATTTCCATTGTTCAGTGGAGTATTGATACCCTGGACTGGAAATCGGGCCGAACCTCTCAACAGGTGGAGCAGACGGTTTTGCAAAATCTGTCCCCCGGAAGCATTATTTTAAAACACAGCGGGGGAGGGAACCGTTCGACCACTGTCCAGGCGCTTCCCGGGATTATAGAGTCATTAAAGCAAAAGGGATACCAATTTGTTACTGTAAATGAATTGCTGGAAATTCCCGCCTATCGGGAGTAAATAATTTCCGGAAAAACCAGTGCCGTCAATATGTATTGTAGGCATTGGTTTTTTGTTTTATTCCGTTTCCCTGAAAAAAGAACGAAAGAAACGAATCTGCGGTTCGGTTGATTTTCTTTTTACACAGGCCAGAGCCGCACGATAAAAGCGATACCTGTTTATGTGCGGTCCGTGCGGATTCATGTATCGTTTCCGAAAAGCCATGGAATCGACATCCTCAATCAATTCCAGGCCATGGGAACTGAGGATCGCCGAAAGTTCTTCCGGAAAGAGTCCAAAAATCCACGGTTCTCCGATTTGGTTGACAAATTGCCGGATGAGCCGCTTTTTTTGGCCTGTCAGCCAGGAGTCAATCGCCTGTTTATGGACATAAGTGAAGAGAAGAAAACTGCCAGGGGCCGTTTCGCCGATAAATTGCAATGTATGTTGGACCGCTTGTTCCGTCAGATATTGCGTCACGCCTTCCCAAATAAAAAAAGCGGGCAGGTTTTTGTCATAGCCGGAGCGAATCAGGGTTTGCTCCAGTTTATCAATATTTAAGTCCGTTCTGACAAAGATCACGTTCCGGGGGAGTCCGGGAAGAAGTTTGTTGAGCCTGGCCAGTTTCAAGTTCAATATGCCGGACTGGTCCACTTCAAATACACGAATCTGCCGGCACTCCGGAATGCGAAAAGCCCGGCAGTCATATCCGGAGCCGAGAATTACCACTTGCTGAATTCCCTTGGAGAGTGCGTGTGTCAAATGATCGTCAATCAGGCGTGTTCGGGCCACACCGGATGCCCTTGCTCCCGGTTCGGTCCGGTCAACCAGCTGGAGTATCAGTTTTCCCAGGATCGGGATGCGGGCCAGACAGGCCAGGAGTTGCAGGTCATAACTTAAAAAATGGATGGCAAAGGGATCTTCAAACAAGCGCCGCTCTTTGGGAAAAGCGTATTCCAGCGCCCGGAACAGGGCGGCAAATTCAGCGGTTTTACTCGCGCGTTGTGTTTTTTTCGCGGCAGTTTGGCTCATCAGCGTCTCTCCCTTGAGTTTTTATAAAAAATCCGGTATGACAGAGGTAATACCTATTGAACATGTGTCAGGGACATGATGATGGAACAGACGATACTGCCAGAACAAAAACCAATCAGCAAATGCCTGACGGACAGGACCTGCCTGGCTTTCATGGCCATATCAAACCAGGCGATGTAAATGAGAAGCGCGATCGACATGCCCATGGACAGGGAGATCATGACTGAAGTTGAAAAATCGGCCATGAATCCCAGAATTGTACCCAAACCCAGAGACAGGGAAAGGAGCAGGGAGAGAAGAACGGTTTTGGCGAAGCGGATTCCCTGGGTGATCAAAATGGAAAAGAGCGCCAAACCTTCGGGGATATGATGGAAGATTAACGCAGTAATCCAGGGAATGGGAAAATAGCCGTCAGCGTTTAACTGAAATCCCAGGGAGATGCCAATAGGAAGATTGTGCAAACTGATCCCGATAAAAAGCAGGGAAACCGATTCGACGGAAAGCCAGTTATAGCGCGGGGCAAAGATGATTAAACGGGACAGGAACCAATGCATTGACCGGATAAACAGAAGACCCAGGATCAAACCGACAAAAATGAAATGGACTGGAAAATGGGCAAACGCTTCCGGAATCAGTTCGAGAATGATCATCCCGAACAGGAGTCCCGATGAAATGGCATAAACCCAGCCAAAAGAAAGGCCGGGTATCTCCCTGAGTCGGGCGGCAATCCATGCACCCAGCAGAAATCCGCCTGATCCAATGAGGGTAATGATTGCTGATTGAACGAACCATTCGGCCATGAAGATGATCTCCTATCTTCTTTGTGTTAGTTTATTCATATGAACAAAAGAAGATAATATGTCCTGTTGCAGGCCTTAATGCAATACATGATTGGACGGGTGCTGAAAATCGGTTGTTTCGATTTGAATGGTGGTGTGGGAAATGGCAAAATGTTTTTCAATCAGCTGGATCGCAGTATGTAAAATTTGCTGGTGATCCGTATCTTTGTGGACCAGTAAATGGCATGACAAGGAATCAAGGCCGGAGGAAATGGTCCAGATATGCAAATCATGCACATTAATGACACCGGGGATCCCCTGCAGTTTTTTCTCCACTTCTTCATGGTTGATCGTAACGGGTGTGCCTTCCATCAATATATGAAATGAATGGGTGATTACACCCCAGGCATTTTTCAGAATAATGAGTGCGACAACGATACTGACCACAGGATCAACAATGTTCCAGGAAAAAAGGGAGATGAGCAGTCCGGCAACAATGGCGCCAAGGGAACCCAGGGCATCTCCCAGTACGTGGAGATAGGCACTGCGCAGATTCAGGTTGTCTTTGGTATCCCCCTTGTGAAGAAGCACCCAGGCGCTTGATAAATTGGCCAACAGTCCTGTGACTGCAATCAGCATCATCATGTTTCCCTTTACCACTGCAGGATTCAGAAAACGCTCCACGGCTTCCCACACGATAAAGCCGGCGATGACAAATAGTGTAATGCCGTTAAACAGTGCGGCGAGAATCTCAAAACGGTAATAGCCGTAAGTTTTGCTGGAAGACGGAGGGCGAGCGGCAAACCAAAAGGCGATCAGGCTGAGAGCCAGAGAAGCGACATCACTCAGCATGTGCCCAGCATCGGATAAAAGAGCCAGGCTTCGTGTCATGATCCCGCCTGCAAATTCCAGTATCATGATTCCTGCTGTAATAATCAGGGCGATGGCAAGGCTTTGGCGATTACTGGTTCGTTGATGGTTGTGCATATGGCTGTGATGGTGGTCAGAGTGCATAGTCAGCCTCCTTCTTTATGAAAATGCTGCACAGGCCGGCGGATTTCAAACAGGTACTTGCTCACTATTATAACAGGCAAAAACATTTTTTTGGATTGTTTATTCTGGAGATTCAGGGGGATTCCGGGATTCCAGCCAAAACGGATAAAAGTTGGGGACTTCTCCAACGATAACTTGCCGGGCAACCGGCTGATTGAATTTTAGGGTATAATGTTCATCAGTCAAAGGTAACAGGGAGCGCATTTTGATTTCGGCTTCCAGGTTTACCGTAATCATTGTTGTGTTAATTCCCTTGCCTTCTATGCTGGAAGAAAAGGTAACATGTGGTGTCCCTTCTACCCAGATCTGGATGGGAATTTCGGGGCCGACATCGGCAAAGATATTGCTTTGCATGATTTCCCCCAATGTAATGTGGATTTCCCGATTTTCTTCCTTGTTCAGTTCTTTCAGGATTCTCTCCGTAACCACCTGATATGCCTTGGATTCCAACTGGCTGTTAAAACTGACACCGACAATGCGGTCCTGCTTGTCAACTTGCAGGGTGGCAACAGGTTTCACTTTTTTTTGCATTTCTTCAATTCCCTTCAGAAAAGCTTTTTGTGCGGTTTTTCTTGCTTCTTCTTCAGCCAGGACAACGATGGCGGGACGCAACTGGTGGGTGATGACCGAATAACCCAGGTAACACAGAAACAGAGTGGCGATGAGAAAGATGACCAGAACCAGCGATGATGTCCGAAATAACGGATGGGGAAACCGAAAAGACGGTTGCCTGTGAACCGGTCTTCTTCCCGGTTTTTTAAAGCGCCTTTTTGACCATATATAAAGCCGCTTGCCAAGACGAGGGCGGAAAGACATTGTGTTTTCCCTCCTTTCAATAAGATATATGGCTTGTTTTTGCCGATTATGAAAAACTATCAGCCAGCTCGTGAGTTTGGATTCAGTTGCAATTGTCAGAAGAAAATTGGGGGAGGCGGGAAATATGGATGTTTTTCTATTATCGTTGCTAACCATGGTGAACATTCTGCTGGCGATCGTGATTATCTTTTTGGAACGGCGCAATGTAGCCGCAACGTGGGCGTGGATTTTGATCCTGCTATTCTTGCCGGTGGTTGGCTTTATACTCTATATCATATTTGGCCAAAACCTGAGTAAACGGAAAATCTTCAGGTTTAGCGCTGAACATACCAATGAGTATGCTGTGAAAATAACACAGCAAACCCGGGCGTTGGAGGAGCATCGGTTCCGTTTCCGCGATCCGGCCATAATTCCGTACCAGTCGATTATTTATATGAATCTGGTAAGCGGAAATGGGCTTTTTACTCAGGATAATGAAGTGGACATTTTTACCGACGGGCATGCCAAATTTGAAGCGTTGATCGAGGATATCAATCACGCCAAAGACCATATTCATCTGCTTTATTTCATCATCAAAAATGACCGGATCGGCAACCGGATTTTGCATGCCTTGGCACAGAAAGCCAAAGAAGGTGTCAAAGTCCGTGTCCTTTATGACGATATGGGCTCTTCCAGACTGCCGTCCCGTTTTTTTAAGCCGTTGATCGAGGCGGGAGGAGAAGTGGCTGTATTTTTTCCTTCAAAATTTATTCCTTACTTGAATTTTCGGGTGAATTACCGGAATCACCGGAAACTGGTGGTGATTGACGGGAAAATCGGTTACATTGGCGGATTTAATATCGGGGATGAATATTTGGGATTAAACCCGAAATTGGGCTATTGGCGGGATACTCATCTCCGGTTGCAGGGAAGTTCTGTTGACGCCTTGCAGACCCGTTTCTTTCTGGACTGGAACAATGCTTCGCTAAAACCGCTCAATTTTGAAAGGCGCTATTTTCCCATCAAGGTGCCCAAAGGCAAATCGGCCCTGCAAATCGTGTCCAGTGGTCCGGATTCCGAGTGGGAACAGATCAAAAACGGGATGATCAAGATGATTTATTCGGCCAGGGAACGGATTGATATCCAGACCCCGTATTTTGTCCCGGATGACAGCCTGATGCATGCTTTGAAAATCGCTGCCTTGTCTGGTGTGGAAATCCGGATCATGATTCCCAACAAACCGGATCACATGTTTGTTTATTGGGCGACTTACGCCTATATAGGCGAATTGCTGAAGGTTGGAGTACGTTGTTTCATCTATGAACATGGCTTCATTCATGCTAAAATGATGGTTGTCGACGGCAAAATTGCCTCGGTGGGAACCGCCAATTTTGATGTGCGCAGTTTTAAACTGAATTTTGAGGTGAATGCGTTCATCTTTGACGTGGTGCTGGCAAGACGGTTGCAAACAATTTTTGAAAAGGATTTGCGCGATTCGAAGGAAATGACCAACGAGATGTACAATCAGCGTTCTTACTGGATCCGGTTTAAGGAATCCATCTCTCGCCTGCTTTCTCCCATTTTGTAAAAACCGTTCCAAATGAACAATTAAAAAATCTGTTGCACTTTTCATTGTCATGATTAAAAAAAATATGAGATTATAGGAGTTGATTTTCTTATTCATCTTAGGTTGTGACGGATCTCCTGGAGATGATTGGCCAACAGGTAATCACAGCAAAGTTTGAAGGAAAAAGGTGAGCGTATTGAACTTGTGGGAAATTTTTGTTGGGATCATATTGGGGATGGTTGAAGGTTTGACAGAATTTGCTCCTGTTTCTTCCACGGGACATATGATCCTGGTAGACGATATGTTTTTTCATACCAGAGACATTTTTACCGAACCGGTTGCCAATACGTTTAAGGTTTGCATTCAACTGGGTTCCATTTTGGCAGTGGTCATTGTCTTTAAAGACCGGATCCTGAATTTGCTTGGTCTGAAGAAGGAAATCAATGAAGAACAGGCACAGGGGCAGCGGCTGAAATTGACCCAGGTTATTGTCGGGTTGCTGCCTGCCGCTGTACTGGGTTTCCTGTTTGAAGATTATATTGACAAGGAACTTTTTGGCACTCCAACGGTCCTGATCGGTCTGGTCGGGGGAGCTCTTCTGATGATTGCCGCCGACTGGTTTCGGCCGGCACGCCCCAAAGTGCAGACACTTGACCAAATCACCTATAAACATGCATTGATCGTTGGACTGTTTCAGTGCATTGCCTTGTGGCCCGGTTTTTCCCGTTCGGGCTCAACCATTTCCGGCGGGGTTCTGGTCGGGCTGAATCACCGCACCGCTTCCGATTTCACCTTTATCATGGCGGTTCCCATCATGGCGGGGGCCAGCAGCCTGTCGCTCATTAAAAACTGGGAGTATTTTACGCTGGACGCCCTTCCGTTTTTTATTGCCGGTTTTATCAGTGCTTTTTTATTTGCATTGTTTTCTATTCGCTACTTTTTGAAGTTAATTAACAAGGTGAAGTTAGTGCCTTTTGCGATTTATCGGATTGTGTTGGCGATCGTAATCTATTTCCTTGCATTCTGAGTTATGGAAAAGGCTGCCTTTCGGGCAGCTTTTTTTTAATAAACAAAAGGTTTCATCAGTCCTCGAAAATAAATTGAAAAACGATAAAAACCATGCTATCCTTTTCAGAAGAAATAAAAAAGGATGAATTTACAAGAGATTTATAATGATAAAACATGCTAAAAGGAGCTGGACTGATGGAGTCATTTACCGGAATATTGGATGAAGTCAGTAACTTCGTTTGGGGACCGCCTTTGTTGATTTTGCTGGTCGGTACGGGAATCTATTTATCTTTCCGTTTGTCCTTTTTGCAATTTTCCCAACTGCCGCTTGCTTTAAAAACGGCTTTTTCCCGGAGGCAGGACAAACAATCAACCGGGGATATCTCTCATTTCCAGTCACTCATGACAGCACTGGCTGCAACCATTGGAACCGGAAATATTGCCGGTGTCGCAACGGCAGTGGTGGCAGGCGGGCCCGGAGCGATCTTCTGGATGTGGGTGACGGCCATTTTCGGAATGGCCACCAAATATGCAGAGGCCATTTTGGCCGTAAAGTACCGTGTTGCAGGCAAGCGGGGGGAAATGGCAGGCGGCCCCATGTATTATATTGAGCGGGGACTGGGATGGAAATGGCTCGCCGTGTTATTTGCCCTTTTTGGTTCAATTGCGGCATTTGGCATTGGCAGCATGGTGCAATCCAACTCGGTGGCAGCATCGATTGAGTCAAGTTTTGCCATCAATCCCTGGATCACGGGGATCGTCCTGACGGGGATTACCGGGATCGTAATCATTGGGGGAATCAAGTCAATTGGACGGGCAGCCGGTTATCTGGTTCCGTTTATGTCCATCCTGTATGTTGCGGGTGGATTGATTATTATTTTGCTGAATATTGAAAAACTCCCTTCAGCCATCGGCCTCATTTTTACCGATGCTTTTACCGGACAGGCCATAGCCGGTGGGGCAATCGGTACTGTTATTCGTTACGGGGTAGCCCGGGGAGTCTTTTCCAATGAAGCAGGCATGGGTTCCGCGCCGATTGCCGCCGCTGCAGCCATTACCGATCATCCGGGACGGCAGGCATTGGTTTCGATGACCGGTACATTTCTTGACACCATCATTGTTTGCTCGATTACGGGGATCACCCTGCTCATGGGCGGATTTTATATGGACGGTGATTTGACCGGTGCCGCCTTGACAACACAAACCTTTAACAGCCTGTTGCCGGGCCCGGGTGGATGGATTGTCACTTTTGGGCTGATTCTGTTTGCCTATTCAACAGTACTTGGCTGGTCTTATTACGGAGAGAAGTGTTTTGAGTATCTGTTCGGATCACAGGCCATTCCCGGTTACCGGATCGTGTTTACCCTGTCTGTATTTATAGGTTCGGGACTTGATTTGACAGCAGTCTGGTCGATTGCCGACATTTTTAACGGTCTGATGGCCGTTCCCAACCTGATTGGACTGATCGGATTATCCGGAGTGGTGGTTGCGGAATCAAAAGCATTTGCAAACATCATTCAAAATGAAAAAAGGGATTGAAAAAGAAGGCCGTTTCCCTGGAATAAGGGAAACGGCTGTTGCAGTCTTTTTTATGCACGGGAAGTTGTTAATTTTTCCTGCAGTTTTTTGAGCATGTCTTCCGTCATTTTGTCGAGATCATACTCGGCGTGGAATCCCCATTCTTCTTTGGCTGCAGTGGGGTCAATGGAGTTTGGCCAGCTGTCGGCAATGGCCTGTCTTGCCGGGTCAACCTGATAATCAAGTTTGAAATCCGGAATGTGTTTCCGAATGGAAGCGGCGATTTCTTCCGGCTCGAAACTCATGGCCGTAATATTGAAAGCATTGCGGTGTTTCAGCCGGCTGGCGTTTGCTTCCATCAGTGTAATGATGGCATTCAGGGCATCAGGCATATACATCATATCCATATAGGTTCCTGCTGCGATATAGGAGGTATAGGAACCTTTTTTAATGGCTTCATAGTAAATTTCGACAGCGTAATCTGTGGTTCCGCCGCCCGGAGGTGTGACATAGGAGATCAGTCCCGGGAAGCGTACGCCGCGGGTGTCCACGCCAAATTTGTGGTAGTAGTAATCACACAGCAGTTCGCCGGATACCTTGTTTACCCCGTACATGGTTGTCGGGCGTTGAATGGTATCCTGTGGAGTATTGTCTTTGGGAGTAGTTGGACCAAAGGCTCCGATAGAACTTGGCGTAAAGAACTGGCATTTTTGTTCTCTGGCAACTTCCAGGGCGTTAATGAGACCGCCCATGTTCAAATCCCACGCCATCAGCGGCTTGTTTTCAGCAGTGGCGGAAAGAAGAGCAGCCAGGTGAATAATGGTATCCACTTCATAGGTTTTTGCAATGTCAGCCATTAACAGCGGATCAGTAACGTCCAGGATTTCAAAAGGACCGGAGTCAACAACCGGGTTGTTTTCCAGTTTGCGGATGTCAGTGGCAACCACATTGCTGTCTCCATAGATTTCACGAAGTTTCATGACCAATTCCGAACCAATTTGTCCCAAAGCACCGGTTACCAGTATTTTTTTCATGATTGAATCCCTCCTGTTGGTCGTTTGTGATACTTAGATAACTCCCATTTCCTTGCCAACTTTCTCATAAATGGAGATTACGCGGTCAAGCATTTCTTTCGTATGAGCCGCTGTTGGCATGTTCCGGACACGGCCGGTTCCTCTCGGTACCGTCGGGAAAACGATTGATTTTGCATAAACGCCTTCTTCATTCAAGCGCTTACTAAATTCCTGAGTTTTTACCTCATCGCCAATAATACACGGGGTGATCGGTGTTTCACTTTGACCAATGTCAAATCCAAGGTCTTTGAGGCTTTTTTTCAGATAGCGGCCATTTTCCCAAAGCTTGTCCTGCAATTCCGTACTGTTCATCAGAATAGAAACCGCTTTCAAACAAGCGGCAGTGTCAGCAGGAGACAGGGCTGTAGAGAACAGAAACGGACGAGCCCGGACTTTAAGCCAGTCAATCAGGTCTTTTTTGCCGGCTACATACCCGCCCAGAACACCGATTGCTTTTGACAGGGTTCCCATTTGGAAATCAACCTGATCAGATAGACCGAAATGTTTAACCGTTCCGGCACCTTTTCCGAGTACACCGGACCCATGTGCATCATCCACATAAGTAATCAGATCGTATTCCTTGGCAATCTCCACAATTTCCGGCAATTTGGCAATGTCTCCATCCATGGAGAATACCCCGTCAGTAATGACCATGATTTTTTTGTACTGGCCGGATTCTTTTGCTTCTTTTGCCTTGGCCCGCAAATCATCCATATCGGAGTGGTTGAAACGGATGATTTTTGCTCTGGAAAGGCGGCATCCGTCAATGATCGATGCATGGTTCAATTCATCTGACAGGATGGCATCGTTTTTATCCATGACTGCCGAAATGGCACCCATGTTACAGTTAAAGCCGGATTGAAAAGCAATTGCAGCTTCGGTATTTTTAAATTCAGCAAGCTTTTCTTCTAATTTCACATGCAAATTCAATGTACCGTTGATCGTACGGACGGCACCGGCACCAACACCGTATTCTTGTACAGCTTCAATGGCTACCTCTTTGAGACGTTCGTCTGTGGCCAGTCCCAAATAGTTGTTGGATGACAGGTTAATTAATTCGCGCCCGCTGATTTCGATGATGGGACCATTGGCACTGTCCAGCGGGTCAATCACATTATAGAGTCCCCGGTTTTTTAGATCTTGCAGGTTTTCCTGTAAATATTGATCTAAAGTTTTGCTGGGCATTTAAAAAAATCCTCCTTTAAAAATTGTTTTTCCACACCCTAAAAACAACTGTCTTTGTAGAGTGGACATGTCAAAGCTGGATAAATGCCTTATTAAACAATGTCTTTCAATAATAATTTACCACATAAACTTAAAAATGTTTACTTGAGGTGAACAAGATTTTTTTTAAACAATTTGTTGCTGTTGCGAAAAGGTGCTTATACGCCGACCCCAGAAATTCTAGTAAAATAAAGAGTGACATCAGTTATAAAAAGTCACACATCATGAAACAAACGAACCAAAAGATCAAAGTTGAACATGTGTCAATTTTTGCCATTCAGGCACCGCCAGAATTTTGCTTTTCCAAGTTGTCCGATGAGAAAATTCGCCGACGGGCTCAAGACGTATTGGCCATTCAAATGGAGCCGGAGGCAGGCGGTTGTTTTGTCATTTCCTATCAAGAACCGACCGGAATTGAAACCGTTCAGATGGAAATTACGGAATATTCCCCTCCATCGGTATTGAAACTGACCGCTTGTTCGACAGAAGAACATATGACCTATACTTACTGTTTGAAACGGATGTCATCCGGGACAAGATTAACGATCGAAATGCAGTTTTACATAGACAGAAACGGGTTAAATGTTATCATTTATTCATTTTTCAAGAAGAAAATGGGCCGAAAATGGAATGATTACTGGCGGCGATTGGCCCTGGAAATGGAAAAGGAATTTCGCCAATGGCGTTTTGCTTGTCAGGGGATGACATATCGATGTGCCAACCCCTTTTTCATGAATAATCGTCAGCGTTCCTATTTTGTTCGATGATTGTTCACATTATGCGCGGAAAAAAAGTTTATCAATGGAAAATCTTGAGGTATATACAGATAATAAAACCTGCTATTCTCTGTTTTCGGGACATAAAGATGATAATATATAGGTGAAGCAATCAAAGCCCAAGGGGGAATATTGAGTGAAACATCCTTTTGCAAGGGATCAGGAAGCAATACAACATTTGTCCATGCTGGTGGAAAGCGGAAAGATGACGGAAAGTTATCCTCTGCTTGGCGAGGGATTAAGCGGAAAAGTTTTTGATTTTGAAGGGTATGCCGTTAAAGTATTTAAAGAAGATTACAGCGAGAATGACGATTATAAAATTTTGCGTTATTTAAACGGGCACCCGGCATTTCCGGAATTTCACTACATAGACGGGAATCACCATTGGATGGTCGTGGACAAAGTCAACGGATACACATTGGGGCAAGTGGTGAAGTCCGGGGAAAAACTGCGCAGCGACATGTACGATAAAATTGAGGAAATTGTGGAAGATTGTTATAACGAAGGAATTGTTCCAGCAGACCTTCATTTGAACAATATCATGATTGACCGGGAAAATCAGATTCGTGTTATTGATACGGGACGGTTCTTCTTTACAAATGAGAAGGAAGCCTATCGCTCACAAATTGAAGAAGATCTGGATTGCCTGCAATACCATTGCGGTTTGTTCAGCTTCTTTTCTTCATCCAGCCGGAAATATCATCGCCGCCGCAAATATTCCAGCTCTTATCCACGGCGCCGGAGATATTCCAGTTCATATCCGCGCCGGCGCCGGTATTCTTCATCTGATTACCGTCGTTCTTACTCGTCATCGGATCGCCGTTATCGTCGGCACAAACATCGCAAATATTTTTCCTTTTCCAGCTCCTGATCAACTGGAATTACTCAGAACAACCACTTCTGAACAGTTACAGAAGTGGTTGTTCTGGTCTTGAAGCAAAAAGAAACGATCACATTGAAAAACGCCATGACAGCAGCCGGAAGTTTATTCCAGGTGAAATTGTGTATGAGGCTTGCCTGAAAGCGAACTTTTTTGTAATCAATAGTTGTAATCAAATGTAATCAAACAAAGTCCAAGTATACTGAAATATAATTACTCTCCTTTTCAGATTTGGGTAAGGTATAATATTATTGGTGGAGTCTGTATACAATCGAATATTTCTGGTGTCTTATTTATAGGGGGAAATAAGATTTGGACGAAGTGATAAGCGGTATATGGAATTTGTTTTTAATAGCTTTCCTTGTGCTGATGAACGGCTTCTTTGTAGCAGCTGAATTTGCCATTGTCAAGGTAAGATCGACACAGATCGCCAGTTTGCAGGGACATCGTGCGCAAGTTGCAAAAAAAGTGCTGGCCAATCTGGATGCTTTCCTGTCTGCCACGCAATTGGGGATTACCCTGGCTTCACTGGGATTGGGATGGATTGGAGAACCTGCCATCGCCAGGATGCTTGGGCCATTGCTCTCCTATCTGGGTCTTCCCTCATGGGCAATCCATACAATTTCCTTTGTCATTGCCTTTTCCATTATTACCTTTCTGCATATCGTATTGGGTGAAATGGCACCCAAGTCATTGGCGATCCGTCAAGCGGAAAAAACGGCATTGTGGACCGCTACACCACTGAGTTGGTTTTATAACTTATTCAAACCGTTTATTTTTATACTGAATGGTTCCGCCAATCTGGCGTTAAAAGCGTTGGGAGTAAAATTTGAAGACGTTCAGCAGCAGGCGCATACTGAAGAGGAAATCAGGATGTTGATCAATCAGAGCCATAAAAGCGGGGTGATTGACCAGACAGAACTGACCCTGTTTGACAATGTGTTTGATTTTACGGACCGGGTGGCCAGGGAAGTAATGGTTCCACGCGTAAAAATGGTTTGCCTGTTCCAGGACAATACTTTTGAGCAAAATTTCCAAATTGTAAAAGAAGCACATCATACACGCTTTCCTCTTTGCGGGAAGGATAAGGATGATATAAAAGGGATTGTTCATATCCGTGATATATATAATTGCATTGCTGAAGGGAAAAAACCTGATTTTATCGAATTGGCCCGTCCGGTTGTGGTAGTGCCGGAAACGATGGAACTGAAAGACATTTTTCGGAACCTGCAGAAAAATCGGGTTGAAATGGCGATTGTCGTCGATGAATACGGGGGAACATCCGGACTCTTGACGACCGAAGATATAATTGAAGAGATTTTCGGAGAGATTCAGGATGAATTTGATGATGAACTGCCTTTGATCCAAAAGCAGGGAGGAGATACGGTCATCGATTCCGGCCTGTTGATTGAGGATGTAAACGAGCATTTCAAAATCACGATTGAGGACCCGGACAATGATACCATTGGCGGATGGCTCTTTTCAGAATTGGACAAGGTGCCAAAAGAAGGGGATCAGGTTGTTTTTAACGGTTGGGTTTTTACCGTCATGGAAATGGATCAGTTACGCATATCAAGAATTCTGGTTTCCCCACAAAAGCCGGAACATGGGAAAACTTCCGAATAAGGCATGGAAAAAGGGCTTGACGTATGTCGTCAAGCCTTTTCATGTCCCAATAACAAGGACTCATCCTTCACGAAAGGGTTTTCATTTTTGAGCCAGGGATTTGGAAACCATTCTCCTGCAAAGGCCCCAATCGCACCTGGAGTGGACGTATATTTGTTATAGAAGCTGTCCTTGCTTTCCTGATACTGTTCCGGGTTTTCAACCATTTCTTCCAAAGCATTCAGCAAAAAAGCTTTCAGTTGATCAGGCCGGTTCAGCAATTCGCGTTTCAGACTGATTTCCCGGCAACTGACCAACTTTGGAGAAGCCAGGTGAAAAAGCTGCAAAAACAAAGAGATGGTATCGTTCCCGATTGCAGCCACAAACTCCATTTCTTTGACTTCCTTCTTTAAAAAACTGGTGGGTGTAAATTCGAAAGATTGCATCATCCCGTCATAGGAGCGAGAACCGTACTTTTCATGAAACCCCAGCTGTTCCAATGCGTTAAGAAGTTGTTGGAAGTAATGCGGAGGAGTTATAATCATCGGGTCTGTATCGGTATAGTTTGTACCCGCAACAATATCGAGATGAGTGATAAACTGATAGGAAACCGTGTATCCGGAAACCAGGAGATTTGAAGGAAGCTGGTAGGAAAAAGGAAATGTAACCACTTCGGAGGGATGAACCAGAAAAGGAGAGTGAAACGGGAACTGTGCGATGGAATGGGAATAAACACGCTGCCCGATGCGGATGTGGATCATCAGATCGATGTCGATCTTCTTGATTTTTTGCTCAATGATCCCGCCGCGAATAACCAGTTTTCCCTTGACCGGATCTCCCAACCGTACATGATCTTGCTCCAGGACCAAGTCGATCTGGGCTCCGCCTTTCCCCATTTTTGCCAACAGGGTTTTAAACATCACGGAAGATCGTACCCCCTTAATGAAATCAGAACTGTTTTCTTTTTTTATTTGTGTCAAGCATACGCTTTCATGAACTACTATAGTAATCTTAACAACTTTTTGGAATGGAAAAAATGACAATATTGAAAAAGAAAAAAATTTTTTCTAATAAAAGCTTAAATTTATAGTTGCTATTTTTTCTGTCCTTCGCTATACTGTCTTCAATTAAAAAACATATGTCCGTCATATAAGGACGTTAAATGGTTTTGTCTATTGTTTTCATACAAAGGGAGGATCATAAGTGCAGAAAGAGATTCGTATAGGTCTTTTAGGACTGGGGACAGTTGGTTCAGGTGTAGTTCGGATAATTTCAAATCATCAGGAAGAGTTGTACAAGCAAACAGGACTTCATATCCACATCGATAAAATACTTGTACGAGATACGAATAAAAAGAGAGAAGTGCCGATCGCTCCGGACCGGTTGACTGTCAATGCCGAAGAAATCATCGAAGATCCCGAAATTGACGTGATTGTTGAAGTAATGGGTGGAATTGAACCTGCGAAACAGTATATCCTGGAAGCATTAAAACGGAAAAAAAATGTCGTGACAGCAAATAAGGACTTGATGGCTCTTCACGGTGCGGAAATTTTACGGATTGCTCAGCAAAACCGGTGCGATGTTTTTTATGAAGCGAGTGTAGCGGGAGGCATTCCCATCCTGAGGGCACTGACAGACAGTTTTTCTTCCGATCGTATTACGAAAATAATGGGAATTGTGAATGGAACCACTAATTATATTTTATCCAAGATGAGCCAGACTGGGGCCGATTATCAGGAAACCCTTGAAGAAGCGCAGAAGCTGGGGTATGCAGAAGCCAACCCTGGTTCTGATGTGGAGGGATGGGATGCGGCGTATAAAATGTCGATCTTGTCTACTTTGGGCTTCCACGTGGCGATGAATCTGAGCGAAGTGGATGTAAAAGGGATTTCCGATGTATCGATTGAAGATATTGAGCTTGGAAAGAAACTTGGTTATGAAATGAAATTGTTGGGTCTGGCGAAACTGGACGATCAAAAGATTGAAGTAAGTGTTCAACCGACACTTGTTCGCAACACGCATCCGCTTGCCTCTGTAAATGGTGTTTACAATGCCATTTATATCGAAGGCGAAGCAGTGGGCGAAACGATGTTTTATGGACCGGGAGCAGGCGCGCTGCCTACAGCCACATCGGTTGTTTCCGATCTGGTCAGCGTCGTCCGGAATATGAAGTTGGGGGTCAATGGGCAGAAAATGGTTGCGCCATATAAAGAAAAGCGGCTGAAAACGGATGATGAGAAATATGCCAAATATTTTCTGCGCATGGTTGTAGCGGATCAACGTGGAGTATTGGCGCAAATGACCCAATTGTTTGCCAATAACCACATCTCTTTGGAACAGGTAATCCAGCAGCCATATAATAGCGGGAATCGTGCCGAAATTATTCTGGTTACTCATGAAGCGGCCAAGAGTGATTTGGAGATTGCCCTTGCCACAATGAAAGAGATGGATGTTGTCTCTTCGATTGAAAGCTGCTATCCCGTAGTTGAGGCCTAGCTTATACGGATCCACTAAAACAGGGTGAAAAAGCTTTGTTTTAGTGGATCAACTTTTTTAGAAGAAAGCGGGGGAGCAAAATTAACGGCTTTTTATCAATAAATTCATGGCCTCCTTGAGTAACCGTTCCGTGTCTGCGTTTTCCCCTTTGTTCAGTTCTTCGCGCAGGCATTGTTCCAGATTGTGAGTCAAGATATAAGCAATCGCGCGGTCTACTGCAGAGCGGACTGCTGAAAGCTGGGAGACAACTTCTTTGCAATCTTTCTGTTCCTCCATCATGCGCAAGACCCCGCGTACTTGTCCTTCAATGCGCCGCAAACGTTTTTTTACATTGTCATCATATTCCCTCATTACCTGTGATTCCCCCCTTTTTTCTATTATCCTAAATCTTCCCCTCTGAATAAACCATTTATCGGGAATTTCAGTCAGATCGAGGTAATTTTTCGTCGTTCATCAAACGTTTCCTTGTCAAGCGTCACAGGTCTGTTACAATTTGAGAATAGCGATATTGTGTTAAAGGAGCGAGAAAATGAAACCTTTATTAGAAATCAGAAACATATCCAAGTTGATCAAGGGACGCAAAATTATTGACGATATCTCGCTGGATGTGTATCCGGGAGAAGTGTTTGGACTGCTTGGGCCCAACGGTGCCGGGAAAACAACCATTATCCGGATGATTGCGGGTTTGATGGCCATGGATCAGGGAGACATCTTCATCCATGGCCACAGTATCAAAACACAGTTTGAACAGGCTATTCAACCGGTTGGTGCGATTGTGGAAAATCCGGTATTGTATCCTTTTTTAACAGGTTACCAGAATTTGCGCCACTTTGCGCGAATGGTCCCCGATGTTGACGAACAACGGATTGATGAAGTGGTGTCGCAGGTGAAATTGGACGACCGTATCCACGATGCGGTCAAGACTTATTCTCTGGGGATGCGCCAGCGCCTGGGACTGGCACAGGCACTGCTCCATCAACCCAGCCTGCTCATTCTCGACGAACCGACAAACGGCCTCGATCCGGCCGGGATTCACCAACTGCGTGATCATTTGCGCAATCTTGCCAAAAAGCGGGGAACGGCTGTGCTGGTATCGAGCCATTTGCTGTCGGAAATGCAGCTGATGTGTGACCGTTTCGCCATTGTCCAGCATGGTAGATTGGTGGCGCTCAAACCGATCCGGGAAGAACAGCTTCAGGAAGACGCCGAGTTGTTTGTGCAGTTTGAGGTGGATCAGGCTGAACAGATCAAACCGGTTTTTGAGGAATTGAAATGGAACAAGGAAGTCATCCCAATTCCGCATGGATTTCAAGTCTCCATAAAAAAAGAACAGATTCCTGAATTAAATGCCTGTCTGATTCAAAAAGGCGTAAAAGTTTATGGGATAAAAACGGTTGAAAAAACACTGGAAGACCAGTATCTGGAAATGACTGAAGGTGGTTGCAATGGTTAGTATTTACCGGCTTATCCAAAATGAATCCATGAAAGTAATCGTGCGGACACGCACGTTTGTCTTTTTAATCAGCCTTTTGCTGTTCAGTTTCCTAATGGCGTTTTTCCGTCTTTATCTGGAAAGAATGGGCGGGGCGGGTGAAGATGTCTGGGGATTTTTGCTATTCAACAGCAACCTTTTATTCCTGGTTGAACTGTTTGCTGTCATTATTGCCTCAGATATTGTCAGCAGCGAATTCACCTGGGGCACAGCCACATTGCTGTGTGTCCGTCCGGTAAAGCGCTGGAAAATTTTATTGTCCAAATATGTGACTGTTGTTTTGTTTACCCTGGTTTTTGTTGGAATTCTGATGGTCAGTTCGATTCTGTTCGGCATGGTTTTTTTCGGCTTTCCTGTGCAAAGTGATTCGTCCATGCCGTTATTGTCCCGTGCCTTGGGCCATTACGGGATCGGGATTGTGGAAATGCTGCCCATGATTACCCTGGCGTTCACGATTTCCTCGATTTCAAAAAGCAATTCGTTTTCAGTCGGGTGTTCCCTGTTTGCATTATTTGGGGGTACCTTTGTGGTGGAACTGTTAAGAATGTACGGTTTTCAGTGGGCAAAATACCTCCTGTTTGCCAATCTTGATCTGGAAGTATATATATATGGAGGAATTCCCGCGTTCCCTGGCATGACCCTGTCATTTTCTCTCATAAACATCCTGGTCCATTTCATATGCTTTTTATGGGTGTCGTGGTGGGTGTTTACGAAAAGAGATATTACGATGGCATAAGCGATCCTGCTGCCACAAAACCGGGTAAATTTGCCATTTTTTGACCCATGCTGATTTAATGAGCTGAAAAACGGGAATAAACAGCCATGACTGGCATAAATCTGAATCGTGCCAAGGTTTTTATGAGTGTGGAGGGGTATTATGGCACAAAAGATGAATCAAAAGGTTCTGCTTGCCAGGCGTCCGCGGGGGATGCCGGTGCATGAAGATTTCAGATGGGTGGAAGAGGAAATTTCCCAACCCGCTTTTGGGGAAGTGCTGGTGAAAACGTTATATTTATCGGTTGATCCATATATGCGTGGAAGAATGAGTGACCGTAAATCATATGTGCCCCCGTATCAGCTTGATGAGGTTGTTCAGGGCGGAGTAGTGGGGAAAGTGATTCAATCCCGGTCAAAGGAGTTCCAGGAAGGGGATTTTGTACTTGGCAATTATGGCTGGCAAACCTACGCGGTGACCAGTGAGGATGAACTGACCAGAATTGATCCCGATTTGGCTCCCATCTCGACAGCACTCGGTGTATTGGGCATGCCCGGATTAACCGCATATTTTGGTCTGCTGGAAATCGGTCAGCCCAAACCGGGAGAAACGGTGGTTATCTCCGGTGCGGCGGGTGCAGTTGGAATGACAGCCGGGCAAATCGCAAAAATAAAAGGCTGCCGTGTTGTCGGCATTGCCGGTTCTGACCAAAAGACCGCTTATCTCGTCAATGAACTGGGATTTGATGGAGCAATCAATTACAAATCATCAAAATCGCTCAGGAATGATTTGGAACAGGTTTGCCCGAACGGAGTGGATATTTATTATGACAATGTAGGCGGGGAAATTTCCGACCAGGTTTTGCCGCTTTTGAATCATCAGGCACGCATTCCTCTGTGTGGCCAGATTTCCCTGTACAATCTGGAAAAGGATATTGGTCCCAGAATTCAGCCCAGACTCCTGATTACAAGTGCGATGATGAAAGGCTTTATTGTGTCGGACTATGTGGACAAATTTGACCAGGGATTGAAGCAACTGGCTGAATGGGTGAAAACGGGGTGGCTCAAATACAGGGAAAATGTGATCGAGGGATTTGAACATACCGTTGATGCTTTTCTGGGCTTGTTTAAAGGGGAAAACATCGGGAAGCAACTGGTAAGGGTATCTGATCGATAAAAAGCGAAAAAACCCGCCTTGAGCGGGTTTTTTATCACAGATGTTTATGCGTCAATTCGTTTTTTTCAAAGGCTGACCTGTAATTTCCTGGCTCAATTTTTCCCATGACTGGTTAAATTGTGGGATCAACGATTGAATTTCTTTGAGCAATTGTTTTCTTTCCTTGTTTAACTGTTCATATTGGTCTTTTGGCGGCTTTACCTTTTTTACAAGGGCGGAATAGTATTTCTTGTTTGTTTGCAAAATCAGGATATTTACTTCTGCCAACCGGGATTCGCGCTCAACCAGTTGTTTGAAATGGTTAAGGGCGGGCATGACCAATTGTTTTTTTTCATCAGACAGTTTTTGTGCGGTTTCGATCTGCTGTGCCAGCTGTTGCCGGATACTATCTTCTTCTGCTTTATATTTGCCCAATTCCGCGATGATCATATCCATTTCTTTCAAAAGTTTCTTCAATTTGTCCGGGTCTGCATTTCCTGTTTCCTGAATCGTCCTGTTGAATTCATTCATACTCAATTCCATGTTTTTATAATGCATGTCCATATTCTTTCGTGTCCAATCATTGGCATTTTCCTGTTTGACCAGTTGATCAATCGAATCAACCAGTTGATTGGTCAAGTGATAGTCCGTAAAGAATGAACAGCCTGTGAGCAGGAAAAATGAGCAAAAAAGAATCAGCGCTTTTTTCAACATGGAACATCCCTTCTCTAATGATAAAGCAGTGATTCTATCATACTGAATGAATATAGTTATTTCAATCGAAAAGACTATGGCAAAATTTAAAAGCAGGGGCACAAAGTGGACAAAAAACAAATTACGGCAACGAATAATAGGATATAAAAAGTTTCCTTGAAAAATACCGGGTAAAAAGAGGCAGGATGCCAGGATCAATGATTGACATTTCTGTAAAATAAATATAGAATTTTTATTGATAGAAAAGAAAAAATCGAATTTTAAATAAAAAAGCAGCCATAGTGGGAATGGCTGCCTCATACTTGGTTATTCAGGAAAGATTTCCAATTTTATACAGCCGGGGGTTCTCCGCCAAAAAGACGTGTCATTGCGCTCGCCTCCTTTCAGAAGGATAATTGAACATTTCGAATTATACAGCGGGCGGTTCGCCAAAAAGACGTGTCATGGCTGACCCCCTCCTTTTTCAAGAAGTTGCTGGCAATAGGATTGAAAAAATCGGTTTTTGTATTTTTCATAAGTGACTGGGTCTTCCTCTTCGCAGCATTTAGCAAGCTTTACCAAAATTTCCGGTTCAAGGTTCTTCAGCGCGTGTTTCTCGGACAGAGTCAGCGCTTGCTGAAATTGTTTGCGGGCATCCTTGTTCTTGTTTTGCATCATGTAGCAGTCGCCGAGGGCGATCAATGCACGGCAATATTTTAATGCGTCATTTGTTTTTTGCCCTGTTTGAACAGCATTGAGTAAAGCTTTTTGCGCGAAGGGAATTTTTTTTGTCTTTAAGTATAGCATACCGAGTTTGGTATGGGTAGACACTAACATATTTTTTTTTCCGATTTTTTTTTCAAGTTTTAATGCTGTGCGAAAAGCAACTTCTGCCTTGAAATAATCTCCCATGTATTGGTAACTGCTGCCGAGCGCTGTCCAAAGTTCAAAAGCGCGGTCAACGTTCTGATCCACGCGGGCCAGATGCAGCCCTTTGGTTGCAAATTCAATCGCCTTTTCGTGTAATTTTTGTTTGCTGAGTAAAATGGCATGCACTTCATACATGCTGCTGCGAATTTCGATGCTTTCAATTTTGTCAACTTGTTTCCACATCTCTTCCAGTGTAAGGAAAGCATCTTCGTCCCGGTCCAGTTTTTCGAGATAGATCACCTTGCTTAATTGCAAGTGGTAAACAACATATTCGCGGTCTCCCTCGGGGATATACGATTCCAGTCCTTTTTCAATATAGTTGAGTGCCTGCTCAATATTGTTTAAATAGTAACAGCACCGTCCCAGCTCGTTATAGGTAGCGGCACGCAGGTTGGTTTTTTCCCATTCCGGGAATTGTTTGAGCAGACTCAGTGTTTTCAGAAACTGCGCCTGTGCCTTTTTCCAGTATTTTTTTCGGGCCAGGCATTTTCCCTTGAGAAAAAGATAGGTTGTTTGCAGAGGGGAATTTTTGTCGATTTCGGTTATGCGCAGTTCTTCCAGCCCTTTGTCCGGCCCGGCCATGTCAATGTCATGCTCGATGGCAAATAATTGAAATTTTAACTGTTCCTCGCGTTCCTTTTCATCATCATAAGATTTGGATAATTGTTTGACGTTCAAATCCAGCTTGTTGCAGATGCGCAAATATATTTCATCATTAACTACCTCACCTTTTTCTACTTTTCGAATGGTGTGCAGTTTAATCATATTGTCCACTAAATCACTTTGCCTTAGCCCCATTTCTTTACGTCTTTTCTTGATCACTCGCCCCGCATTCTCATGGTCAAGAGGGAGCATGCAACTCACCTCCAAATATAAAAAATAAATTTTTTGTTTTTCGGGTTTATTTGACTGATTTTTGTGAACATGTGCAAAAAAAGAATGAATATGTTTGTTTTATTTTTGTTTTATCTATCTATTTTGGCACATATCTGCAAAAATCCTTCTGTTCCTGGTAATTTTTTATTAATTTGCAATTGAAGCAATGGATTTATAAACTATAGTCATAAAGATGGATTGCCGATTGGTTTCAATTACAAAGATTCAGCACATTTTTGCGGGAGGAGTTGCTTTATGTTAAAGGTGCAGGTCGAAGGTCAGATGGAAAAAGTCCAACCTTTTCTGTCCGATTTAAAACAGCGTTCTCAAATAGAATTACTCAAGAATGAAACGAAAATCCACGAAGAGGAAGGGATTCGGGTTATTTGCTATGTGGATCACAATCCGGAAAAACGGGTTAAAACGGTACAATTGTCGACAATTGACGGAAATAAAATCCAACTTCCGCTGATGGATTTGATTCAGGTGGAAATGGATAAAGGGAAAAAAATTATTACCGGACGCTCTTTCGATATTTTTGGTTCGTAACATCGTATTCTTTTATAAATAATTTAAAGTTTTAAAAAATTCTATCTGTTTTCCTCCTTTACTTACGGTTCCTTCACAAACAGATCTGCAACAGGATAGGTCGATTCAACGTTTGAAACTTCAAAGGAAAAAGAGCAAAAGTGATGATAAGACCTGACAAGGGTCTTTTTTTTATTACTGTTTGAAAAGTAGCAATATTTGTTTTACAATAGTAATTGAGGTACCATACCATGATCATGCACTCATCCCTGTATCAGCCAAATGCCACATCTGTATATGATCTGAATCTGCGGGAGACAAGGTACAGTATGAACATTTTTTTACTGTACTTTTTTTATACCAACCGGAGGAGATCAAAAGTGGATCTGTATTATGCTCTCCTGTTTGCCAAAGACCGAATCGCCAAGATTCCGCCCATTCCTGCCAGGCGGTTGTGGCTGGTGATAAAGACCTCGCTTTACATGCTCTTTTATTACAGAAAGCATGGATTGAATGAGGCATTGTGCCATTTGAAAACCATTGAATGTACCGATCCGGTGCAAATCAGCCATCCCTTGCTGGAATTTTTGTATGCCAGGCGGATTATGGTGTATTCCCAACTGAGTGTTCGTATATTCAGTATCAAAAGAGTCGATTCTTTTCTCCGTTCGCTGGCTTTGTGTGCTTCATTGAAAAAGCTGGGGATTCCGGCACAAATGGTGCTGGGTGAAAAAAATGAGGAATATGTGATTGAACGCTTGCACTTTTGGGTGGAAATAAGAGGAGTGCCTTTAAATGAATCATGGGAAGTGGAATGGCATTTTCGTGAGATCAAGCGTATACCGGAAAGGCTTGAAGATCATTGAGACAATTTCATGAAATAGAAGGGTTTATCGATTTTACCTTTTTCCAAAACTACTTTCAGTTTTATGGTGAAGTCTGGAGTTATCCGCCAAGACTGGAACCGCTGATGAGGCTGGTCAGGGAAAAAAGATGGGCAGAAGCAAGGAATGAATTCAGGAACCTGTTGAAATTCGGAGACGGGTTTCTCAAACAGATCGATGGTGCTTTTATTGTGGTTTATTTTGAGAGAAAAGAAAAAAGCGGGTTTATTTACCGTAGTTTATTGTGCAAGTATTCGCTCTATTTGTACCAAACAAGGCGTCAGGTTTTCTGGGCTACCAGAATTGAAAAAGTGCTGAAAGAAGTCCGCCCTGACCTGAACATGGTTCACAGGGAAAAGCTGATCCGTTCCTGCTTTGGCGAAGCGCTGGAACCATCGCAAACCTATTTTACGGATATTCAGAAGCTTCCGGCCGGGTCGATGCTTCGGATTTTGAATGAAAAAGCTGAGCTTGTCCCATATGACCTGGTACATGCCCAATCGGATATTGCCCGGTTAAAATGGGAACATGTGACTTATCTGGTTGTGGAAACGTTAACAAAAACGATTTTAAAACGGGTTCAGCCAGCTGACCGGGTAGGGGTGCTGCTCAGCGGAGGAATTGATTCTGCGATTGTGCTGATGTTGCTTAAATCCTGCAATGTCCCGATCGTCAGCTATCATTGGGGATGGCTGAATGAAAAATCAAGGTATCGTCTAAGCGTAGAAAAACTCACCAAGGTTGCCGACGTTCCTTTTGCAATCATCGAACCGGGTGAATTGAAAGATTTGAACAGGGACGCTTCTTCCTTTTATCTTCCGTATCCAAGTCTCGATTACCTGATGTTGGAAAAAACCTGCGAACGAAGCCGAAAGGATGGAGTCAATCTGCTGGCATCCGGTTATTTCAGCGATTATATTTTCGGGTATTATGGCACGGAACGCTTTTCCAGGCAATTCTGGAGCAAATCATTATTCCGGCGGATGATAGAACGCATGGGGATGCTGCGCCCAACTTGGGCCGATCGCCCCGAGGATTTGCCGATCCCGTTGTTTTTCACAGATGAGGCAGCCAAACAGGCAAAGAGATATTTGAGAACCCTTAAGGAAAAATCTGATGCTGAGGAGGCACTTGGATTTTCCCTGAACCGGGACAAAGAGACCCTGATCCAGTTACATCAGCTGTCTCCCCATCAGATGAATATGCTGTTCCCTTTTGTCAGCCGGGAACTGATAGAATTGGCAGTTTCTCTGCCTCCGGATATGAAAGTGCTCTTCCGGGGTGGTCAATGGATTGAAAAGCCCCTTTTGCGCTGGGCTTTTTTTGACTGGCTGCCCAGTGATGTCATAACCTATGTTCCCAGGCAATATGAGGTGATGTCCGTTGAATCCCGTTTCTTGATGAAATACAAGGAACAGGTGAGGGAACTGTTAAATGAGTCATCTCTTCTGGCCAAATGGGGAATCATTCATTGCGGGCGGCTGGAGCAATGTTTGCAGCACCAACGGTTATTGATGCTGTCAACCAAAGGGCTGATTTGGGCTTATATGACTGAAATCTGGCTGCGTTCCCTGGTATAACCACCTTCATCAGTCAGCTGCTTCTCATGGTCAGAGGCAGTTTTTGATGAAGGTTTTTTTTATGTTGGGTAGCGGCGATTATGCCCCTGAACCAGAATGGGCTTTACCAGCGGGCGAATTCGTTCCATCAGCCGTTTTCCCTTGAGGATTTCCCACCCGCCTTTGCTGGTATAGCTGAAATGCTCCTCCAGTTCATCCAGCGTCATGTTGGATGTGTATATGGTCGGAAGCTTTTCGGCCATCCGGGTATGCAAAACGACAGACAGCACTTCATCCCTCAGCCACGGAGTCAGGGATTCTGCCCCGATATCGTCAAGAATCAAAACCCGGGTGGTTTTCAGGGCTTCGATTTTGTTGCCGATTCGTTTGTCAGCGATCGATTCTTTCAATTCTTCGACCAGTGCCGGAAAGTGAACCATCAATGAAGGAATTTCATGCTTTGCAAGTTCGTTTGTGATGGCCCCGGCAATATAGCTTTTTCCCACCCCAAAAGCCCCGTACAGATACAGGCCTTGTGCGGGGGTTCCGTTGGTGAAGCTCATGCAGAAATCAATGGCTGAATGGATAGCTTCATGTCTTCCAATATCGTCAAAATCAATCTGTTCAAAGGTAGAATTTTGGATATCCCTGGGAATATGGTGGCTTTTGATCAGGGTTTTACGGCGCTTTTTCCTGAGCTTGCTGCATTCGTGCATGGAAAGATCCAGATAGCCACTGTACTCGTTGAGCTCGGAGTAATGTCCTTTTACAATGTTGGAACATCGATCCAACCCTGGACAAATTTTACAGTTGGTACGATCTGTTACAAATTGCTGCAGCAAAGAGAATGAACGCAGGTAGACTTCATCAGGAAGTTCGGGATGTTCTTTCCTGAACGCTTCAACGAGCGGAAATTTGTACAGAAGCCGTAACTGCTGTTCCTTGTCGATCCTTTTCGGTTGTTTGCCCATGGGAGCAAAAACATCCTTTAACCGTTTCATCACGAATCTCCCTTACCCCTAATTCGTTCTTCAAGTGTGCACTCTCTATTTTATCAGGAAACGGAAATGAATTTCATCCTGAAATCAGGAATCTGTTTTTCCGACAGAAGGAGAAGGGATATAAAATGGGAGCGCAAGTAACCAAAAATGGTTTACTAAAGGATTATTTCAGTTGGAACATGTTGGAGGGGAATCCGTGTCAAACGGTACCAGTGCAGTAATCAAAAATCGGCGGTTCTTTTAAGATCCGGGATTGTTCTCGTAAAGCTCCACCAGATGATATTTTACTTAACTGTTAACGAGTACCATCCCTGCCTGTTTGACAGTTACTGTTTTATCATGAAACGGAAACAGATTTCATCCCGAAATCAGAAATTTCTTTTTCCATCAACCGGATAAAAAGAGGTATAAAACGAAGTATAAGTGAGCAAAAATGATTTACTAGAGATACTAGTTAACAAGTTGGAATATATTGGAGGGGGACCCATGTCAAAGGAAAGCAAAAAGAAGTTGACTCCCGTTCAATTGGAATATCACCATTTTATCAAGTCACGGCAGCCGGAAAGGCCAGTATGGAAAAACTGCATCATTGCCTTTCTGGTGGGAGGAAGCATCTGTCTGATCGGACAACTGATATCCACTTTTTATATTCATATGTTTGGATTTGACAAGGAATCAGCGGGAGATCCCACGGTCGCGACACTTATATTCATATCTGTATTGCTGACCGGTTTGGGAGTTTATGACCATATTGCCCAAAGGGCAGGTGCCGGTACGATTATTCCTGTCACCGGTTTTGCCAATGCCATGGCATCGGCAGCGATTGAACATCGGTCGGAGGGTTTTGTGTTGGGTGTGGGCGGAAATATGTTCAAGCTGGCCGGTTCCGTCATCGTTTTTGGGGTGTTTGCTGCTTTTGTGATTGCGATTATCAAGGTTCTGCTTAAAACGCTGTTGGGGGGAGCATGAGATGATACAGGGACGAACTTGGGTTTTTGACCAGGTGCCATATATCAAATCGTCGGCTGCTGTGGGCGGTCCCTTTGAAGCAAAAGGGCCTTTGGCTGATGATTTTGATATATTGCATGAAGATATATGGCTGGGGCAAGACAGTTTTGAAAAAGCGGAAAAAGTGCTTATGGAAAATGCTTGTGAATATGCGATTAAGAAAGCCGGTATTTCCAAGGAGTCGATTCAGTTTTTTTTAGCCGGTGATTTAATGAATCAGGTGATTTCCAGCAATTTTACTGCCAGAAAGCTGGCTGTTCCCTATCTGGGCCTGTTTGGTGCCTGTTCGACATCTATGGAAAGCCTCGCCCTGGGTTCTCTGATCGTAAACAGCGGTTTTGCCAGCCATGTGCTGGTGGCAACATCAAGTCACAACGCAGCTGCTGAAAAACAATACCGGTATCCGACCGAATACGGATCACAAAAGCCGCCCACCGCACAGTGGACAGTAACAGGAGCAGGAGCCGCCGTATTATCACAAGAGAAAACCCCTGAAGGGATCCGGGTTGCTGCCGCCACGATCGGGCGAGTGGTAGACATGGGGATCTCCGATCCGTTTAATATGGGAGCTGCCATGGCACCGGCGGCGGTAGATACCATTGAGGCCCATTTCCGGGACCTTGATTTGGACGAAAACGCCTATGATCTGATTCTGACCGGTGACCTGGGCAAGATCGGACATCGGATTGCCGCCGACTTGCTGGAAAAGCACGGCTTGAAATTGTCGCCCGACAAATTTGATGATTGCGGATTGATGATTTATCATGAATCCCAACCGATTCAGGCCGGTGCGAGCGGATGTGCCTGTTCAGCCTGTGTTACCTACGGGCATGTGCTCAACCGGATGCGAAAAGGAGAACTGAAAAAGGTGATGGTTGTAGCCACAGGTGCATTGCTTTCGCCGATCAGTTACCAGCAGAAGGAAAGTATCCCCTGCATCGCCCACGCTGTTGTGCTGGAAAAAAGAGAGGGGGAAGAATAAGCATGATTTTTTTCTGGTCTTTTGTGGTAGGGGGGTTCATCTGTGTGATTGGGCAAATATTGATGGATGTATTCAAACTGACACCCGCTCATACAACAAGTATGCTGGTCGTTGTGGGAGCGATTCTGGACGGGTTTGGATGGTATGAACCCCTGATTGATTTTGCTGGCGCCGGCGCGACAGTGCCGATTACCAGTTTCGGAAACGCATTGGTTCACGGGGCAATGGCTGAAGCAAATAAATACGGGTTGGTAGGTGTGATCACGGGAATATTTGAAGTTACAAGTGCCGGTATTTCAGCCGCGATCATATTTGGATTCCTGGGGGCATTGGTTTTTAAGGCAAAAGGATAGAGATCCGTTTGGTTCTCTGGCTTGATGACAAACTCCAGGTTTTTTTCGCAAGAAAAGGGCTTGGGGTTGTATATTTCAGGGAGATAAACAAATTAAGGAAATTCAATTTATTAATTAGCCGGATCACAAGGCTTTTTCCTCTCTTCGAGAGGAGCAGAGCCAGTTTTTTAACATTTTGGGCCATGGCAGTAAGGAGGCATTGCTCTTTCACTTTGGCAAGCCCCCTGTAACGTGCATAGCGAAGACTATGCAGTTCTTTTGCGTCAGCAAAGCTGCGCTCAATGGTTTCGCGACGTCGTTTGTACAGTTGTTTTCCTCTTTCACTCAAACGGTTTTTTCGAACCCATTCTTTGGCATTTTCCCACACGTGGCGAGTCACAACTTTTTGAAAGGTTTTGGAGCGAGTACAACGGGAGAGAAAGAGACAGTTCTGACACACATTTGGATTTGACTTGTATTCG
>NZ_JACEOL010000017.1 GCF_013868055.1 Thermoactinomyces mirandus | reverse complement strand
TTTGTTGGTTTCCCGCAAACAGCTTCCTTCAGGGGCAATATCGACATCATGGAAACAAAAATAGGGAACGCCAAGCTTTTCAAAGAATTCAAAAGCGGCCTCCACCCGGGCTTTGGCCAGATCCATGCCGGTAAATTTGTCCCATGGGCGAATGGCGGTGCCAACCCCGAACGGATCGGACAGATCCGCGGTAAATGTGTGCCAGTAAGCGACACTGAAGCGGAGAATTTCTTTCATCGTCTTGCCGCCGATTTTTTCCTCCGGATCATAAAATTTGAAAGCAAGCGGATTGGCTGACGTCGGACCTTCATAGTTAATGTTATTGATGCTGGAAAAATAGCTCATTATCGTTTCCCCTTTCATTTTACTTTGTTTATCCTTTAAATTAAGTTTAACTCCATGTGTAAGCGGTGTCAATCAAAAACGTTTTTCTTTCCCATTTTTGGATAAAAGTCACGGGTTGTTCATAATCTGAAAAAACAGCAAAACCTCAAGTTTTTTTTATTATCTTTTTGTTGCAAGGCCATGGAACCAATGAATTGATTTTTGTTAAATAATATTTATTTCTATCAAAAAGCTTGTCTTATTTTCAACTTATATAAAGTGATTAAACAATCTGTTTGTTTATTGATACGGCTAATGAACAAAGACCCCTTTTATGATAAAATTTAACCAAATGCAAGCAAAAGGGGAAAAACAATGAAGTCTTTACGAACAGGGGACCAGAATCTAATCAAGCAAATCAATAAATCGATTGTATTAAATGTGATTAAAAATAAAGGGCCTGTTTCCCGTGCGCAGATTTCCAAAGAGACCGGTCTGAACAAGGCTACCGTATCGACCATGGTAGCCGAACTGATTAACGAATCTTTCGTTAATGAAATCGGAGCGGGGCAATCGAGTGGTGGCCGCAAACCGGTTATGCTTTATTTCAATAACCACGCTGGCTATTCGATTGGCATTGATCTGGGAGTGAACTATATTTTGGGGGTACTGACCGATTTAAGCGGCAACATCATCAGGGAAACAAATATTCGCTTGAATGAAACAGACCTTGAGTTTGTCAGAGACAAAATCATCTCAATCATTGATAACCTGATTCAGTCTGCTCCGGAAAGTCCCTATGGAATTGTCGGCATTGGCATTGGTGTTCCGGGCCATGTCAATCTGGAGCATCAGATTCTTTTTGCACCAAACCTGAAGTGGCGGAATGTATATTTGAAACAGATGATTGAGGAAAAGTTTCATATTCCGGTTCAAATTGAAAATGAAGCCAACGCCGGAGCTCATGGGGAACATTTATACGGCGCCGGAAAAATGACCCCCAACCTGATCTATGTCAGCATTGGAATCGGAATTGGCACAGGGATTATCATCAATAACCAGCTTTACACCGGAGCTACCGGGATCGCCGGAGAAATGGGACATTTAACCATAGAGGCCAACGGGAGAAAATGCTCGTGCGGAAATCGGGGCTGTTGGGAAATGTATGCTTCTGAAAACGCGCTCCTCAAGGCTGCCAGACAGAACCTGGAAGAAGACGATGTTTGTGATTTGGATGTTCTGGAAAGCGAAGCGAAAAAGGGAAATTTAAAAGTGTTGAATCTGCTGAATCATTTGGGGGAATACATCGGCATCGGCCTGACCAACGTAATTAACACCTTTAATCCGCAGGCCGTCATTATCGGCAACCGGATCGCCCGATTTGAAAACTGGATTATCAACCCAATCGAACGAATATTGAAAGACCGGCTGTCATGCTATCATAAAACAAACACGGAAATCCGTTTTTCTGCTCTCGGCAAACACTCCATCGCCCTTGGCGCCAGCTCCTTTGCCATTTCCCATTTCTTTAAGGAAAAGAAAGTCAAAACCCTGGTAACCAGCCAGCCAACCGGTTTAGAAGAATAACAGGATCACAGCGATAAAAAATCCTTTCTCCGATCATAAATTTTGCCGCGGATTGGCACTGAGGCACTGCAATTTGAAGCAGTTACATCCCAGGGTACTATTCGTCTGTCAGACTATGAGTCAGCTGGCTGGTTCTGTTCTCCCATCCAGCTGACTTTACACCCGTATGTACAGAGTTTATTGCTTTCCAACGAATTTATCCTGAGCTCCGCAAATTAAATACCGAACTGCTTGGGTTAAGTCTTCCCACATTTCCTGGATCCGCAATCTGAAATAAAATTTGGCGTCAAGCTGGAATTTCCCATCATCGCCGACCTGAACAAAGATTTTGCACAATTGTACAGCATGATTATGCCGGAGGAAAGCACGTGGGAAACCTCACGGGCGGTATTTGTCAATCGGCGAAAAAACTTTTGCAAAGCATTGAGAAGGATTTCCTGTCAGCACAGGACATCTCCCAAAAAACAGGTCTTCCTCTTTTCAAGGTGCACAGCAGTCTACGGGAACTGGTCATAAAAAAAGACAGCCAATACAAAATGGCCCTGAAAGCCCTTGAATACCTTCACTGAAAATGTAATTAAAAAATATTGGACAGTCTTATCTAAATCTCGCCAAGTTCTTCTTTCTTTTCTTCGATTTCTTTTTTCTCTTCATGCCACCATAACGCTTCTTCCGGCTTTTCCAGAATCTCCTTGATCTCATGGTATTCTTCTACAACTGGTGGCGATCCTCGCAGGGATTTGCCCGAGGTTTCCTTGATAAACCAGGTTACCATAATAATACCGATGATTGATGTGAATATAGTATAGTAAGCTGGTATTAGTCTGTTATTTGTTTGACTTATTAACCAGGAAACGATTAACGGTGTTGTTCCGCCAAACAGGGATGCTGATAAGTTATAGGTGATTGCCAATGCCCCATTACGTACATTTGTAAAAAATAACGACGGCAGCAGAGATGGCATTGTTCCCTGGAACGACGAAGAAAAGACGGCTAAAATCATTAAACTTGAAAATAAAAGGATTGTATTGCCGCTGCCTATTAATAAAAATGACGGAGCGGATAACAATACCAGGCCAATTAAACCGCCTTGTATTATTTTTTTGCACCAATGCGGTCACTAAAATACCCCATTAATAACACAATCGGGATCATAATGACCATAATGATCACAATTAATAAAAGCCCTTCAGCTTGTCCATAATCCAGTACTGCTGTCAAATGTGAAGGCATGTATGACAAGATCGTATAATTAACAACATTATAAAAGAAAACGACAATCATCCCAATAAGAATCGGTGTCCAGTGAAATTGGAGAATATCTTTTACAGAAACGTAATTATTCTCTTTATCCTCTGATTTTTCAGTTTCCATGGCTTCAAAGGCGGGCGTTTTCTCCAATTTATCACATAAATAAAAGCCTATCAAACCGATCCGATCGGTGCAGCAATAAAAAACGGAATTCTCCAGCCCCATTCCAGCATGGTTTCCTGGCCCAATATAGGTAAGAGCTGTAACAAGACCTGCTCCAGCGATATACCCGACTAAAGTGCCCACTTCCAAACCGCTCGACATAAACCCCCGTTTTTTGTCAGGTGTGGATTCAGCAATAAATGTCATGGCTCCAGCGTACTCTCCACCTGTTGAGAAGCCTTGAACCAGGCGGGCCACAAGCAACAAGACGGTTGCTGTTGAACCAATAGCAGCATAGCCCGGAATTAACCCAATGCTTAATGTCGCAATGGCCTTCATAATCAGGGTCATCGCCAGGATTTTTTTCCTTCCCAACCGGTCACCAAGCACCCCAAAAATACCCCGCCCAGGGGATGAACGATAAATGCAACTGCGAAGGTTGCAAAAGAGTAAACCAATTGCATCGTTCCGCTTGCTTCAGGGAAAAATACCTGTCCAATGGTAGCTGCAAGATATGAGTATATTCCGAAATCAAACCATTCCATAGCATTTCCAACGGCTGTTGCCACAACCGCTTTTCGCGAAGACTCTGCATCGACAACCATGATATCATCTTTTTTTAATTTTGGCGCTTTCTTCTTTTTAAACCTGAATTCTTTCCTTTCTTTTTCTTTATTCAACAGGTAATGCCTCCTTGTTAATCGGTTTACGGCTGTAATCCCAACGTGTCCTATGCGAGAAAAAATACAAAAAAACTTCTATGAGAAGGCATCATGAAATCATCATGTACTTGTGTTGAATTGGATTTTGGCCTTTCCATAAAAAAACTATTTCCAACCGGACATCATAAAGCGCATATTTGTGAGCCCCATTCCCCATCCATGATCGCTCAATCTCTCCGTTCACACTCCGTTCCTTCCCATCGCAAGAACCGGATGAATGCCACAATTTCAATCGGTTTGGCAAATCACTTTGTATTGCTTGCTGTGATATGCTTGAATGTCTCTATCCACCTGTATTTTCAATTGATCCCGGAGCCATACAATTGACCGGATCCCATCATTGCTTCACCATTTGACGGCCAATCAATTCTTCTATGGCCAGCACTCCGGTTTCGCCGTAGCTAACGTCTGCTGCCCTCGCATAAAAAAGAAACAATATTGGGAATCTGCTCATTTGTCCCTTTTTTAGTCCACTCTCTGGCGGATGTTTGCGAACAAAAGCAATATGGAAAACCGTATGTTAACCATTATCGAACAGAGATACTGTGAGACGATCCCATTTCCCGATTGTATGATATACCAGGTAAACAATGTTCCCACAAGTTTTCCTGGAATTTTTATACCATTTCCCGAACTTGGCCGATTCTAAACATTGCCTGCTGCCACAATCATTTCTTTTGCACCTGAATAAACAACAATGAACAAGGAAAAAGGGGAGGTTCGCGGCGTGTTTCACAAATAGCTTATATTTATTGCAATATTGAGCAAAGTTCTGAAAAAGAAATCCTCTCAACCCGGAAAATCTCCAAAAAACAGGCCTTCCCCTTTCAAAGTGCGCAATAGTTTGCGTGAAATGGAAGACCCGGGTAACTGACTCCAAAGTAACCTGCATTCTCCCCTTTTGCAGATATAGCCCCTTTTTTCTCAAGTTTTTGTGCCTGTTGACGGTTTACAAACTCATCATCGAAAAAACAGTCCAAGCCGAACTTGCTCAGGGGAAAATCCAAACAAATTCTTTGTCAATTGAGGAGTAAAAAAAGATGCATTGATAAAGACACTTTCTGCATTTTCTTGTCCCTGTTTTGCTTCCGGTATTCCCGGATATCTAAATAAAGTCTCCCTTTTTAAAAGCCGCCATTTTCCATTCAGATTTCCCGTGCACAATCTGTGATTGGAAAAACAGGCTGAAAGACTTTGCTGAATATAAATAATGATCATTTGTCATAAACTTAATCCCCTCCGCTTAGTTTTCTTTACTAATCTTTTATGCACAGAATTCCTGTTTTTCTTTCGGCTTATTCCAACTGGCACCAAAACAGACCGCATTGTTTTCTCTTTTCGGATAGTCCTTGGTAATTATCTGTTCATGTACAAATGAAAAAACGGCGTTATTCCACATTCAAAAATCCATCAAAGAGGAATTAATATTATTATACGGTTGACTAATCTGTTATTACTGTATATATTGTATATATACAGTAATAACAACCAAAGGATGTCTGATAGTGAATATTATCGTTTCCAATTCTTCTGACGATCCTATTTACTTACAGATTGTCAATCAGTTAAAACAAAAAATAATAAACGGTGAACTTTCCGAAGCAGAAGCCCTGCCTTCGATCAGAAGTTTGGCCAAAGAACTGAAAATCAGTGTGATCACCACCAAAAGAGCCTATGACGAACTGGAAAAGGAAGGTTTGATCGTAACCGTCGCCGGCAAGGGGTCTTATGTGGCACCGATCAATAAAGAAATGCTCAGGGAAAACAGAATGAAAGTGGTTGAGGAAAAAATGGCGGAAGCAATCTCAACGGCAAGGCAGGTGGGGCTGTCATTGGAAGAATTGCAGGAAATGCTAAAACTGCTTTATGAGGAGTGAAATGCATGGAAAAGGTTTTGGACTTCATCAATGTTTCCAAGCACTACATGGATTTTTCATTGAAAAACGTCACTTTCTCTCTTGAAAGAGGCTATATTATGGGCTTTATCGGACCAAATGGCGCCGGTAAAAGTACAACCATCAAGCTGATGATGAATTTGATCAAAAAAGACAGCGGACAGATCAAAATCTTTGGATTGGATTGTGAAAAAAACAATATTGCCATTAAGGAGAGAATCGGTTTTGTTTACGATGAAAATCTTTTTTATGGAGAATTGACTGTTCAGGAAATGAAGGATTTTATCCGTCCTTTTTATAAAAAGTGGGACGAAAGTTTATTTGCCAGATATATAAAAGAATTTAATTTGCCTCTCAAGAAAAAAATCAAACATTTGTCCAAAGGAATGAAGATGAAATTTTCCCTGGCAATTGCCCTTTCACACCATGCCGAACTGTTGATCATGGACGAGCCGACTTCCGGACTGGATCCCGTAATCAGAAATGAATTGCTCGATGCACTCCAATTTTTGTTGCAGGACGAAAACAAATCCGTTTTTTTCTCGACTCATATCACTTCCGATCTGGAGAAAGTTGCCGATTTTATCACCATCATCAATCAGGGTGAAATCCTGTTAAGCAAAACCAAAGATGAGCTCCTTGAGGAATATTGTATTGTTAAAGGGCGCAAAGAGTTGCTCAATTCCAATCATCAGAAACACTTTATCGGCTTGAAAAAAAATAAATACGGATTTGAAGCCTTGGCCGGCAATAAACGGGAAATTACAAAGCTCTTCGGGGATTCAGTTGTCGTTGAAAAGCCATCCCTGGACGATATTCTGTTATTTTTGACAAGAAAGGATGAGGATCGTGTATCACCTCATTAAGAAAGATATATTAATTCAAAAGAGATCTTTTCCAATAGCGATTCTGTTAACCTTATTTTTTTCATTTTCCTTCACAGAGATGGGTTCAGCCGGATTAACCCTGAGTGTAACGGCTGTTACTTACATGTTGACTCTTGGCGCCAGCGCACTGGAGGATCAAAACAATAGCGGCAAGTTATTGGTCAGCCTGCCAATTACCAGAAAGAAGATCGTATTGGCAAAGTATCTGTCTGTATATGTATTTGCATCCTTTGCCATCCTGTTAAATTACCTGATCAGCCTCATTGTGGACTTTCTTCGCCTCCCGCAAGGCTCTTTGCCGTTGACTGCAGAGGGAATACTTGGGGCAGTTGTGGCGGTCACTTTAATGTGCTCCATCACTTTCCCCCCGACTTTCAAACTTGGTTACATTAAAGCGAAAACCATCATTTTTGTCCTTTTCTTTATTATGGCGTTTGGCGTTAGTTCTCTTGCGGCCAAGATTTCCCAAACCGGTTTATTTAACGAAAATACCCTTTTCACAAGAATTTCCCAGTTTTCAATAACTGCAATAATCCTGGCGGTGACTTTCATTGTCTTGATTATCTCCTGTTTGCTCTCTTTAAATTTCTATAAAAAAAGGGAATTTTAGCCATTTATTGAATCCAATATAAAAATATGCTGCTAACGTTTAAAGCAGCATATTTTTGTATTTGTTCGTAATCGAAAGTATCTCTTTGCCATACTTTTAAACAGGCATTGATCTACATAAATTTCCCCGTTTCGGTGATAAGGTGCTGGACAGGAATATCATGGGAATCAATGGGCAGATCCTCCCTGATTTGGCTTGTATGGGCCAGGGATAAGGTCTTGTTTGGGAAATCGGCGAGAAAACGGTCATAATAACCTCCGCCAAAACCGATTCGATATCCATGATGATCAAAGACCAGTCCTGGCACAATGAGCAGGTCTATTTTGGACTTTTCCACTTTTCTTGTTTTTTCTGTTTTTGGTTCCAACAGATTATAGTAGCTTTTCTCCAATTGACCGAAATCACTCAGTTCATAAAAGACAAGCTTCTTTTCCTTTGGGACGCATTTTGGTACACAAATCGTTTTTCCCTGTTCCCATCCCGATTCAATGATCGGCATGGTGTTCCACTCAAATCCCCGGGAAACCGTAACGCCAATGGTTTTTGCGTCATTCCACAAGCTTGATGACAACAAGTTTTTTAATAACTTTTTTTCCACCTCCCGTTTTTCCCGTTCCGATAATCCTTTCAAAAAGTCTGTCATCGATTTTCTGAGTTCCGATTTCAACATTTCTTCATCTCCTGTCAATTTGTCATAACGGCGGCATGGCATGCTCTCCATTGCCGCCGCCGGTTCCCATTTCCCGGAACAGTACAAAGTTAGAACAAACCAACTATTTTCCCCTCTTTGTTGATATCAATGTTTTCTGCTGCAGGATGTTTGGGGAGGCCAGGCATGGTCAAAATGCTGCCGGTCAGAACAACAATAAAGCCAGCACCTGCTGAAATCTTCACCTCTCTGATGGTAATCTCAAATTCACTGGGACGCCCGAGCTTTTTGGCGTCATCAGTGAGGGAATACTGTGTTTTTGCCATACAAATCGGGAGATTGCCATACCCCAATGCTTCCAGTCTTTCGATTTCCTTTCTGGCGGCCGGCGTCAGAACGATTCCTTTTCCGCCATATACCTTTTGCACCATTTTTTCAAGTTTGAGGGTAATCGGGTCCTGCAAATCATACGCAAATGAAAGCTTGCTTTCCAATTCAGCAAGCTTTACTACTTGCCTGGCCAAATCTACTCCTCCTGCTCCCCCTTTTGCCCAGACATCAGCCAGTACCACCTTAACTCCCAATCCCCTGCATTGGTCTTCTATCAATTGCAATTCCGCATCCGTATCCTGAGGGAATCTGTTAATGGCCACAACCGTTGGCAGGCCAAAGACATTTTGCATATTCTCCACATGTTTCAGAAGATTGGGCAATCCTTTTTCAAGTGCTTCAAGATTTTCTCCCTTTAATTCATTTTTCGGCACTCCGCCATGCATTTTCAATGCCCTGACGGTTGCGACAACAACAGCGACTGATGGTTTTAAACCAGCATAACGCGATTTGATATTGATAAATTTTTCTGCACCCAGATCTGCGCCAAATCCGGCTTCCGTAACAACATAATCGGCACATTTCAAAGCCAGTTTCGTAGCAGCAATACTGTTGCATCCATGAGCAATATTGGCAAATGGTCCCCCATGGACAAATGCCGGAGTATGTTCAAGAGTCTGAACCAGATTTGGCTTGACCGCATCCTTAAGTAAGGCGGCCATCGCTCCATGAGCCTTCAGTTCGCCAGCCGTAACAGGCCGGTCATCATACGTATACCCAATCACAATGTTTTTCAGTTTTTCTTTCAGTTCCAGTATATTGTTTGATAAACAGAGAATAGCCATGACTTCGGATGCCACAGTAATTTGGAAACAGTCTTCCCGTGGCATTCCATTGGCTTTCCCGTTTAATCCGTCCACAATAAACCGAAGTTGGCGATCGTTCATGTCTACAACGCGTTTCCAAATAATCTTGCGCGGGTCTATATTCAATTCATTCCCGTGATGAATATGATTGTCGATCATGGCCGCCAATAGGTTGTTAGCAGCACCAATCGCATGAAAATCCCCGGTAAAGTGAAGATTGATATCTTCCATTGGTACTACCTGGGCGTAACCTCCGCCTGCTGCCCCGCCTTTGATTCCAAAGACCGGCCCCAAAGATGGTTCCCTTAAAGCGATGGCTGTTTTCTTTCCGATACGTTGCAATGCATCCCCCAGCCCTACCGCCATGGTTGTTTTTCCTTCCCCGGCCGGAGTGGGAGTCATGGCAGTTACCAGAATCAAATTCCCATCTTTCCGGTCTTTCAGGTAATCCAATTTGCTTTCGTCAATTTTTGCCTTATAGTTTCCATAAATTTCGAGAGCACTGGATTCAATTCCGATTTTCGCTGCAACTTCCTCAATTGGTAACAACATTGCTTCCTGTGCAATTTCCGCATCTGTTTTATAACCCATTACTATGCCACCTCTTCAAATATTAATTAGAATAATAGAGTTGTATAAATAAAAACATATGTAAGCGCTTACTACAATTTAAATATAATGTAATCCTTTTTTTTATTCAAATTCCCATTGATTAAACCTGTCCAGACCAAACGCTTTGTCTCCCTTTAATCCTTTCATTTCCAAAACTGTTCATAAAATAATTTCTTCCAATCTCACATAAAACAAATTGCCCCGAAAGAATGGATTCATGCAATGCCCAGTCTTCCGGAGGCAGTTTTTCTCAAAGCCGCATCTTTGTTCTTCGTTCAATTCTTTTACTGCTCAATTCGCCTGTTTCACAGACAGATTCCGTTCCGTTTTTTCCTCATTTTTAAAGGCTGTTGCCAACATCAGTTTTAACCGGTTAATCTGGTTGACGGCTGATTCACTCGCATCATAGTCGATCACCGTTATATTGGCTTCCGGGTACATATCTTTCAAGCCTTTCACCATGCCCCTGCCTGTCACATGATTCGGTAAACAGGCAAATGGCTGAACGCAGGCAATATTACGAATCCCGCCTTCGATCAGTTCCATCATTTCAGCAGTCAAAAACCAGCCTTCTCCGGCTTTGTTGGACAGGGATAACAATCTCCTGGCCTTGGCTGCCAGTTCGTAAATCGTATGCGGCACGGAGAACCGTATGCTTTTTTGCAATGCTTCCTTAAGCGGTTTTCGATACATTTCCAGGAAACTGATTATTGCATGGCGAAGCGGAATCACCAACCTGCTTTTTTCCAGACTGGCGCCCCTGTCAAACGCACAATACAGGAAGAAATCAAATATATCCGGCATTACCGCTTCCCCGCCTTCACTCTCTATGAGTTCAACAATTTTATTATTTGCATCTGGATGGAATTTCACCAGAATTTCCCCGACAATGCCAAATTTAGGCTTTTTCACAAAAATAGCCGGGTGCCGGTCAAACTCCTTGACCATTTCAGACAGAACCGCCTTATATTCCGCAAAGCGGAAATTGTTCAAGGATCGTTTACAAATGTCCAGCCATTTTTGATGCAATTCATCCGTGCTTCCCTTTTTCATCTCATATGGCCTGACCCGGTAAATCATTCGCATGAATGCGTCGCCGTATACAGTGGCTGCAATCAGCTTTCTAATGAGGCTGAACCGAAATTTGAAACCGGGATGCTTTTCCAATCCGAGGGCATTTAACGAAATAACCGGAACTTGCTCCATTCCCGCGTCCTTTAAAGCCCGACGCAATAAAGCGATATAGTTCGTCGCCCGGCACGCCCCACCTGTCTGGGACATGATCAATGCGGTTCGATTGAGATCGTAGTTCCCGCTTTGCAAGGCATGGACCAGTTGACCTGCTGTTAAGATGGCAGGATAACAGGCATCGTTATTTATATATCTCAAACCAACATCAACCGCTTCATGGGAAACTGTTGGCAATAATTCCGCCCTATAGCCCTCGCTTTCAAGGGCCACTTCATACAAATCAAAATGAATCGGTGACATTTGCGGGATTAAGATCGTATACTCCTTTTTCATTTTTTTCGTAAATACGGGAACCTGTTTTCTCTCTTTCGCTGTTTGAACAGCTTTCCATTTGTCTTCCCGTTCCTCCATGGCCGCTTTCAAGGAACGGATGCGAATTCGGGCTGCCCCGAGATTGTTCATCTCATCAATCTTGATTGCCGTGTACATTTTCCCGTTTTCTTCCAAAATCTCCTGAACCATATCGCTTGTAACCGCATCCAACCCGCACCCGAATGAATTAAGCTGAACAAGCTCCAGTTCCTTGTGGTTGACAACCACTCTTGCCGCACGGTACAGCCTCGAATGATACGTCCACTGGTTGACTACCCGCGGATCTTTTTCAGCTTCTGCCAAATGGGAAATGGAGTCTTCTGTCAAGACAGCCATATCCAACGCTGTAATCAGTTCTGAAATGCCATGATTAATCTCAGGGTCAACATGGTACGGCCTTCCGGCCAAAACAATCCCTTTTTTGCCGGTTTTTTTCAAGTATTGAATGGTCTCTTCCCCTTTTTGATGAAGATCCTGTTTTACGCGCTCCGCTTCCTGCAATCCGGCTTTAACCGCCTGGGCCATCTCCTTTTTTGCAATGTCCGGAAAGCAATTTGCCAATTCATTGAGGATGGCATTTTCATTATCCAATGTTAAAAATGGCTGGAGAAATGTTATTTGCTTCTCTCTTAATACATCCATGTTAACACGAATCACTTCCGGATAAGACGCTACAACCGGACAGTTAAAGTGGTTGGTTGTTTCTTCTGATTCCTTTTTCTCATAAATGACTGATGGATAAAAAATCAGGTCAACATCCCGTTCAGCCAGGCTTTGAATATGGCCATGCACCAATTTGGCCGGGTAACAGGCGGCCTCGGATGGAATGGATTCCATGCCTTTCTCGAAAATCTTTTTGCTTGATTTGGGAGACAGGACAACTTCAAAACCCAGTTTCGTAAAAACAGTGTGCCAAAACGGATAATTCTCGTACATATTCAGAACGCGGGGAATCCCCAGCCGACCCCGTTTGGCTTCCTTGCTATGTAACGATTCATATTGGAACAATCGCTCGTATTTGTATTTGTAAAGATTTGGCAGCTCCGTTTTCTTTCTCGTTTTGCCTGCTCCCCGTTCGCAACGGTTTCCGGTGATGAACACTCGCTTGTCCTTGAAGCGGCTGATCGTCAAGGGGCAGTTATTGGCACAAAGCTTGCAACGGCTGTGCGAGGTCTGGCATGTAAATGTCTTCAACCCATCTATGTTCAATATTTCACTTTCTTTTTGTTCATATCTTTCTTTCGCAATTAACGCACATCCATAAGCGCCCATCATTCCGGCAATATCAGGGCGTACAACCTCTTTCTGTATTAACAGTTCAAACGCCCGCAAGACAGCTTCATTATAGAATGTGCCTCCTTGCACAATAATATGTTCGCCAAGTTCCTCCGGATCCCGTAATTTCATTACTTTTTGAATGGCATTTCTGATCACAGAATACGAAAGGCCGGCAAACAGATTTGGAAGGGTCACACCTTCTTTTTGCACCTGTTTTACTTTCGAATTCATAAATACCGTACAACGGGATCCCAAATTGACAGGCCGGTCAGCCCGCAATGCTTCCTGGGCAAATTTCTCGATCGGGATATTTAAAGAATGGGCAAAGCTTTCCAGAAACGAACCACAACCGGAAGAACAGGCTTCATTTAACATCAGATGATCAATGGCGCCGTTTTTTACTTTAATACATTTCATATCCTGTCCGCCAATATCCAGAATAAAATCCACATTCGGCAAAAATTTGGCAGCCGCTTTATAATGAGCAACTGTCTCAACTTCTCCAATGTCAACCTTTAATGCCGCTCTGACCAGTCCTTCTCCGTATCCCGTTACTGCTGAATTGACAATATATACTCGATCCGGCATTTTGGCATACAAATCCCCCAAACCATCCATAACCGATTGTAAAGGGTTTCCTTTATTACTTTCATAAAATGTATATAACAACTCATCGTTTTTTGCTCCCATTAACACAATTTTGGTTGTGGTGGAACCCGCGTCGATACCGAGAAAAGCAGGCCCTTCATAGGACTCAAGATTTCCCCTGGGGACTTTAGCCCGTTGATGCCGTTCGCGAAAGGCCTGCAAATCTCTTTCTCCTTCAAACAACCTCGGCAATGTGTCAATTTCCTGGCTGGATGAAGTCAAGGAGTATGTTTCCAGCCGTTTGCACAATTGGGCCAATGCGACCGGTTTGCTTTTCACACTGCAAAAGGCTGCTCCATAAGCTACAAAATATTGGCTGTTTGGTGGAAAAACCACATCTGCCTCTTCCAGTTTCAAGGTTTCAATAAAACGCAGGCGCAACTCCGACAAGTACGTAAGCGGACCTCCCAGGAATGCAACCTTTCCCCGAATCGGGCGACCGCATGCCAAACCGCTAATGGTTTGCGTAACGACACTTTGAAAAACGGAAGCAGCAATATCCTCTTTGCTTACGCCTTCATTCAACAGTGATTGAACATCCGTTTTTGCAAATACACCGCAACGGGAAGCGATGGGATAAATTTTCTGATGGCCTTTTGCCAGTTCATTTAATCCGGCAGCATCCGTTTGCAGCAACGCAGCAATTTGATCAATGAACGCCCCGGTACCTCCCGCACAGGCCGAATTCATCCGCTGTTCGATCCCGTTTCGGAAATAAATGATCTTTGCATCCTCACCGCCAAGCTCAATCACAACATCAGTTTCCGGAATATAATGCTCAACCGCTTCCGTACAAGCCATCACTTCCTGAATAAAAGGAATTTGAACCTGCTTTGCCAGTGAAATCCCTGCCGAACCAGCTATATTCATCGTTACCCTTGCTTTTGGATACCGGTTTAATACCATCTTTAACATTTGGAGCGTTGTCTTTTTCACATCTGAATAATGCCTGCAATATTTTTGGTAGACTGTTCTGGCCGCGCTGTTAAGCACCACTATTTTCGATGTAATTGAACCAACATCTAATCCAACTCGCAATAGCATCAATAATTCTCCTCTCTCTTCGACTATAAAAGTCATGTGATGATCTGAATTTCGAGCAATAAACATTTACTGGTTCCAGGGAAAGATCATGGTGTCTCCAATTTTTTGAACAGGTTCGGGTTTTGATCGGCAATAATGGTTAATCAAAAATTATAAAAAGGTTTTTTAATGAAGTATGTAAACAATTTCATTTATTAAATATATTTATTTATTTTAAAAAATAAGAGCAAACATCTTAAAAAAACTTACCCCATGAACAATTTGGCCAACATGTGATTAATCTTGCCAGATTGGCAAAAATACCTTAAACTTGCTTGAAATCCTCAATGAAAGCCAGCTGAAATGGTCTGTCTTTTTGCTGTTCAGAAACCAGCAAAAATCAAAAAAGACCATTATTCTATGTATTTGTAAACTAAATGCACCCTGCAGGCATAACTATCTAATTTACACTCTATCCATTTTCATCAAGATCAAACCAGATTCTAGCAAAGTTTAAATTTCTGACAAAGATCTTATTTTCCCCGGATTTTACCGGTATAACCCGTCACCCGGTGAAAAATCGGGATCATAAAGAATCAAAACGGCGCTGTTATCCTGCGTTAAAGCACTAATCGTTGCTTATAATCGGCTTTTATAGTTCTTTATATTATATAGGCAATCTAGCAACACTGGAAATAATACCGTACTGAAGCCGGACATTAATACTTTTGCGAAAAAAACTTTTACCAGTCAGTGATAGGAAATTCCAGGAAAATCATATTTTACAACCTGCATCATGACAAAGGAGGAGGACAATGGCCTGCGTTTTACAAATCGATTTTAACATGCATGGACCATTCGGGGAGGAAATGGCGAAAGCATTTTCTGATTTAGCGCAAAGTACTAATCAAGAAGAAGGGTTTCTTTGGAAAAACTGGACTGAAAATTCTGAAACCTATGAAGCGGGAGGAATATATCTCTTCGAAACAAAGGAAACTGCTGAAAAATATTTGGACATGCATTCCAAGAGATTGGCCGGTTCTGGAATAACAGAGATAAACGCAAAGATCTTTGCAATTAATTCCCGACTTACCACGATTACCAGAGGCCCAATAAAATAAGCAAACATCCGCAAGACTATATAATAACGGTTCTTGCAGTTTCAACCGGCCATTGATCAAGGAAAGGAATGGCAACGAAATCCATTCCTTTCCTGTTTGGGAGTTTCCTTCAGGGGAAAGTCGCAACCTTTTTATGAACCCCCCAGTCCTGATTTGTAATTTTTCTTTCTCTTCTAGATAATTCCGTTCATAACTTCCTTACATTATTAGTAAGATTAAAAGTAGACACTTACTCTTTTTTAGTATATAATCATTATTAGATAATAATTATTATAAATTGAGGAGGCACACAAATGAGTGAAAATACAAATAGCGAAGTACGTTCCCTGCCGCGAATCGGTTCAAAAGCACCGCAATTTGAAGCAGTTACAACCCAAGGTACTATTCGTTTGTCAGACTATGAAGGTAGCTGGCTTGTCCTGTTCTCCCATCCAGCTGACTTTACACCCGTATGTACGACAGAATTTATTGCATTCCAGCAAATTTATCCTGAGCTCCGCAAATTAAATACCGAACTGCTTGGGTTAAGTGTTGACAGTGTATCCTCCCACATTTCCTGGATCCGCAATGTGAAAGAAAAATTTGGCGTCAAGCTGGAATTTCCCATCATCGCCGACCTGAACAAAGATGTGGCCCAGTTATACGGCATGATTATGCCTGACGAAAGCACAACAGAAACCTCACGGGCAGTATTTGTTATCGATGATAAACAAGTTATCCGGGCTATCATCTACTATCCCCTGACAACAGGAAGAAACATGGATGAGATTCTCCGCCTGGTAAAGGCGCTTCAAACCACGGATGAAAACGGGGTTGCCACTCCGGCAAACTGGCGCGAAGGGGATAAAGTATTGTTGCCTACACCGCCAAATATTGAAGTGGCTGAAGAGCGCTTGAACGATGAAAATCTGGAATGTACGGATTGGTATTTCTGCAAAAAACAATTATAAAGGGGGATCTTCATGGCGTGTTTCACAGACAGCGGACATTTATCGGAATCGGCGAAAAAACTTTTGCAAAGCATTGAGAAGGATTTCTTGTCAGCACAGGAAATCTCCCAAAAAACAGGTCTCCCTCTTTTCAAGATACGCAGCAGTTTACGGGAACTGGAAGACATGGAACTGGTCATAAAAGAAGACAATCGATACAAAATGGCTTCGAAAGCCCTTGAATACCTTCACTAAAAATGTAATCAAAAGATATTGGACAGGGTGCTCGTGTTGGACACCCTGTCCTGTTTTTAGCCGGCAGTTTATTGCATCCATACGGTCTGTTTAATAATTTTATTAGTTTGTCCAGAATTTTTTATAATCTGGGAGTTAATTTTATATGAAGAAAGAGAAAACAGCCAGGCTTCTATGGATATGAATCATTTCAGAAAGCAAACCGGGTATTGTTCATCAGCCGCCTTTAAAATAATTGCAAAGATCTCACTCAAGGGTTGGTTATATATCTTTTACTCACACTAATATTTATAGTAAAATTTTTTAAGAAAAAACTCTTTGCAGAATCTATTTATTGGCGGTGGATTATGAGGCTTTGGAAAAAAATACTGTTATCATCTGTCATTGGATTGGGCATAGGGATACTTACTGTCCTGGGGCAAGGAGTTCTTCCAGGAAGCTGGAATTGGCTTGCTAATTCAGGAACTGTATGGCTTATACCAGCATTTTTTGTGGGAGCACTGGGCTCAAAAAAATTGCAAAGTGCAATACTTAGCATAATAAATCTTATTGGAATGGTAACTGGATATTATTTTTATGCTATGCTGATTCAAAATGTCCCTCATTCTATATATTTTATATTGGTATAGACCGGAGCAGCTGTCGTTGGCGGTTTTATTTTTGGAATCGCGGGATTTTTGTGGGGAAGGGATCACAGTTCAAAACATAAATTCGGCAGTGCACTTATCGGTGGTATATTCATTGCTGAGGGATCGGACAAATTCATTCATATCGACAGTTATCGCCATATACTCGATGTCGATACTGTTCAAATTATAGTTGGTTTTATTCTGGTCTTGCTTTTGGAACATACAGCCAAAAATCGAATGGCTTCGTTGTATATGTTAATACCTGTCGTAATTTCAGGTCTGATTGGATATCAAATTTTACATTTAATAACGTAAAATCCTTTAAATTGTTTATAAATAATATTCAGGATCGCATGTAAGGAAAAATAATTTCTTTAGACAGATATTCCAACAAAAAATATGGATATTTCATGTTACAGAGAAGGCAGCATCTTTCTGAAGCCGCGGTTTTCTCAATCGGATGCACGATGTTACTTGTCAGCAACAGCTATGAGTTTGCCCGGCCCGCGCCATAATTGACAAAATTATTCTGCAGAACTGACTGCAAGAAAGAACAGCCTGTTAAAAAAAGTCCTTCATCAATTTGATGAAAGACTTTTTTTGAGAGATTTACCGCATGCATCTTCCATGCTTTCAGCAAAAATCAGGAAATGTCAACACCTGCTTTAACCTGATTCTTATAAAAACAGGTCTTTCAAACGAGCCCAGACTCCCTTTCTTTCTTGTGCCGGTTTTTCTGTCTCTTCTGGCTTTTCTTGTTTAATGCTTTCTGTTTTGAAGACAAACTGGACTGAACTGATATTTTTGTTTCCGGGTGAAACAAAGGATACAGCTTCAAAATCAGATTTATCATAATCCGCCATCAGCTGATCAACTTCCTGTTTCATTTGGCCAGGCAAATCACTGGTAGACGCATAAAGTTCAGACGTTCCATTATGCAGTTTGCTTGCACCATTTTCCAATTTACCTGTTCCTTTGGACAAGTCCTCGACGCCATTGTGCATCTCTTTATAGGAGCTGGATAATTGGCTTACTCCGGCAGTATAATCTACCAATCCTGAATGGAACGCTTTATAATTGGAAGACAGAGTAGCTATTCCTTTTTGTAACTTCGCGAATGAATCAGCAATATCCACAGCTTCCGGAGCAGACGAAAGCCCATCTGCCATTGTATCCAGATTGTTTGCCATCTGTGCAAGGGATCTGCTAATTTGTCCCAATGATACATCTACAGCAGCAAAACCACCTTTTACAGACGAATATGTTCCTTTTGCAACCCGTGCAGCGGAATAAGTTTCAACCAATTGATCCAGTACTGCATGATCTGCACCGCTCTTGTACAACTGCCGGATTTCTTCTTCTGAAATCTTATAGTCAGGAATGCCTTTCATAGCTTTGTTTAATGCACTGTAAGCAGTGGCATGGTTTTCTTTTAAAATATCCAGGCCTTGCGCTGCTTTTTCCAGTCCATTTGCAATTTGGGAGAGTCCGTCCTTCAGCTTTTTCAAATCGCCAAGCCCTATTTCTCCCGGGTTGTTGCTCAGAGATCTGTTTAGTGTTTCAAGTGCCTGCTCAATGCTTCGGGAGGCGTTAACCAGTTTCGAAGAAGAAGCATCAATTGCAGAAATCCCGTCTTTATAAGCCTCGGAACCGTTCCGCAGATTTTTTACTCCATTGTTTAATTCAGCAACCCCATTTTTCAATTGCCCGACACCTTTGTTAGCCTCTCCAATGGCGCTTGTCAAGGCTTTCATACCACCAGTCATCTTACTTATATCTGGTGCATCAACAGGTAAAGAAGGCGGTATTGCCGTGATATTAATCCCTTCCAGCTCGAAATCAACTGCATCCGCTTCAAGGATCATCTCTTTCTCTTCTTCAGGCATCACGGTAAATGTGATTTGTTTATTCTTCCCCGCATTGGCAAGCATCCCGTCAGGAGCCTGAATATTGCTGTAACGCTCCAGATCAAGAGAAAGAGAAATTTGTAACAAGTAGTTTTTAATAAATGTTGGATCCGCTTTTTCATTGGCCGATGTTGCAATCCGGATTTGTACATGTCCGTCTTTTCCGGCAATCTCTTCAGGGGTCATTTCCTTTCCGTCCAACAAATAAGAAACGGAAATGTCCCATGGCAAGGAGTTTTTAACCATTTTTCCCTGATAATAAAATTTCCCCTGTGGAGCAGTAAACTCCACTCTGTTGTTCTTTTGTTCTATTCGGGATAAATCGGTCAGATTTTTCAGACTGGTATACGGACCATAGTCAATGATTTTCCCCGCTTTTTCTACATCCAAAATGTTTACAACATAGATCTCCTGGCTTTTGCCATTAGCATTTAACTTTGCATAGACAACTTCATCCTTTGAGGAGATTTCCCCTTTTTCCGGGGATGGATCTTCTCTTGGCTTGCTGTCATTTGAAGCCGCCGTAACATGAAATGACGGCAGCATTAAAATGATTGTTGCAAAGACAAGCAGAAACTTTCTTATTCTCCTCATCGTCATTTCTCCTTATAGAAATTTGCTTTCCAGGTTGTTTTCGCAATCAATTTATCGAAGACCAGTAACATGGCAGGCAAGAAGAAAACTACCATAATAAAGGCAAGCAGTGTACCTCTTCCAAGCAGTAACCCGATTGATGCCACAATTGGGTTGGATGAAGTAATCCCTAAAATAAAACCTACACTTGATAAAATCGAAGCAGAAACCGCTATAGCGAAAATCTTCTTATCTGCCGTTTTCTTAATTGCTTCGAGTGCCGGCATTTTCTTCCGATACTCTTTATATGCATCCGTTAGAAGAATGGCATAATCTACTGTTGCTGCAAGCTGAATGATGCTGACTAGCAAATAACCCACATAAACTAATGAGGTACCGGTAAAATACGGAACAGACAGATTGATCCAGACGGCTGATTGAATTGCAAGAAGCAGTATCAAAGGAATCGAAACAGATTTGAATGTCATGAGCAGAACAATGGCAATGGTAATAATAGTCAACAAATTGACCAATTTATTATCCTTTTGCACTGTATTTTTTATATCGTACAATGTCACGCTTTCCCCGAGCAAATGAACATCTTTACCATAGTAATTTTCTGCCGTGCGTTGAACCTGCTCGATTAAATGAAACGCCTCTTCACCTTCGTTTTTGGTATCTGTTTGAAGAATGATCCGGCTGTAATTTTCGGAATAAAACTGGTCTGTCACGGATGGGTCCAAATACTCCGGAGGAATCGCAGCACTGACTGTGTTGACATAAGCAAGAACACTGGTCACATGCTCGATCTTTTCCAAATCATGTACCAGTTTCTCTTCTTTGGCTATATTCCCTTTTGGGACAAGTAACACGATCGGGGTACTCTCTCCAAAATGTTCTCTGATTTTCGCCAAATCACTGCCAGCCCTTGTGGTCTCCGGCTGCTCTCCGATGCCATATGTGAAATTGGTATGACTTTGTGCCAGAAAGGCTGGGACAACCAGAATAAATACAAGCAACAAGCTTGGTATCCCGAATTTTATAATATGACTTCCTATATTCTTAATGCTTGGAAGTAATGGTTTATGTTGCGTTTTATCAATCCATTTATAAAACATAAGCGTTAGTGCAGGCAAAAAGACCATTACACTGATGAAGCTTAATAAAATTCCTTTTACCAGGTTCATTCCCAAATCTGAACCAATTTCAAAGTTCATAAACGATAACGCAATAAAGCCAAAAAAGGTTGTTGACGCACTGGCCGCAATAGCCGGAAAGGATTTCTTCATGGCAAGCTCCATCGCTTGAAGGGGATCTGCTATTTTCTTTCTGTAATCGGCAAAACTGTGAAGAAGGAAAATCGCATAATCAAGCGATACAGCTAACTGTAAGATTGGTGCGACCGATTGAGTCACAAAGGATATTTCCCCAAGAAAAATGTTCGATCCCATATTAATCAAGACCGAAATACCAATAGCCGTTAAAAAAAACAACGGTTCTATCCAGGAGTTGGTAGATAAGACTAAAATCAGTATAATAATCGGAATCAACAAGACGGTCGCGTATATCGATTCTCTTCCGGTCATCTTTTGTTGGGTAGCCGTATTGAGCGATTCCCCTGACATGGCATTTTCTTCACCAATCAGATTGTAAATGGCATCGGTTACGGCTACTTCATCTCTATCACGGATACTGAATGAAAACAAGGCATTGCCATCCTTGTAATAGGATTCCACAATTTCATCATCAGCCATTTCGAGTGGAGTTTTTATGTCGATGGCATCATCCAGCCAGGTGACATCTGATACACCATCAATGGCAGCCAGTTTCTCTTTAAAGGCAAGAGCTTCCTGTATGGTAACATCTTTTATCATGACTCTGTTTGTCGGAACATTCCCCTCAAATTCCTGTTCCATAACAGGCATTGCTTTTGTAGATGGGGCATCATCCGGCAAGTAATCTTTTATATCGTAGTTTACCGATACCGCAAACCATGCCAAAGTACAAATGACTGCAAGGATTATAAAAGTAATTGCAACAGTCTTTTTATGTTTGATAATTCCTGCTGCAATGTTTTTCATAATACACCCCCTCTTGCCATTTTTAAATATTCACTATATTATTTTACGTACACAGTGTTGTCTAATCAACAAACAGTTTAACAACTTCCGTAATTTTTCCAACACAACCATAAATTGTGTTGGAAAACGGTAAAAAAAGGAGCTCTTTATGACTAGTTTCAAATTAGACAGACGTAAAAAATATACCCGGATGGTTTTGAAGAATAGTCTCATGAAGCTGTTAAAAGAAAAACCGATTTCTTCCATCACCGTTAAAGAAATATGTGAACTGGCCGATATCAATCGCTCCACATTTTATTCACATTACTCTGATCAATTTGACCTTCTTGACAAAATTGAAGAAGAAATTATTGACGACATGACGAGGTATTTGAGTCAGTACAATTACGAGACCGAACAAGACACCCTCCAGATGTTCGAAAAATTGTTAGAATACCTGGCTTCAAAACAGGAGATATGCAAAACACTGCTCCATGAAAAAGCAGATACGACATTCCAGAAGAAAGTGATCGTTTTCGCACATCATTTTTTCATGAAAAACTGGACATCTGTTCACATCGACGAGGATTTTTCCAAGTATTTGAGTACGTTTATCATCAGCGGAAGTATTGATGTCATGAAAAAATGGCTAAACAATGGAATGGACAAATCACCAAAAGAAATGGCCAAAATCATAAATGATCTTATCAATAAAGGACTTGCAGGGACGAAGTGATCCCTTGTTGTGCAAAATTGATAACAGGATTAAATGAATGGTTTGCAAGGTAAAGTTTTACAAGTATGAAATTCCTTTTACATCAAGGAAATCGAGAATCGGGAACCGGCTTGTGGCAAACTCTGATCCAGGTCCTGGTTTAGGACAATACACATGCTCATATTGACCGAGGCCGTTATGGATCCAGAAATGATCATGAATATACCCATTATCAGTACAAAAAATGCTCGGAAAAAAATCTGAGCATTTTTTAAATGACCTTATTCAACCAAACCGTGTGTTATTCATTTATGCCTTTAAAAATAACCAAATCCAGGTATAAATTGGAAATAGTCTGTTTTTTGAATCTGCTCCCGGTAATAGGGGGTACCGGCAATATGCCGGTACCCTATTATATCTTCAATTTATGCGCTTCCATCATTCCTCTGCAATTTGTTTGGCGAAAACATCAGATAGTTGCTGATTCCGCACCTTTTTCTTGCTCAACTAACCTTTTATCGTATATTTTAATGAATGGCAGCCAAACCAGAAAAGCTGCAAAAGCACAAACCAATGCAATCACTGCTGCCATATAGTCTCCGCCAGTGCTGATAAAGGCACCTATACCTGCCGGGGTAGGCCAAGGCATCATTGCAACAATTGCGTCCACAATTTGCAGTTTAATTGCCCAATAACCTATAGAAGCTGAGACCATTGGCGCCAAAAAGAACGGGATCGCCAAGAATGGATTATACACAATCGGCAGTCCAAACATTAATGGTTCATTTATGTTAAAAATACCAGGGGCAAGAGCCGCCTTGCCTAAAACGCTTAATTGTTTCGATCTTGCAAAGAATGCAATAAACAGACATAAACCTAATGTTGCCCCGGTACCACCCATAACTACAAAAGCATTGTTGAATTCCCCTGCAAATGGAATATTTGCTCCGTCTACATTGGATTGCATATTTGTAAGAACGATTGGTGTCAGGAACCCAAAAACAATTGATGTTCCATGGATACCTACCAGCCAAAGTGCAGAGATTATAAAGTAAATAACCAGGATCCCCAACCAGCTGCTTGTTAAATTAACAACAAACCCAAAAGGAATTGCTACTAATTTAAATATATCCGTACCTAATGCAATTAAAATACCGTTAATCAATAAAACAGTTATAGCAACCAAAAATGCCGGAATTAATGCTGTAAATGATCGGGATACACCCTCCGGTACTGCTTCCGGCATTTTTATAACCCAATGTTGTTTCACACACAGTCTGTATAATTGCACAGCCACAATAGCCATAATGATCGCTACGAATATTCCTGTAGCCCCCAAACGGCTTACACCATCTTCAACCATCGCCCATCCATGAACGATTTTATCACCAATTTGATGTACTAGAGACATTCTCCCATTTTCTAAAACCAATTGAGGGACAGTCATAAAAAAAGCAAATAATGATAGTAAAGCACCATTCAAGGGTGATAGATTTAAATTTTCTTCTTCGGCAAATATTTTTGTATACTCATAGCCAACAACAAGGCCGAAATATAACGCTATTATTCCCATAGTTGCTTTATTCGCCAGCATATACAAATCACTGACTCTAAAAAAAGAGTTATCGAAAAAACCTTGTAAAAATGTGAATGTTTGTGGCAACACGTTAAACACGAGGAACATCGAACCAACGATTACAAACGGAATAGAAGCCATCCCTGCAGCCATTATTGCACGTACAAAACGCCACGATGCGACTTTGCCCATTGGACCCATTAGATACTTTTCAAATAAAGCAAATGCTTTGTTTTCGGATGCCACAGAAATACCTCTTTTCTATTATTAATTAATAGCCTTTTCGTATTTCTTGATACGATCATAATGTTTATCCTCGTTATGTTTGATCTGGTGTAAACGGTAGAGATTAATAAACTTAATAATATCCCTATAACCAGAATACTTAAAACCAATAATCTGGACTTCGTTTGATTTACAAGAAAAGGATATAATTGACTGTACGAAGAATAAAAACAAGTCGGTATTACCAAAACCACATTTGTAAAAAGCAAAACCATAAAGCAATATTTTGTGTATTTGGCATTATTGGTATGCTTGCTGTACATTTTCACCTGTTCTGCGATACTGAATAATAATACGATAATCAATACCAACGGGATCATATATAGCGATGAATCGCTCAGTATCAATAAAATTAGCCAGTACAAATTTGTGAAAAAGAATAATGCAGAAACATATCTTACAAGTAAATATCGATTAAAGTACATCGATTGAATACTTAATCTTTGTCTGTTTTGTTTTATCAGTACGCTTCCTCTGTTTTTCATAAACAAATTCCTTATTTATTTTCCAGTTTTTCATATAGATGTAACATTTCTGAAGCAACTTCTTTCAATGTCATCGTTGTCATTAAGTGATCCTGTGCATTGATGTGCCAATAATAATTCATCATTTGATTCTTTCAACTTGTTTTCGGCATTTTCGAAATCATTATTTTTCATCAATTTAAATGCTTCGTGTATCATAGTTCTTGATGAACCACTGTGCAAAATAATCTTAAAAGCAATGTTTTGAATTTGTTCTTTTTCCATCAAAGTCTTCCTTTCGTATCTAAAGTAAAGCAATCAAAAATGTTTAAATTATCAAGGTTCTCAATCACTCCCTTTTGACATATAACTTCTATTTGATAATTACTGCATATGATTATTGAAATGCATAACATATTATTGATTTGAAAGTTCCTGTAAGATTAAATTTCCCAATTTTTCAACGCCCATAGGAATAGGAGTGTATGCTTGCGGGGGAATGTTTACAACTGGTTTACCTACACGATCACCAGCAGCTTTAAGATTTTGATAATACATTTTTGTTTGAGGACTTACCAAAAACAGGTCAAAGTTACTCGTTTCAATCATCTTACTACCTCCCTCAATAAATTAAGTTTTTCTCACTCAATCTCTCGTTTTCTCCAATTTTGAAAAATGAACCAGGCATTTAGAACGGATACATTTTGAATAGATGTATAGAAAAGGAATTAAGGGTTTACTCAAATAGAGGCAAGCCTCTATTTGTAAAAATATGTGAGCGCTAGTGGATCTCCACAATGACCCAAGGAGTTTACCCTCCCATGTCTC
>NZ_JACEOL010000016.1 GCF_013868055.1 Thermoactinomyces mirandus | reverse complement strand
CTTAATTTATTGAGGGAGGAGGAATATCAATTGAAGAAACCATTAATTGATTATGAAGCATTTTTAATGGGTATAAAACCTGCTTTACTAGCAAGCACCAATGTTCCAAATCATTTGGAACATATGCATCTGTTTAAAAAATATCCCCATATTAAAGAAAATATAAGTCCGCATAATAAAGCTGATTTTTTCCTTTTTTTCAAACTGAATCCATAAAAAAGGATTTTCTGGAAAAAATGAATAAAGTGGAACCACTTTCGCCAGAATTCCATGAAATATTAGAAATTGCTCTTGGCTTTCCGCCACTTGCTCTTAAACACTTTGTAAAGTGTAATCGTCTGGAAGAAGTGGAAAAGCGTTTGGATGAATTTGAGAGACAACTTTCATATAAAGTGTCATTCATCTATTCTGGCATCCGTTGCGGTGGTCATGTAGAGGATTTGGTGGAAAACAGTGTTTGGCTGTGGGAAAAATACTACATCGAAGATGAACCTTTTAAAGTTGGATTTCTCGTTGGAAGTGTTGTAAAATATTTTGATATTAAGCCATATGACTTTGCAGAATTAGAAAAAGTAAAACAACTCAAATTAAAAACCATTGAAGAAACCTGTTCATGATTTTAAAGAACAGGTTTCTATTTTTTACTGTTTCTGGCCAGCGTTTATTATGTTTCCATTCCAATATGGATACAACAAAACCCCCCGTGTGTGAACACCAGTAAAATCAATAGTTTTCAGTATAGCAAAATCATAAAAAGTCTGTAAACCGCTGGTCAAGCAAAAATCCCGGGAGGTTCACAGACTTTTATAGGATAGACGGCAACTAAGAGCTTTTTATTATATTCCTACTAACCACAGAGTCCTTCAGTTTGGTGAAAAGAACTTTTTCATAGCATCAGGCGGAATTGGGACATACCGCTGTCAAGCGCTCTTTTTCGTTTTTGAGATCTGATATCAGGACCAACAGAGTGATCTGAATGTATCCCGCTGGCAAGTCTGGATGCTTCTTCTTTCTCCGAGCTCCACTTTTCAAGTTTGGGTAATGCCAGCGGATTTGTAAGCGGGATTCCAAAATACTGTTGAAGCCAAATACTAACCGATAAAAAGAAGATACAAAAGATATTGAGGACTGGCGTTTTGCCAGTCCTTCCTGCAAAGAAAAGTGTCCTGTGAACAACAAGTTTCATTCATTGCTTTCGATTCAGAAACACCTCTCTGATGAGGTGTATCTATTGAGACTCAGCGGTGAAGGTTTTTCCCTGCTTGGATGTAGCCGAAGTTTCAATCCTCTTCAATGAGGTGTATCTGTTGAGACCAAGGAGGTGACGTGATGGCGCGCAAAAAACAGAAGTTTCAATCCTCTTCAATGAGGTGTATCTGTTGAGACTTATATCGCCATTCCATTTCTTCTGTCGCCTCATCTACCGTTTCAATCCTCTTCAATGAGGTGTATCTGTTGAGACAGCGTTCGCTGTAACCGTTGTTATTACTGGTCTTCTACGTCATTTTCCGAACACCTCCTTTTTTGGGCCAAATTTTTGAGTCATTTTCCTTGTCATTTGCCAGTTGGAAGTTCAGTTTTTCCTTGTTCCATACGGGTTTTGGCGTTTCCGAACAACCCCCGGGGTTTTTTCGAAGCTCCTGGTGTTCGGAAAATTTCCCGTATATTTTTCCAACGGATCAAGCAGAGTTTGGCCAAGCCCCCAAGCGGTTTTGTAACCAAATCCCATCAGCGCGCCATATGCCACCAGCTGCCAGACCAGATGCTGCTCCTCTGTTGGCAAGGCTTTGGTGCTCATGGCCATTTTGCCCTTGAATCCTACAAGATTGAAGTTCCCAAAGGAAACCCGCTCAGTGGCCAGTGTTAACTGCTCAATCCGGATCTTTCGGATCAGCGGTTCAAGTTCATCCCAATTCACTTTCTTTCCGGTACAAAGTTTATATGCCTTGCTGGCACTGGAAAACAGGCGCTTCAGTTCCGGGAGCGGATAATAATTGCCCCGTTGATAAAAGGTTGTCGGGCTCAGGAAATGCAAGGTAAAGCCGGGAGAAAATTTTTCGGCGATCAGGACTTCAGAAAAAGTTTGACAATGAAGTTCCTGAATCGTTCCCTTCCAGTCGATCAGATCGATATCCGGAAGATCCAACCAATGGCGTTGCAGGCAGGCGACAATCTCCCGATCCGGAGTGTTGACCCATACTTCCCCGCTGACTGGCATCAGTCGTGTCGAAAAAGTCTGCCGCTCTTTGCTGTCATGCAAGCGTTGTGACAATGAGGGCGATTCACGCTGAATCGATTGCAGGACAAACGCATGGAACCGCTTTGACAAGACTCCGACTGCATTTCCCCTGTACGATGTATTGACTTTCAAACATAACCTGTACATGGAATCCTCCTATAAAATCGGGTTTTTGTCTTCCGCCAGCCGTGTGGAAAAACTTCCTTTATGAAAAGCGCGTTGTGTACACGACTGGCACAAGGTATAAACAGACAGCGAGTCCTCTTCATTCAACAGCGATTCCAGGCGGAATTGAAGCTGCAGCCAGTTTTTTTCATCACATTCCACTTCAAACACGGAATATTGCACATGCCGTCCATAATCCTTCAGAAGTTTAAATATCCTGTTTCTTCTGCGATCGTCGATTATATCATAACAGATCACGCGTTTCATGGCACAGCCCCCTGTTTATTTAACCAGGAAAGGATAATAATCGTCCATTTCCCCTTTGATAAATTTGGCCAGCAAGATTGCCTGTTTATGGAACACCTCGCGGTAACTCATTTTCCTTCGCAACAGCTGGTGAAACACTTCATCTTTTCGCCTGCGGTCAAATTCCTCCAAAAAGCGTTTCCGGGCATGTTCCTTTAAACGCGGCTCACCCATATCATCATGAAAATCTTTGGGTTTGATCACGCCCTGGTTGGCCATTTTAATGACCAGATTGTCAACCATGACTGATCGGAATTCTTCCATCAAATCAAGTGACAGTGATTCCCTGCCATACCTTTCCCGATGCAGATACCCGATATAAGGATCCAAACCGGCAGCTTGCAGGGCTCCTGTCAGTTCCGCCCTCAACAGGGCATAGCCGTAGTTCAGCATGGCATTAAACGGATTTTTGGCCGGCCTTCGGCTTCTCCCGTCAAACTGGAAGCTGCTTTTCCGAATCAACATGGGGACTGCTTCAAAATAACGTTTGGCCGCCATTCCTTCAATCCCGCGCAATTCTTCGAGATCCCGCGCTCTTGAAGCATGATCCATCGATTGCTTGATAAACAATATGACCGAATCCAGATCCAATTCGCGACGGCGTGCGAAACGTTGCAGGCTGGTCCGGGTGTTTTTCAATTTGGCCAGAACCAGATTCCGTGCGATGTGAAAGCTTTTTTCCCGGGACAGATGTGCTTCCACCTGGGCAATCCGCAAGCGGACGTTTTTGTTTTCCGGTCCGATAAACCGGCCAACCATGCGATTCCCCGAAAAATACACCACATCAATCCCCTTTTCTGCCAGCAACATCAACGCATCTGTGGTCAACGTCGATGACTCATGGATAAAAAAGCGGGAAAACTCCTGAACCCTCACTTCACGGATCAGAGACCGGTCCTTATAGATTTTGAGTCGTTCCGATTCTTTTCGCACAAAACAATAAGGCTCGCTCAAATAAAATGTTCCCATGGCACTTTCCCCTTCAATCCGGCTCTTTCCTGCGGCAGGCAATAATCTGCCATACTGCACTTTTGGCATTTGGCCCAATCATCAATCCCTTCAGGCGGCAGATCCTGAAAATACAGGGACTGGATTTCTTTGACCGCTTGCTTCGTACGCTCCCTTAAAGACTTGTCAAACATGACCTTTTCCCGTCTGAACGATCCGTAATAAAAGAGGTATCCAAACGCAACTTCTCTGCCAATCCGCTCTTCCAACGCCAATCCTTGAGCGCAAAGTTGCAAGTGGTTGTTTTCCCAGCCCGCCTGTTGTCCCCGTTTATACTCAACGGGATATACGGAACCGTCTGCCTCTTCAATGACATCACACCGGACAGACAACCCCAGACTCTCGGACCGGAGATAAAGGGAACGGAAGAGTTGCCGTTCCCCCCGATGCTCCATGCCGGCATGATCGACATGATCATGCAGCAGTTTCCCATGAATCGTATAGACATTATGATAAAACACGCGTTCCACATACTCGTAATAGCAGCGGCGGGGACAGTAGATATATGCATTGATGGCATGAGCCTCCACCATCATTTCCATCTCAGAAAACCTCACTTTTGACTGTTTCCCAGACACTCCAGAGTTGAAAAGCTTCAGAATTGAATGCGATGCTCCAGTCCGCTCCCTGTGCCGTTTTAGCCGGATACACCCGGAACATGGGCGGCAGGCGAAGATGATCGTTCAGCTCTCTGACTGACCGCTTGACAATGTAGACGATCCAGGTAGTTCTCCTCATGGATTGAAATAACATGTTCAACTGATCATTCAGGTCTCTTTCATCTGACTCAAGACTCAGGCGATCCAGCCGAACAAGCTGTTCTGCATAGCGTGATGCCTTGAACGGAAGCCGCCAAACAAGGCTGGCCGGCTTGTCCCGAACCCCCAAAGCAACTGCATGTCCCAGAACATGGTCCCGTTTAAGAGACTGCAACAATTCTTCCTGTTCCGGCCCGGCAACATGTTCTTTCACTCGCTTGACAAGCTCTTCCCTGTCCACAAACCGTACCCGGCGACGTCTGAGCACAAAACTGTAATCATAGCGCTTGAGGGGAATATCTGGAGAGGTTTCGTCCCAAAACCAGATATCCGGATAAAAGGTCTCCGACTCTTCAGGTTCCCATCCGAGAATCTGGTATTCAAGGGTATTTTGTCCGCGGAAACTCAAAACAGGCTCCAAAAGTTTCTCACGTTTCCAGCTCAGATATTGGCGCTCCATTTCCTCAAACCCGACGCCGTACATCCGGCCGGCAAAGTCTTTTACCGTTTCAAGAGCCGGATTTTGCTCACGATCCATATGATGCTTTTTCTGCAGATGAAGACTGTGGACCAGGTTCATTCCTCCCACTTTTTCAATGTAGCGGGAGAAATTCTGGAAACTTTGATACGCCCCTGTCACCATCTCTTCCAGTTCCGCCCTGGAAATTTCAGATGAGGAACAGTCCCGAATTTGCTCAGCCACATACCCCGGCACATAAGCCCAGACATGCAGCGGCGGTTCAGGATTCAGGCGGCTGCCGCGGCCGATACGGCCAAGCCGTTGCATAAAGCTTCCGGCATTGCGCGCTTCAAAAATCAGGAAATCCTTGCGCAACTCATCCTTGAAGTCGACTCCCACTTCCACCGTTGCAGTGGCCACTGTGATTTGCCTGGCCAATGCTTCCCGGCTTCGGCTACGGTCAGACAGACCGTGTACTTCTCCGACGTCATATCCTTTTTCTCGCAATGAATTGGCCAGAACTTGCGCTTCATGTATGGAATCGAGGATGATCAACCCTTTCGCATCGGGCCACTCCGACAAATAAGACTCTGTTTCACCCCAATTCTGCATAATTCGTTCACCGGTGTTCCATGCCTGCAAATAACCTGAAACCACCTGCAAATGAATCGGCTCCAAAAAGACTCTCTCTTCGTATACTGACGGATTCTCCTCTTTCAGCCAACGATCTGTTTCTTCCTGGACATTCCAGATCTCTATTCCCGTTCCTTCAAGCAACCGGAACACATCAGGCCGCGGAGTTGCCGAAGACAACATAAATGCAAATTCCCTGTTTGGAAACGAAGCTGCCATGAAGGCCATCCACTGCGCCAGGAAATTCACCTGTGCAATATTGTACAGATGAAATTCATCAAATACCTGAAGGGCATATTCACCAAGCCGGTAAAAAGCTTCCACCCGCTCACCCTGCCGATAGGCATACAGCCGTTCCTGGGCAATCAGCATCAAGTGGTCCGGATTGGTCATTACGGCCCGGTGATAAGGGGTAGACAAGCGCTTGATCTGTTCCAGCTTGTTTTCTCCCGGCATTCGGTTTTTGCGCATCTCTTCCGCAGTCCAGAGAGAGATTTCATCCCAGATGCCCAGCGGCAAGCCCTGTTTCAATGATTGAAACTGATCCTTCACAAGCTCGTTTACCGGATAGACTCCCAGGGCTCTCATTTGGGGATTTTGAGTCAAATAGCCATAGTTGGCCAGAGTTTTTCCCGCTCCGGTTCGTGCCCTGTTCCATATGATTGCCTTGCCCTTTCCCCTGACAGCCCGATCAACCAACCGAAGTTGTACGGCTTGGTGCGCGTATGGACGAATATTTCCGATAAATGGCAAGTTATATGTTTTCGCTCTTTCTTCCCGAATCCGGATCATGTCCTCACCTCTGCCAAAATGCTGCTTCCGGCAAAAATACCTCGCCAACCCGGTAACCTTCTGTTTCTTCCTTCCACTCCGCTTCCTTCACCAACCGCGTGGGCAATACATTGTACATGGATGTAAAGTAATCCGGGGTCTTCGGAAGATCCTGAACATTAAGCATGACAGGACTCTGTTTTCCCTTTCCAGGTTCAGGAGCAATCTCTTCCACTTCCAGACGTGCCTGACTCATCCACTTCCCAAGGCGGATCCGTGATGGAAAAGAAAGTGATTTGTAGCTCAAGGAATATGTCTCAAATCTGGCTCCCGGCCGAATGCATTTGATAAATCCCCAGTTTGGGTACCCCAGGCTTTGTGCCCGAGTCATCAGAAAGGATTCAGAGGTGGTGTTATATTGCATGAGCCGGTGCGTTACTTCTGTTGCTGAGGCAGGAAAGATATAGATTCCCTTTTCGTTCAGAGGCTGAAGATGTTGGCTGTATTCCGGTGCCTGGTATTTGTAATAGTAAGGAGAAACTGCCCAGGACATGGCATATGCCAGTGCGTAATTGTGGAGGAGGGGAGCGGTCTCAGCAACCTTCCCCTTCTCGGCGCTTGCGAAAAACAGGTAATCCTCCAACTCAATCACAATACGGTAGGCAAACCGTTTTTCTATTTGGACAGTTTTTCGAGATATGCCTGATGGTCGTTTTCCAGTTCCCGGAGCCATTCTTCATTCGCCTCCTCACTTCGCCACAGGTCGCGCACACTTGCAAGAAATGCCTGAAGTTCTTCACCGGTACAAATCTCAACCGGGAGATACGACGCATGTGCTTCCTCATTTAACACATCAAGCACTGCTTCTGTCACTTCCGAGCGTTCCAGCGGAAACTCGTTGAAATTTTCCCCATTTTTCTCCAACAGCCGGTCATACACACCCTGGGTCAAGGCCAGATTGGAAAGCACCTCCCCCCTGCCAAAGAGCATGGCTGCCACATGGTTTTGAACAAAGCCCTGCCGATTGCTCTCCGCTCCGTAACGGGTTGTGGCCAGAATGTTGCGCAAGATGTAAAGGAATTCAGAAGGTGTAACATCGACGGCCGTTTCAATGGTGGGGAAAAACACCTGGGGCCGGATATGTTCCCGCTCTGCAAACGCGCTCCCGGCGACTCCGCCCTGGGTCGAGTCCTTGATTGCATTCAGGGTAATAGATTTTTGCATCGCATCATAGGAACGGATCGCAAAGCCGGAATCTGTCCACACACGGGAACGCTGGGCTCCTTCACCACTGGTTGCCGCATACCCGTATATCAGACAGTCGGGGCATCTTCCGCACATTTGTTCCATATATGCGCATTTTTCTCCGAGGCCGCGATCGCGGTTAAACGCCCGGCCTGTCCGGCGTTCCGGCGCAATTTGTTTGCGTTTTTGCAGAAGTACCCGGGAAATCAGCTCCTTGTTTTTCCGCCCGCTTCTTACCAACTCCACATCCAGTGTCTGCCCTTCCGTTGTCAACACGGCCGTCGAATCAAACTCCCGGACAATCACCAAAGAAACAGCTTGCCTTTTGGGATAAAGCGGAATCTCGTTCGGGAGATGCCTTTCCAATCTTTTTTTTACCAGAGAGTCCTTCCAGCCTGTTTGTGTAATCATTCTGAATCCCTCCTGCCATTTTCGGCTTTTGCCGCCTGTTTTTCTCGAACTTCTTTTACCCGTTCAAGGTGAGTCTCAAAGAAAATTCCATCCGCCAACTGGTTCTGTTTCTGGTTGAGTTTGGCAATATTCCCTCCGCAAACTTCCATGAAAAACCGGTCATAAACCAGATCCACAAACCGCATGACCTTTGTCGCATCAATTCTCGGTACATAGCCTGAACGCTGTTGACCGGAGAGGCGTTCCAGCCTTTTGGTGATCAATCCGCACAATTCGCTTTTATCCCGTTTCTCCTTGATCCCCTTAACAGCTAATCGAAACAGGTTTTCATAACGATGCGACCTGCCTTTGTGCAAGATATCCGGCTTGTAAAGCTCCAGCGAGGCCAGGGCGATTTCCCTTGCAAGTCCCATTATGTTTCCTCCTTGTTTCTGGTTAATTTCCCTGCATGACCGTTCAAAAGCGTTGGTTGGAGACGGATTTTCAGTCAGGAATCTCTTGAAAAAATAGGCTCCCGCCATGGGATGGACATCCAGTTGATGCAATATGGAAGACACATTCTTGTCCGTTGGCTTGGCAAAATCGATCGGATGCACGGTTTGATGAATTTCCCAGATGTAGGCCAGGCGATACAACATCTCTCTTACCTGTTCAATCGGAACCACAAAGTCGGCCGTCCCGCGGCTTTCGGTCCCGTTCAACAGCCGGACCACTTTATAAGGAGGAGCATCCAGATGGATTGCATAATGAATCTCACGCACGTCCGACAAAAACACAAACGGCTTCTCCGTCAACAAAATCCGGAAACCATACAGCTTGTGAAGAGAAAGTGCTGCCGTAAGAGCCTTCAACCAGGCCTCTTCCCGGGTACGTTCAAGCGTGTTGCTGTAACAGTCATAGGTAAACATCAAAACATTTCCGGGCGGACTTGCTTTTAACACGTCTCCTGTACCGGGCGGGCGATTGCGTTCTGCCAGTTCCTGCTGGAAAAATTCACTGTACAATTGGAAATGAACCCGCAAATGATTTCGAAGATGTTCTTTATCATCTTCCACAAAAGGAAACTGCCAAATGTGTTTGAAATTTCCCCGACGATGTACATGAATGGTTCCAAAAAAATGTTTCAGCTCTTCTTGCAACTCAAGCAAGCCTTCTTCTGTAATTTGAAAGGACGGAAAAGCAAACAGATAAATTTGCCGTGACTTGTCCCCTCCCGCAAAACTGTCAACGGAAAACACTTGCCTTAAAATAAATTCCAGTGAACACACACCGCACCAGTGCAAAGCTGCCACATCACTCCGCTTTCCGGGCACCCATCCCTTTGGCAAGATCCGGTTGCTAAAGACGTTGACACTGTCCTGGATCACCTGGCCTTTCACCTTGGGCTGAACACCATCCAGAATCTGCCGGTTGCACAAGTTGCAAATCCGTTTCTGGGACCGTGTTTTCTTTTTCAGCAGATTCCTGGAATCGAGATGGTTCAACTCTCTGCTCTTCTCCCAGGAGACCACCAGTTGCTCCCTGAAATAACTCTTGAGATCCTCATTCATTTTCAACTCATCACTGATCATCTCCATCACTTTCTCGGGAGTGATTTTTCCTTCAAGCAAGCGTACGGCCTTCTTTCTTACCTCCAGCCGCCACTCTTCGATCGGCAAATGAACAGCGCGTTTCCCATCCACTTCGGCACTTTTGATATATCGATAAGCCAGCCAGATCGCACCATCATACCGCTTGTTGTTGCTGTGAAGAGTATCGGGTACCATTCGGACAATGTCATCAGCCTGCAAACCAAAGTTGGCAGCAAGGCTCTTGAGCGATTCAGAAGGCGCCAACCCTTCCAGACGCTGAATCAGGCGTTGCAAAGCAGCCATATACCGGGCAGTATAGTACCATTTCTCCCGGAACTCTTCATCAAAGGAAGGATCTATTTCAAAGCGGGCAAACAGCTCGTCCACGCTCTTTGCCTGATAGGAAGACAGTTTGCCTTTATCGAAGCTGTTTTCCGGAAACGTTTTGCTTTTGCCTGAGGCCTTGAGAAAAATCTCATGAAACAGTCTTGCAAAATCCTGCGGCGAAGAATACACCAGAAACGCCAGCGTCTGACACTGCAAGGTAGCCCGGTTGAAAAGCTTTTCCCGATCCACCTGATCAGCCGCATCGGCAATGGAACAAAAGAACAGTTTCATCAGGCCGTCAATCAGCAATTTCTTTTCCGGCAAACTTCCGCCGGCAAACGTGATGTAAAGCGTCCCATCCCCAAACCGAAGCCATGGAAAATAATCATGCTGTTTCATCAGCAAGGCCATGCCATTGTGCATTTGCGTGGTAACCATGCCGCGTATCTCCTGGACGTAATGGTATACAATCCGCATATTTTCCGTGATTTTAGGCGGCAACAGCCGACAGAGATGTTCAGTCAGGTTATGAATCGTCCGCTTTTCCATACACTCGGCAATACATGTAATAGATGCAGCCTGATCCATCAGCTTGACCCAATCGCGAATGCAGGTCCATCGGCACTCGCCGGGCAATGCTCCCAGATCGCCCAATTTGGGTGAGAAACTGGAAACACCGGCCGCCCGGATAAACTTGGCAGGCGGAACAGCTGTTTCAATCGTTTGGCATAGATGCCGGCAAACCCTCTCAATTTCCTCAAGCGGGATCGCGTACTCGCTTGCTTCTTTCTTCCGGATGGACGATTCTTTGTGCAAATCGTGCAGGACGAATGCGATCAAAGCAAGCTTCAACTCTTCTTCATCCACATGGAAACCGAAGGATTTTAAATAGTTCAAAAGAGCCAGGCAGGCTTCCACACCGGTGCGAATATGATCCCACATCGACTGATCCAGCAGGTTGCGTTCAGGGTTATAGTTGAACGATTTTGCAATGGTTTCGGACAGATCCATCTCCTGGAACGCAAGCAGCAAGCGGTCACTAAATTCGCGCAGTTCCAATTTTTCCAACCTCCCCACTGCCATTATCCGCTTCAGGCACGGAGCAGGGCAATAGCTCAAATTCGTCTGAAAATGGAAAACGGAACCATTAAAAGGTTCCGAAAAGCAGAAATGTAATAAGAGTAAAACTCCGTACAAAAATCAATCACAAAAAAAGCAGGCATCAATAGCAGGCAATCATATCCCGCCTCGATACCGCTTCAGATACATCATTTTTATCTCTTCACAGATTTCCTTTCGTTTCTCTGCCGGCTTCATCAATTCAACCGCACTTCCCCACCCCAATATCCATTTTTTGACTTCTAGCCAGCTGGTTGTATCCGGAAATATGATTTCCCCGGCCACTCCTCCTTCATCAATTGCATGGATCTCCTGTTTGGGATGCCACTGTTTTTCCCGGATCCGCTCAAACGCCTTTCTATCATAAATCCGGATAACATAATCCGTTTTTTCCTGACCCTGTTCAGCTTCCAGCATCCTCTCTATATATTTTTGGGCATGATTCTGCTTGTACACCCAGACTTCTTCTTTTTTTCCTCTCTCCGGACTCGGGTGAATCGTTCTCTCCAGATGCCGAATCCGGTCCAGCCGCATATGCACAAGTTTGTTGCCGGAGAAATCCGATTCCATGATTGTTTTTCCGATAAGGTAAAATGTATGCTTGGCATAATAGACCGCATAAGGATCAAAATATTTGATTTTTCCATTATGGTGAAAACGCAAAATCCGGTTGAGGCGGATCGAATCAAACACTTCCTGCAATGATTGGTAAAAATGTTTCCTGTTCAGAGGATACCCGTACTCGCTTACAAAATAGAAATGGGACCAATCTTTCAATCTTCGAACATCTTCCTCGCTTAAAACAGAATACACATGGTTCAACAACGCTTGATATGCTTTTTCCCCGCCTCCCTTCAGCATGGGCCGCAATTGCTGAAGGGCAAGAAACAGATACAGCCTCACCTCGCGGGACAAGTTGACAACCGCCCGCACAAAGTTGCCTTCGTAATAACCCCGTCTTCGGATGATATACTCTCTCTGGTTCATATCATTAAGCTTGCTGATCAGATAATTGAGATCCTTGCGGAGCTTCTCCTGAGAAATACCGTATCTTTCGGCCTTGTCCCTGATTGAGTGGGGACCGGGATCGCGTAACAACTCGGCAATGATTTCAATCAGCCTGTCGCGGTAATTGGCATGAATCCGATGAACTTTTGACATCGTGTCTTCCCTCTCAGAAATATTGGAATCGTTCTTGTCCCGTTACCCCAGGGAGTGTAATAAAAGGCACTCGGGATCATTATCAGTTTAAGGCAGTCTGGATAATGCGTCCAACCTCAATTTGGCATAACGTTCCGGAAAACTTCAGGCAGACGCCTCTGTATCCCTCATCATGAAAAAGTCCCGCACTTAACGTAGTCCTATTTGCAAAAACAAAAAAGCCCCTTGCCCGATACATTCACAAGGGACTATTCCCGAAACAGTCAACCAAAGCAAGACTTTAACTACAGTAGTTTCGATCCTCTTGGATGAGGTGTTTCTATTGAGACTGGCTTTTGGCTTTGCTATATCCCCGTCCGATGTCGTTTCAATCCTCTTAGATGAGGTGTACTGATTTAGACTTCCCGGTGCGGGACCGGGGAAACATATTGTTTCGGGTTTCAATCCTCTTAGATGAGGTGTACTGATTTAGACCAAAGCGGCCGGTTGCTTTCTCCCTAAACGCATAAGTTTCAATCCTCTTAGATGAGGTGTACTGATTTAGACTTCTGCAAACTCATATATCAAACTCGGATATTGCAGTTTCAATCCTCTTAGATGAGGTGTACTGATTTAGACTGCGTCCGCTGTAGCCGTTGTTATTACTGGTCTTCTACGTCAATTTCCGAACACCTCCTTTTTTGGGGCAAAATTTCGAGTTATTTTCCTTGCCGTTTGCCAGTTGGAAGCTCAGTTTTTCCTTGTTTCATAAGGGTTTTGGCGTTTCCGAACAACCCCCGGCTTTTTTTCGAAGCACCTGGTGTTCGGAAAAGGGTAATAACTGCCTCTTTGATAAGCCGATTATATCATAAATAGACAACACAATTTCACAGCAAAGTCATCCCCTAACGAAAATATGCCTCAGATAAATTGAGGTTATAATTTGTCGCCAGTAGAGGAGGAAACCCGGGGGATCGACGACACCAAATATTCTGATAAAAATTCCCAAAAACCGCATCATTACTGGATTTTTTATTTTTTTGCCCAAAAGTGAGTTCGTTAAGAGGAAAATAGGGTTGTTTGTAGAATGGCTTAATAAAAAGACTTTTTGGGGTTTGATCGTACCTATAAGGAATTGAAACCAAGATCATATAATTTGTCGTTCGGGATGACATATTTTGTTTTGATCGTACCTATGAGGAATTTGAAAGCGACTTTGAATCTGCCAGGGCCATTAAAGGCGCCTGGTTTACTTTTTTGACCATAAAAAATTCTCCCTGGCTCCGAACCAGGGAGAATAAATATTGGAAATGGCAAAATTCCGTAACTTTTAGCGGAGTTTTCAATTTAGAAATCAGGAGGATCACCTGGGATATGACGCTTGATGAGTTAGAAGCTGTTCAAATCCGCGTCTCTTTTACCTCCACCCGGAATTTTCAACTTAGCTGTTAGGAGGATCACCAGCGGCATGACGCTTGATAGGCTGGAAGGAAACATTTCCGTTCATATCATCTACACCTCCTTCAAGTGTCTCCACATAGGAAGAAAAGAAGTCCAGCGCATAGTTTTTAAAATTGGGATCGCCGATGTTTTTTAGATAATTAGCCAGGATCATGAGCAGTTCATTTTTCTTGTCCAGAAAGGTGTGCCGATCAGCCAGCTTTAGTGCTTCATTGAGGGTAGAAAGGGCTTGATCCCGCTGCCCGTTTTTCATCAAACATTTGCCCAACCCGGTCAGGGCTACAATTTCCAGATAGATATCATTCGTTTTGCGGCTATATTCCAGAGAAAAAGAGAATTCTTTTTCTGCATTTTTGATATCTTCCTGTATATAGTACAACATTCCCAATTGTGAGTAAACGTAGGCCAGCAGATACTCCCGTTTGATTTTTTTCTTCAAGTTGAGGGCAGTCCGGAAACAGCATTGCGCCAGATGGATTTTGCCGGTCTCTATGAAGATGCTGCCCAGGGTTGTCCACAGTTCCAGCGACCGCTCATACATCCGGTCAATTCTGGCCAGTTCGATCCCTTTCAGGGCAAACTTGACGGCTTGCGGATAACGTTTTGCTTTTGCCAGCAGTTTGGCCTCCATTTCATACATGTTTAAGGAGGCTTCCTTGCTTTCGCTGCCATAAACAAGTTGAGCGCTGGTTCCGCTTGAAGCGATTTCATCCAGGATGGTTTGCGCGTCCCCCACCCGATTCAGCTTTTCCAGATAAATAACTTTGCTGATCAGAATCAGGTCTTTGAGATACTGCCTGTCGCCATCCTTGACAAAATGCTTGAGCGCTTCGTCGGCATAGATCAGGGCTTGATGGAGCCGGTTTTGTCTGTATTCGATGGTGCTTAAATCATGATAACAGGCGCTTTTTATGTTGGATGTCCTCATGCCGGGATAATGCTTGTCTATAAGATGAATACCATTAAAAAAATAATTGTATGCCTTTTTCCAATTTTTCTTCTTAAAGTAACCTTTAGCTTTCAGATATGCAAGAATGACCTGGAAAGGATGTTTATAGGGCACCGATAATTCTCTCAGTTCCTCCAGGCCCTTGTCAGCACCGACCAAATCAATCGTATTTTCGACGGCAATCAGACTAATATGTAGTTCCTCGTTTGCCTCTTCCTCTTCTTTCTTTTCTTTCCGGTCAAGATAAAACTTTGACAGTTCCTCTTCAATCCCCAGTTTCTTCAGGACATAACGCATTTTGTCTTCGCTGACCTGTCCTTTTCCGCTCTCGATATTGCTGAGGACCGGCTGCGAAAGAAAATCATCGATTAAATCGCTTTGACGAAGCTTCTTTTCCAATCTTATTTCTCTTACAAATTTGCCAAATGCAATTCGATCTACCTGACTCATCCTATCCCCCACCAAAATTTTTTCAGCAAAAAAGCGTCTGCTCCCATCGAGCAACGGGACATATTCGGAATATAGCGGCCCAAATTTCAGGATATTTGGTTAAATGACGTGTCTTTGGTGATTTATCGCTTATATTTCGATAATCATCGGGTTACTTTTAAAAATTTGTCACCATTTTTCAGAATATTATATAATAGAAGCACACCAGATGACAATAGCAGGAAAGGAGGAATCGCTATCAGAGGACAAATCCAGGCCGAAGGAACATTGGAAGAAATCAAAAAATTCCTTAAAACGTTACCGAATCAATTAAGATTTAAACACTCCGATCAGGTGACAGACATTTTTGAACCGGACCATCCCGGTCTGCTTCGTTTGACATGTTCTTTCGGAGAGAAACCAAAAATGCTTCGTTTGGATGTGGGGGATGCGGGAAAGGTCGAAATCCCTATGGCCAATTTGCTAGAGATCAAAACGAAAGAGGGGGTTACCGTATTTGCAGGATATACAGTTGACATATTTTCCGCCCCAAAAACAGAAAAAGAGCCCGAAAGAGGCTCCAAAAGAAAACATTGAATTGTCTTTATTATACCACAGATTAAAGCGTAAGCCGTTCAGCAAAACAGAAGGATTACATATGAAGATTCAGGCAACTCCATACCTGGAGTAAAAAAGAGTGGACATGCTCTTTGACGGCAAGAGTATGTCCACTGCAAAGTCAAATAATCAGATGATAATCAATTGTTTTTGCTGATTTTCCTTCTTTTGATTTCTTTTCTCGCCATTCAAATTTTTTTGTACTCTTCAGAAGTTGTCTTTTATGTAAAATCAAGCTATTGGACTATAGTCTATTTGAACACTTTCCAGCCCTTTTAAAACACGATTTATCCTTTTGGAGAGGTCTTCAATTTCTTCCGGTGTTAATTCATGTTGAAGATCATTGAAGTTTACACTTGTCAGTTCTTTTTTTATCGCATCAATTACTCCAATAAACACCTTTTCATGAGTCAACGCAATCTCTCCAAGTGCAGTATAAACTAATAATCTTTCTGTTTTTCCTTCATTACATACTGTTTCATATTCATAAGAAGTTCTCGCAAACGCGAGTTTATAACTTAATTTTCTGTCCACAAAATCTTCGTAAGTTTCTTTTACAGCATTCAACAATTCATCGTATTGCCAATCCACCACCAAAAACCCCTCCAAATTATTTTATTAATCTGTTGCCGTTGTTATGGACAATATCTAATTCGATATTTGGATACTTTTTGGCAAACTCTGCTATTACCCTGCTACAACTGGCACAGGTATCCAATTCGGTGAATAACTTGATTTTGCCGACTGCTTTTGTATTATCACCCAGTCTGGCTGCGAGATCATTAAGAATCTTATATTCAGTATCTGAATCCCTGGGGAAGAAATCCCCTTTAATATTTGGTGCTTGATATGCAGTAAACACTGGGTTTTTAGGTTTTACTGAAATATCAGGGACTCTTTCGGATAAAGTTCCGGTAAGTTCATCAATAGAGCTATGAGCGTAAAACTCAGTTTTGCTAATTCCATCAATATGAACTTCTGCTAAAGCAAAGTTACCTGATTTTTTATATTTACTTGGTAAAGATCTTCTTAATTCTTTAACTCTGTTAACGATATACTGTTCAGTCTTTAAATCAATAGGTCTGGTTTTAAAAACTTTACCACTAACCTTATTTATAGCTGTATCTATATGTATTCCCGTTGCTTTATCTCCATTTTTAGCAAACTTCTGTAACCACTGGCCGAATTCCGTGTCGCCAATTTTCATTGGCATACTCGATGCCAATGAATCTCCGTTCTTTACGAAAGATTGTGTAAAAGTCGGGATTTCCCTGCTATTCACCCATTTGATAATCTGATCGAAATTGTTTGCAACGTAATTTCCGCCGAAGGCAAGGACAAAAGCTAAACCAGCTGCAATAGCCGTTTTCTTCCAGCTGAACTGGCCTTTAAGAAAATCAATTATACTTTGATCTGTACCTCCACCCGCGGCACTGCCAAACATTTTTGGCAAGGCTTTCCCCAACCAGGGCACTTTCCTGGCAATGGAAACAACAAGTGGCAATCTGGCAGCAATAGCTGCTACCCATTCAAAAGCAATAACTCCGATTCCTGTGCCAATTCCCCAGATCAACATATCTTCCAGCATAGCTTCACTCATAAACTCATTTCCTGAGAACCAGGAAACAATCCCGCCAAGAATTATTCCGCCAAGAATTCCAATACCAACTGCCGAGACAAAAGCTCCACCGAAAATAACTGCTGCAATTCCGAGTATAGTTAAAACGATTAAACTAAAAGTTTCATGCTCCAATATCCAGTTCCATATAGCCGTACCGGCCTCTATGATTATATTGGCAATCTTGGAAATAACCTCTACAATACCATCCCAAGCGGAGGATGCTGTTTCTTTAGTCCATTCCCAAGTATCCGAAACCTTTTCTTTGGCCCAGTTCCAGGCACTTTCCAATGATCCGCTGATCTTTTTCCAGATTCCTTCTTCTTCTGCCTGCGCATTTGGGGATATGGGCGGATTATTTTGCATTTGGGAAGGTTGTTCATATTCTCCGAAGTCTCTCTGCACATCCGGAATTTCAAAACTTCCGCTGTCCAGCTCGGCATAGCCTGTGCAATTGCCAAAAATACCTTCACCCGCTACTGCGAGAAGGAAGATAACCATCCACCGAAGGAGAATCTTCATATTAATAGAACCTCCTGCAAAAATTCGGTTTGGGGCTTTTTAGGTATTGTTATTGTATTTTTATATTGATAAATAAATAGCCGAATAAAAAACATGAATACACATAAAAAGTTGTTAGGGAGATAACATCAGAACCAATATACCGTATACTGATCTGAATGTGTCCCGCTGGCAAGTCATCATTTTTCACCTTTCTCCAGACACTACTTTTAATCAAACAAGTTTGGGTAATGCCACGAATTTATAAGTATGTTGTTGAAGCCAAATACTAGCTAATGAAAAAGAATGTAAAGAAGATAGAGGGTGGCAAAATGCCAGTTCTTTTTCAAAGAAAAGTGCGAACAACAAGTTTCATTCATTGCTTTTGGTCTAGACACAAATCAGGAAAAAGATAAAGAACAAATCGAAAAGAAAAGTCAGCAGGTGATCGTTGGCATTGGGAGAGGCAAAAAATGAAAACCAACTCACGACACATCTGGAATACAAAAAACTGATAGGAAAATCAGCATGGCAGACAAGCTCCAAGTACATCAATCAATAAAACAAACTATCATTCCTCTTCAATGAGGTGTATCTGTTGAGACCATTTTGCCGGGGAACCGCCGTCTATTCCGTTTATGTTTCAATCCTCTTCAATGAGGTGTATCTGTTGAGACCCTGGTTCGCGAAGGAATATGAACCGCCATCGGCTTGTTTCAATCCTCTTCAATGAGGTGTATCTGTTGAGACCATGGAAGAGTTGTTTGCTGAGGTTGAAAAATTGGCGTTTCAATCCTCTTCAATGAGGTGTATCTGTTGAGACGACAATTTGTGGTTCTTGATGATATCCGTTTTTCTTGTTTCAATCCTCTTAGATGAGGTGTTTCTATTGAGACTGCAACAAAGGATATAGACGGTTTCATCCCATACGTTTCAATCCTCTTAGATGAGGTGTTTCTATTGAGACTATAAGGATAGGTTAAGGAGAGGAAGCAGGGACAATAAGTTTCAATCCTCTTAGATGAGGTGTTTCTATTGAGACCTCGGCTTCACAAAACGATCAGGAAAAATATCGACCTTTGTTTCAATCCTCTTAGATGAGGTGTTTCTATTGAGACACACCGTGGAGAGTTCCGTATTTATTAACTGTATCGTTTCAATCCTCTTAGATGAGGTGTTTCTATTGAGACGAAGGTGTCATGGTGGAAGATCAAGGCGAGCAGTTTGTTTCAATCCTCTTAGATGAGGTGTTTCTATTGAGACAGCGTTCGCTGTAACCGTTGTTATTACTGGGCTTCTACATCAATTTCCGAACACCTCCTTTTTTAAGCAAAATTTTCGAGTTATTTTCCTTTCCGTTTGCCAGTTGGAAACTCAGTTTTTCCTTATTTCATGCGGGTTTTGGTGTTTCCGAACAACCCCCGGCTTTTTTTCGAAGCTCCTGGTGTTCGGAAAAGGATAATAACTGCCTCTTTGATAAGCCGATTATATCATAACAGAAAAAATTCTCCCTGGTTTATGACCATTGGGAGAATACGTAAAAAAATCATGGGAATGGGCAAAACGGAGTAACTTTTTTATCGGGTTTCGTTTAGCAGTGAGAAAGATCACCAGCGGCATGACACTGGATAGATTGGAAGATAACGTTCCTGTTCATCTCTCTTTTACCTTCACCCTGAATTTTCAACTTAGGTGTGAGGAGGATCACCAGCAGCATGACGTTTAGCAGGTTGGAAGGTAACGTTTCTGTTCAAATCTTCTACACCTCCTTCAAGTGTCTCCACATAGGAAGAAAAGAAGTCCAGCGCATAGTTTTTAAAACTGGGGTCACCAATGCTTTTCAGATAATTGGCCAAAATCATGAGCAGTTCGTTTTTCTTGTCCGGAAAAGTGTGCCCGTCAGCCAGCTTTAGTGCTTCATTCAGAATAGACAAGGCTTGATCCCGCTGCCCGTGTTTTATCAAACATTTGCCCAACCCGGTCAGGGCCACAATTTCCAGATAGATATCATTTGTTTTGCGGCTGTATTCCAGAGAAAAAGAGAATTCTTTTTCTGCATTTTTGATATCTTCCTGTTTATAGTACAACATTCCCAATTGTGAGTAAACGTAGGCCAGCAGATACTCCCGTTTGATTTTTTTCTTCAGGTTGAGGGCAGTCCGGAAACAGCATTGTGCCAGACGGATTTTGCCGGTCTCTACAAAGATGCTGCCCAGGGTTGTCCACAGTTCCAGCGACCGCTCATACATCCGGTCAATTCTGGCCAGTTCGATCCCTTTCAGGGCAAACTTGACAGCTTGCGGATAACGTTTTGCTTTTGCCAGCAGTTTGGCTTCCATTTCATACATGTTTAAGGAGGCTTCCTTGCTTTCGCTGCCATAAACAAGTTGAGCGCCGGTTCTGCTTGAAGCGATTTCATCCAGGATGGTTTGCGCGTCCCCCACCCGGTTCAGCTTTTCCAGATAAATGACCTTGCTGATCAGAATAACGTCTTTGCAATAATGCCTGTCACCGTCCTTGACAAAATATTTGAGCGCTTCATCGGCATAGATCAGAGCCTGATGGAGCCGGTTTTGTGTGTATTCCAGAGTGCTTAATTCATGATAACAGGCGCTTTTTATGTTGGATGTTCTCATGCCGGGATAATGCTTGTCTATAAGATGAATGGCGTTAAAAAAATAATTGTACGCTTTCTTCCAATTTTTCTTCATAAAGTAACATTTGCCTTTCAGGTATGCAAGAATAACCTGGAAAGGATGTTTATAGGGCACCGACAATTCTCTCAGCTCCTCCAGGCCCTTGTCAGCACCGACCAAATCAATTGTATTTTCGACAGCAATCAGACTAATCTGCAGTTCCTCGTTGGCCTCTTCCTCCTCTTTCTTTTCTTTCCGGTCAAGATAAAACTTTGACAGGTCTTCTTCCATCCCCAGTTTCTTCAGAACATAACGCATCTTGTCTTCGCTGACCTGTCCTTTTCCGCTCTCGATATTGCTGAGGACGGGCTGCGAAAGAAAATCATCGATTAAATCGCTTTGACGAAGCTTCTTTTCCAATCTTATTTCTCTTACAAATTTGCCAAATGCAATTCGATCTACCTGACTCATCCTATCCCCCACCAAAATTTTTTCGGCAAAAAAGCGGCTGCTCCCATCGGGCAACGGGATATATTCGGAATATAGCGGCCCGATTTTCAGGATATTTTGGTTAAATGACGTGTCTTTGGCGATTCATTTCTTATATTTTGATAATCATCGGGTTTCTTTTAAAAATTTGTCACCACTTTTCAGAATATTATATAATAGGAGCGAGCCTGATGGCAACAGCAGGAAGGGAGTGATCGCTATCAAAGGACAAATTCGAGCCGAAGGAACATTGGAAGAAATTAAAAAATTCTTTAAAATATTACCGGATCAATTAATATTTAAACATTTCCATCAGGTGACAGACATTTTTGAACCGGACAATTCCGATCCGCTTCGTTTGACATGTTCCTTCGGGGAGAAACCGGAAATGCTTTGTTTGGATGTGGGGGATGCGGGAAAGATCGAAATCCCCATGGCCAATTTGCTGCAGCTCAAGACGAAAGAGGGGGTTACCGTATTTGCAGGAGATACAGTTGACATATTTTCCGCACCAAAAACAAAAAAAGAGCCCAAAAGAGGCTCCAAAAGAAAACAGTGAATTGTCTTCATTATACCACAGTTTGACACAACATCCGTTCAGCCAAACAGGAGAACTACATATGGAGGTTCAGGCAGCTCCATACCTGGAGGAAGAGAACTTTCGGGTTTTATTTGATTCCGTCATGCTGGGAAGGCCACCTTCTGACACTGTTTTAGATCTGAATTGTGTCGATGGAGTCTGGCAATACGTTGAGTAAAAAAGAGTGGACATACTCTTTGACGGCAAGAGTATGTCCACTGCAAAGCCAGGTTCATCCGGCAATTTAACTTTATACTTGAAAAGTCATTGGATTCGATATTTGGATGCTTGGCAAACTGTGTTATCCCCCTGCTACATTTGGCACAGTCGGTTTTTTATGCTTTAGCTGATAAAGTGGTTTCTGCATTTTGTCGTCGTTCTGCCAGTCCTTTCCTGCAAAGAAAAGTATCCTGTGAACAACAAGTTTCATTCATTAATTTCGATCCAGACACAAATTAAGGAAAAAGATAATGAGCTAATCGAAAAGAAAAATCAGCGGGTGGATCGTTGGCGTTGAGAGAGCCTGCTCACGACACATCTGTATATAAGACTGAGAGGAAAGTCAGCACAGCAGAACCATCTGGCTAAGCGCATCAATCAATTAGAAAAAGCACAAGCAACCGTTTCCTCTTTGATGAAGTGTATCTATTGAGACACTTCATTGATCCGTCACCATTCCAAGAACAACGATAGTTTCAATCCTCTTTATTGAGGTGTATCTATTGAGACGTCATCAAAAAACCCCTCTCAATATATTGGTTGCCGTTTCAATCCTCTTTAATGAGGTGTATTTATTGAGATGGCGACTGGACAAACTTGAAGAGAAAATGGGGACGGGTTTCAATCCTCTTTAATGAGGTGTATTTATTGAGATAGATTCCGATCGGATCGTCGGGCATTGGCAGGGAGCCGATGTTTCAATCCTCTTTAATGAGGTGTATTTATTGAGATGGCGATTATGAAGCGTATCCAATTATTTTTGTGAAGTTTCAATCCTCTTTAATGAGGTGTATTTATTGAGATTTCGTTGTCGGTTTGTGTTGGAATATGTCATGGAGTTTCAATCCTCTTTAATGAGGTGTATTTATTGAGATAGCGTTCGCTGTAGCCGTTGTTATGACTGGTCTTCTACTTCAATTTCCGAACACCTCCTTTTTTAAGCAAAATTTTCGAGTCATTTCCCTTGCCATTTACCAGTTGGAAACTCAGTTTTTCCTTGTTTCATACGGGTTTTGACGTTTCCGAACAACCCCCGGCTTTTTTTCGAAGCACCAGGTGTTCGGAAAAGGGTAATAACTGCCTCTTTGATAAGCAATTATATCATAGATAGACAACATGTTTTCACTACAATATCCTTCCGTTTATTTAACCAGAATATATTTTTCGTTTCCCTTCATTATTTCGGCCAGCAAAATTGGCTTAATAAAAGGCTTGGGCTAAATTATTTAAAAAAACAATGAATCGTCCTTCTCCGGCTCCCCTCCTCTATTGCCTCTTTTTCAATTTCAATTGACAATGGAACAACACCACTACTTTTTTCACCAATATGTAGAATTTATTTATTGTTAAGATATAATTTTTTATGTTATTTTATTGTTTCTTATGATATATCTAATATTCCTAAAAGTAAAAAGAAGGAGGAACACTGGTTGCAGAAAGCAAAAAATACTGTACGACTTTCGTAACCAAAAATTATGCACAAACAAATTTATCAATTTCTTCTAGTCTTGCTGATTGTCTTTGCAGGAAGTATTATCTGGGGCAATGATGCAGCTTATGCCGGCGGCAGTTTTGATGTTCCCAAGGTGAATGATGAATTTAATCAATTTGACCAGGCTCCTCCCTCTCAACAGGAACAGCCAGTCAACACACCGCCTGTAACAGAAGAAAAAGGATTCTGGGATTCAGTCACTGGGCCTTTTTCCGAAGCATGGGATTGGACAACCGACAAAATTTCTGACGCCGTGGACTGGACGACAGAAAAGGCATCTGCCTTTTGGGATTGGCTGACTGGGGTCTTATCGAAAATCACCGAAGTGATCGTGGATGCCCTGGCTGCCACCTGGGATTGGATTGTAAAATTTAAAGAGTACATAGCCTTTGCAAGTGTCTTGATTCCGGGCATAGTCCTGTGCGTTTTCGCTACTCCACTTGGGGTTGCGGTTCTGATCGGGATGGCCTTGTCCCTGTTCATCGGTGCCGGATTGAACGGATGGAAATTTGACAAGATGGTCTTTCTGGAAGCAGCCATCGGCGGACTGCTCGGTCTGATTGGCGGAGGCATTACCGGTGGGGCATCCCGCGCCATGGCCAGTGGTTTTGGCAAAAAACTGTTGACAGGTGCAGCCAACTCCAGAGTGTTGGACCCTCTGGCCAGAGGCGGCAGCAAGCTGATCAGCAAATTGCCCAAGCCGATGCAACAAGTCTTTGGCAAGGCCGGATTGATCGGATCTGTGGAAGGAGCAGGCACCAGTGTTGCCGATGACCTTCTGCATGGCCGAAAAATCAATTGGAAAAAAGCTTTGTTGTCTGGTGTGGCCGGAGCTGCACTGGTAGGCGCAGGAGCCTTTATTGTTCCCAAAGTGGAACCAATGATAAACAAAGTAACCACTGCTTTCCAAAAAGCACCCGTCGTCAAGGCTGCCAAACGGGTGGATGATTGCCTCCCCTTCGCCTACCAACAGCAACCAGGTAGTTACACGGCAATGGCGATGTCGCCTTTTGCGGAATTTGCGAAGTGTATATCTGCTCCGGATACGACTGGAAGGGATACAAAAAATCCTGATCACCTAGTAAGAACTTATCGCACTGCGGATTTATCTAAATTAGAAGCTAAATATACTGCTGATCCACGACTAGTAATAGAAATGCCTTATGTTGGAAAAGGTAAAGCCAACACAAATTCAGAAGGTTGGTTAAGGGATAAGAATTACTATTGGAATGAAATGCTTAAGAAACATCCAGAAGTATTCAGTAAAGCTAACCGCCAAAAAATAGAATTAGGGTTTTCACCAATAAACGATAAAAAGTTTAGAGAACATTTCCCACAGTATGATATAAAAGAACTATATAATGATACTTTGATACACCATCATATTGGTGGAGGAGGTCAAGCAGTTGCTGTTCCTGCAAAACTACATCCTGGCTTAGGCGGTATACACAATACTGAAAAAGAGGCTGGAGTTTGGGGTAATGACAGAGTTTACTCCGAATTGCTTGAAAAATTCTTAAAAAAATAGATGGTGATATATTTTGTTAATAAAAAAGGCTATGGAAGAATATTTTAAGAAACGCAAAGAAGTTTATGATAAAGGAGTAGAATTCTTATTCAAGACTCCTATTAATGAATATGTTGATCCCCATATATATGAAGGTGAAGTAGATGAAGAGGGATACATTTCATGGAAGCCAATTGAAAAACACAAAAATCATGACTTAACAAGATTAGAAAATCAACTGGGAGTTGTTTTTCATCCTTCTATCAAAGAATATTTTAATTCTTATTGGTTTGCCACCCTTGATGGATTTATCGGGAATCATTACATTAAGCTGGAAGCTGTATTGCCAAATATCGAATTAGATTCTTTCACGTATATGGTGAAAGGTTACAAAAGTAACCATAACAACAAATTAGACCATATACCATTAGGAATTGAAGGAAATGGATTAATTGTAGTTGTAGACAACCAATATGGGACAGTGCAATTAGAGGACTTTGAACGAAAATCATTTGATATGCTAGCTGATAATATTGCATCATTAATTTCTCAGCTAAAACTTCGAAAATAAAATGTTCGTATAGATCTGGCCGGAGGAAAAACCTCAGGCCTTTTTCTTTTGAACTCCATCCCGCGATTATCTTTCAAAAACTCTCATCCCTCACCCACTGCTTCACAAGTTTATTGGAGGGAATAACCATTTTGTCGCTACTGCTTCATAACTTAGTCCTCTATCTTCCATTCAGGTGTGTAACTGCGGACTCTTCTGTCCTTTTTTAGCCATAATAAATCCCCTCCGGTTATTTCTTAAGTCCAGTTTACCAAATGGACTTTTTAACAGAATCAGCCATGAGGGAATAATACTATCAGCCAGTTTTTTACCATAAACCGATAGGGTGTATCTATTGAGACGGGGCGGGTTGTCAGCATACGGCATTTATCAAATGTTTCAATCCTCTTTGATGAGGTGTATCCATTAAGACTATTGGGAAGAACCAAGAACAATACTTTGCGGCTGTTTCAATCCTCTTTGATGAGGTGTGTCCATTAAGACGGGCTGACCTGAGTCGGTTCAAGCGATCGGTAGTATTGTTTCAATCCTCTTTAATGAGGTGTATTTATTGAGATCCCGGTTGCATTCCTGAATTGGTGGGCGTCGATCCGGTTTCAATCCTCTTTAATGAGGTGTATTTATTGAGATGCTATTAGATAATGCGGGGAATCCAAACCTTATCTGTTTCAATCCTCTTTAATGAGGTGTATTTATTGAGATGAGTCAATACTTTATTCTTTTTATGATTCCTTTTTGTTTCAATCCTCTTTAATGAGGTGTATTTATTGAGATAGCGTTCGCTGTAGCCGTTGTTATGACTGGTCTTCTACTTCAATTTCCGAACACCTCCTTTTTGAGCAAAATTTTCGAGTCATTTTCCTTGTCATTTGCCAGTTGGAAACTCAGTTTTTCCTTATTTCATGCGGGTTTTGATGTTTCCGAACAACCCCCGGGATTTTTTCGAAGCACCTGGTGTTCGGAAAAGGATAATAACTGCCTCTTTGATAAGCCGATTATATCATAATAGACAACACGTTTTCACAGCAAAGTCCTTCAGTTTATATAACCAGGATATAATAATTGTTCTTTTTCCCTTTATTAAATTGGTCAGCAAAATTGGCTTAATAAAAATCCTTGCGATAAATTATTAGAAAAAAGCCAATGAGTCGTCCTTTTCCTGATTCCCCTCCTCTATTACCTATAATTCAATTTCAATTGACAATTTTATCTCCATCAATCAAACCTGGTGGAGTTTGTACTAAATGTTTTTCTGGAATTGTAAATCCGATGTCTAAGAAAGAGGTGCTAATGCATTTAAATGAGATGGTATACGAATATCAATGAAGAGGCTCGAGTAGCGTATTTATTGGTTTTAACAGAAAAAATTATTGATCAGGTAACTGAAGGTTACAACGAAGCAAGAAAAACAATCGACATGTGTTGGAAATGGCTTGAAGAGAAGAAATATGATGGCGATGATCTTTACACTGTATTTGACAATGAAGATGATGGTGGAGTATCCATGTTTTATGAAAAAGCAGTGGATGCGGAAAACCCTCAGCAGGCAAGTATATGGTTATGCATAAATTATGCATTGGAGTACACAATCTGGCAGGCATATAAATTTGAATATGGTCACGATAACTATGTCCCACAACCCATTGAAATTGTTGATGATGATATGATACACGCTTTTACTCAAGAAATATCAAAAGTGAACGGATATCAGCAAGCATGGGTAGACTATTTAAAACAGTATCTCCTAGCAAATTATCCAGCAGATTGTAATAAAAAGATCACGAGAGCGGAAATGATTGAATTGATTTAAAGGAAAATTAAATCTCTCAAGTCTTCTTTAATAATGGAGGAGGAAATTGGATAAAAGAACCCAATCTTTAGTCAGAGAGTCAATTAATGAAAAAATAAGAAGTCATTCATAGTTGTCAAGTTTTATTTCAATATCCATTTCATCCAAATTCTACATTCATTTTGTTAGAGATAGGAGGTGATGGTGGCTTATTTGGTTTAACAATAACTCAAATGAATGGTTGGGGAGAACAGCTAACAAAAAATGCTCAAGGGGACTATGCTATATTTGAAGGAATTGGATTCGACACTTGCAAAAAACTTGAACAAGACTACAACGAAATTATCAATGATTTAGATTTGGCTGCCGATATTGACGATTACGCCAAAGAATATTTTGTGCCCTTTTTTCAGGAATGTTTCAATCAAGCAGGAGGAAAAAAGAAGGCAAAGTTGCCATTTTATTTTTATTATCCAAACTCCGGAGATGCTTATAATTTGGTTAAAGAAAAATGGCTTGATGAAGACGAATACCTCTGAAAGAGCATAGAAACCAAGGCTTGGGGTATGTCCTCAAGCCTTTACTTATAGAAAAAAATAACTGTTAACTTATCCTTTTGCCAAAGGAGAATTTGTTCATTCAAGAAACAGATGGAATATAACCAGTCAAAACAAATACCCATGAAATGGTAAATCATACGGGGGGAAGAAAGACTTGAGGGGTTGGATCAAGATGATTAATCGTACCGATGTTAAAAAAGCTATTTACGCTTATGAAAATAGTATAATCCCAAACATAAAAAAGGTATTTTCTTTTCACTTTCCCGCAGAAACTGACACAATCTTGTTTGAAGTGCATAGTGGCGGATATGGTTTATACGGTATTAGTATGACTCCAATGTCTGATGGAGAAGAAATTAATTACAGCAGGATACAAACACTTTTAGATGAAGTACAAACTAGAATCAAGCTTGATCAATTTATTGATCCAAATGATGATTATATAAACCGGATTGACAGACTGGATCATATCATGTTCGAGCTGATTATCCCGTTCTTTTCCGAGTGCTTTGATAAAGCAACTAATCGACCATCCCATATTCAATATTTTATAAGAACCCATGAAGCAAATGATGTATTCAATCTACAAAATAAAACATGGGTGGAAATTGAGGATCTGTACGAATAGTCAATGCCTTGGGGCTTGAGGAAAAGCTCAAGCCTTTTTTCTCTGTTCAGAGACGGAATAGATACATACCACTGTAAGCTTTTTCTTGGTTTGGATAGCAGAAATCAAGGCCAATAGACTTCTGCAAAGAAAAGTATTCTGTATAAACAAGTTTCATTCATTGCTTTCGATCCACACACAAATTAAGGAAAAAGATAAAGAGCAAATCAAAAAAACAGCAGGTGAATCGTTGCCATTGAGAGAGACAAAGATTAAAAAAACTACGATACATTTGTTATGCAAAATTGAGAGGAAAGTCAGCACAGCAAAACCTGCTGGCTAAGCACATCAATCAACTAGAAAAACACAAACTATCGTTTCCTCTTTATTGAGGTGTATTGATTTAAACGGCAAAGGATAAGGCGATGGTAATTGCTTGTATGGGTTTCAATCCTCTAAGATGAGGTGTATCCATTAAGACGGAAAAGAGAAAAAAAGCGGTTGCAGAAGCAAACGTTTCAATCCTCTTTATTGAGGTGTTTCTATTGAGACAGTCCATGATGATGCGCTGGGGTTTCTCCGGGGTAGGTCTCAATAGTTTCAATCCTCTTTATTGAGGTGTTTCTATTGAGACGGCGTTCGCTGTAACCGTTGTTATCACTGGTCTTCTACGTCAATTTCCGAACACCTCCTTTTTTAAGCAAAATTTTCGAGTCATTTTCCTTGTCATTTGCCAGTTGGAAACTCAGTTTTTCCTTGTTTCAGCGCGGTTTTGACATTTCCGAACAACCCCCGGGATTTTTTCGAAGCACCTGGTGTTCGGAAAAGTATGATAATGCCTCTTTGATAAGCCGATTATATCATAAATAGACAACACGTTTTCACAGCAAAGTCCTCCCGTTTATATAATCAGGATAAAATAATAATTGTTCTTTTTTCCCTTTATTAAATTGATCAGCAAAATTGGCTCAATAAAAAGCCTTGCGCTAAATTATTAAAAAAAGCCAATGAGTCGTCGTTCTCCGGATTCCCCTCCTCTATTACTCTTATTCAATTTCAATTGACAATGGGCAACAACCACTACTTTTTTCACAAATATGTAGAATTTATTTATTGTTAAGATATAATTTTTTATGTTAATTTATTGTTTCTTATAGGTTATGCAATATTCCTAAAAATAAAAAGAAGGAGGAACATTGGTTGCGGAAGGCAAAGAATACAGTACGTTTTTCGTAACAAAAAAATTATGCTTAAACAACTTTATCAATTTTTCCTTGTCCTGTTAATGGTCTTTGCAGGAAGTATCATTTGGGGCAATGACATAGCTCATGCAGGCGGCAGTTTTGATGTTCCCGAGGTTAATGATGGATTTAATCAATTTGACCAGGCTCCTCCCCCTCAACAGGAACAGCCTGTCAACACAATGCCTGTAACAGAAGACAAAGGATTCTGGGATTCAGTCACTGAACCCTTTACGAAAGCATGGGATTGGACAACCGACAAAATTTCTGACGCCATGGACTGGACGACAGAAAAGGCATCTGCCTTTTGGGATTGGTTGACCGGGGTCTTATCGAAAATCACTGACGTGGTCGTGGATGCCCTGGCTGCCACCTGGGATTGGACTCAAAAATTTAAAGAATACATAGCCTTTGCAGGCGTCTTGATTCTGGGCATCGCCCTGTGCTTTTTTGCTCCTCCGCTCGGAGTTTCTGTTCTGACCGGGATGGCCTTGTCCCTTGTCATCGGTACCGGATTGAACGGATGGAAATTTGACAAGACGGTCTTTCTGGAAGCAGCCATCGGCGGACTGCTCGGCCTGATTGGCGGAGGTATTACCGGAGGAGCATCCCGTGCCATGGCCAGTGGTTTTGGCAAAAAGCTGGTGACAGGCGTAACCAACTCCAAAGTGTTGGGTCCTCTGGCCAGAGGCGGAGGCAAACTGATCAGCAAGTTGCCCAAGCCGATGCAACAAGTCTTTGGCAAGGCCGGATTGATCGGCTCTGTGGAAGGCGCAGGCACCAGTATCGCCGATGACCTTCTGCATGGTCGAAAAATCAATTGGAAAAAAGCCTTGCTGTCTGGTGTAGCCGGTGCTGCCCTGGTAGGGGCAGGAGCATTTATCATTCCCAAAGTGGAACCGATCGTAAACAAAGTAACGACTGCTTTTCAAAAAGCACCTGTTGTCCAGGCTGCCAAACGGGTGGACGATTGCCTCCCCTTCGCTTACCAACAACAGCCTGTAAATTACACAGCCCTGGCGATGTCTCCTTTCGCAGAATTTGCGAAGTGTATTTCTGCACCAGAACCTGGTGTAAGTTCTACAAAGTGGTTGTCCAATGTAGAAAAGCAAACTATTAAAGAGGAAAATATCAGGAAATATGGAGTTGAAAGTAAATCAAGGAAAACTTACAACCCCCATAAAGATGCTGGCAAAATAGTTGCTCGTAAAGATGGAAAAAAAGTTTTAACCTATTATGATGGAAGAACCAGAGCAATACTCAACTCTGAACATGCGGGACAAAAGGTTTCGATCGATGTGAATGGATCAGAATATAAAGTGCCTTTTGATAATGATGGATTTCCCGATTTTGAGGAGTGGACTGATTATACCTCAATATTAAATGTAGATCAGTACCTTTTAAAGGACGGTTCTCAGTTTAATTTATTAAGCAAAAGAGTTGCAAAGGATATTCAAAGTGATGAAAAGTTAAGAAAAAATATAGATAATACCTTTCTGGAGGTATTGGAAAAAGGAGTTGGTGAGGATAATGGCCCCGCAAAAGATAAGTTAAAAAAATTTTTAAATAACAATAGTGGTATTTCACAAAATCTGACTAACGAGGAAATAAATGCTTTGCTTTCTGGAAGAGGAAGTGCTTCTATATTAGCAAAATTAAATAATAACCCGAGATTAAAACGTGAGTTTCTTCAAGCTAATATCAACTGGATTGATAAAGGAAATACTCCTGTTGGTTATACATGGCATCATCATCAGGATGAAGGAAAAATGCAATTAGTTAAAACTAGAGTTCATGGTAACATAAGGCATACGGGTGGACGCCAAATCTGGGCTGGAGGTCGTTAATAAAAAGAGGAGGAGAAAAATGGACAAGAAAACCCAATCTCTAGTCAGAGAGTCAATTAATGAAAAAAAAGAAGAAGTCATTCGTCAATTTCATTTTTTATTAAATTATCCATTTCATCCAGAAGCTACATTTATTTTGTTAGAGGTAAGAGGAGATACAGGTTCTTTTGGTATCTCGGTTACGCAAATGAATGGCTGGGGGAAACAGCTAAACAAAAATGCATATGGAAAATATGATTCTGACTTGGTAGGATTTGTATTTGATGTTTATGCAAATCTTGAACAAGACTACAATGAAATTATCAATGATTTAGAGTTAGTTGATGAAATAGACGATTATGCCAAAGAATATTTTGTTCCCTTTATTCAGGAATGCTTCAATCAAGCAGGAGGAAAAAACGCCAAAATTCCATTTTATTTATATTATCCAAACTCCGGAGATGCTTATGATTTGGTTAAAGAAAAATGGCTTGATGAAGACGAATACCTCTGAAAAAGCAGAGAACCCAAGGCTTGGGGTATGTCCTCAAGCCTTTATTAATGAAAAAGTACCGTTAACTTACCCTTTTGCCAAAGTAGGATTTGTTGATTAAAGAAAAACTGTAATTTAACAAGTAAAACAAACATCCAAATAAATTATACGGGTGGAAGAAAGACTTGGGGGTTTGGATTAAGATGATCAATCATACCGATGTTAAAAAAGCTATTTATGAGTACGAAGATAAAACAATCCAAAATTTAAATGAGGTACTTTCTTATGACTTTCCTCCAGAAACTGATACGGTATTATTCGAAGTGCATAGTGGTGGATATGGAGTTTTTGGTATAAGTATAACACCTATGACAAAGGGTGAAGAGATGGGCTACGATTCTATAGAAACACTGTTGAGAAAAACTCATTTTGAGATTGATCTTGAACAATTTCTTGATTTGGATAATGATAAACCCTATGATGAAAAATATATGGATAAACTGGGTAACCTAAAAAAGATCGTATTTAATCTGATCATTCCATTTTTTAGTGAGTGCTTCCACAAAGCCAGGTATATACCACCCCATATTCAGTTTTATATAAGAACCCATGAATCAGATGATGTATTCAATTTACAAAATAAAACATGGGTGGAAATTGAGGATCTGTACGAATAGTCAATTTCTTGGAGCTTGAGGAAACCTCAAGCCTTTTTCTCTGTTCAGAAGTGGAATAGAGACATACCACTGTAAAGCGCTTTTTTTGTTTTTGAAAGCTGACATCAAGGCCAGTAGAACGATCTAAATGTATCCGCTGACAAGTCAGGATGCTTTGCTTTTCTCCAAGCAACACTTTTTAATCAAACAAGTTTGGGAAATGCCAGCGGATTTGTAAACATGCTGTTGATGAAACCAAAAACTAACCGATAAAAAAGAATGTATAAAAAATATAGAGGGCTGGCATTTTGCCAGTCCTCTTCTGCAAAGAAAAAGTATCCTGTGAACAACAAGTTCATTCATTGCTTTTGATTCAGACACAAATTAAGGAAAAAGATAAAGAGCTAATCGAAAAGAAAAAGCAGCAGGTGGATCGTTATTGTTGAGAGAGACAAAAAATAATGAACCAACTCAGACACATCTGTTATAAAAACTGAGAGGAGCAGCACAGCAGAACCAGTTGGCTAAGCGCATCAATCAATTAGAAAAACAAAAGCTATCGTTTCCTCTTTAATGAGGTGTAGCGATTTAGACGTTCCAAGACAACGTCTTTCTCTTTCAAACCAAACCCGTTTCAATCCTCTAAGATGAGGTGTACTGATTTAGACAGCGTTCGCTGTAACCGTTGCTATCACTGGTCTTCTACGTCAATTTCCGAACACCTCCTTTTTTAAGCAAAATTTTCGAGTCATTTTCCTTGTCGTTTGCCAGTTGGAAACTCAATTTTTCCTTGTTTCATGCGGGTTTTGGCGTTTCCGAACAACCCCTGGGATTATTTCGAAGTACTAGGTGTCGGAAAAGTATAATAATTACCTCTTTAATAAGCCGATTATATCATTAGAGATAAAACTTTTTCACAATGTAGTCCTCCCGTTTATTTAACCAGAATATATTGTTCATTTCCCTTCATTATTTCGGTCAGCAAAATTGGCTTAATAATTACCTTGGGGCTAAACAATGAGTCATCCTTCTCCGGATTCTCCTCCTCTATTGCCTCTAACTCAGTTTCAATTTACAATTTTATCTCTATCAATCAAACCTGGTGGAGTTTGCATAAATGCTTTTCTGGAATTATAAATCCGGTTTCAAAAAAAGGGGTGCTAATGCATTTAAATGAGATGGTATACGAATATCAATGAAGAGGCTCGAGTAGCGTATTTATTGGTTTTAACAGAAAAAATCATTGATCAGGTAACTGAAGGTTACAACGAAGCAAGAAAAACAATCGACATGTGTTGGAAATGGATTGAAGAGAAGAAATATGATGGCGGTGATCTTTACACTGTATTTGACAATGAAGATGATGGCGGAGTATCCATGTTTTATGAAGAAGCGGTGGATGCGGAAAACCATCAGCAGGCAAGTATATGGTTATGCATAAATTATGCATTGGAGTACACAATCTGGCAGGCAAATAAATTTGAATATGGTCACGATAACTATGTCCCACAACCCATTGAAATTGTTGATGATGATATGATAGACCTTTTTACTCAAGAAATATCAAAAGTGAACGGATATCAGCAAGCATGGGTAGACTATTTAAAACAGTATCTCCTGGAAAATTATCCAGCAGATTGTAATAAAAAGATCACGAGAGCGGAAATAATTGATTTGATTTAAAGGAAAATTAAGCTCTTCGGTCTTTTTGAATAATGGAGGAGAAAAATGGACAAGAAAACCCAATCTCTAGTCAGAGAGTCAATTAATGAAAAAAAGAAGATACCATTCGTCATTTTCAATTTTTATTAAATTATCCATTCATCCAGATGCTACATTTATTTTGTTAGAGGTAGGAGGACATGGTGGCGATTTTGGTGTTACAGTTACGCCAATGAAAGGCTGGGGGAAACAGCTAACAAAAAATGCAAATGGAGAATATTATTCTGACTTAGGATTTGAATTTGATGCTTATGCAAAACTTGAACAAGACTACCAAGAAATTCTGGAGGATGACGAGTTTATAGCTGAAATCGATGAATATGCCAAAGAATATTTTGTGCCCTTTATTCAGGCATGCTTCAATCAAGCAGGAGGAAAGAACGCCAAAATTCCATTTTATTTATACTATCCAAACTCCGGAGATGCTTATGATTTGGTTAAAGAAAAATGGCTTGATGAAGACGAATACCTCTGAAAGAGCATAGAAACCAAGGCTTGGGGTATATCCTCAAGCCTTTATTTAATGAAAAAGTACCGTTAACTTACCCTTTTGCCAAAGTAGGATATGTTGATTAAAAAAAACTGTAATTTAACAAGTAAAACAATCATCCAAGTAAATTATACGGGTGGAAGAAAGACTTGGGGAGCGAGCAAGATGATCAATCGTACCAATGTTAAAAAAGCTGTTTATGCTTATGAAGATACTATAATCCAAAACATCAAAAAGGTATTTTCTTATCAATTTCCCGCAGAAACTGACACAATCTTGTTTGAAGTGCATAGTGGCGGATATGGTTTATATGGCATTAGTATTACTCCAATGTCTGAAGGTGAAGAGTGTAATTATGATGTAAAAAAATTACTGAGCTAAATCCAATTAGATCTCAAACTTAATCAATCGTTTGATCTTGTAGATGGTAGTGGGTATATGGATAAAATGGACAAACTGGATCATATCATGTTCGAGCTGATTATTCCGTTCTTTTCCGAGTGCTTTGATAAAGCGACTGACTGGCCACCCCGTATTCAATATTTTATAAGAACCCATGAAGCAGACGATGTATTCAATCTGCAAAATAAAATATGGGTGGAAATTGAGGATCTGTACGAATAGTCAATGCCTTGGGGCTTGAGGGAAAAGCTCAAGCCTTTTTTCTCTGTTCAGAGACGGAATAGATACATACCACTGTGAGCTTTTTCTTGTTTTGGATAGCAGAAATCAAGGCCAATAGATTCTGCAAAGAAAAGTATTCTGTATAAACAAGTTTCATTCATTGCTTTCGATCCAGACACAAATTAAGGAAAAAGATAAAGAGCAAATCAAAAAAACAGCAGATGAAATGTTGCCATTGAGAGAGACAAAGACTAAAAAAACAACTTACGATACATTTGTTATGCAAAATTGAGAGGAAAGTCAGCACAGCAGAACCTGCTGGCTAAGCACATCAATCAATTAGAAAAACACAAACTATCGTTTCCTCTTTATTGAGGTGTATTGATTTAGACACACCCCGATTTATCCAGAATAGAAGAAATGCTCGTAGTTTCAATCCTTTAAGATGAGGTGTATTGATTTAGACGGCGTTCGCTGTAACCGTTGTTATCACTGGTCTTCTACGTCAATTTCCGAACACCTCCTTGTTTAAGCAAAATTTTCGAGTTATTTCCCTTGTCGTTTGCCCGTTGGAAACTCAATTTTTCCTTGTTTCATACGGGTTTTGACGTTTCCGAACAACCCCCGGATTTTTTTCGAAGCCTCTGGTGTTCGGAAAAGGATAATAACTGCCTCTTTGACAAGCCGATTATAGCATAAATTGTCAACATGTTTTCACTGTAATGTACTGCCGTTTATTTAACCAGAATATATTGTTCGTTTCCCTTCATTATTTCGGTCAGCAAAATTTGTTTGACAAAAAGCCTTGCGCTAAATTTTTAGAAAAAGCCAATGAGTCGTCCTCTCTGGATTCCCTCCCCTACTACCTCTTTTTCAATTTCAAATTGACAATAGAACAACACCACTACTTTTTTCACCAATTCGTAGAATTTATTTATTGTCAAGATATAATTTTTTATGTTAATTTATTGTTTCTTATGAGTTATGCAATATTCCCAAAAATAAAAAGAAGGAGGAACACTGGTTGCGAAAAGCAAAGAAAACTATACGTTTTTCGTAACCAAAAAAGATGCTTAAACAAAAACAACTTGTTCAATTTCTTCTAGTCTTGCTACTGATTGTCTTAGCAGGAAGTATCATCTGGGGAAGCGACGCAGTTTATGCCGGCGGCAGTTTTGATGTTCCTGAGATAAATGAGGAATTTAATCAATTTGACCAGGCTCCTCCCTCTCAACAGGAACAGCCTGGCAACACAATGCCTGTAACAGAAGAAAAAGGATTCTGGGATTCAGTCACTGAACCCTTTACAAAAGCATGGGATTGGACAACCGACAAGATTTCTGACGCCGTGGACTGGACGACAGAAAAGGCATCTGCCTTTTGGGATTGGTTGACCGGGGTCTTATCGAAAATCACTGACGTGGTCGTGGATGCCCTGGCTGCCACCTGGGATTGGATTGTAAAATTTAAAGAATACATAGCTTTTGCAGGCGTCTTGATTCTGGGCATCGCCCTGTGCTTTTTTGCTCCTCCGCTCGGAGTTTCTGTTCTGACCGGAATGGCCTTGTCCCTTGTCATTGGTGCCGGATTGAACGGATGGAAATTTGACAAGATGGTCTTTCTGGAAGCAGCGATCGGCGGACTGCTTGGCTTGGTAGGCGGAGGTATTACCGGCGGGGCATCCCGTGCGATGGCCAGTGGTTTTGGCAAAAAGCTGGTGACAGGCGTAGCCAACTCCAAAGTGTTGGGGCCTCTGGCCAGAGGTGGAGGCAAACTGATCAGCAAATTGCCCAAGCCGATGCAACAAGTCTTTGGCAAGGCCGGATTGATCGGCTCTGTGGAAGGCGCAGGTACCAGTATCGCCGATGACCTTCTGCATGGTCGAAAAATCAATTGGAAAAAAGCCTTGCTGTCTGGTGTGGCCGGTGCTGCCCTGGTAGGAGCAGGAGCTTTTATCATTCCCAAAGTAGAACCGATCGTAAACAAAGTAACGACTGCTTTTAAAAAAGCACCTGTTGTCCAGGCTGCCAAACGGGTGGACGATTGCCTCCCCTTCGCTTACCAACAGCAGCCTGGCAATTACACAGCCGTAGCGATCTCTCCTTTCGCAGAATTTGCGAAGTGTATATCTGCGCCTGAACCTGGTGTGAGTTCTACAAAGTGGCTGTCCAATACAGAAAGACAAAAAATTAAAGAAGAAAATATCAGGAAATATGGAATTGAAAGTAAATCAAGCAAAACCTATAACCCCCATAAAGATGCAGGAAAAATAGTTGAACGAGAAAATGGTAAAAAAGTTATAACCTATTATGATGGAAGAACCAGGGTAATCATCCATTCTGAACATGCGGGGCAAAAGGTTTCGATCGATGTGAATGGATCAGAATATAAAGTGCCTTTTGATAATGATGGATTTCCCGATTTTGAAGAGTGGACTGATTATACCACAACATTAAATGTAGATCAGTACCTTTTAAACGACAAGACCCAGTTTAAATTGTTGAGTAAAAGAGTTGCAAAGGATCTACAAAGTGATGAAAAGTTAAGAAAAAATATAGATAATACCTTTCTGGAGGTATTGGAAAAGGGAGTAGGTGTGCAAAATGGACCAGCAAAAGCTAAGTTAGAAAAATTTATTAATGACAATAGTGATATTTTGCAAAATCTGACTAACGAGGAAAAAAATGCTTTGATTTCTGGTAGAGGAAGCGCTTCTATAATATCAAAATTAAATAATAATCCTGAATTAAAAAGTAAGTTTCTTCAGGCTAATACCGACTGGATTAAAAAAGGAAATGACCCTGTTGGTTATACATGGCATCATCATCAGGATGAAGGAAAAATGCAATTAGTAAAAACTAGAGTTCATGGTAACATAAGACATACTGGTGGACGCCAAATCTGGGCTGGAGGTCGTTGACAATTAAAAGGAGGAGAAAAATGGATAAAAGAGCCCAATCTTTAGTCAGAGAGTCGATAAATGAAAAAAAAGAAGAAGTCATTCATAGTTTTCAAGTTTTATTTCAATATCCATTTCATCCAAATACTACATTCATTTTGTTAGAGATACGAGGAGATGGTGGCTTATTTGGTCTAACAGTAACTCAAATGAATGGTTGGGGAGAACAGCTAACAAAAAATGCTCAAGGGGAATATGCTATATTTGAAGGAATTGGATTTGACACTTGCAAAAAACTTGAACAAGACTACCAAGAAATTCTGGAGGATGACGAGTTTATAACTGAAATCGATGAATATGCCAAAGAATATTTTGTGCCCTTTTTTCAGGAATGTTTCAATCAAGCAGGAGGAAAAAAGAAGGCAAAGCTGCCATTTTATTTATATTATCCAAACTCCGGAGATGCTTATGATTTGGTTAAAGAAAAATGGCTTGATGAAGACGAATACCTCTGAAAGAGCATAGAAACCAAGGCTTGGGGTATATCCTCAAGCCTTTATTTAATGAAAAAATACCGTTAACTTACCCTTTTTGCCAAAGTAGGATTTGTTGATTAAAAAAAACTGTAATTTAACAAATAAAACAAACATCCAAGTAAATTATACGGGTGGAAGAAAGACTTGGGGAGCGAGCAAGATGATCAATCGTACCAATGTTAAAAAAGCTGTTTACGCTTATGAAAATTGATAAAGGTAAAACTCCATCAGGTTATGTGTGGCACCATCATGAAGGATTGGGCAATCATGGGCCTGGTACGATGCAATTAGGGCGTGTCTGGTGAA
>NZ_JACEOL010000015.1 GCF_013868055.1 Thermoactinomyces mirandus | reverse complement strand
GCAAAGCTCCAAGGAGCTTTGCATCAAGTTCAATTACAGGAAGTAGCTTAATTTCTTTTTTCTCGTTTTCTTTACAAGTATGAAGCGCGGAGAAGCTGAGTCTTATCTTTATCATACGGGCATAGACCCTGCAATGGAGCTTTTTCAGCCTCCACCCCAAGGCAGGTAGAACGAAGGAATTTAGGGACTTGGATCCTGTGTGACATGGGAGGGTAAACTCCTTGGGTCATTGTGGAGATCCACTAGCGCTCACATATTTTTACAAATAGAGGCTTGCCTCTATTTGAGTAAACCCTTAATTCCTTTTCTATACATCTATTCAAAATGTATCCGTTCTAAATGCCTGGTTCATTTTTCAAAATTGGAGAAAACGAGAGATTGAGTGAGAAAAACTTAATTTATTGAGGGAGGGTTGTATGGTGACAAACGAGATTATTCCTGGTGTACGTATTGGCAAGTTCTATATTGGAGAAAATGTTGATATTTTGAAAAAGAAGCTAAGCGGTAGAGTAGATATAGAAAAAGGAAGTCAAAGCATAGTATTAAAAACTGAAAATATGTCTTTTTGGATAGACAAAAGGACGAATAAAGTATTCCAAATTGGAGTAACAAATAACTTTAAGGGAAAGTTCTTAGATAGAATTGGATTAGGTTCTACATTATTAGATGTACAAAAAAGTATTGGAGAATGGGAAGAAGAATTTGATGTATATATCTTACCTAAGTATCCAGGTATTTGTTTTGAATTAAAGGACATAGACGACTATGAGGAAGAATGGAATGAATCAGAAATGCCGATAAATGCTATATATATATATGACCAGAATTATTTTGATGAAAAATAAAAAATGTCATCAGTTCGTTATCATAAGATAGTATTTGTTAGCTTCACTTAATGAACCCCGTTT
>NZ_JACEOL010000014.1 GCF_013868055.1 Thermoactinomyces mirandus | reverse complement strand
ATCCAGAGTTTAAAGCTCTTCATGCTTATTTTACAAAGCGTGCAAACAACCCATTGCATAGAAAGCAGTCATTAATTGCTTTATGTTGTAAGCTCATTCGTATTTTGTTCGTACTCGGACGCAAACAAATCCCCTATGATGCGGCAAAGCTCCAAGGAGCTTTGCATCAAGTTCAATTACAGGAAGTAGCTTAATTTCTTTTTTCTCGTTTTCTTTACAAGTATGAAGCGCGGAGAAGCTGAGTCTTATCTTTACCATACGGGCATAGACCCTGCAATGGAGCTTTTTCAGCCTCCACCCCAAGGCAGGTAGAACGAAGGAATTTAGGGACTTGGATCCTGTGAGACATGGGAGGGTAAACTCCTTGGGTCATTGTGGAGATCCACTAGCGCTCACATATTTTTACAAATAGAGGCTTGCCTCTATTTGAGTAAACCCTTAATTCCTTTTCTATACATCTATTCAAAATGTATCCGTTCTAAATGCCTGGTTCATTTTTCAAAATTGGAGAAAACGAGAGATTGAGTGAGAAAAACTTAATTTATTGAGGGAGGTTGTAAATATGGAATGGTATGAGAGTGTCAATGTAGATGCTAAAGTTGCTTACTTATTAACATTAACGGAAAAAATCATGGATAAAACAGAAATTTACAACTGGTATTATCTTGTTAAAAAGGCTATTGACATGTGCTGGGAATGGGTTGAAGAGAAGAAGCACAGTGGGATGATCTTTTATTAACTTTAGATGATGAATTTGATGGGTTAATCCACTTAGATATAGAAGATCCCCAAGCTGAAATATTGATCAGCTATTGTGTAACTGATGCAGTTCTTTATACTTCTTGGCAAGCATATCAATATGAAAAAGTAGAATTTGTTCCACAGCCCGTTGAAATAGTTGATGATGACATGATTGATGAGTTTATGGATAAAGTAAAAGAAGTATATGGATATCAAGAGGAATGGGCCGAGCGATTAAAAATATCTGCTCGAAAATTATCCAACAGGCAGTGATAAGAAAGTCAATCGATCAGAAATTTTATATCAGATTTGAAACGAATAATGAAAAGGCTTGAGGAAATACCTCTGGCCTTTTTAACATCACTTAGAAACAAATATACATATATTGTATTGGAATTAAAGCATTGGGTGGAAATACTTGAGGAAGCGAACGGACAGACTGTCTACACAAGTAACTCGGATTAAAATGGTTGAAACCAAATTTGTCGTCGACCGTGAGTAGAGGAGTAAACCCGGGAGATCGACGACACCGAATATTCTGATAAATGTTCTGGAAACTGGCTTTATTACTGGATTCTTTATTTTTTCGCTCAAAAATAAGGCAGTAAAGAGGAAAATGGGATTATTTGTAGAATGGCTTAGTAACAACACTTTTTGGGGTTTGTATCGTACCTATGAGGAATTGAAACAAAACGTAATTTTGGCTATGAAGGTATTTCCTGAACTTGTTTGTATCGTACCTATGAGGAATTGAAACGACATAAAATGAATTTAAAGCTCTCAAAAACGATTCTAGTTTGTATCGTACCTATGAGGAATTGAAACCAAACATAAAAACTTGAAAGGAGAAGTTGAGAATGGGTTTGTATCGTACCTATGAGGAATTGAAACAAACAAGAAATCATCAAAATAGGGAAGACACTGGGAGTTTGTATCGTACCTATGAGGAATTGAAACTTGTAACGCAGCTATATGAGGTATCTAAGAATCGGGTTTGTATCGTACCTATGAAGAATTGAAACATTCCACTGGAAACGGAAACTCTTGAATCTTGCTAAACAGTTTGTATCGTACCTATAAGGGTTTGCTCATGATCTTCTTTGTACTCCACTGGTGACAACTACGAATGGTTTTTTGTACGAACAAGGCAGACACAGAAAAAAAAACAACTGATTGAGCATGGAGTAAAGGTAATCTGTACTGGCAGCGGACCACGTGTCGATCTGGTAAAAGCAATGAAGCACCTGGCTGAAAACGGAATTCTATCAGTACTGCTTGAGGGAGGTGGAGGACTGAATTGGTCGATGCTTGAAGCTAAGCTTGTAGGGAAAGTGGTTTCCTTTATTGCCCCCAAATTACTCGGCGGCAAGGAAAGTATTACACTGATTTCGGGCCAGGGATTTGAGCGAATGGCTTTGGCTGTTGAACTTGAAAATATTACCGTTGAACGGTTTGGAGAGGATATTTGTATCATCGGATATCCCAAATATTGAATGATCAATAATCAAGAAAACGGGGGTGACTATAACCCCCGTTTCTCTTATCACCATACGTACCATTTGATATAGCTCCACCTAAATCTCTGAATAATGTATTTCTTGCAAACAAACGCTCATCCAAGCCTTTGATATTGGAACCCACAACAAAAACCCTGCCACGTCCATGCAGCAGGGTTCATTCATTCAGATTTTAAGTTCGCCCAATCTTACCAACTCGACCACGGCCTGGGAACGTCCTTTTACATTCAGTTTTTGCATCACATTGCTGATATGGTTTCGAACCGTTTTCTCGCTGATGAAAAGTTGTTGGGCAATCTCCTTTGTAGTTTTGTCTTGCACCAAAAGCTCAAAAACTTCCCTCTCCCGGTTGGTCAACAAGGAGTTGCCTTTACGGTTACTCAAATGATGCCACCCTTCCTTGCTCGAGCACCTGATATACAAGGGTCAGGGACCAGTCAAGTTATTCTATGAGCAGGCTGTACTGATGGTGAGGATTTATGAATCATTTGGGCGAATATCCTGTGTTTTTTGAAGTGCTACTTGACTTTTCTCCCACATCATATTCCCGAGTCCGTTATTCGGTTACGAAATCTTTTCCGTTTTGGGGAAAGCCCGGGCAGCTTATTCCGGAATCCGTACGATTTCTTCCGGGGCAATGGTAAGTGGCTGCAATCCATCTTTGGTAACGAGGTAGGTATTTTCGATTCCGGCAACTCCCCGGCCAGGGAAGGTGAATTTGGGTTCGATGGCGAGTACCATTCCCTCCTGAAGCGGCTGCCGGAATCCCTTGGCCAGTATCGGGAGCTCGTCCATTTCCAGACCGACGCCATGCCCCAGAAATTTGGCCTGGTCGGGGCCATAGCCCATGAAATGGTTGGACAGGCCCGCTTTTTCTGCCATCTCCAGCGACCGCAGATAAAGGGCTTGCCATTCGACACCCGGCTTGCCCATCTGTTCCATTTCCCGGATGATGGAGACAGCCACTTCATAAGCCCGTTCCATTTCCGGGTCCAAATCGCCGATGACCGCCATGCGGGTCTGGTCAATCAGGTAGCCCTCCACGGTGGTGGCAATATCGATCAGAATCGGTTCTCCGGTTTTGAGTGGTTTTGGGCTTGCCCCCTGGGGACTGGCCAGCTGGACCCCCAGGCCGCCTGCCGGTCCATCAAAATAGGTGGGAGTGGCAGCCGCCGAGCCGGAAGCAACCATGCCCAGGCAAAGTTCCTGGTTATAGCCGCGCATACGATAGATCCCGATATTTCCCTTGAGCCGCAGGACATGTTCGATATTGGCGGACAGTTCCAGTTCAGTTTTTCCTTTTTGAAGATAGCCGGGCAGAGAGGCCACGATTTCATTCACATACACGGCCGCTTTTTTGATCTGTTGCAGCTCATATTCCGATTTGATGGCTCTTTGCAGGCGCAACGGGAAAGAAATATCGATGGCTTCCGCTTGCGGAAACATTCCCAGATATCGTGTTGCCAGACCATAAGGCAAAACATCCATCTCTATTGCCAATTTTTTGACTGATCCAAATCTTGTTTCAATTATTCCTCCAAGTTCTCTCATTCTACCCAAGGGCTGAACAGGCAGGATGGTTTCATATTCAGCACGGGTCACACTTTTTTTTACATAAAAACAGGGTTCTCCCGTTTGCGGAACAAAAAGAATTCCGTTTTGCATTGTTCCTGTCAGGTAATATAAATCGACATTTTGCGTGATCAACGCTCCGTCTGCTTCCAATTCCTGAAGCGTAGTCTGAAACCGGGCAATCCTGTTTCTGATCTCATTTTCCGGCACTCTTGGAAGCGTATGCATGCATATCCTTCCTTTCTCTGATTTGATGAATTTCTGCCTCCCTTTCACAACTTTTCAGATTAATCATGCTTCTATATTAAAAGTACCGGAAGCGGCTTTCCACGTCAAACGATCTGGCATAATTGGCCTGTTTCAGTGCAAAACTATGTTTATCACTGTAAAAAAGAAAGGAATTGAGAAATGACGTTACTGGCTGTCATCGTCCTCCTGGTTCTCATTGCGACCATTCTTGGAAAGTCCTCAAAAAAAGAGCAGCGCGTACAACAAGAGGAAATGCAAAAAAAAGATGTGCAACCGAAACAAAAACCGGTAATCCTGATCATGATTGATTCGCTCATGGACACGGTATTGACAGAAACCATTCACAGCGGGAAAACACCGGCTCTTTCGTTTCTGAAGCAAAACGGACAGTATTTTCCACAGGTTGTTTCTTCATTCCCCACCATGTCCGTCTGTATCGAAACAACCCTGCTAACCGGAACTCCTCCCAACCAGCATCACATCTACGGACTTGTCTATTTCCACAAGCAGGAAAAAAGGATAATCAATTTTGGAACCGGTCTTCGGGAAATTCTGACATTCGGTTTAAGAACAGTATTGCGTGACAGTCTCATGCATCTGAACCAAAAAACCATCAGCAGACAAGTAAAAACAATTCATGAAGAAACTGATCAACCGACCGCTTCTATCAATGGTCTGATTTACCGGGGGAAATATGAGCGGAAACTGTTCATTCCGTGGATCGCCAGCATGTTTGGAATTCTTCCCAGACAAATCCCGACCCGGGCGCCGGCATTTTTTTCATTTGCTGCTTTGTCAAGGATTTTTTCAAATACAAAATACACTTCTTTCTGGAGGCGGTTTGGCTTTAACGACTCCTTCACGCGCATGGAACTTTCGTCCCTGATTGAAAACAGAAAGTTGCCTGCTTTTACGATCGCCTATTTTCCTTCCAATGACGATCAGGTACACAAAAAAGGCCCTTCGGAAATCAGTGGAATCATTCAGGCAGACAAGGAACTGCAAAAGATTCTGGATGCGTTTGGATCATGGGAAGAAGCGATCAAAAAAGCTGTCTGGATCATTATGGGAGACAGCGGACAGACCCATATCCTTCCTGACAGGCAGGCGGCTTATATCGATTTGCGCCAAAAACTCCATTCCTACAGGATTATGCCCATCAAACAGCATTCTCCCCGGGAGCAGGATCAGCTGGTATTATGCGTAAACGAGCGAATGGCCTATATTTATATCCTCGATCCGGAGTTGGCGATCGTGGAAGTCGTCAATGCCCTGCAAGAAGAACCCAAACTGGACATCATCTCATGGAAGGAAAAAGATTGGATTTATGTGGTCAGCGGCAACATTCCCGGAGCCAGGTGCCGTTTTCGGAAAAACGGTCCTTTGACCGATGTATACGGGCAAAAATGGGAAATGGAAGGAAATCCGTCGGTACTGGACATTTCCGTCGAATCCGATCGGATGGAGTACGGCATTTTCCCTGATGTTCTGTTTCGATTGTCAGGGGTCATGGATACAGGCGAACGGGTGATTGTGGTTACGGTCGCCCCCGGCTATGAATTAACGGGAGAAAGCTCCCCCACCCATAAAGGCGGTGCCCACGGTTCCCTGCACTACCTTGATTCAAATGTGCCCATGATCGTCTGTGGAACCGATTCACAGCCGAAGACACCGCGCCTCGTCGATCTGAAAGATTGGATCTTGCAGTTAATCTCACCTTGAACAGAAAATTCTCCAACTCTTTGAGACTTCCCACGGCTGAAGCCGTGGGATTCTTGGGTAGTTAACGCCCTCAATTCATTTCTGCTTTGGGCAACTCCCAAGTTAGGGGCTGTCTCATCAGCCCGTCCCATATGGTTCTACAACTCATGTTGCATATACTCACATGGGCGGCGTACCTGCGACCAACGGAAGTACCCGTGGTATTACCAGTACGCTAGTTCCTTTGACACACTCTCATGGTTTTACCCAGCGGGAGAGATTTATTCACCACTGGAAACCCATACCATGACGTACAGGAACAAAACCCACTACCAGTGGGATGAGTACCGCTCATATGTACGATTTTAAAAAAAATTGTTCTCTAAGCAATCCCATAAAGGGATTACCGATCAACGCCGCCTTTCATCCCACGATTGAAACCGTGGGCTTTCAGTCGGCAATTTCTGTAATGAGTCAAGCCTTATTTCACATACAAGTGAGTAAACCCGATCGAAATGGAGAGAGAAACCAAAAATGAATCGTTTGGCAGAACGAGGCGCACGCTGTTCCCTTTCATCTATCATCCTTGAGCACAAGTATCCGGTACTGCCGCCCGAATATCTGTTTATCCTGGAACTGGAACAGGATGAATATTTTCCTTTTCTTGCAGCGGATGAAGTTCCGCTTCTCATCCGTCAGGCCATGCAAAAAGGGCATACGGCTGCAAAGCAATGGGGATGTGAGAAGTCTTTCAGCGGTATGATCAATCTTCTCCTGAAAGAAGGATTAACGGTTCGGTTTAAGGAGGTGCATGGGGAAATTCCCTCCATCCGCGCCGAATATGACCGAAAACAACACCGGATCTCCATTTACCGCAGTTCGGTTTCCCAGATCCGGCAGTTGTTTCAGGACATGAACCTTTCCGTTCCGGATAAAGATCTTTATTTGCTCCATTTAGTTCATGAATGGTTCCATCATTTGGAAGAAACCAAAGTCGGCAGAACCGATTATGCTTTGCCCCGTGCGACAGTTAAACAGAAAGGGCCTTTTGCCCTTCGCAAGCCGTTAAAACGATTGCGGGAAATCGCGGCCCATACCTTTACCCAAAACGCCCTGAATCTGGCCTGGTCCCCTCTGTTGCTGGATTATTTGCTGTTGTACAGGGGCAAGGGGTGGAGCATGGGCCAAATCCGGAAAACATTCAAAAAGGACAAAGAACGGATTCGATCCATGTATGATGTGGAACAAACCGATAATGACTCAGATGATTAGATTGGTCAGACGGCCAATCAGTTTTTATGAGGCAGATGCCAATTGGCACATCATTTGCTAAGATAGAAAGAGAGGTGAAAACTATGGATCGCTGCATATGCCCTAGATTCGAAGAAGCGGTTAAAATTATATCAAAAAAATGGATAGGCCTGATCATCCGGGTCTTAATGGAAAAACCTTGCCGTTTTCGGGATATACGTGAACAAATCCCCTTGATGAGTGAACGGATGCTTGCTGAAAGGCTAAAAGAACTGGAAGCAAACGAGTTGGTGGAGCGGAGGGTTTATCCTGAAACTCCTGTCCGGATTGAGTACGCTCTGACAAAAAAAGGCAAGGCTCTCACTCCCGTGATTGACTCGATTCAGTCCTGGGCCGATGAGTGGATTGAATGCGAAGAAGAAGAACTATGAATCTGTTGAAATGGTTAAAAAGGAACAGTTTATCATATCTTACCAAACTTCCGGAGACTCAGTCATCATCTTTTGGTGATTGAGTTTTTTTAATGAGAAATGTTAAAAAAATAGATATAATAGATATTGTGGTTTTTGTTGCAATTCACAATGCATTTATCTTGTTGCAACTTGTTAGTGCGACTCAATGGCATTTTAATCTTTTAACTGTTCAATCAAATAAAGAAGAAGGGATTTGAATGCAGGCCTTAAAAGAGTCTATTCTGAAACTGATTACGGAAACCTCCACCAATCTGCCCCCCGATGTACGCAAAGCGATCAGAAAGGCCCGGGAAATGGAAAATGCCGGCACCCGTTCTGCGATCGCACTTTCGACCATCGCTCAAAATATTGTGATGGCCGAGGAAAATGTATCGCCCATATGCCAGGATACCGGACTGCCTACTTTTAAAATCAAGGTTCCCGTCCACATCAACCAGCTGGAAATCACCAGGGTAATCCGGGAGGCCATCGCGGAAGCAACCAAAAAAGGTGTCCTGCGCCCTAACTCCGTCGATTCGTTGACCGGTGAAAACAGCGGCAACAACCTGGGAGAAGGAACCCCGGTCATCTCCTTCGAACAATGGGAAAAGGATGAAATCGAGGTTCGCCTGATTCTGAAAGGCGGCGGCTGTGAAAATAAAAACATCCAGTATAGTTTGCCCTGCGAATTGGAAGGTCTGGGCCGGGCCGGACGGGATCTGGACGGTATTCGCAAATGTATTTTGCATTCCGTTTATCAGGCCCAGGGACAGGGATGCAGCGCCGGGTTTATCGGAGTCGGAATCGGCGGTGACCGCACAACCGGCTTTGAATTGGCAAAAAAACAATTGTTCCGCCATGTCGATGATACCAATCCTGATCCAAAACTGGCCGAACTGGAAGAATATATTATGGAAAAAGCAAACACCCTGTCGATTGGCACCATGGGTTTTGGTGGAAATGTCACATTGCTGGGCTGCAAGATCGGTTCCATGAACCGGATTCCGGCCAGCTTTTATGTATCGGTTGCCTATAATTGCTGGGCTTATCGCCGGCAAGGGATAACGATAGATCCCAAAACAGGGGAAATCCTCAACTGGCTGTATACTTCTGAAGAAAAAGTGAATGTACAAATGGACGAAGACAATGCTGCCGCAAAAGACAGGCGGGAAATTGTTCTTCATACCCCTGTCACGGAAGAACAGGTTCGTGATCTGAAAGTCGGGGATATCGTGATTATCAATGGTCCGATTCACACAGGCCGCGACGCCCTGCACAAATATTTGATCGATCACGACGCACCGGTCGATTTGAATGGAAGCATCATCTATCACTGCGGCCCGGTCATGCTCAAGGATGAGGACGGAAATTGGCAGGTAAAAGCAGCGGGACCGACCACCAGCATTCGGGAAGAACCTTATCAGGGCGACATTATCAGGAAGTTTGGCATTCGGGCCGTGATCGGAAAAGGCGGCATGGGACAAAAGACCCTGCAAGCCATGAAAGAACACGGTGCCGTCTACCTGAATGCCATTGGCGGAGCCGCCCAATACTATGCCGACTGCATCACCAGCGTGGATGGAGTGGATTTTCTGGAATTTGGTGTCCCGGAAGCAATGTGGCACATGCAGGTAAAGGGATTTGCCGCAATTGTCACCATGGATGCCCATGGCAACAGCCTGCATGAAGATGTGGACAAAACCTCTTTGGAAAAACTTGCAAAACTGAAAGAGCCGGTTTTCAAATAGTAATTGGAAACACCCTGCCCCGGTGGAGCTGAAGACAATGTTTAGGAAGCATCACAGGTCATCCGGAGCAGGGTGTTTTTCGTTGTAAATGTACCTGCGTCAATAACATAAAGATAGATTATGGTAAGCACTCTACTTTTTTACTGTTCACAGAATGCGCCGTACAGGTTACAATAGGCTTGAGTCACTTTGTTCAGAAGGGATCTTTCCTTTATTTACAACAGGATAAAGGAAACTCAACAGGGCAATTTCTCGTTTCTTTTAGTAAAAAGGGGGATTTCATAACTGATGAAAAACATCAAATTTTGGGGGGTATTTACCCTTGTTATTTTGACAGCTTTTTCCTTAATAGCACCCCTGCAGGTTTCAGCCGATGCTATTGAAGGAGAAACCGTTGTAACCCTGGGTAAAGATCTGACTGGAACCCAACGTGATCAGATCCTGAATGAGATGGGCGTCGATCCCAACGGGAACGCAGTCAAAGTGATTGAGGTGACCAACCAGGAAGAGCACCAATACCTGGGAAGCTACCTGAGTAAAGATGTTATTGGACAAAGGGCCATTTCATCTGCCAAAATCACACTGACTTCATCCAACAAGGGAATTTCCGTCAAAACCAACAATATTACAACGATTACGCCAAGCATGTATGCAAACGCAGCGATCACAGCCGGAATCAAGGATGCGGACATCTATGTTACCGCTCCGTTCAAAGTTTCAGGCACAGCCGGCTTGACCGGAATTATCAAGGCATTTGAAACTGCCACCGGACAAAAAATTGATGAAAACAAAAAGCAGGTAGCCAATGAAGAAATTGTCCGCACACAAGATCTTTCACAACAGATTGGAGATCCGAACAAAGCAGTACAATTTATCAACGAAGTGAAAAAACAGATCTCTGAAGAAAAACCGAAAAACCCTGAAGAGTTCCGCGATATCATTATCAATGTTTCCAACGATTTCAATATTAACCTGAATGAGCAAACGATTAACGAGATGACTCAATTTGCCCAGCATTTCAGTGAACTGGGCATTGATTGGGATCAAATCAGCCAGCAATTTGAAAACCTGCGCGGAGACATCAAAAACATTCTGGATTCTGAAAAAACCCAAGGAATCATTGATACCATTTTCGAATGGTTGGGAGAACTATTCGATTCGATTGGTGAACTCTTTACATCAGCTTCGTCACGGCAATAAAAAAGAACCGCTGGTTCCAAACCCAGCGGTTCTCTTATTTTAAACAGATAACCATTTTTTAAACAAATGTTTTGTTGCTTCCCGATTAGATTTGGCAATCGCTGTAGTCAACGGAATTCCTTTCGGGCAGGCTTGCACACAGTTTTGGGAATTTCCGCACTCCTGCAAGCCTCCCTCATCCAACAGCGCTTCGAGCCGTTCTTCCCTGTTCATCGCTCCGGTTGGATGGGTATTAAACAATTGAACTTGCCCAACGACAAACGGGCCTTTAAAGTTTGATTTTTCATTTACATTCGGGCATGCTTCCAGACAGACCCCGCATGTCATACATCTTGACAGCTCATAGCGCCATTGCCGTTCATTTTCGGAAATACGCGGTCCAGGTCCCAGGTCATGTGTTCCATCAATCGGAATCCACGCTTTGACATGTTTCAGCGCGTTAAACATCCGGCTGCGATCCACAATCAGGTCGCGAATGACAGGAAATGTATTCATCGGCTGAATGCGGATCGGCTGTTCCAGGCTATCTACAAGAGCGGAACAGGCCTGGCGCGGTTTCCCGTTGATCACCATTGAACAAGCCCCGCATACCTCTTCCAGACAGTTGGATTCCCATTGTACTGGAGCCACTTTTTCGCCTTTGCTGTTTACCGGGTTACGTTGGATCTCCATCAATGCGGAGATAATATTCATATTCTTCCGGTAGGGAATTTTAAATTCATCCACATACGGTTTTTGATCCGGTCCATCCTGACGTGTTATGACGAGGTGTATGAATTGTTGTTCACTCATTTTTCGCATTTCCTCCCTTATCCACATCATAACGACGCGGGCGAGGCTTAATCAACGAAACATCAACCGGTTCATATTCAAATTCAGGTCCTTCCGGTGTGTATTTCGCTTTCGTTGTTTTCAACCATTCTTCATCATTTCTGTCCGGGAACTCCGGTTTATAGTGGGCTCCGCGGCTTTCGTTACGTTTATATGCACCTATGGTTATGACACGGGCAAGTTGCAGCATATTCCATAAATGACGGGTAAATGCAACTGCCTGGTTGCTCCACTTGCTGGTATCAATCATATTAATGTTTTTATAGCGTTCCATTAATTCCTGAATCTTTTCATCTGTCTCTTTCAGACGGTCATTATAACGAACAACGGTTACGTTATCGGTCATCCATTCTCCCAATTCTTTATGAATAAGATAGGCATTTTCATTTCCGCTATCCTTTTTCAGGAGGTTTTCGAATTTCTCCTCTTCCACTTTGCGTTGGGCTTCAAAAGCATCTGCAGACATCGATTCAACGCTTTTATCCAATCCATGTATATATTCAAGTGCTTTGGGGCCGGCAACCATTCCACCGTAAATGCTGGAAAGGAGGGAGTTGGCTCCCAAACGGTTCGCTCCGTGGTATTGATATTCACATTCCCCGGCGGCAAACAATCCGGGTATATTGGTCATCTGATTATAGTCAACCCACAAGCCGCCCATCGAATAGTGTACGGCCGGGAAAATTCTCATTGGAACTTTTCTGGGATCTTCGCCTACGAATTTTTCATAGATTTCAATAATACCGCCCAGTTTTACATCCAGTTCATGCGGATCTTTATGGGACAAATCGAGGTAAACCATGTTTTCACCATCGACGCCCAGTTTCATGTCGACAACGACTTTGAAGATGGCACGTGTCGCAATGTCACGCGGAACCAGGTTTCCATAGGCCGGATACCATTCTTCCAGGAAATACCATGGTTTTCCATCTTTATATGTCCAAACCCTTCCTCCCTCACCGCGTGCAGATTCAGACATCAGGCGCAATTTGTCGTCTCCGGGGATGGCGGTCGGGTGAATCTGGATAAACTCACCATTGGCGTAGTAAGCCCCTTGTTGATATACCGAACCGGCAGCTGTCCCTGTATTGATCATCGAGTTGGTCGATTTGCCGAATATGATTCCTGGTCCGCCTGTTGCCAGGATCACCGCATCAGACGGGAACGTAACAATTTCGCTGCTTCTCAGGTTCTGGGCAACAATTCCACGGCAACGTCCTTCGTCGTCCTGGACGATGCGCAGGAATTCCCAATGTTCATATTTCGTGATTTTTCCCTCTACTTCGAATCGACGTACCTGTTCATCCAGAGCATAAAGCAATTGTTGTCCGGTGGTTGCTCCCGCATAAGCGGTACGGTGGTGTTTCGTCCCCCCAAACCGGCGAAAATCGATCAATCCTTCCGGGGTACGGTTAAACGGAACTCCCATCCGATCCATCATGTAAATAATTCCCGGAGCCGCTTCACACATCGCTTTAACCGGCGGCTGGTTGGCCAAAAAGTCTCCGCCGTAAACCGTATCATCAAAGTGTTCCCACGGGGAATCTCCTTCCCCCTTCGTATTTACAGCACCATTGATACCGCCTTGGGCACATACGGAGTGAGAGCGTTTCACAGGAACAATTGAAAACAATTGTACGTTGGCGCCTGCTTCAGCTGCTTTGATAGAGGCCATTAAACCAGCCAAACCACCGCCCACAATAATTATTTTTTCATTCATTGGTCAAGTGCTCCCTTCTAATACTGTGCCAATTGTTGGATAAAATCAGATTGGGCAAAAGCGAATAGTGATGAAATTCCCATATATGAGACAAATAAGAAAACAATGCCCCATACCCATGTAGAAACACGTTGGGCCCGTGGTCCAACCGTTATCCCCCAACTGACGAGGAATGACCACATTCCGTTGCTGAAGTGAAAGACAGCACAAAGCAATCCGATCACGTAGACTGCGAAAATAACAGGATTTTGTACGGATTCTGACATTAGCTGTGCCAGTTGCTCAGAACTCAGATCATACAGAGCAACCTGAACCCTCGTTTGCCATACATGCCAGATTACAAAGATCAGTGTAGCAACACCTGTCACCCGTTGCAAAACAAACATCCAGTTACGGAATGTCCCAAAATTACCGGTATTGTTTTTTGCGGTAAAGGCAATATACAACCCGTAAATGCCATGGTACAGGAGTGGCAGGATAATAAAGAAGATTTCCAAAACAACCAAAAAGGGTAAACTCCAAAGACCGTCAACTTTTTCCACAAAAGCTGATGCCCCTCGTGTGGCATAGTAGTTGGTAAATAAATGCTCCATTAAAAAAAAGCCCACCGGTATTACGCCTAACAACGAGTGGATCCGACGGTTGAAAAAGCTGCGTTGTGTGCTCATCATTTGCCTCCAATCTAGAACATAGTCGCACCGAGAAAGAATTGAAAGTTTTTAATATAACTCATTTTAAACGGTAAAGGGTTTCAACATTGTTTATTTTACTCCCTTATCGTTTCATTAGTCAAGGAACTGTCAAAATTTCAATAATTCCATTCTTCATCCAAAAATTGTTGAATTTGTTTTCCAAACAGTTGATACTCGACAAGGAAAGCATCATGACCATAATCGGAGGAAAATTCATGATAGGATGACCTGATTCCGGCTCGTTGGCAAATTTGGTGGAATTCACGCTGTTGTCGCACGGGAAAGTAGATATCCTCTTTGATGCCAATGGTCAGAACCTGGGCGGAGATATTCTTGACAGCTTCTTCCAATCCTCCCCGGCCGCGGCCCAAATCATGGTGATCCATTGCATCCAGAAACCTCAAATACGTATTCGCATCAAACCGGTTAACCAGCTTTTTCCCCTGGTAATGCAGGTAACTTTCAACAAGGGCCTGTGTATTTTGGGTGTTTTGCTGGGCAAATCTCTGTTCAAATAGCGGGTTGGTCCGGTACGTCACCATCCCGATCATACGCGCAATCGACAGTCCCTTCACCGGCCCTTTCCCGGGATAGTAGTCTCCTCCCCTGAATTCCGGATCTTCCAGAATGGCCTGGCGTCCAATTTCGTTGTAGGCCATCGACATGGTTGAGAGGGTGGCCCCTGTGGCGATCGGAATGCATTTTTCCATATAGCCGGGATACATGACCGCCCACTCCAGGACCATCATTCCGCCCATCGATCCGCCAATCACCGCTTTAAGGCGATCGATTCCCAACTTTCGCAATGCTTCATGCTGCACCCGGACCATATCCCGAATCGTCACCATCGGGAACCGGCTGCCATATTCTTTCCTGGTGCAGGGGTCAATCGAAGCCGGCCCCGTACTGCCCGCGCATCCGCCAATCACATTCATGGTGATCACGGTGTATTTCTGCAAATCGATATATTTTCCCACTCCAATCAGGCCATCCCACCAGCCGGGATTCGCCTCGTCTCCCACAGCATGCGTATCTCCCGTCAAAGCATGGCAAACCAGGATAACCTGATCGGTTTCAATATTTCCCACTTTTTCATAGGCAATCGTCACTTCCGGCAAAACCTCTCCGCATTCCAGCTGGAACGGACCCAGATGCACGTGATCTTTTATCTTTATCAATTGTAAATTCATTTTCATTCCTCCAAAAGGATTCAGGTTATAAACGAAAAAGCCCTCTTCGATCGAAGAGGGCCTTAAATACTCGTATTCCGTACACCTCTTCTCATCTCTCAGGAAATTCTCCTGCAGGAATTGGCACCATCCGCTCATGATCAAGCGAGGTTGCCGGGTTTCATCGGGCCAGTCCCTCCACCACTCTGGATAAGAAGTTGTTTTTTCAATTTTCTTGTTAATGATAAAGGGTATCTTTCCGCTTGTCAAGATTTTTCCGGGAGGATTTTCGGGAAAACTGGAGGTGCTTCCGGATCTTCCAACCAGCATCGCACCTGATGGAAACCGGACACATGTGTGGTTTCAGGCATTTCTTCATAACAGACATTCATGGCATAAGGGCAACGGTCAGCAAACAAACATCCGGGCGGAGGCAGAAACAGATCGGGCGGAGAACCGGGAATCGGCTCAAGTGCCTGATCTTTTGCCTTGTCCAGGCAGGGAATTGATCCCATCAACCCCCTTGTATAGGGATGGCGGGGACTGGCAAAAATTTCATGTACCCATCCGATTTCCACAATTTGCCCTCCGTACATGACAGCGACCCGGTCTGCCGTTTCCGCCACAACCCCGAGATCGTGAGTAATCATCAGAATGGAAGTTCCCGTCTGGCGCTGGATCTCTTTCATTAAATCCAGAATTTGCGCCTGAATCGTAACATCCAATGCGGTAGTCGGTTCATCGGCAATCAATATTTTGGGAAAGCAGGCCAGGGCGATGGCGATCACTACCCGCTGGCGCATTCCCCCGCTAAATTCGTGCGGATATTGTTTCATTCTTTTCTCCGGATGAGGAATGCCCACCAGTTTCAAGATCTCCACTGCTTTTTGAAAGGCTTCGCACCAGCCGGCCCGCCTGTGCCAGCGAATCCCTTCCATGATTTGCTTCCCGATGGTCATGGTTGGATTCAGTGAAGTCATCGGGTCCTGAAAAATCATTCCGATTTCCGATCCCCTGATGCGATACCATTCTTTTTCCGGCAACCGGGTCAAGTCCCTTTCTCCAAACCGGATTTTCCCCTGTTTGATCCGTCCGGGCGGCGAGGGGATCAATCCCAGGATCGACAATGCCGTCACGCTTTTTCCGCTGCCTGATTCGCCCACAATGGCCAGCGTTTCGCGTTTGTTTAAAGTGAAGGTAACTCCGCGTACCGCTTGCACTTCTCCCCCCGCAACCTGAAAGGAAACATGAAGATCCTCCACATGCAGCACTTTTGCCATCAGGTTCCCCCCTTTCTATTTTCGCATTTTCGGATCAAGCGCGTCGCGCAGTCCATCTCCAAACGCATTAAAGGCCAGCATGGTCAAACAGAGAAACAGAGCCGGAAAGAACAGGCGCCACCATTCACCGGACAACACCGTAATGAGCGCATCATTGATCATCGTGCCCCAACTGGCAATTGGCGCCTGAACCCCGAGGCCGAGGAAACTTAAAAACGCTTCGGCAAAAATTGCTGATGGAACGGTTAATGTTAACATGATAAGGATCGGGCCTGATGTATTGGGAAGCAAATGCCTGAAAAGCAGTCGTCCCGTCCCGGCCCCCAGGGTTTTCGCCGCCAGCACGAATTCCTGCTCTTTCAGCTGCAGAATTTGCCCCCGTACCAGCCGGGCCATGTTCAGCCATCCGGTTACGGTCAGGGCCAGAATGATGGTTGTTATTCCCGGCGGCATGATCACCATCAATAAAATGACCGTTAACAGATATGGCAATCCCCATAAAACATCAACAATCCGCATCATGATTTCATCAGTGCGCCCGCCGCGGTATCCCGCAATTCCGCCATAAATTACCCCGATGCACAGGTCGATCAGTGCGGCAGCCAACCCGATGGTGAGCGAAATTTTTCCTCCCTCGCAAACCCTGACAAACACATCCCGTCCCAAATCATCCGTTCCAAACCAATGCTCCACTGATGGAGGGAGATTTCGCCCATATTCCAGATCCTGTTCATTGTATTGATATGGTGAAATCATCGGTCCGAGAAATGAGATCAGCGCAATGACCACAATCAGGATCAGTCCGGTCAGGGCCAGCAGGTTTTTGCGCAGCCGGTTCCATACATTTTGCCAATAGGTTGTCTGTGGCCGGCGAATCTTTTCGGCCACGGCAGACTTATGCACTGCCGGCTGAAACCGGGGCCGGACAGTAGGCTCCATGTCAATTTCCCTCCCTTTTGCCAAGCCCGATTCGCGGGTCAATCCACCTGTAAGCCAAATCAACGGCAAAATTCACCCCTACAAGCAGGACGGAATAAAACAGGGTGATTCCCATGATTAATGGATAATCCCGGTTATTAATGCTTTCGACAAAATACTTTCCGATCCCCGGAATGGAAAAGATATTTTCAATCACAAAACTCCCTGTCAGAATTCCAACAGCAAGCGGCCCCAAAATGGTGACCACCGGCAAAATCGCATTTCTTAATGTATGCCGGGAAATAACAAGGAAAGGCGGCAATCCCTTTGCTCGTGCCGTGCGGATATAGTCCTGGGTCAGCACTTCCACCATGCTTGAGCGAATCAGCCGGGTAATCGTCGCCAGGGGCAAGGCTGCCAGGGCCAGCGTCGGCATGATGGTAGAAGAAAATCCATCCCATGTGGCAACAGGCAACAATTCCCATTCCACTCCCAAAACCTTTTGCAATAATGGTCCCAGGACAAAACCGGGAATGGAAATGCCCAAAACAGCTAACACCATCGCCAAATAGTCAACCGGCCGGTTATGCCTCAAGGCGGCAACGATCCCCAGAAGCAGCCCAGCCACAACAGCACACACCAGAGCCTGTGCCCCCAACTGGGCCGAAACGGGAAACCCTTCCGCAATCATTTCATTGATGGAGCGGGTTTCATATTTGATCGACGGCCCGAAATCAAAACGAAGCAAATTGGCCATATAATTCAGATACTGAACAGGAACAGGGTCATCCAAATGGTAGTGCGCCCGTAAATTGGCCACGACCTGAGCCGGCAATTTCCTTTCATCCGAAAAGGGATCTCCCGGAATGGCTTTCATCATAAAAAAAGTAACGGTAGCGATCACCCAAAGCGTCAATATCATCTGGACAAACCGTTTGATAAAATACTTAAGCAAACATAAGTACCTCCTAATTCCGATTATTTGTGAATATTTTGTTTATTTCTTCTGTTCTTTCAAAACAGGAGATATTGGTCTCTTATTCTTCTTTTATCCATAATATATGTGAACAAGTTCTCCGCTAGTCCTGGGCTGATTAAAAAAGGAAAAGTTCAATAAATATAATTCTACAAAAAAAGTTTGCTACCCTTTGAATAAATGAAAAAAAGCTGAACAAGTTCAGGCTGAACTTGTTCAGCTGAGCTTTCAGACTGTAAAAAACTTATCCGGGAAAACAGTTTCCAGGGTCAAAACCGCTTCTTCCCGTTTTTTCGCAAACCGAAAAGAAGGAGATCAGCTCTTTATCCTTTTTCTGGTTATCTTGTTTTTTCCAGAACGGGTTCTTTAGTCTCCGCGTAATCCAGACCAAACGACGTATGTAACCGGCGTACCGCTTCCAGTGCATACTGTTTGTCGATTACACAGGAAATCTTGATTTCAGAAGTTGAAACCATTTTGACACGGATGCCAGCTTCACTCAGTGTGGCAAACATCTTGGCAGCCACACCGGGACGCGTCATCATTCCCACTCCGACTGCCGAAACCTTGGCCAGTCCGGATTCTGAAATAAGCTCCTCATACCCCAATGATTCCCTGGCCGATTCCAGCAATTTCAGTGTGGCCGTTTCCTCAGACTCCTGGACGCTGAACGCAACATCCACCTTTTCATGATCATGTTCGCTCTGGACGATAATGTCAACATTGATATATGCTTCTCCCAATAATCCGAATAATTGGGTTAATGTATTTTCATGATTGGGCAGATTCAGTATTTTGATTCTTGTTACATTTAAATCGTGTGCAATCCCTCGTACGTTCAAATCGGTTTCCAATGTCCTCTCTCCTTTCACCCAGGTCCCGGGTTCATCAACAAAGCTAGAGCGCACAACCAATTTCACGTGATTCGCAAGAGCCGCCTCCACTGAGCGGGGATGAAGCACACCAGCACCTAAATGTGCAAGTTCCAGCATTTCTTCATAGGTGATCTCATCAATTTTTTTAGCCAGAGGAACTACACGCGGATCTGCGGTATAAACACCTGTTACATCTGTATAAATTTCGCAGAAATCGGCTTTAAGCGCCACTGCCAACACAACCGCAGTGGTATCTGAACCACCCCGTCCCAACGTGGTGATCTCGCCTTCCGGTGAAATTCCCTGAAAACCTGCAACCACCACAATTTCTCCCCGATTCAGAGATGGAAGAATCGCCTGTGTATTCACATTTTTTACCATGGCTTTCCCATGCAACGCATTCGTCTGGATTCCAGCCTGCCAGCCGGTCATCGAACGGGCTTTCAGCCCCCTTGCCTGCAGAGCCATTGTCAATAAAGAAATGCTTACCTGCTCACCAGTTGTAAGCAGCATATCCATTTCCCGGGGCGATGGATTCCCGGAAATCTGATTGGCCAAATCGACAAGCCTGTCTGTTGATTTCCCCATAGCCGACACCACGACTACACATTGCTGTCCCTGGCTGGCAGCCTGTTTGATCCGATCGGCAACCGCCTGAATCCGGTTGACATCCCCAACCGAAGTACCGCCGAATTTTTTTACCACTATGCCCATAGTTCCTCTCCTCTCTCAGCTGGTCTAAACTCGCTTATATAAAAACAGAAGGCCACAGCAGAGTATAGCTAGCTGTCGCCTTGTTTCCCAACGCTCCAGCCCGCGTATTCCCTGCGGATTAGCTCTCCACAAAAGCAGTGGCTTCTGTGACAGTGCCGTCCCTGTTCGAGTACGGCACCAGCCTGTTTTCCTTCGGAATGTCCAACAAGCTTCGGCGGCATTTTCCTTTCCTTGTCCTTCCTTGTGCCCGCCACTCCGGACAAGTACTCTTAAAAGCCGCTCCTCTAGTCCACATGATCCTAGCGAGCGATATATCATCTGTGGTTTGATTTGTTAGATCATATCACAACTGTCAAGTTGGTTCAATTTGAAAACTGTCTTTTTCCCGGGGATATATTGAGATTAGCCTGCTTCTGGCAACCTGGAACAAAATCTGCAATTTTTTTGAAGATCCTGCGTCATTTTTTTTGCGAATGGTTCTTTATCCAATCCCAACCCATAAACAAGCCCGACAAATTTCCGCACACCAACGACTCCAGCCAAAACAGAAAAGTCTTTTCTTAAACTTATCTGGCATAAACATATTTAAAAGATTATAATAAAAACGACAAAACGATAAAGGAGCGAGATCAAATGGCAACAATTGGAATTCCCGGGCTGATTATCATTCTGGTGGTTGCCCTGATTCTGTTCGGTCCCAAAAAACTGCCCGAATTGGGAAAAGCTACGGGCGAAACATTAAAATCCTTTCGCGATGCGGTTAACGGCAAAGAGAAAGAAAATAAAAAAGAATAGATCTTTTTTGACCTGCTGACTACTTCTTCACGTTTCGTCAGCAGTTTTTTTATCTTACAGGCGGACGTTCAGGAGCCGTTTTCCCTTTCATGGTGCCGGGCGCGTTTTTTTGCTTCTTTCTCTGCCCGTTTGGCTTCAATGGCCAACATATGTTCATGGTCTTCCCGAATAATCCGGGCCACGTGAAGGCCACTCAAAGCAGAGGTGGAAATGCCGCCATGTCCCGGATAAGTGGTAGACCCGGTGTAATAAAGCCGGTTCACCTTTTTGTCTCTCATCGGCGGACGAATGAATGAACGGAACCCGCGGAAAGCCCGTCCGTTAAATGCCCCTCCTTCTGCTCCGGTCATTTCCTCGAACTCGGCAGGCCCCATCATTTGTTCGGTTTCAATATTCTCTTCCAGCCCTTTGAGTCCCCAAACTTTTTCCAGCAGAAACAACAAGCGTTCCCGGTAAGTTTCCATATTTTCCGCTTGCCCCGCAGGCACGTGCACCATCACGGACAGATTGCTTGCCCCCTCCGGAGCACGGTCGGGTTCAGACAGGCTGGAATTTCCGACATGGATCAGGGGCGATTCCGGCCAGACCTGTTGTTCAAAGATATCAATGTATTGCCTTGCTGTATCATCAGGATAAAAGTAATTATGATGCAACAATTGGGGGAACAGGCATTTGACGCCGATCAGCCACAAAAACCCGGAACTGCTTAACGTTTCCTGCCCGGTCTTTCTCGCCAGCAGGGTTTCCTGTGTCCTTTTCACATCCAGATTGCTGATGACAAAATCAGCTTCCAGCTTTTCGCCATTTGCCCTGACCCCGACGACACGGTCCTCTTTCAGGAGAATCTCTTCCACTTCACAGGAAGTATGTATGGTTACACCCGTTTGGCAAGCCAATCGCTCAAGCGCCCCTGTCAACCGTTGATGTCCGCCTTCCACATAGCTGATCCCATGCACCATTTCCAGATAGCTGAATATCGCCAGAGCGGCCGGAGCCTGATAAGGGGAAGACCCCATGTAAAGCGCATACCGGTTCATCATGGCGAGCAATCGGTTATCCCTGAAATAACGGCGGTGAAAAGAATCCAGCGTTTCAAACGGATGAGCGGACAGGTAAGTCCAAAGCTTCCTGTTTCTGAAAAAATCGGTCCAGCAGTGATTGGGTTTATCAACCACATACTCCTCAATCACTTCATACATCCGCCCAACTTCCGACAGGTAATCAAAAAAACCCGCCTGGTCTTCCGGGGAAAAAACGGACAACTGCTCCATCATGTAATCAGGATCGGCAGACAGATCAATTACTGTTTTATTGTAAAAAAAGTGGCGGCTGTTTACGGGAAGAGGAATAAAGCGGAGTTCCGGATCCAGAACCTGGCCGGCTTCCCAAAAAACGCGGTCAAAAACTTCAGGCATCAGGATCGGCATAAATTCTCCGTCAAAAAAATAGCGACCCAGTTGAAACGACTGACAACGGCCTCCCAACGAAGCCTGCTTTTCCATCAAATGAATTTCATAACCATATGCAGCCAGCCGGATCGCTGCCGCCAGTCCCGCAACGCCGCCGCCAATGACAATTCCCTTTTTCATGGAAGTGTCACCCTTTCTTTATTTTCTGCATCCAATGCTTGATGTTCTTTTTCAGCTCATAAAGGAATCGCCGCCCCATGAAAAATGTGCCAGCCTGAAAGTACACATCTCAAAGTCCCTGGCATCTTCGCCTGATTCAAGACAAAAATCGAAGCGGAGAAAATCCCGATGATTCAATTCCCGCTGTCCGGACAGAAGAGAAGTTTTATCCAGGTTGTTTGGCTTTTCACTGTTTTATTCCTTCTCTTGTTTTTTTTAAAACCTTCCATGGCAGTAAAACCACAACTAATCATGTATTATATCGGATCAAACAGAAAATGCCTATCTTGCCTAAATACTGCAAAAAAGAAAAAAGACCTGCCAGGGTCTTTAGTCTGTAGACATAATTTATTCTGAAGGTGACTTTCAGGATTTAAACCTTCTTCCGTCCGCGACGGACTGGATCATGCTTCCATTTCTGAAAGCGCTTCCTCCCATACTGTCTGAAACTTGGAGCTTGTTATCTTTTTTCAATCCAATTTATTGATGACTTCCGTCAATTGTTCCAGGCGGGACTCAATCCTGTTGATCTGCTGGTTCATACGCTGGACGCATCCTTTCAGTTCATTGCGAAACTCATGGAGCTGACGTGCCAGTAAAGCAATGTTTGTTTCAACATAATCCATATTGTATTCGTTTTGATCCGGCGGGGAGCAGTACGATGACGGGGACGGCGAATACTTGCGCTGCTGCAGATAATAAAAAGCCTCTTGGCCGGTCTGGATATTTCTTTCATAGATCTCATCCGCCAACTCCAACACATCCGAACGGACAATTTTATAATTATTTTCCAACAGACAAAATTCAAACAGACTGTTAATCACACCATTTGGAAAAGAGTATCCTTCTCTCAATTCATGAATCAGCTGAATCAATGGTTTGGAAACAGGTTGTCCACCAGTGTACTGACGCAGAAAATAAACGGGGTCCATCGTTTCTATATTTTGACGAGCACCTTGCACCGCAACATCCCCCTCTTTGTTGAAACATCTACTTTAACCTTGTTTATTTAATGAATTGATGATTGTCCGGGCCAGCTGATCACCAATCCCCGCCTGACGGAATTCCTCGATGGTCGCATTGCGAATGTTCTCAAGAGATCCAAAATGTTTATAAAGCAGTTGCCTCCGCTTCGGGCCAACACCCGGAATTTTGTCCAATTCGGATTGAATCAGGCTTTTGCCCCGAACCTGCCGATGGAAAGAGATTGCAAAGCGGTGAACCTCTTCCTGGATGCGCTGGACCAGGTAAAAGGACTCGCTGCCCCGCTCAATTTTCACATCCTGTACCGGATCTCCGGCCATCAATCTGGCGGTCTGGTGTTTGTCATCTTTCACCATTCCCCCTACCGGAATGAAAAGGCCCAATTCGTTTTCCAATACGTCCTGTGCCGCGTGAATCTGTCCCTTTCCTCCGTCCACCAGGATCAGATCGGGCAATGAGCCGTTTTCTTTCAGGACGCGCGTATATCGTCGCCTGATTACTTCCCGCATGGTTTCCACATCATTTGGACTGGACACGGTCCTGATCCTGTATTTGCGGTATTCTTTTTTCACCGGTTTTCCATCGATAAAACAGACCATGGCCGAAACCGGATCAGCTCCCTGAATGTTGGAGTTGTCAAACGCTTCAATCCGGTGGGGAAGGCCTATTCCCAAAGCCTGGCTCAACCCCTCCATCGCCTGGAGTGTCTTCTGTTCGTCCCGCTCCATAAGCAGAAAACGTTCCCTGAGCGCGATCTCTGCATTTTCCGTAGCCATACGAACCAGATTCTTTTTCATGCCACGTTTGGGAACGTGGACACGCACTTCGGGCAGAAGCTTTGTGAGAAGTTCAACGTCAACCCCCTGTGGCAAATGGATTTCTTTTGGAGTTGTAGGCATTTCATGATAAAACTGGGCAACAAAAGAAATAAAATCTTCTTCGGCAGAGTTGTAATGCGGGAAAACAGATACTTCCCGTTCAATCAATTTCCCTTGCCGTATGAAGAAGACCTGAATGCACATCCAGCCTTTTTCCGCCGCAAAACCAAATATGTCCATATCTTTATGGTCAGACATGACAATATTTTGTTTTTCCATGGTAGATTCAATGTCCCCGATTAGATCACGGTATTCTTTTGCCCGCTCAAACTCAAGCTTTTCAGCTGCTTCTTCCATCTTCTTCTGCAGCTCATTTTTCAACTCTAATGCTCCACCATTTAAAAAGCGAACCACTTTTTTGGTAATCTCATCATAAACGCCGGGATCTACATCCATTTCACAAGGTGCCACGCACTGTCCCAGATGGTAATACAGGCAAACGCGCTTTGGAAGTGTTTTGCACTTGCGAAGCGGAAACAGGCGATCCAGCAATTTCTTGGTATGCTGCGCAGCACCGGCGTGAGGATAAGGTCCAAAATACCTGGAACCATCTTTTTTCAACTTTCGGGTTACCTCCAGCCGCGGGTGTTTTTCCTTGGTCAACCGGATATATGGATACGATTTGTCATCCTTGAGCATCACATTATATTTGGGCCGGTATTTCTTGATCAGGTTCAGTTCCAGAATCAAGGCTTCCAACGGGCTTGAAGTAACGATATATTCAAAATCAACAATATCCATCACCAGTCGTTGCGTCTTGGCATCATGGCTGCCTGTAAAGTAGGAACGGACACGATTCCGCAGATTTTTTGCCTTGCCCACATAGATAACTTCATTTTCCCTGTTTCGCATCAAATAGCATCCGGGTTTATCAGGCAAAAGTAAAAGCTTGTCTTTGATCCCCATCAGAATCCCACCTTGCATGACTTCAGTTCCGTTTATCTCATCCGTTATTATTTTTTCGCTTGCTAAATGATATATCAGATTCCTGGCGGCGATGTTCAAAACCCGTTTAAGTTTCCGCCTTTCCCACCGGTACGACCGGGACACCTTCAAGCGGTCCCGATCATTCCGGACAACTGGTCTGCAAACTGCAATACTATTTATAGTTTAGCACATCTCCAATTTGTTCTAATGATTCTTTTTCGTGAACAAGTTTTCAGAGAATATACAAGTTAATTTTTTCAAACTACATTCAAAAGACATGAAATTGTGTTTTAATATAGGAAACTGGGCTAAAGTTTTCACAATCAAAAATGGAGGTTTACATAATGGAATTACTTCGAAAACATGGTGGTAAACTGATTCTTGCCTATTTGCTCGGATTTTTGCTGCTGTCTGTCCTCATCTCCATCTTGTTGACCGAAAACATAATCCTGTTGTTCATGAAAGTTCCCCTATTATCAGTACTGCTTGTTTTGGCATTTTATCTTCTTTATTATGGAGGTGCCACCGAAATCACCATTTCTGCCTTATACCGGGACGATTCGTCCATCCGCCATTTTTTCAACGGAAGTTACCGTAATCTCTGGAAATTATTAAAAATCCACTTTTTTATTTTCATTATTGCCGTTATCCCTGTCATACTGATTTACTCGATGATATCCCGGGGAACCGTTTCTGAGAACACGTTATTTGTCATATTCGACATGATTTTCAGCTTGTTTTTTTATCTCTTTCTTACATATCTGTCCTTCTTCGGGTCCGTACTGGTCATAAAAGATCAGCTAAAAGCATGGCCAGCCATAAAAAAAGCATTTGTATCGCTGAAAAAAAACTTTGGGAAAATATCGGTTGCTTTGCTTTATACCGCGGGCACCCAGCTTTTTTTGGCCATTTCACTGACAGGCATGATCCTGATCATCTTTATGCTGTTTAATCTGGATCAACTGGGCAATGAGGATCTGATCGTCCCGCTTACATATTTGGGAGGACTGATTTTCCGGACAGTCTTTTCGTTTGCCGTGGTATGTAGTTTGCCCGTATTTGTCAAAAAATACAAAGATACCATTGAACTTCATCTTTCCTGAATCCGCCTGTACAAAGGACTTCCGGAAGGGATTTTATGAAACCGTATGAAACGGGTTTTTTAAAAAAGGTCAAAAAACGGCTTCATCATCCCTTTGAGTTCCTTCCCCGACAAGGCTGAGTAACGGTTGCGTCAGCGAAGCTGTGTCTGGTGGTTTCGGCTACGTCGCCTGTTTCGTTGTTTTCCTCTTTCACCTGAACGGATTTTCCAAACACACTCCCCGGCATTTTTCCTTAGCGAGTCCATATCTTTGGACAGGTCTTTGGACAATATGTCAGGATTAACACAAAGCCGGCCGTGTCTTTGCAATGCAGCGACCGTCCATCTACGAAAAGTCAATCGTTACATTGATTTTCCTTGACAGATGGATTTTGAGGGACAAAGTCCTCTATAGTGACGGTGAAATTCTCCGGCTGTGTTGGTTCTGATCACAGGAAAGCATCCTTTGGAATGTTTTATAATCCAATTCTACAGAAAAAGGCTGTTGACCTTCCTTTGTCAACAGCCTCAGGTGATACCATCACGGCATCGTCCTTTTGTCATTTGATTAAAGATGTTCTTTTAACCAGGCAATCAATTGTTCTTTTGGCTGGGCTCCTACGATTTTGGAAACTGCCTGGCCGTTTTTAAACAACATTAGGGTTGGAATACTCATTACTCCAAAATTGCCTGCTGTTTGCGGGTTATTGTCTACGTTAAGTTTTGCGATGGTGACTTTGTCACCCATTTCATCACTTACTTTTTCCAATTCGGGTGCAACCATGCGGCAAGGACCACACCATGGTGCCCAAAAGTCGACCAATACCAATCCTGCCTCCGCACTTTGCACTTCTTTGGAAAAATTCTGATCAGTAACTTCTATGATCGCCATACATAATCTCCTCCTTAATTCATCATACACAAATGCTTTTTCATCGGCAATCTTATGTTTTATTTTTTATAGTGATAGTATACCACTTTACAAAAAAAAGTACCAACATTTTTGTTAGCAAATATAAAAAGAGCACAATACTTGTATTTGTGCTCTTTTTTACAATAATCTATGAAAACAGCCAGTTAGGATTGGTCATTTAACAGCTGCCTGAATTCTTCGGTCAGCAAAGGAACAACTTCAAACAGATCGCCAACAATCCCATAGTCTGCCACCTGGAAAATGGGGGCTTCCGGATCTTTGTTGATGGCAACAATCACCTTGGAGTTGGACATCCCGGCCAGATGCTGGATTGCCCCGGAAATGCCACAGGCGATATACAAATCTGGGGTCACCACTTTTCCGGTCTGCCCGATCTGCAAAGCATAATCACAATAGCCGGAATCACATGCGCCGCGGGAAGCTCCAACAGCTCCTCCCAATACGCCAGCCAGTTCATAAAGTATTTTAAATCCATCCTCGCTCTTCATACCGCGTCCACCGGAAACAACAACACTCGCTTCAGACAGGTCAACGCCACCAGAAGATTTCTTCACAATATTCTTTACCAACGTGCGCAATGAATCCGGTTCCAGATCCACTTTCAGCTCCTCAACATTGGGAGTGCGGCTCATATCCGGTTCATTCCGGGGAATGTTATTGGGGCGGATGGTTGCAAAGATCACGCCGTCTTTGACCACTTTCTTTACAAAAGCTTTGCCGGCGTAAATCGGACGGGTAAATACTATTTTCCCGTCTTTTACCTCCACATGGATACAGTCACTGATCAAACCATAGCCCAGATGGGCTGCAATTCTGGGGCACAGGTCTTTTCCCACTGATGTATGGCCAGTAAATATGACATCCGGGTTTACGTGCTCGATCACTTTTTTAAAAGCCTGGAAATATACATCGGTTGTATATTGATCCAGTTCACTGCTGGTCACGGCAATAACCCGGTCCGCCCCGTACTGCGAAAGCGGCTGAGCCAGGTCTTTGGCATAACTGCCGAAGACAGCTGCAGTTACCTGACCGCCGTCAGCTGCCAGTTTTGCAGCCGCTATGGATTCAAAGCTGACATTCCGCAATTTTCCTTCCCGTACATCAGACAGAACAAGAACATGTTTGCTCATCGTTTGCTCCCCCTCGCTATTAGATTACCTTTGCTTCAGAGTGCAACAGCCGGACAAGTTTCCTGGCCTGGTCCTTTATATCCCCTTGCAGGATTTTTCCGGCCTGTTTTTTGGGCGGCAAAAAGATTTCCAGTGTTTCCGTTTTGGCCTGGATGTCTTCCTCATCAAGGTCAAGATCATCCAGATCCAGACGGGAAATCGGTTTCTTTTTCGCCTTCATGATTCCCGGAAGCGAAGGATAACGAGGATCATTCAAACCTTGCTGCGCTGTCACCAAAATCGGCAGCTTCGACTCAATGTGTTCAACATCTCCTTCCGCATCTTTTTCCACAATTACCTTTTCATCCTTGATTTCCAATTTGGTAATGGTGGAGATATGGGGAATGTCAAGCAGTTCCGCCAGTCTGGGCCCCACTTGGGCAGCCCCGTCGTCGACTGCCATATAGCCGCACAAAATGATGTCATATTCCAGATCTTCTTCTTCAATCATTGCTGCAAGAAGATGGGCGACTGAATGTTCATCCATCTCTTCATCCAGATCTTCGGTATCGAGTATGACGCCTTTATCCGCTCCCATTGCCATCGCTGTGCGGACAGCCTGTTCCGCCCGTTCCGGGCCGATGGTAAGAACGGTGACTTCTCCGCCGTGTTCCTGTTTCAGGCGAATCGCTTCTTCCACCGCGTATTCATCATAAGGATTGATCACAAATTCAACGCCATCCTCACTGATCTGTCCATTTTCAATGGTAATTTGTTCTTCTGTGTCAAATGTCTGTTTTAAACAAACCAGGATGTCCATCTCCCACTCCCCCTAGCTCTTTGGCATTTTCTATTTGCTCATTCCATGAATAAACAATCGGTGTATGGCATCTGCCTGATCTGACAAACTGTACTTGAAATCATTCATGATCCACGATGTCACCGTTTCATCCAATGTGCCAAAAACCATTTTGCGAGCGATGCGAATGTCCAAATCTTCGTAAAATACACCTGAACTTTTTCCTTTTTCAAGGATGCTATCGATGACAATGAAGTATCTTTTTAACACTTTCCCAATTCCTTTTCTCACTTCAGGATTTGCCTGCCGGAGCTCAATTTGTGTCACCAGTGCCAGCTTGCGGTCCTTTTCAAGGTGCTTGAAATGAAGCCGGATCAACTTTCGCAACTGCTCCACAGGAGAGGCTTCCTTGCTTATCGCTTTTTCCACACTGGTAATGAAGGAACCCATCTTCTCATTAAACAGGGAAATCAAAACATCGTCCTTGTTTTTGAAATAAAGGTAAATGGTACCATCTGCCACTTTGGCTTCACGGGCAATTTTTGATACTTGGGCGTTGTGATATCCATTTTCGGCAATGACTCGTACAGCAGCCTCAATAATGGCCTCATACTTTTCTCCTGTCCGTTTGGCCATTGTCAAAATTCCTCTCTTGCTTCATATGAATGACTATTCATTCAATTTAAGTTTAGGATAAACATTTTTAATTGTCAATTCATTTGAACAGATTTTGCAAAGTTGAATAAAGTGTATTATTTGAATTTTTTATGTTTTTAAGCATCCTGCTTGTAGTCAGACGGTAATTGCTTCTTTTTTTCCTCTTCCGATAAAACCCGGCGCAATACTTTTCCTACTGAGCTTTTGGGAAGTTCGTTGCAAAATTCATACACCCGGGGAACTTTATATTTGGCCAGTCGGCCACGGCAAAAGCGATCCAGTTCTCCAGCCGTCACGTATTTCCCCTTTTTCAGCACGACATACGCCTTGACTGTCTCTCCCCGGTAATCATCTTTGATTCCAATAACAGCGGCTTCCTGGACGGCTTCATGTTCATAGAGGATATCTTCCACCTCGCGGGGATAGATATTGAATCCGCCTGCAATAATGACATCTTTCTTGCGATCCATGATATAGAAGTATCCATCTTCATCCATCCTGGCAATATCTCCGGTACTCAGCCATCCGTCCTTCAGCACTTTTTCCGTTTCCTGCGGCCGCCTCCAGTACCCTTTCATCACTTGCGGCCCTTTTACCTGCAGTTCTCCTTGCTTGCCCGGAGGCAGAATCTCACCAGTGTTCATATCCACAATTCGTGCATCGGTATCAGGCCACGGAATGCCGATTGTTCCGCTTTTCTTGCGGTCCCACAGCAGATTGGAATGGGTAACCGGCGACGTTTCCGTCATCCCGTAACCTTCCACCAGGACCCCGCCGGATATTTTTTCAAACTGTTCCTGCACCTCCAGCGGTAGTGGAGCCGAACCGCTCAGACACGCCTCAATTGATGACAGGTCGTAGCGGCTGATTTTCGGATGGTTGATCAAACCGACATACATGGTCGGGGCTCCAGGGAAAAAAGAAGGTTTGTATTTGGCAATCAGCCTGAGAACCAGATCCAGATCAAACTTCGGAACCAGAATAATTCTGGCGGCCATTCTCATCGCCAGATTCATCACGGCGGTCAGGCCATAAACGTGGAAAAAAGGCAAGGCACCAACAAAAGAATAGTGTTGATCACGCCTTGTTTTGTACAGCCAGGCTTCCGCCTGACAGCAATTGGCAACCAGATTCCGGTGTGTGAGCATCGCACCTTTGGCCAGACCGGTTGTTCCGCCAGTGTACTGCAAAAGTGCCACATCTTCAGTCGACTGACAGGTCGGTTCCATGGGGTCCGAGGGGGCATTTCTTATTAAGGAGAGAAACGAATAGGTTTGCGAATCATATCTGATACTTGCATGCTGCCCCTCAAATCTCGTTTTGAAGGAATAGAGCCAATTTTTCGGAAACAGGAGATAGTCGCTTAAACGGGTTACAATAATCCGTTTCAGATCGGTTTCCGGCTTTACCTCTTGCACTCTGGGCCAAACCTGATCCAGACAGACGATGGTTTCTGCACCCGAATCACGCAGCTGGTGGAGCAACTCTTTCCTCATATAGAGCGGGTTAATCTGCACGACAATGGCACCGACAAACAGAGAGGCAAAATTGGCAATTACAGCCTGGGGCGAATTTGGAAGCATAATCCCGACCCGTTCACCCTGTCCGACTCCCAGTCTTCTCAACGCCCGTGCAAAGCGGTAAACATCATTCATAAGCTGGCGATATGTCATGCTTTTTCCCAGAAACACCAATGCTTCCCGGTTGGGATAGTCATTGGCTGCATCGATTAGAAACTGTGTTATTGGCACATCCGGATAGGTTAATGTTGCAGGAACTTGTGGAGGATAATGACGAAGCCACAATTTATTTGTTTGTGTCATCTGAACTCCTCCCCGATGTCTGATGGGTAAAATACCCAACTTAATATATTTATGATAAATTATGATTAATCAAAATTATTTTATCTAATTTCACGATATTTTTAAACATTTATTTTTTAAAAAATATTCATTATAAATAAACGGTTCTTGGACGAATACAAAAAAGACAAGCAATGGAAACTTATCCAAAGCTTGTCAATTAACGAATGGAGAAAAAAGGATTGGTTTACAGTCCCAAAGCGAAGACAAGGGAAAACAGGCAAAACGGGTTGAGAGAACATTCCGCCTTGCAGGACGGAGGCGGGACAAGACCGGCGTAACTTTAATTCTCCGGTTGCCTGTCAGGATCTTGTCGGGAAATGGCACTCGGCCGTTTTGTTTTATTGGGCATAGGTGAGCGGATCAGCACATCAATCAACGCTCTTCCGTCAAAGGGAATCAAAGGCCATAAATAAGGAGTGATCAGCACTTTGATTCGGGCCAGCCAGATCACCAGGGCCACACAGCCAATCACAAAGCCGGCAATCCCGAACATTGCGGTTACAGCCAGCAATCCCAGGCGTACAATCTTGTTTGCCACTCCCATCTCATAACTGGGAGTGGCAAATGTTCCGATTACCGCCAGCGCTACATACAACACGGTTTCCGAAGCAAACCAGCCCACATTGATCGCGATTTCTCCCAATAATATCCCGGCAATTAATCCCATCGCTGTCGCAAGTGGCGATGGAGTATGAATCGAAGCCATGCGCAAAATTTCAATCCACACTTCGGCAATTACAAATTGCAAAAACAAGGGGAGCCTGGCGTTGTTTTCAATGGCGATAAACTGCAGAAGCGGAGGCAGGGACTCGGCATGAATTGTCATCAGATAAAAAACCGGCAATAAAAACAGGGAAAATCCCATCGCCAACAGGCGAACCAGGCGCATAAACGCGCCAACAACCGGTTTCTGGCGATACTCCTCAGCATGCTGCACATGGTGAAAAAAAGTGGAGGGCGTAATCATTACACTGGGTGAAGTATCCACATAGATCAGGACATGCCCCTCCATCAGATGAACAGCGGCCACATCCGGACGTTCCGTAAACCGGACCATGGGGTAGGGATTCCAATATCGCTTGAACAGATGTTCCTCCAGGGTTTTTTCCGCCATATGCAAACTGTCGGTATCGATCTTTTTAATCGACGTCCGGAGTTCTTCCACAACGCGGGGATCTGCCAGATCCTCCACATAAGCCAGGCAAATATCCGTCTTTGACCGGCGCCCCACTTGCAAATACTCCATTCGCAAACCGGGATCGCGTACATGGCGGCGGGTCAGGGCCGTGTTAAAAATAATCGTCTCTACAAATCCATCCCGTGCTCCCCGCACCACTCTTTCCGTATCCGGTTCTTCAGGTCCGCGCACGGGATAAGTTCGGGCATCAATGATAATGGCAGTCGTTTCCCCGTCAATCAGCAAAACGGTGGGTCCGGATAATACGGCATTCACAATTTCCCCCAGTTTATCGGTCTGATCCACTTCAATATAGGCAATCTCTGTGTCCAGGAGGCGACTGATTACTTGTGACTTCAGATCTTCCCCTTTCAAGTCAGCCAGCCGGTTCATGATCCGGTTCATGATCATGTCCTTGGCAAAACCGTCTACAAAATAAAAAGCGCATGCTTTTCCCCAAAACTTTGTGCGACGGCAGATCATGTCAAAACTTTTGCCGACTCCCAGGATATCATTCAGTATTTTTATATTTGTTTCCAGATGACTGTTTAGCGTTTTGTTCTGCCACCACGGTGTTTTACCCTTGCTCATCAGAAAACCACCATTTCCTTTTCTGCATCTTTCTTTCAGTATTGCCTGCCCAAAACGCGGCTAGACCTTGGAAACCGATCCTGTACATGCAAAAGTAACAGGGTTTTTCCGTCTTCAGGTTAACAAGCATCTCCATCCTTTCATATCAGTGGATTGGAGAAAACTCCGGCCTATTCCAACAGCCTGGCCAAGACTGCCGGATCCATGTTCCCACCACTGACGATTACACCCACACGGTGCAGACTTCGCGGGAAACGGCGGTCAAGAAGTGCCGCTAACGGGACGGCACCGGAAGGTTCTATTACCAACTTCAGACGCATGATGGCAAAACGGACCGCTTCTTTGATCATCTTTTCGCTGACCGTCACAATGTCATCTACATGGGATTGAATGACTGGAAAAGTAAGTTCTCCAGGTGTGGTGATGCGAAGACCATCGGCAATCGTTTCGGGAGCCGGAATGGTCAGACGTCGTCCTGCAAGGAGCGAACGGCGGGTATCATCAGCGTTTTCCGGTTCAACTCCGAAAACAGAAATACCGGAGGACATCCTCTTTGAGGCAACAGCGGTTCCGGAGAGAAGACCGCCCCCACCAACCGGAGTAATGACGGCACCCAGATCGGAAACTTGTTCCAGTAGTTCCATGGCGGCCGTCCCCGCTCCTGCCATGATATCGGGGTGATTATATGGCGGAATAAGCGTCAATTGCCGTTTTTCCGCAATACGGCGTGTCACTTCTTCCCGGTCCTCCGTAAACCGGTTATAAAAAACAGTTTCAGCGCCATAACCACGTGTCGCTACTATTTTTACTTGTGGGGCATCAGCCGGCATAGAGATCACAGCCGGAACGCCGAGAAGACGGGCCGCCAGAGCTGTCGCCTGAGCATGATTTCCTGAAGAAAAAGCAATGATACCTCGTTTTTTCTGCTCCGGAGTCAGCTGGCCAATCGCGTGGTATGCTCCGCGAAATTTAAAAGATCCGGTTCGTTGCAGGTTTTCGCATTTGAGGAATACTTTACACCCCGCCCATTCATCAAGCGTACGGGAAGTGATGACTGGAGTCGGGTGAATGTTGCCCTGAATCCGTTTCCTTGCAACAACAACCTGTTCGAATGAGATAGGAAGTTTCATCTGATTCAAAACCTTTCCAGTTTGATTTTCTAGGTGTTTCTATATAATCTTAATTTATTCCTATCGCAATCAGAAACAGCAGTAAAGATAACCCATTTATTTAAACTAAAGATTTTCTGTTTTAAATAAAGCGATTTTCCGCCAAAAAACCGATAAAAAAACGATTTCTTTAATTAACAAAATGGACAAATATTAAAATTTATAATTCCTTGCACAGAATATATAGACAAATATGAGATTACTAAATATGATAAATACAAGAGGGTGATACACTTGAACAAAGATGACCTGAAAGCTTTTGGTGAAGCGTTGCGGAAAATCCGTAAAAAACGGGGGCTGCGTTTAAAAGATTTAGAGGATGAACATATTTCTTTCGCTACCATTTCCAGTATTGAACGCGGTGTGCCGACAGTAAAACCACAAAACCGCCTTTATTACTGCCAAAAACTGGGTTATGATGTTTCCCAGATCCCTGAATTGATTCATCGGGAAAATGAAACCAATAACCAGATCAAGATTCTTCTTTTTCTTATTGAAACCTGTATCAACCTGGATTGTGACGGTGCATTGGAACGCCTCCGGGAATTACAGAAACAATGCAAAGGCCAATATATGGATGTCATCTTGTATTTAAAAGGACTTTGTTATGTAAAGAAAAACAAGCTGAAAAGAGCAGAAAAGTATCTCCTCCAATCGATTCAATTCATCGACGAAAAAAATACGTCGACCGAATCCAATATAAAATCTGCCTGCTTGTATGAATTGGGAAAAATCTACTATTTTAGGGATAACGATTTGAATAAAGCACTGGAATATAACAATCGGGGATTGAAAACATTCAAGCCTGGAAATGACCGGGCTGATATAAAATATTATTTGTCCATTGCCAAGGTGTCTTACCTGGAAAAAATGTACCGTACGGATGAAGCCTTGCAGATCCTTAATGAACTGTGGTCCGAGATTCAGCAGATTGATAGCCTCGAAGTAAAGCTTAGCATGTATGAACTGAAGGCTACTTTATTAAATCGAAAGAAGGGAATTAACCAGGCACTGTCATATGCTCGCGAAGGATTATATATAGCCCGTACCAACGGCACACATGAACGGGCTGTTAAATTACTTACTGTGTGGGGAAATATCCTGCAAAACGCCAATGATTACCAGTCGGCTGAGAACTGTTACCAATTGGCTCTTCGTCTGGAAAACAAATTAAAAGATAAAAAATACCTGCTTGTCACCACCTTGACCCAGCTTGGAAAATTGTACAGCAAAATGGAAAGATGGCAGGATGCTTACGAAAGCCTGTCGGCGGCTGTTGCCCGGGGAAAACAATACAATGATGCCCACCGTTACTGCGAATCATTAATGGCTTTGGGCGATTATTATCTCGAGAACAATCAGTTTCAGTATGCCACTTCCCCTTACAATGAAGCGCTAAAAATCGCGAATTCCTATAATTTCTCACGGCAGAAAGAAAGAATTCTGCTTAATTTGTCCGAGTGCTGGAAGAAAATAGGGGATAAGGAGAAATATATTGAAATATTGGATCAACTGCAGACACAACTTCGCTTGCGCGAGCTGGACGGAATTAAAGCATGACAGAATTTTTGGGCGAGGGTCTTTCTTTTACATTTATGATAAGATAATGATCAACTTATCTGAAGGACGGACTGACCAATAAGGAGGAACCGATTGTGCAATCTCTTCCGCAAGATTTTTTGCAACTGATGCAATTTCTGTTAAAAGATGAATACCCTGCTTTTCTCAATACATATCAGCATGCTCCGATCCGAAGCCTGCGTGTCAATACCTTAAAGATCAGGCCGGACAGGCTTAAAGAAAAGGTGCCGTTCCAACTGGAACCTGTTCCATGGTGTAAAGAGGCCTTTTATTATGACCATGAGCGGGACCGTCCGGGAAAACACGTTTATCACGCAGCCGGTCTGTACTATATTCAGGATGCCAGTGCCATGGCTCCAGCGGAAGCACTGGCCGCCAAACCAGGGGAAAAAATTCTCGATTTATGTGCGGCTCCGGGAGGAAAGACAACCCAGTTAGCAGCTCAAATGCGCGGAAAAGGAATTTTGGTTGCCAATGAAATTGATAACAAACGCATTCACGCACTGGTTGAAAACCTCGAGCGTTGCGGCGTGACAAATGCAGTTGTCCTGAACGAAAATCCGGCACATCTGACGGAACGCTTTACACATTTTTTTAATGGCATTTTAATTGATGCGCCCTGTTCGGGAGAAGGGATGTTTCGGAAAGATCCGGAAGCTTCCAACAGATGGAGCTTGCGGGCCGTTGAAAAATGTGCCTTGCTGCAGTCGCAGATCCTGGAAGCGGCTGCCCCCATGCTACGTCCTGGCGGCCGTCTGGTTTACTCTACCTGTACATTCAACCCCTCGGAAAACGAAGGCGTGATCTCCAGATTTCTTGAAAAGCATCCCGAGTTTCAGGTAAAATCGATCGCCCAAGCAACCCATTTCCAACCGGGGCACCCGGAGTGGGCAGACAAAGAAAACCCTTCCCTGCAGGAGGCCGCCCGCCTGTGGCCCCATCATTTAAAAGGAGAAGGCCATTTTGTGGTATTGCTCGAAAAAACGGCTGACCAGGAAATCAAAAAACCGCGTACCGGCAAATTTCCGCCTGTTTCGGCTTCGGCAAAAAAGGTCTGGAAAACCTTTGTTGAGCATACCTATGTCGAGGAGAGTTTTTTAAAGGATACCTACACCGTTTTCGGAGAGCATCTGTATCAGGTTCCCGAAGAACTTCCTTCTCTCAAAGGATTGAGAGTGGAACGACCCGGAAGGTATTTAGGGCAGGCAAAACGCAATCATTTTGCTCCATCACACGCTCTCGCCCTGTCAAGCCAACCAGCCCAGGTTCGGCAAGTACATGCCCTTGAGCGGGATGATCCCGAACTGATACGATATCTGCAAGGAGAAGCACTGCCCGCAACACTTGCCAAAGGCTGGACCCTTGTCACGGTGGACGGTTATCCCCTTGGCTGGGGAAAAGTCTCGGGAGGCCTGTTAAAAAACCATTATCCCAAATGGCTTCGCCGGGATCGAATCCAACAATGAAAAAACAGGCAATCAGAGTTTGATCTGCTCATCATCATGATCCTCTCTGCATACACATATATTACCATTTTGAAACAGAAAGGCAGGGAGGCTCTTGTTATGGGAAAAAAAGCCGATAAAGAGAGTGACCACAGGTTCAGATATCTTCCCTATACACAAATTTCCATGGGAATGATTCAGCCAGAATGGATTTTTATGACCCATCTTTTTGAACGGGAAGAAGAGGAAGAAAAAAATCCCGTCACAACAACCATATCCCAGGCGCCCCCTGCACAACACCGCAACATCCAGATCAATTTCCGGCCGCGCAAATTCTGAACCCGGATTGCTCTTTCATGAGACAATTCCACACCTGTTTATCTGTTTTCCAAGTAGCCGGATCTATTTCCCCTTTAAGCTATTTCCGGATCCACCTTAATTGTGCAAATACTGATTTTTCCTTTTTGTTTATTAATTCTTCCCAATCCCTGAGCAAATTTCTTTTTATTATCAGATACCGGCGCATTTCGTTTATAAAATGAAATAATGCAGCCCGGGTTTCAAACTCTTCCCTGGTTTGGGGAAGCAGGGAGTTTCGGAGATCTTCACGTAATTTCTCCAACTCTTCCAGATAAAGATGCGCGGTATTGCCAGGATGAACGGCATCGGCCAGATTCTCCAGGAATCGGGCAATCATTTCACCCTGTTCACAGGAGCGGTCCAGCGCAGAAACAATCGGCGCAATTCTTTCCAGAATTTCAAATTGCCTTTCCCTCATTTCAAAATAATGATAGAAATATCTGGCGGTTGGACCATCCTGATTCTCCATATCCAAAATGGCCAGCTCTTTCGCTTCCATTAACCACTGCGCTGTCTCCAGAATTTCCTTCCCATCCCAATAGCGCTCCGGTTCATAAAGATACGCGGCAAACTCACGCAAAATCGTTTTAAAATTGCTTTCAATTTTCCGTTGATATGCTCTCAGTTCTTTTTCCAGACTGGGCATATAGATATTCAGCAGGATTCCCATACCAACTCCAAGCACCAATAACAGGATTTCATTAACAATCACATCAATATTTACTTTTTTCAGTATGAAAAGATGCAAAATGACAACGGTACTGGTTACGATTCCATCACTGATCTTCAAATAGACACTCATGGGAATCAGCAACAATAATAAAATCGTCAATGTCCATGTATGGTACCCGATCCATTCAAAAACGATGGCCGAGATTCCCAATCCGACCAGTGAACCGAAAAAAAGTTCCCATGCCGTCTGATAGGATTGTTTTTTTGTTGTTTTAATACACAGAATGGTAATAATTCCGGCTGATGTGTAAAATTCAAGTCCTAACCATTTGGCAATCGCAATCGACAAGGCGATCCCAATCGCTGTTTTGATAGTTCGAAAGCCAATTTTCATTAATAATCACTCTTTTTCCTGTATTTTGGAACTGTCACATGCTCCCGTAATTTTCTTCTACATCCTATTTCAACATAGAATATTTTATTCTTGCAATGGAATATTAACGTTTTGTTAAAATGTTCTCTATCCTCCGACAATCTCCTCTTTGATGATTTCATTTTCATCTTTTTTCATTTCCAGGGGCAGATCCGCAAGATTTCTTCCTGTTTGCAACTTTGATATGATTATAATTGTGGGAATTACTTTACAGGGAGAGAGCGTACGATGAGTACAACCATCACTGAAACGACACTTGCCAGACAGGCCTATTACCGTTTGCTTGCATCCAGTTTTGAGCGTGCCCGGCGTTTGCTGGAAGAAATGCAAATGTATCCGGACAAATACTCTCCGGAACGGAGACAGGAAACCATTGCCTATCTTCAGCAGTTGCAAAAAGAAATGAATCGGCTGGACGAATCCCCCTCCCATTCTGCCAATATATAATAAATCTTTCCTGATCATCCTGGCAAATGATCAAACAGATCATTTGCTTTTGCTTTTATGCCCTCAAAAATTTATTTTCAAATAGTCAATGATCACACCAAAATACTATTAAGCTAAAAATGAATAGCTGCCAAAATAAATTGTTGATATTTTCAAAAAAGAAGGATATTATTATTTGTGCATAGAAATTTATATGCAACTTACAGAAAAGGGAGGGATACTGTCAAACCGCCAACCTATTTTCCTGACGGCAAGTAACGAGGGGGATTCAAATTATCAATTAGGAGGATGCCTGCCTGTGAAACGCTTTCTGAGTATATGTACAACTTTGGTGTTGGTTGCCCTTCTTGCAATTCCTGTTTCAGTTTTTGCGACTCCTGCTCCAGCAGATAACGGAAACTTTGTACCCGGTGAATTAATCGTAAAATTTAAAGAGGGAATTTCGGCACAGTCTGCACAATCGGTTCACCAACAATATGGAGCAAAATTAATGGAAAAATCCAAATATTCAGGTTTTGAGGTTGTCAAGTTTAAAGGTTCGATTACCAAAATGATCGAGAAATACAAAAACAACCCGATGGTTGAGTACGTCGAACCCAACTATTATGCACATGCCATGTGGACTCCAAATGATCTCACAAGCAGACAGTGGGGACCGCAAAAAGTCCAGGCGCCACAGGCCTGGGATGTTTCACAAAGCAGCAGCAGTACGGTGATTGCCATTGTTGATACGGGTGTGCAAGCCAATCATCCCGACCTGAACGGCAAAGTGATTCAGGGTTATGACTTTGTAGACAACGATAATGTTGCCCAGGACGGAAACGGACACGGAACACATTGTGCCGGAATTGCAGCGGCCGTTACCAACAATGGAATTGGCATGGCCGGAATGGCGCCCAACGCCAGAATCATGGCTGTCCGCGTGCTGGATAATCAAGGAAGCGGCACCTTTGCCGATGTCGCCGATGGCATCGTATTTGCCGCCCAAAACGGGGCAGATGTCATCAGCTTGAGCCTCGGTGGCTCTGTTGGAAGTACTGCACTTCAAAATGCAGTGCAACAGGCATGGAACAACGGCGCCGTAGTTGTGGCAGCCGCCGGAAACAGCGGAGTTTCTCTTCCCAGTTACCCTGCTTATTACTCTCAAGCCATTGCCGTAGCTTCTACTACCTCCAGTGACACACTCTCTTACTTCTCCAACTACGGGAGCTGGGTTGATGTAGCGGCGCCCGGTTCTGACATCTACTCCACCTATATCAACAGCAGTTACAGAAACCTGAGCGGAACATCAATGGCAACCCCGCATGTGGCAGGACTGGCTGCATTGCTGGCAAGCCAGGGCAGAAGCAACTCCCAGATCCGTGCAGCCATTGAAAACACCGCAGATCAAATCAGTGGAACCGGCTATTATTTTGAACACGGAAGAATCAATGCCAACAGGGCGGTAAACTATTAAAACATCACCAGCCCACAAATTTGCGCATGAAATAGGAAAGAGGATTTTCAAATAGGAAAGAGGATTTTCCTTTCCGGGAAAATCCTCTTTCTTTTCGTCAGTTATTTAAAAGAAACCAGACAATTCCCGTCATGAAGAATAACAAGGAAATGATTGCAAGCACTTTTGGCAAGTGATTCATCTTTTTCCTCCACCGTGCATTTATTCACTTCAATTCGACAACGGTAACTCCCGAACCGCCTTCACCGTGATTTCCCAGCCGGAAACTTTTCACATGGCGTTGGTGCCGCAAATATTCCTGTACACCGGCACGAAGTGCTCCCGTCCCCTTGCCGTGGATCAGGAAGACCTGTTTATAACCGGCCAGAATCGCTTTATCCAAGTAGTTATCAACCTCGATCAGCGCCTCTTCCACCAATTTGCCGCGAATATCGCATTCCGGCTTGACATCGGTTGCTGCCCGTTTGATGGTTGTCCCCGTTTTTCCCGCAGCAGCCGGTTTTGGAGAAGACCTTTTTTCCAGCTGATCCTTGTGGATCTTCATTTTCAAAAAACCAACCTGTACCTGGAAGAAGCCGTCTCCCAATTCGTCTACAATGGTCCCTGTCTGATTTACGCTTAAAACGAGAACTTCATCCCCAACATGAAGCGCTTCCCTTGTGCCTGTATTTTTCTTTTGTTTTTGCGGCCATTCCCAATCGGGCACAGCATTCTTCAATCTTGTCCTGGCATCGATCAACTCATGCTCTTTCAGATCCCGGGGCCGTGCTTTTATCCATGACTGCAGTTTTTTCACTACCTCTTCTGCTTCCCGTTCCGCTTTCTTAATGATGGATTGCGCCTCACACCGAGCTTTTTCTTTGATGCGAGCCTTTTCTTCCTCCAACTGCTCCCATTTCTGTTTCAGATCCCGGTACAATGCTTCGGCCTCTATCCGAAGCTTCTCTGCCTGATAACGATCCTCTTCAGCTGATTTCCGTTCCTCTGTCAGAAAGGTAATCATTTCCTCCATCCGGTTTTCATCCGTGGAAAGTTGGGCCCTGGCTGTCTGGATCAGTTCATCGGGTAATCCCAACCGTTTGGAAATGGAAAAAGCATTGCTGCTGCCCGGTACACCGATTAACAAACGGTAAGTCGGTTTTAAGGTTTGTACATCAAATTCAACACTGGCATTGATCGCGTTTGGATGGGTATGCGCAAAAAGTTTCAGTTCACTGTAATGGGTCGTTGCCATCACCAGGCATCCCCGGTGGATGACATGTTCCAGAATGGCTATAGCCAGTGCGGCCCCTTCCGTCGGATCTGTCCCCGCACCCAATTCATCAAACAAAACCAGACTTTTTTCATCGATCTGTTTCAATATCCGAATAATATTTGTAAGATGACCGGAAAAAGTACTCAGGTTCTGCTCAATGCTTTGCTCATCCCCAATATCAGCGTATACTCCGCTAAACACGGGCATAACACTTTCTTCTTCTGCAGGAATGGGAATCCCTGACTGGGTCATCAGGGCAAACAGGCCGACAGTTTTCAAGGTGACGGTTTTACCACCGGTATTGGGTCCTGTAATGATGATCGCTTGATAGGATTCACCCATTTCCAGATCAATGGGAACCACATCTTTCGCGTTGATCAGGGGATGCCGTGCTTTCTTCAGCTTGAGGGTCGACCGGGAAATACGCGGAACGACTCCTTTTACCTGATAGCCGAAACGGGCACAGGCCATGATCAGATCCAGTTCGGCTAAAATTTCAGTATTCTTTCTGAGTGCTTCCGCTTCTTCCCCGATCACTCCGGTCAGACGCCGCAAAACCTTTTCCACTTCTTTTTTTCCAGACAACTCCAGCTCGCGCAACCGGTTGTTCCATTTGACAACAGCCTCGGGTTCAATGAACAGGGTGGCGCCAGACGATGACTGATCATGGACAATTCCGGGGAACCGGGAGCGATATTCCATTTTGACCGGAATCACGTAGCGGTCAAAACGCTGGGTTATGATCGCTTCCTGCATCATCTTTGTATAATGCGGATTGCGAATCATTTCTTGCAGGATTTGATTGATCCGTTTGCGGGCTTCTCCGATCTGGCTGCGAATCTTCCCCAATCCGGGGCTTGCCTGGTCTTTGACAACCGCTTGTTCATCAATGGACCGGAGAATTTCTTTTTCGATGGTATCAAGGCTCGCCACTTGTTCCGTTAAGCCGCGCAAAATGGGAAGCGTTGCTGCTTCTTCTTCAATCTGCCGCAAAAACGATTTAATCTTGCGTCCGGCTGAAATCGTGCTTGCAACATCCAAACACTCCGTTTCTGAAAGCATCCCTTCCATTTCGGCCCGCCGGATAGAGGCTCTGATATCCCGGACCCCTCCAAACGGAACATCGCCTTTCAAGCGGATCACGTCCATTCCTTCCTGAGTGGAATCAAGGCGATCTTTTACCCGCTCCATCCGGGCTTCAGGCATTAACTGATCCACCTTTTCCTTTCCCAGGACAGTAGCCGCCTGTTTTTTCAACAATTCCTTTACCTGCGCGTATTCTAAAGATTTGAGCGTCCATTGCTCCACGCCGACAACTCCTCTTTCTGTTCAAAATCAATCTCTATTATAGCACTTCCCTCTCATGAAAGACATCGAGCCAATATGAAAATCGGCTCGATGTCCAGTTACCGTGTGAAAATATGATCTCCAATCTTTTTGATTTGGGGTCGGCTCCAGATCCACTTGGATGTTGCCCGTGCCGGGTTAAAGTAGTACAGCGCCCCGCCTGACGGGTCCCAACCGTTCAGGGCATCCCTGACCGCTTTTTTTGCTTCTTCGTCGGGCTGCAACCAGATTTGGCCATCGGCTACTGCTTCAAATGCAAGCGGTTGGAAAATTATACCAGATACCGTATCCGGAAACTTTTCACTTTCAATCCGGTTCAGAATGACCGCAGCAATTGCAACCTTTCCAATATACGGTTCTCCACGTCCTTCCGCGTAAACAGCCTGTGCCAGCAATTGTATATCGTTGTTTGAAAAACCGTAGCTGCTTTTAGGCACAGATACCGCTCCAGTTTTTGTTGGTTTCTTCCCGATTTTGTCAGGTGTATAGTTTTTGGTGGCAGCCCTCAGTTTTTGCAATGTCTTGCTGCCGGCAACCCCGTCAATCTTCAGGCCAAATTCATATTGGAACAGGCGAACGGCACGGTAAGTTCTTTCTCCATAATGCCCATCAACTTTTCCGGTGTAAAACCCGATAAATTTGAGGCGTCCCTGCAAATCCCAAACATCGCCGCCCCGTGAACCGCGTTTTAGGACCGGTCCTTGCGCTTGCGGACGGGTCATTTCCGGCCGCCAATGTCTTGTTGCCTTCCACAGTTTCAATTTGGTCTTTGGCCCGACGACCCCGTCAATCTTCAAGCCGAATTCATACTGAAACAAACGAACAGCTAAATAGGTTCGCTGGCCGAACACCCCGTCCACAGAACCTGTGTAAAATCCCAAATGCTTCAATCTCCCTTGCAATTCATAAACATCTCCGCCTCTGGCGCCTTTTTTAAGAACAGCCTTCCCAAAAGCGGTATGAACCGGGAATTCTTTAACATTCGTTTCATTCAGGGCAAAGCCATCTGCAAAGCTGCCCATCCATATAAGACCGACAATCAGATAAAGCATCGCAATTTTGATAAAAGTACGGTTCACCATACGAGCTTCACAACCCTTTTTGGCTGGTTTTACTCGTTATTATGCCAATGTTTTCCCAAAACATGCGGCAAAAAAATGGGTAAACCATTCTCTTCAACTGTCCGATGAAAAGAATACTTTCAGCCAGCCATAAAGTTTGCAGTTTCAGCAAACTCTGAAGATTGGTGGACATTCCATTAAGGTCCTTTCACAGGAGAAAAACCACTTATGAAAACCAAAATACAATAAAAATATTTAAAAAATAAACAATAAACTATATAATAATTAATAAAAGACCAGAAGGAGAAAAAATGGAACCCTCTGTCATTTATGAGATGGCTTGTTTGCTCGGAAAAATTGTCGGTGTATTTGTGTTTGTGTTTATTTTTGTAATTATGCCCATTCTCCGAATAGTTTATCTGGTAACCCGCAAAAAACTGAAAAGAAAGAAACTGGAATTAAAATCAGAAAAACATGAGCAAAAGTCACACAAAATGTAATTCGGCAAAAAGAGAAGGCACTTGGGTCCAGTACGGACATGAATGGGTTTTACAGACAAACGGGAAACGGATTTTCTGAAAAGCCCTTTGAATTGCCTGCATGTGAAAAAACTTTTATGAAAAAACTTTCTGCATTCTGGATTCGGCAAAAGTCTCCCACTTTCAGGTTTCACCGGATTCCTTTCGGTTTGGAAACTCCCACCGGATCATGTTGCCATCAGCCATGACACGCCGGAATCCGGTTTTTTCCAACACCCGGATTGAACAGCCCGGGCGATTTCAGTGGCATATCCCTTTCCCTGATGTTCAGGCACAATACTGTAACCAAGATCAGCGCTCCCCTGTTCGTCCGGCCCCTCTTTCAATCATGCATCTCCCACCAATACCGGAGAATTTTTCCTCAGGACCAGCCCGTTCCAGACCGGCTAGTTTGGATTTTGCGACAACTTTTGAAACATGAAGGGCAAAACTTCCCGAAAATCGTTATTTGGCCAATTCTGCGGCACTTCCGCCCCCAACAGTTCCTTGAGACGCATCCGGTCCGCCAGCGCCGCTCCCACCAACTTGACCGTAAACGGTATGATTTCCGCAGCCAGGGTGTTTCTATGCGTATTTTTGCTGTTTCTTCCAAATATCTCACCTCTTTTTCAGGAATTTTAGGTGCCTTGTGATCCCTTTTTCTTTTTTGCCGTCCAAAAAAGCAGCTGCCCGGAAACCACAGGTAGCTGCTCATCTTTTTACAGCATTTTTCCTTGGAACAATTGATTCAGTTCTTTCGCCAGATCCGGGGTCCACCCCGTCACTGCACTTGCCAGGAACGATCCTTCCACTACTTTCTGTCCGGTGCTCCAGGGAATGACATTCAACACATTGACCAGAACAAACGTCAGAAGCAAAACTTTTGCCAAGCCAAACAATACGCCTCCTGAGCGATTGACGGCAGACAGAATCGGCAAATTGGCCACCTGATTGATCAGGGTAGCCGCAAGCGACAAAAGCAGCCTTGTTCCAATCAGCAAAACAACAAAGGCGATCAGGGAATAAATGGCTTTCTCCACCGGGACCAAAGCCATCCAACCTCCACTGACAGAATCAGGCAAACTCCATAACTTACTGATGACAGGAGCAAATTCATCAGTAAACTCAAATGCAATCCAAATCGCCAGAATATAATTGACCAAGGAAGTTATTTGCAGGATCAAACCCCATTTATATCCCTGGATCAGGGCACCAGCCATCAGAAAAAGGATGATCAGATCCAGAAAATTCATCGAATCCTCCTCATGGTTCTTCGTCTTCAATCAGATGCATGATTTCATCATATTCCTGTTTCAGCTTTAAATAGTCATCAGCAATGTTTACCGCCGATAAAACCGCCAGACGTGCCACATCCAGACGCGGATTGTTATCAGCGATTTGTCTCATTTTCTCATCCACATGACTTGCAACCTGACGCATATGACTCGGACTTGCCTTGCCTGTCAAATGATATTGTTGCCCGTAAATTTCCACACTCAATCTATTTTTCACTTCACCGCCTCCTTCACAAGGTGAAGGTTTCTTCTGCGAGTCGAATCGGTGTAGAACAGATCCGGAGAAGTTTATTGCCGTAGTTCAGCTCCATAAAATTCTGCCAGATGTTTAACAATTTTATGGTGTGCTTCTTGAACCTCTTCATCGGTCAAGGTCCGGTCCGGTGCACGATAAACCAGAGAATAGGCTACACTTTTTTTACCTTCCCCAATTTGCGCTCCGGTAAACACATCAAACAGATCCACGGATTCAAGTAATTCTCCAGCAACTTCCCGAATCCCTGCCTCCAACAGTCCGGCAGGCATATTTATATCCACCGTCATGGCCAGGTCACGGGTAACAGCGGGATATCGCGGAATCGGATGATACATGATGTCAATGTCCCGATCCAGCAGACTCTCAAGATCCAGTTGGAAAACAACGGGTTCATCCAAGTCATAACGCTTGGCCAATTTGGGGTGCAATTGCCCCAATACACCAATCACTTCGCCATTCATAATGCATACCGCGGTCCGGCCTGGATGGAATCCTTCCAATTGTGCGGCCTGATACTCCACGTCCCGCAAACCGAACCGTTCAAAAACGGAATCCAGAATCCCTTTCATTACAAAGAAATCATGCCCGTCAGACCATGTACTTTTCCAGATGGTGGGAGTTTTTTTCCCGGTAATCAGGGCAGCCAGTTCAAAACGTTCTTCCGGCAAACAGGTCAATAGCTCTTCATCGGAAAGATAAACTTTTCCCACTTCAAAGATCTTTACATGCCCGTTTCCATGGTTGACATTATATGCAGCCGCTTTGATCAACTGGGTCAACAGGGTTGTACGCAGCACCGCATGTTCATTGCTCATTGGCATCGCCAGGCGAATCGGCCTGATTCCCTCATGCAGCGAGGCAATTTCCTGTTCAGCCTGTTCCGAAGTCAAACTGTAGGTAAACACTTCGTTTAAACCCAGTTCTCTTAACAAATGACGCACGGTTCTGCGCATCTTTTGCGATTTCGTCAGGCCGCCGGGGGTTTGCTGTCCCCACAGCAAAGTGGCAGGAATCCTGTCATATCCATACAGTCTTGCCACTTCTTCAATCAGATCTACCTCCAACATGATATCAGGACGCCGTGACGGAACTCGCACCTCATAAATATCGTCTTCCAGGGTCGCGGGGAACCCCAGGCGGCGGAAAATGTCCATTACTTCTTCCTGGCTGATTTGTATCCCGAGCAGATTAACCAGTCGTTCATGACGCAAATCAATGATGACATCCTCCACATCTCCCACTTTTTCTACTTCGGCATTTGAAGCAACGATTCCCCCGCACAGCTGGCACAGCAACTGTACCGCGCGGTACAGGGCCGGAATAATTTGTTCCGGATCGACTCCCTTTTCAAAGCGAATATTGGCTTCCGAGCGCAGGCCCAATTTGCGTGAAGTCTGCCGCACAACCATGGGATCGAAGAAAGCCGATTCCAGCAGAATCTCGGTTGTTTCCGGCGTTACTTCAGAGGAAGCTCCTCCCATGACACCGGCAACCCCAAGCGGATTCTCTCTGTCCGTGATCAGCAGCATATCCGGATCACAAACCCGTTCCACATTGTCCAACGTTACCACTTTTTCATTTTCGGTGGCACGCCGGACCACAATCTGGCCGCCTTTAATTTTGGAATAATCAAAGGCATGAAGAGGCTGTCCTGTTTCCAGCATTACATAGTTTGTGATATCCACAATGTTGTTGATCGGACGAATTCCGGCAGAAATCAGCCGGTTTTGCATCCACTGCGGAGAAGCGCCCACTTTCAGATTCTTTACCACTTGTGCGGTGTAAAAAGGACAGTCTTCATCAGATTCGACAACGATACGGACTTCTTCTGACAATCCCCCATCCATCGGAACCTGGTCATGGATCACCGGCAACCGCAATTCCCGGTCAAAAATGGCTGCCACTTCATGGGCAACACCCCACATTCCAAGGCAATCGGAACGGTTCGGGGTCAGTTGAAGCTCAATCACCTGGTCGTTCATGCCCAGGTATTCCTTGATATCCATTCCGATCGGAGCATCCGGTTCCAGCACCAGAATCCCTTCTGTCTGCTCCTTCATCAGCACCTTGTCAGGAAAACCCAATTCTTTGGCCGAGCAAATCATTCCGTGTGAATAAACGTCACGCAGCTTTGCCTTTTTAATATGCACTCCGCCCGGCAGTTTCGCTCCAACCAGTGCGACGGGAACACGCTGCCCCTTGGCAACATTTTTGGCACCGCAAACAATTTGCAGCAGCTGCCCTTTCCCGACGTTTACAGAACAAACTTTCAGACGGTCTGCTTTTGGATGGGGTTCAACAAACAGAACTTCCCCGACAGCAACCCCGCTTACTCCCGGATCACGGGTATAGATCACTTCCACTTCAATTCCGGTCCGATTCAACTCTTCCGCAATATCCTCCGGCGTAATTCCTTCCAGATCCACATATTGGGATAACCATTCATACGATACAAGCATCCTTCAGTCACTCCTCTCAGACGGTCTTGAATTGGCGCAAGAAGCGCAAATCATTGTTATAAAAATGACGAATATCATCAATGCCGTACTTTAACATCGCAATTCGTTCCACTCCGATTCCAAACGCAAATCCCGTATAGCGTTCCGGATTATAACCCGTATTTTCCAATACGCGTGGATGTACCATGCCTGCACCCAGAATCTCCACCCATCCCTGTTCAGGATGGAAAATGTCCACTTCCAGACTGGGTTCGGTAAATGGGAAATAACTGGGACGCAAACGCATTTCGGTCCCTTCGCCAAACATCTTCTCGATCAGTGTCAGCAAAACTCCGTTTAATTCACTCATGGATACTCCCCTGTCCACAACCAGTCCCTCTATCTGTGTAAACTGGTGCGAATGGGTGGCATCATCATCATCCCGGCGATATACCTTGCCCGGGCAAATAATGCGTACCGGGACACTCCCCTCTTTTTCGATCAATGTCCGGATCTGTACGGATGAAGTATGGGTCCGAAGCAGGATTTCCGGATTGATGTAGAAAGAGTCCTGCATATCCCGGGCCGGATGCCCTTTGGGCAAATTGAGCGCCTCAAAATTGTACTGGTCGGTTTCCACTTCAGGACCTTCAGCGATTTCAAAGCCCATTCCCACAAAAATGTCTTCTACCTGTTCAATAATGAGCTGAAGCGGGTGCAGCGTGCCTGATTCCGGTTTGATTCCAGGCAATGTCACATCAATGACCTCTTTGTGCAACTGCTCCAACAATGATGCTTCTTCCAGCTGTTTTTCCTTCTCCGCGATCATTTGATCCAAACATCCACGAATATCATTGGCCAGACTGCCGATGACGGGTCGCTCTTCCGGAGGAAGACTGCCCATCCCCCGCAATACCCTTGTCAGTTCTCCTTTTTTGCCAAGGTACTTGATCTTTGTTTCCCTCAGCTCATCCAAACTCTGCGCTCTGCCAATTACCAGAACTGCCTCTCCTTTCAAGGCTTCCAAACGCTCACGCATGATGATTTCCTTCTCCTTTCCAAATGCAATTTAGTACCATAAATGTAAGATTCAAGGAATAAAATAGCAGATTATACAAAAAAATAAAAAGATCTCACGCCCAAAGGGACGTGAGATCCGCGGTACCACCCTTTATTGAGAAAGAAATTCTTTCTCCGCTTCATTGAAATAACGGTCATACCGTACCCCCTACTCCATTCAAGGGTCAGCTCCAGAGTGAATTTCAACAGCCGTTTCCCTGGAAATGCTTCCAGTCAAGGCATTTCCTCCCTGAAAGGCCGTACTGCCTACTCCTCTCTTTCATCGCAATTTTGTCCGTATCCGGCTTTGGAAAAACCTGTGAGGCGATTTGGAACTCATTATCTTCGCCTTGCTTGTGTTGCTTTCAACATCCTTTCTGTTCCGGTTCAACCAGTCTGCCAACAGCCCCTTTTAAGCAAAAATTATTTTATATTATAATCTAACCTTGCACTTACCTGCAACCATCCGGCAAATAATATTGCTGGCGAATCCGCTCATACAAAAGTATTGAACCGGTCACAGAGACATTCAGGGATTCCGTTTCACCAGGCATTGGAATTTTCAGGTCAACATCTACATATTTTGCAAAGGCCTGCTGAACCCCTCTTCCCTCATTTCCCAACAGGATGGCAACCCGATCGGGAAATGTATAATCAAAATGATTCAGGGATGCCCGCGGAGATGTATTGACAATCGTAACTCCCCGCTTTTTCAGACCGGGAAGCACTTCTTCCAGGTCCATTTGCCACAGGGGCAATTTAAAAATGGCCCCCATCGCTGACCGAACGACTTTCCCGTTAAAAGGGTCCACAGATCCTTTTCCCAGGAAAATCCCATCAATTCCCGCCGCTTTGGCCGTACGGATCAGAGTGCCCAGATTGCCGGGATCCTGAACACAATCCAAAAGCAAAAAAGTCTTTTCCGGTCTGTTTTCCTGCCAAATCCTTTCCAGCGGCCAATACGGCCATTTCACCACTGCCGCCATACCCTGCGGTGTTTTTGTCTCCGTCAGTTCGTGAAATAAGGAGGGCAGCAATACATAAACAGGAACTTGCTCCGGAAACTTATCCAGCCATAGAGTAATCTTTTCCTCTGCCGTCCGGGAAAAAATGGCCGCCTGAAAAGTTAATTGTGCGTCAGCGGCTTCTTCCAGCAAATGCTCCCCTTCAATCAGAAAAGCTCCCTGTTTTTTTCTTTCCTTTCTTGTTTTCAGCTTTTTCCATTGTTTGAACTGCCTGTTATCTGAAGATGTAATCGAATGAATCTGCTTCATTCCGCTTTCGCCTGCAACTTCAGTAAATCTGTATTATGGCCGATCACTACAAGGACGTCCCCCTGGTGAATCACATCGGTGGCAGAAGGGGCAATATTGAAGGAACTTCCTTTTTTGATGGCCATCACATTACAGCCGAACCGTTTGCGGATATCCAGTTCCTGCAGGGTTTTCCCCGAAAAGAAGTCATTGGCAATGATTTCAATAATGCTGTAATCATTGGATAACTCAATATAATCCAGGATATTGGGCGAAATTAAACTATGTACCACTCTTACTCCCATATCCCGTTCAGGGAAAACAACGCGATCAGCCCCGATTTTGTCGAGAACTTTCCAGTGCAATTCATTGATGGCCTTGACAACAACCTTTTTGCAACCCACTTCTTTTAACAGCAATGTCGTCATGATGCTGGCCTGGATATCATTTCCGATTGCCACGATCACAATATCAAAATTCCATATTCCCAAGGCTTTTAGAACATTTTCCTCGGTTGTGTCAGCTTCAACCGCATGTGTGACGATTTGGGCCATCTCCTGTACGAGGGCAGGATTTTTGTCAATGGCCAATACTTCATATCCCATCTCATGCAATGTGACCGCCATACTTTTTCCAAACCTGCCCAAACCGATTACGACAAAGGTATTTTTTCCCATTCATGGTCACCCCAGACTTGTATCGCTCTGATCCATACTTGCATAAGAAAATTAATCCTAAAGGGGGATCCGCCCCTTTCCGCTTGCGTTTTTGGAAATCAGGCCGCTTTTCTTCATCAAAAAAGTTTCCCTTAAATATAAGATATCTTTTATTTGTTTAAATAACCGGTTTCTCTTTGGATAATGTTCCATTTTAAGCACAATCTAAAACCAAAAAGGAGGGAACCCTGTGAATATGGATTTTGATATTCGTGGCGCAGTAATTAACAACATTCATAACATGAACGAGCAGGAACTGCAAGAACTGGTTGTCGATTCGATTCAACGCGGGGAAGAAAAATTGCTTCCCGGTCTCGGTGTTTTATTTGAAGTAATCTGGCAGAACAGTTCCCCCAGTGACCGCGAAGAAATGATTGGAACATTGCGCCAATCACTTGCCAGGAAATAGGATCCGGCCCGGTTTGAAGGACCGTTACCATGATAAAAAAGCCTGTTCTTTTATAAAAAAAGAGCAGGCTTCAAATAAAATGAGCCAACTTTACTTTACCAGAAAAACCCATCAAACCCTCCGCCAAAACCCACATTGCTGTAAAACGCAAAAAAGCCAATGAAGAAAAGGATCAGAATAACAAGGATTGCAATGGCAATCCAACGCTGTCCGTATCTGCCAAATCCATAATTTGAACCTGTAACCACTTTTCCCTTCATAGGCTGTCTCCTTTCATTAACACACCTCACTTTAGTTTATGATTCTCTTCAGCCGGGAAAACGGACAAACACCCAGTATAAAAGCCTATTTATTCAGCTGTTTTCCGTGCCACCCACAAGCAAACGAAAATAAGAATAAACGCAATCATTGATAAAAAAGGAAAAGTGATAAATCCGAACAAATTGATATATTCTTTGTCACAGGGAATGCCGGCTTCGCATGCACTAACCTGTGTCAACGGCGGGATTTTCTGTAACAAGTATTGATAAAAAGCCACACCCGTCCCCAACACGGACAGAGGCAGGACATACGGAACAATCCGGCGATCATCACGATAAGCTGCAATTCCCAGAACAATCACCAAAGGAAACATGAAAATCCGCTGCCACCAGCACAACGTACATGGTGTATAATCCAACACATCACTAAAAAACAGACTTCCCGACGTTGCAACCAGAGAAATCAGCCAGGCAAAATAAAGGCTGTATTTTTTCATAAATGATTTCATTTGCTGGACACACCTACTTGGCACTGTTTTTCAACTCTTCTTCGATCATTTGTTTCAAGGCCTGGTAATCAAGGGGATTCTCAACCTTTTTCCCATTTATAACGAGGGTAGGTACCGAAGCAATCATCAAATTCTCTGCCTTGCTGTTATCTTCCATAACCTCCTGCAGATAGGTTTTCTTCTCCAAATCTTCTTTTACTTTTTCCACATCCACTTCCGGAATTTCCTTTTTAATCAATTGCAGCAAAAATTCCGGTGTTGCCCATGCAGTGGTTTCATCCTTCTGATTTTTTAAAACAGTCTCATAAAATTTCCAAAATGCCTCAGAATTTTGTTTATACACCGATTCACCAGCCATGCCTGCCGTGATTGAATCATCGCCGATAAATTGGTAGTTGTTGAAATACAGCTGCACTTTGCCGGTATCTATGTACTCTTTTTTCAACCGGGGGTAAACCGTTTCCGCAAAAGTCTTGCAAACCGGACATTTGAAATCTGCAAATTCCATAATTTTAACAGGTGCATTGGAATCCCCGATCCTTGGCTGGCCAGTGTAATCAATGTCATAGGTCCTGGCTGTCTCCGTCTGCTTGTCTTGACGATTTGTAGCAGATTGGTATACAGCCACCACGCCAAAACCAATCAGAAAAACCAGAATGGTAATCATGGTAATCGTGCTTAATGAGTTTTTCTTCCCTTTTTTATGTTTATTTGCCATGTCTTCTGACACCTCCAAATAGATTTTACAATAAAATCAGATTGAGTACATACCTTATACATTTTACATTAATACGAAGCTGTCCTGTTCCGGCTGGCCCCTTATATCCACATTCCATCCCCTGCCGTTTTCTGGTACGCTATAAAATGTGTAGGCTTGAAACTTCAGTAAGGAGAGACAGACCATGAATCAAATAGCACGCGCACTGACCATCGCCGGATCGGACAGCAGTGGAGGCGCCGGAATTCAGGCAGATCTGAAAACATTTCAGGAACTGCACGTTTTCGGGATGAGTGCCATTACTGCGATCACCGCACAAAACACACTGGGAGTGCAGGATGTCCTTGAGCTCAATCCGGATATCGTCGCCAAACAGATTGATTCCATTGTTACGGATCTGGGGGTCGATGCGGTCAAAACCGGCATGCTTGCCTCACCGGAAATCATCGAAACGGTCGCTGCCAAAATCAACGAACATCATTTGGCTCCCTTTGTCGTGGACCCGGTCATGGTTTCCACCAGCGGTCACCTTCTTTTGACCGGTGATGCCCGCACCTCTTTCAAAAAATGGCTGCTGCCGCTGGCCACAGTGATCACTCCCAATTTGCATGAGGCAGAATATCTTGCAGACATGAAAATTACCAACTGGGAAGAACGAAAACAGGCCGCGCAAATATTGATCGATGAAGGAGCACAAGCGGTGATTATCAAGGGAGGTCATGACGTAGGAGAAAAAGCCGTCGACCTGTTTTACGACGGGAGTAACTTCCAATCATTTAGCGCTCCGAAAACCGACACAAAAAACACACATGGAACCGGGTGTACATTTTCCGCAGCAATCGCCGCCCAACTGGCAAAGGGTGATTCTTTGCCTGATGCCATTGCCAAGGCAAAAGCATTTGTTACCGCAGCCATTTCCCACCCACTATCACTGGGAAAAGGAAACGGGCCGACCAACCACTGGGCGTACCGTCAGGAGGAGAAAAAATGAATGAAATCCGGCAAATGTTAAATGTTTATTTCATCATGGGTAGCCAGGATTGTCCAAACGAGAAACCGGAAGAGGTTTTGAGAAAAGCGATGGCCGGCGGTATTACCTGTTTCCAGTTCCGGGAAAAACATCCCCGGCTTCACATGCATCAGGCGGTAGAATTGGGAAAACGCCTGCGCGCCATGTGCAAAAATCACAGCATTCCTTTCATTGTAAATGACCGGGTTGATTTGGCCCTCATCCTCGAGGCAGATGGAGTCCATATTGGACAGGAGGATCTTCCTGTCCAGGAGGCAAGAAAACTGATCGGGCACAACCGGATTCTGGGAGTATCCGCCAAAACTCCAGCCGAAGCACTGGCAGCCAGACGGGATGGCGCTGACTATATAGGGGTCGGGCCGATGTTTGTCACCATGAGTAAACAGGATGCGGGTCAGGCAATCGGGCCTGGCAGAATTACTGAAATTCGCAAAACTGTCGGAGCAGAGTTTCCCATTGTGGGAATCGGAGGAATTCACCCGCAAAACGCCAAACTTGTCTTGGAAGCCGGTGCTGACGGTGTTGCGGTCATATCTGCCATTTCCAGAAGCGATTCTCCCAAAACAGCGGCACAAAAACTGAAAATGCTGATCGGTTGATATCATTTTGTGAATCTGTTAACAAAAAACAAGGCATCCCTTCCCGCCAAAGGAAGGGAATTACAAAAAATATATTTATATTTCTAAATGTTCTATTTGCAGAATGCAGTCTGTTATAATACAATATATAGAGATATAAAATAATTCTATATAATCCAATTTGTTTGAGGAGGTGGAACAATGAATCAATTGGTTCTCTCCAAATGTGATAAATGTGGAACTCCGGATTGCAAATGTCCAGACTGTGATTGTAAAAAATAATACAAACTTTATACATCTGTCAACCAGTCCATATGGGCTGGATTTTCTTTTTGTCTGGTTAATATCTTGTTAAAACTAATCAAATATATGTAAATATATTAGACAAATATATTATAATATAATAACTTAAATAATTGATACCATAATGATACCATTTATGTTAAGTATACAGCAGACGTTCCTGTTTTTAGGAGGAAATCAAGTTGAAAAAAACAGCAATGATCTTTCTGCTCATTATTCCGTTTCTCGTCTGGATTCTCCCTTCCCATACTTTCGCATACAGTTACACCGGCGACCGTCTGTGTGACTATTATTATGTTTACGTCCGCTGGGGCGGAAGTATTAATGAGGAACACAAAACAATTGCAGCAGCTTCGATGCGCGACTGGAATGAAGCGCAAAATAACCGGCGCTTTGTCCAGGGAGATTCTTCTTCATCCGGAGTGATCGATGCCTATTATTCCAGTTCGGACAATTATTTTGGATATTCTTACTGGCAGACAGGGATGGATTCATGCACGGATGCCTGGGTCACGAAAATCAATACTTACTACGATTCAAACAACGATACAAATTTCAGCCGCAGTGTAATCGGTCATGAATTGGGTCATATTCTTGGCCTGGCCCATACAAATTGGTCATCTCTGATGAATACGGAACGCAATCGCTTTACTTTATACACCCCGCAAAAAGATGATATCGATGGCGTTAACAAACTATACAAATAATTCCCCTGAGCCAAAGGAGGAAGCGAATTGAACAATTGGAAAAAGACCGCAGCTTTTCTGACGGTAATCTCTCTCCTCTTCGTTTCAGGCTGTACATTTGAACCAAAAAAGGAAGAGGTCAATCTGGGCATGCATGTTGATCTGTCATTTGCAGGCAGTCTCCATTCGATGATTGACAGGGCTCCCCTCATTGTTTTTGGCGAATATCAAGGGATCAACCGGCTGGAAAACGGGGCACGCAATCCCATAAATCCCTCTCTTCCCGCAAAAAATACATATCATGAAGTAGAAGTCTATGATTTTGATGTCATAAAAATATTAAAAGGAGAACTGGAGCAGGATAACATTCAGGTCGGCATGGCTCATAAACTTCAATTACAAATTAACGACCGGAAAAAGATTGAAATCAACCATCCTTTGTATATCAAACCGCAAGAAGAAAAAAAATACATTCTATTTTTAAATTATCCTGATCCATATACAAACTATTACACTTTTCCGTTTACGCCTCATTCCATTCAATTTGACCACAGGAATGTTGCCCGGTTGCTGATTCCTCCGTTGGGAGATCAGCAGCAAGAAATCCAGTCTCATGATCAGACTTATAAAATTACCATCGATGGGTTTCCTGACAAATATCATGATCAGATTACCGGAAAACCTTTGTCAACCCTGTTCAATTTGATTGAAGTCGTACTGAAATTGAATCATGAAAATCTGTAGCCTCTCATGCCATCAAGCGGGCCATTTAATGCAAAAAGGGGACCCGTTTTGCTTGAGGTGTCCATTTTCTGTTTTCACATCAGGCATTTACTGCAAAAGGGCAGGTTTTTTCGCCAATATATGTAAAATTCTGATATAATTGTTTTACAATAATTTTTTGCCAAAGAAGGAGGCTTATTGTGCGACGGATCACAAAATCGAAAATTCTGGTATGCTCAATCCTTCTGTTCACAATCGTTTTGGGGACATTGCCATGGGTACAGGCAGACGAGGCGAAAAAAAGGGATGGGATCCCCTTTCCCGACCAACCGGAACGACGCGAATTTCGCGCTGTATGGATTTCCAGTGTAGTCAACATTGACTGGCCTTCTGATCCTCATTTAAGCAAGGACCGGCAACAGGCCGAATTTGTAAATATTCTGGAAGAATCAAAAAAAATGGGCTTAAACGCGGTGATTGTGCAAATTCGCCCCACAGCAGACGCGCTTTATCCTTCAAAAATCAATCCATGGTCCAAATATTTGACGGGAGAGCAGGGAAAGTCTCCCGGATACGACCCGCTCGCATTCATGATTGAAGAAGCCCATAAGCGCAATCTTGAGTTTCATGCATGGTTTAACCCGTATCGGGTAAGCATGGACCCCCATCTGGAGAACCTTGTCCCTGAACATCCAGCCCGGAAAAAACCTGACTGGGTCGTCACTTACGGAGGAAAACTGTGGTATGACCCAGGGCTGCCTGCCGTCCGTCACCATATCATTGAGAGCATTATGGAAGTCGTTGAGCAATACGATATTGACGCCGTTCATTTTGATGATTATTTCTATCCTTATCCTGCTGGCGGCCATGATTTTCCCGACGAGAAAACATATCAGGACTATGGCAAAAACTTTGCTGACAAAGGCGACTGGCGGCGCCACAATGTCAATTTGCTGATCCATCAGTTAAACAAGGCAATCAAAGAGGAAAAACCATGGGTAAAGTTTGGGATCTCGCCCTTTGGGATCTGGAAAAACAAATCAAGTGACCCCACCGGTTCTGACACCAATGGCTCAGAAAGTTATTACACGGTCTATGCCGATACCCGTACCTGGATTCGGGAAGGATGGCTGGATTATGTTGCTCCACAAATTTACTGGAATATTGGTTTTCCGCCCGCTTCATATGAAAAGCTGCTCAACTGGTGGTCCAAAGAAACAGAGGGAAAAAGCATTCACTTATATATCGGACAAGCCGCCTACAAAGTGGGTAATAACATCGAAGCATGGGACAACCCGGAAGAACTTCCCAATCAAATAAAACTGAACCGGGCTGACCCGGTTGCAAGAGGAAGCATCTTCTTCAGTTACAAAGATCTGATTGCCAACCGACTTGGAATCAAGGACCGGATCACCAATGATCTGTACAAGGAACCGGCCCTGATTCCCGCCATGCCATGGCTTGACCATAAGGCTCCCAAAAAGCCCATATTGGAAAAAGTAACAACAGCAAACGGGGACATTCATTTCAAATGGAAAAACCGCGCCGGGAAAGATTCCGCCTATTTTGTCATCTACCGCCTGTCCATCGCAAAAGGAAAACCGGCCCCCGAGAAAAAGCTGTTGGTAACCATCCGCAATATGAATCAGATCTCCGAGTATACATTGAAAAATCGGGATACAAAGAGAAACCATGACGTCTATTTTATGACCGCCATCGACCGTTTGCATAACGAAAGCCCGCCAAGCAACCCGCTGACAGATTCGTGGAAATGAAGTTAATGAATAAAGATTCAATATAGATCGATTGGCAGGAACCTGTTGCGCCATACCTGTTTTTATGCGGAAATTTACCTTCAATATTAAAACTCGCCAATTGTTTTTAATTGGCGAGCTTTTCATGAATATTTATCAGCGGATGCCAACCTTGGCATTCGCTTTCGTCTCTGGAGCAACCTCCGACTGATCAATTTCCTTGATCACCAGAGCCCCGAATTCCTCGGTATCCACAGCCATTTTTATTTGTCCTTCCTTGATCAGGTCAGGAGTGCGGAAACCTTTGGCAATCACCTGTTTAACCGCTTCTTCAACAGCATTGGCCGCTTCATGGTATCCGAAAGAATATCTGAGCATCATCGCTGCGGATAACAATGTGGCAGCAGGGTTGGCAACTCCCTGCCCGGCAATATCCGGTGCCGAGCCATGAACGGGTTCGTAGAGGCCGAATGTGCCCCGGCCGAGGCTGGCAGATGGCAACAGACCAATCGAACCGGAAAGAACAGCAGCTTCATCACTCAAAATATCGCCAAACATGTTTTCCGTGACCAGCACATCAAAAGTGGAAGGCCTTTGTACAATTTGCATTGCACAATTATCTACAAGCATATGTTCAAGGGTTACATCGGGGTATTCCTGAGACACTTTTTCCGCTACTTTTCTCCACAATCTTGAACTTTCCAGCACATTGGCCTTATCGACCGAAGTCACTTTTTTGCGGCGTTTTTCTGCAATCTCAAAAGCCTGGCGGACAATCCGTTCCACTTCATATTCATGGTAAATGAGCAAATCCGAGGCTACCTCACCGTCCGGCGTATTGATCCTCGTCTTTTCCCCGAAATAGATCCCGCCGGTCAATTCGCGCACTACGACCAGATCAACATCTTTGATGACTTCCGGTCGCAGCGCAGAACTGGATTCCAAACCATCAAACTGCATGACCGGACGCAAATTGGAAAACAGGCCAAGTTCTTTTCTTAATTGCAACAACGCTTTTTCCGGACGGATTTCCGGGGGATAATGATCCCAGGCCGGACCTCCTACAGCGCCGAGCAGGACTGCATCACACTGTTTGCACAATTGCAGGGTTTCATCCGGGAGGGGAGTGCCTGCCCGGTCGATTGCTCCCCCGCCGATCATGCCATACGAAAATTCTAAGGAACAGCCAAATTTTTTCTCCACCTGGTGCAATACTCTTACTGCCTGTTCCACGATCTCCGGTCCAATGCCGTCTCCAGGCAATACTGCCACTTTTTTCGCCCTGCTCATCTCGTTTGCACTCCTCTCAACTGGTTGTAACAGCCCTTTCGGCTGTGCTGTCCTTATGTCCTTTGCGCCGGAGCAGGCGATTCATTGCATCCAGATACGCACGGGCACTGGCCTCCAGCACGTCTGTGCTGACTCCTCTTCCCCTGACATTCAGCTCACCTTGGCTTAACTGTACATATACTTCACCCAGTGCGTCTTTCCCCTGAGTTACAGAGTGGATGCGATATTCCACCAAAACGACTTTTTCCTGGACAACGCGATCGATGGCTTTAAAAATGGCATCGACAGAACCATTGCCACATGCAGCCTCAAAAAACGTTTTGTCATCGGTCATTCTTCTGATTTGAACACTTGCTGTCGGCATGGACTTGTTGCCGCATGTGACTTGCAACGATTCCAGTGCAAACAGATCCTGACTGTGGACCATCTTCTCTTCAACCAGGGCAATCAGGTCATAATCGGTAATTTCCTTCTTGCGATCAGCCAGTTCCTTGAAACGGACGAACAGATGATTAATCTGCCCTTCACTCAATTCATAACCCAATTGCACCATTTTATCCTTAAAAGCATGGCGACCTGAATGTTTGCCCAACACCAGGCGGCTTTCAGACAGCCCGATTGATTCGGGGGTCATAATTTCATAAGTTTCCCGGTTTTTTAGCATACCGTCCTGGTGAATTCCCGACTCATGTGCAAAGGCATTTGTTCCAACCACCGCTTTGTTTCCGGGGACAAACATTCCTGTCAATTTGCTTACCATCCGGCTGGTGCGATGAATTTCTTTCAGATTGAGGGTTGTACGAACCTTGTAAAATGACTCCCTTGTTTTAATGGCCATGGCGATCTCTTCCAGGGCGGCGTTTCCGGCACGCTCACCAATCCCGTTGATGGTGCATTCCACCTGGCCAATGCCTGCTTCAATCGCCGCCAGACTGTTGGCAACGGCCATTCCCAAATCATCATGACAGTGGGCACTTAACCGGACCTGATCAATTCCCGGAACCCGCCTGATCACTTCCCGAAACATTTCTGCATATTCACAAGGAGTCAGATAACCGACGGTATCCGGCAAATTGATTACCTTTGCTCCGGCCTTGATTGCCACATCAATCACTTCACACAGGAAGTCGATTTCCGTCCGGCCCGCATCCTCTGCTGAAAACTGGATTTCAGAAAAAAACTGTTTGGCATACGTAATGGCTTCACAGACTCTGGATTTTACTTTTTCTTTATCCATCTGCAACTTGTATTCACGATGAATCGGAGAGGTTGCCAGAAAAAGATGGAGATAAGGGGACTCTGCATCTTTTAATGCTTCCCACGCACAGTCGATATCTTTTTTTACTGAACGGGACAAACTGCAAACCGAAGCATTTTTCACAACCCGCGCTACCTCTCTGACTGCTTCCAGGTCTCCTGCAGAGGAAGCGGCAAATCCGGCTTCAATCACATTCACCCCTAACTTTTCCAACTGTGTCGCAATTTCCACTTTCTCCCGGAAACTAAGGTTCACTCCCGGTGATTGTTCTCCATCGCGCAGCGTTGTATCAAAAATAGTGATTGTACGCATAATCCGCTTCCTCTCCTTTGAATTCATTATTGATTAACAGGCACTTCCTTTTTGTCCCACACCATTAACTTTCTCAACTGACTTCCTACGCGCTCAATCTCATGCTCTTTCTCTTCTCTTCTCATGGCCTGGAACTCATTGCGCCCCTCTTCATTTTCTTTGATCCAGCGACGTGCAAACGTACCGTCCTGGATTTCCTTCAGAATCTGTTTCATCGCTTCCCGGCTGGGTTCAGCAACAACCCGTTTTCCGCTGACATAGTCACCAAACTCGGCAGTGTCACTGACAGAATAGCGCATACCGCTCAAGCCGCCTTCATAAATCAGGTCCACAATCAGTTTCAATTCATGCAAACATTCAAAATAGGCGATTTCCGGCTGATAGCCAGCTTCTACCAATGTTTCGAATCCGGATTTGATCAGCTGGCTGACCCCGCCGCACAATACAGCCTGTTCCCCGAACAGATCAGTTTCGGTTTCTTCCTTGAAGGTTGTTTCAATGACTCCGGCTTTGGTTGAGCCAATTCCCTTGCAATAAGCCAGGGCCAGTTCTTTGGCTTTTCCGGTGGCGTCCTGTTCAACAGCGATTAACGAAGGAACTCCAAACCCTTGTTCATATACTCTTCTCAGCAAATGCCCCGGTGATTTGGGAGCCACAAGCAGGACATCCACATCTTTTGGCGGAACAATCTGTTTAAAATGAATATTAAAACCGTGTGAGAACATAAGGGCATTACCCGCCTCCAGATGAGGAGCCACACTGTCATGATAAACTTTTGCCTGCACTTCATCCGGAAGCAGCATTTGTACAACATCTGCGCGTTTTACCGCTTCATCCACTTCAAACACTTCAAAACCGTCTGCTGCTGCCTGGTCCCAGGATTTTCCCTTGCGCAGACCAATAACAACTTTTACTCCGCTGTCCCGCAAGTTTTGTGCCTGCGCATGTCCCTGGCTTCCATATCCGACGATTGCAACTGTTTTTCCTTGCAGGTAAGATAAATCAGCATGATGTTCATAGTACATTTTTGCCATTTTCAAATTCCTCCTTTTTATAAAACAGCCGCTTTTTTGACACTGCCACGTGCAACGGCAGTAATCCCTGTTCTGGCAACTTCCAGGATCGTATATGGACGAAGCAATTCAATCATGGCTTCCAGTTTGGATGGTTCTCCTGTTACCTGAACGACCAGCGACTGTGGACTAACGTCGACGATGGATGCACGAAATGGTTCAATAATTCCCGTAATTTCGGTTCTTTTGTCAGGAGGAACCTCCACTTTGATCAGCATCAGCTCCCGTTCCACGGTCTGCTCTTTTTCCAGTTGCTCCACCTGGATTACATCAATCAATTTGTTTAATTGTTTGGCAACTTGGGTTATTGTTGGAAGATCTCCTCTTGTGACAATCACCATACGGGAAAAAGAAGGATTTTCCGTCTCTCCAACACTGATACTTTCAATATTAAAATTTCTCTGACCAATCAGGCTGGCGACCCTCGCCAATACCCTTGGCTGGTTATTCACTAAAACCGATAAAATCTGTCTCATCTCTACTCATCTCCCATAACCATCTCGTCTAATCTCGATCCTGGTGCAACAAACGGATAAACATTTTCCTCGGGATCCACCCAGAAATCGACGACTGCCGGACCGGGATGCTCCATGGCTTCCTTCCAGGCCTGAGACGCTTCTTCCTTTGTCTTGGCCCGCCAGGCCCTGATTCCATAAGCTTCAGATAATTTGAGGAAATCAGGCCCACCGGTCAAATCGACATCACAATAACGTTTTTCATAGAAAACTTCTTGCCATTGCCGTACCATCCCCAAATAACGGTTATTTATGATGGCTACTTTCACAGGGATATTTTCCAGCGTCAAAAGGGCCAGTTCCTGAGATGTCATTTGAAAACCCCCATCTCCCGTCACGGCGATCACCGGGCGATCCGGAACCCCCAGTTTGGCGCCGATTGCTGCCGGGAACCCGAAGCCCATCGTTCCAAGTCCTCCGGAAGTGAGCAGCGAACGGGGATGATGAAAGCGGTAATATTGCGCCACCCACATTTGATGCTGCCCCACATCGGTGGAAATGATGGCTTCTCCCCAGGTTGACCGGTAAATTTCTTCGATCACCCACTGTGGTTTCAAATACGGGGAATTGTCCTGATAAACGAGGGGGTGATCTTTCCTCCAGGTTTGCAATTTTTCAAACCACGCTTGCGAGTCGCTTTGCAGAACATTTTGATTGACGGCTTGCAAAACCGTTTTGACATCTCCTACGATTGAAGTCCAGGTTGACACATTTTTTCCGATCTCCGCCGGATCAATATCGATATGGACAATCCTGGCGCGTGTGGCAAATTCATCGATGCGTCCCATCGTCACGCGATCATCAAAACGAACTCCAATTCCGATTAAGAGATCGCATTCCAATAGTGCATGGTTTGCTGCATAAGTTCCATGCATCCCTGGCATTCCCAGCCAATAAGGATGGTTTCCCGAAAAGCCGCCAAGCCCCATCAATGTTGTCGCTACCGGAATGCCGGATTTTTCAGCAAATTCCCGGAGTTCATCGGCAGCACCCGAGGAGACCACGCCCCCACCTGCCAAAATAACCGGTTTTTTCGCTTCCGAGATGGCTGCGTACAACTTTTCCAACTGGGCCGGGTCAGGTTTTCCCGGGAGCTTGTACCCGGGGATCTCCAATTCTACGGGATAGGAAAAAACTGCTTTTGCATTGGAAACATCTTTGGGAATATCGATCAGGACCGGACCGGGACGCCCTGTCGTGGCAATTATGAATGCCTCTTTAACGATCGACGGGAGTTCCTTGACATCCCGCACCAGATAGTTATGTTTGGTGATTGGCATTGTAATCCCCGTGATGTCTGCTTCCTGAAAAGCGTCAGTACCCAACAGGTTTTGGGCAACATTTCCTGTAATGCAAACCAAGGGAACAGAATCCAGCATGGCAGTTGCAATTCCTGTTACCAGATTCGTTGCGCCGGGTCCAGAAGTTGCAAGAACAACTCCCGGCTTTCCGGTAGCTCGCGCGTATCCATCGGCAGCATGAATGGCTCCTTGTTCGTGGCGAGCGAGCAGATGGCGTATTTTTCCCTTGTACAAGTGGTCATAAATTGGCAAGACTGCTCCGCCCGGATAACCGAAAATCACCTCTACTTTTTCCCGGATCAGACTGCGAAGCAATATTTCTGATCCTGTTAATTCCCTCTTCTCTGCTTCCCTCTCAACTAGCTGAATCATACTGGTTTCCACTTGGGGAGCCACCTTGTGTTCCTCCTTCTTCTGGATATAAATAAAAAACCCAATCCACCCCAGACTGCATGATATATGCCTTCTATTGGGACGAATCAGGTTCGTGGTACCACCCAATTTTGTCGACTTTTCGCAAAGACCGACCTCAGTTGGTGCAAACAAAGCAACTGCACCCAGTCTGTAACGGGACAACCGGGAATGTACTACTCAATGCAATTCCTTGCATCTTTGGCCACCCGACTCCAAGGTGAGAGATTCACAAGTTTGTGGTTCCGGTCTCAGCATTCCCGGACTCTCTGTAACACACTCACTTACGATCATTCCTTATCATCGTCTCAAAATATAGAATTGTTTGACCAATCGTTATTTTAATTATAAATCCTCAAATTGTGGGATAAATGGAGTTTTTTGTTTATCGGAGTTTTCCAAAAGTTACAATTGCGACTATTTAGGTGATATTATAGTCACCCTTCCCAGAGAGTGTCAACCTCTTCCACCGACAATTTTCTTTACAATTTTGTAATCGGTTGCAAAATTTAAAAGATCACTCCCGAAAAATGGAAGTGATCATGAAATCTAAATTTTTTTCAAAACGGCACCCGTACTGGCCGATGTAACCAGATAAGCGTACCTTCTCAAAAATGTCCCCTCAACTTCAATGGAGGGAGCCTTCCACGCTTTCTTCCTTTCTTCCATTTCTTCCTCTGAAATCAGAAGACGGAGGGTTCCTTGATCCAGATCGATTTCAATTTCATCGTCCTGTTCAATCAGGCCGATCGGGCCGCACTCTGCCGCTTCCGGAGAAATGTGGCCGATACAGATTCCCCGCGTTCCTCCGGAAAAGCGTCCATCCGTAATCAGCGCCACCTTTGTTCCCAGCCCCATCCCCATGATGGCGGAAGTGGGTGACAACATCTCCGGCATGCCGGGCCCTCCTTTCGGGCCTTCGTATCTGATTACAACGACATGTCCCGCTTTTACCCTGCCCGTGGCAATTCCGGCAAGCGCCTCGTCCTGAGAGTCAAAAACAATGGCTTTGCCTTTGAAGCGGCGAATGGAAGGATCTACCGCACCCGTTTTGATAACAGCACCATTCGGTGCCAGATTTCCAAACAGGATTTGCAAACCGCCCGTTTGGCTGTAAGCCTCCTCCAATGGCCTGATCACGGCTGGATCTTTAATCTGTGCTTCCGCAATATTTTCACCCAAAGTTTTTAACGTAACCGTAGGGCAATCCAGATGAAGCAGGCCTTCAATCCGGCTCAATTCGTTCAGGATCGCCGAGATACCTCCTGCCCGGTCCACGTCTTCCATATGCCAGCTTCCGGCCGGGCTTACCTTGCAGATATACGGAACCTTTTTAGAAAGCTCATTGATTTTCGCCAAGGGATAATCCACCCCGGCCTCATGGGCAACAGCCATGGAATGGAGAATGGTATTGGTCGAACCTCCCATTGCCATATCTAACACCAACGCATTGTTGATTGATTTTTCCGTAACGATATTCCTGGGTTTTAAATCGGCTTCAATCAGGTGAAGGATCTGTTCTGCCGCCCGTTTGGCAAATGCTTTCCGCTCGTCCGAATTGGCAAGGATGCTTCCGTTTCCAGGCAGAGCCAGTCCCAATGCTTCAGACAGGCAGTTCATGGAATTGGCCGTAAACATGCCCGAACAGGAACCGCAGCCGGGACAGGCGAATTGTTCAAGCGTTTTTAATTGCTCATCATCGATGATACCGGTTTGGCGAGCCCCTACACCTTCAAAAACGGAAATCAGGTCAATTTTCTCTCCCTGGGGAGTAGTCCCGGCCGCCATCGGCCCGCCGCTGACAAAAATTGTCGGAATGTTGACACGTAATGCCCCCATCATCATTCCAGGGGTAACTTTATCGCAATTGGGGATGCAAATGAGACCGTCAAACCAGTGTGCCTGGGCCACTGTCTCTATGGAATCGGCTATGATTTCGCGGCTTGGCAGCGAATACCTCATCCCGATATGACCCATCGCAATCCCGTCATCAACGCCGATGGTATTGAATTCAAAAGGTACTCCGCCGGCTTCCCTGACCGCTTCCTTGATCGCTTCGGCAAATTTGTTCAGATGAATATGTCCCGGGATAATTTCGACAAATGAATTGCAAATTCCGATAAAGGGTTTGTCAAAGTCTTCCTCTTTTACTCCGGTAGCCCGCAGCAAAGCCCGGTGCGGCGCCCGGTCAATCCCTTTTTTAATTTTGTCACTTCGCATTGTTATCCCCCTATTTGGATTTTTCATATCAGTGTATAACAAAACAGAATTGATGTCACTAAGCAATAAAGGAACAGTTTATAAAATACAAAGAAATTTATTATAATTTTCCCATTAATTTTCAATAAAAGCTCTTGTTGACTTTTCATACATTTTTCATAAATAAATAAAAAATATATTGCCCTAAGATCAAAAAATGATTTATAATCAAGGTGAAAATATTTCATAATATGAAACAAATGATAGGTAAATAGGTTTAAAAAGGGGAGCATCATGTCTAGCAGATTAGAAATGTTTATGGAACTGGAGCAAGTATTTCGGCATATTTTACGGCAAATCCGTAAAGATTTATCTGAAGTTTGGGGAGACAAAGTAAACGGTGCTGAATTTGAAGTATTGAAACAATTACTAAACAAAAGTCCGCAAATCGTTACTTCCCTTGCTCATGATTTCGACGTGTCAGTCAGTCACATTACTCATGTCGTGGATCAGCTGGAGAAAAAAAATTTGGCTTATCGAAAGCGCTCTCAATTGGATAAACGCGTTGTTGAACTTCATCTTACGGATGAGGGCAGACAACTGATTGAGGAACTGGTTCAGAAAAAATCCGATTATTTCCAACGAAAGTTTAAAAACCTGTCCACGCAAGAGGTAGAAACACTGCTGAACTTATTGCATAAAATCAATTGATCCTTTTTTTGAAAAATAAAATTTCCCCAGGCTTGCGAAGTGTACCCCTTAAAGTAGATACAGGAAAAACACCCTGTGAAAATTACTTTGAGGGGTGATTTTCATGACATGGGAAGACGGATAGAATATATAAAGATCCGGAGCAGGAAGCCAAAGGTTGCACCTGGAGAATGATATCCTGAAAAAGTGGCTGGAGATTTCGGCAAAGCGAAGTTTCGGGCTGTGGATGAGTTGCGTCAACGTCGTGGCATCAAAGGTTTGTGTATATTCTTGGGGAGTTTCCGGAAACGGGTTACCAGTTATCTTTCCAGGAACAAGACGGACAAAGGTCAGGCTCTCAAGAGTACACGTCGCATGACTGCCACCACATGCCGACCCAGTTTGGCCTCTGATCCGGCATGTCAAGACGAGGCAATTGTCCGGATAAAGCTTTTTCTCCCACTTAAAGACGGAAGCACTCCAAACCCATCGAATCCAAGAGACCTCAACTGAAATTAAACAAGCTGACACCTGTAGAATACAGGCGTCAGCTTGCAGCATGATCCGGATGTTTTTTGCGTGTCTGCTTTTTTGGGGCTTGACCATTTTATTATCTTGCATTTATTTTGCGTTTTTCGCCATGTTCACCAGTTCAGCAAAAGCTTTTTGATCCGTTACAGCCAATTCAGCAAGAACTTTCCGGTTGATGTCCACTCCCGCTGCTTTCAATCCGTGCATGAATTTATTGTAAGAGAGGCCGTTCATACGTGCTGCAGCGTTGATGCGCGTAATCCACAATTTGCGGAAATCGCGTTTGCGTCTGCGCCGGTCACGGTACGCATACATCAAGGATTTCATTACCTGCTGTTTTGCCGTCCGGAATAACGCATGTTTGGAACCGAAGTAACCTCTTGCCAGTTTTAGTACCTTTTTCCGACGCGCACGCGTCACGGTACCGCCTTTCACTCTTGCCACGATAAATCCCTCCTGAAGTCTCTTTCTCTCAAACGTTTCACATTACTTGTAAGCAATCAGTTGTTTGATCCGTTTTACATCACCAGAATGCATAATTGCCCTTTTACGAAGTTTACGTTTGCGTTTCGGGCTTTTGGCTTCCAATAAATGACTGGTAAATGCATGATTACGTCTCACTTTGCCGGTACCCGTTTTCTTAAAACGCTTTGCAGCAGAGCGTTTTGTTTTCATTTTTGGCATGACGTTGTCCTCCTTCTACTGTTTCGGTGCCAAGATCATGATCATTTGTCGACCTTCCAGCTTCGGGGCACGTTCAATCTCTGAAAACTCCTCAACTTCCTTGGACATCCGGTCCAGAATCTTGCGTCCGAGTTCCTGGTGAGTGATTTCCCGGCCGCGAAAGCGAATGGTCAATTTGACTTTGTTTCCTTTTTTCAGGAATTTTTTTACGTTGCTCAACTTGGTTTGTACATCATTCTCCTCAATCGTCGGGCTGAGACGCACCTCTTTGATCTGAATCGTTTTTTGGTTTTTACGTGCTTCTTTTTCCCGTTTGCTCTGCTCATAGCGGTATTTTCCATAATCCATAATGCGGCAAACGGGCGGTTTTGCTTGCGGGGCTACATTTACCAGATCCAGGTTTACTTCTTGCGCCAGATGCAAAGCTTCCCGAATCGGCTTGATTCCCAACTGCGACCCGTCCACGCCAATCAACCGAACTTCCCGAGCACGAATCGACTCATTTACTTGGTGCTGTTGTTCCTTGCTGATAACCTGCCACCTCCGGAAAAATTTTAAAAAAATAAAAAAAGCGTGAGCGCAGAAAACGCCCACACTTTGCTTCCAACTCCAACCAGGAAAAGTAGCTGTTTTCAAAACCAGTCAACTGCATCCCTCGCGTTGAACAGGTGAGAAGCGGGCGCTCCTACTTCTGAGACAAAGATATACTAGCATACAACATTGATCCGTGTCAAACGGATCCCTTCTTTTACCAGATTATGTTACTGTACACTACTTGCCCCTGTGCAGTCAAATAAAAAATCGGTTTTCGTTCATACGATACAGGCAAACCCGATTTTTGCATGTGTTCTCCGCAAAATGTATAATTTATTTAAAATAGTCTGTGAATGAAAGGGTGAAAACATGGCAAAACCATCCCACCGGCCGATAAGCGAAAAATATTACACCACGCTGATTGTCGCCCTGACGGTTTTGATCAACGCGGTTGTATTATTTCTTTTTTTCATGCCGAAATTCCAGGGTTCAAGCCATTTTGACCTGAGCTTTTTACCCATGCTGAACGCGGTATTTAACAGTTTTACCACCGTGTTTCTCCTGGCAGCACTTTATTTCATAAAGAAGAAAAATATTCGCATGCATCGTCGTTTCATTTATGCGGCCTTTTCTTCAACGGCCCTGTTCCTGGTCTCCTATCTTACATATCATGCCATGGCCCCTTCGACCCATTTTGGCGGAGAGGGCTGGATCAGGCCCGTCTATTACTTTGTGCTTGTAACCCACATTATCCTGGCAGCCCCCACCGTATTTCTCGCTCTTTTTACCATCATCCGCGGGCTTCACATGCAAGTGGAAAAACATCGCAAAATCGCACGCTGGACAATGCCGATCTGGATCTATGTCAGCATTACGGGCGTTTTGGTCTATCTGTTGATTTCCCCATATTATTAAAGGTGAAGAAAATGCCGGATTCCGGCATTCAGTTCAAAAAACAGCTTTTCCCGGTTTCTGCCATCATGGTGCGGAACCCTCCTTCAACGGGAGGGTTCCTGCAACCGGGAAAGGCATCCGAATTTCAGGCAGTTCATTTTTTTTCTCTGATTTCAGCTTGCAGCTCTTTCATCATGTCCCCAAGCGGTTTGGCTCCAATATCCCCTTCCGCCCGTTTTCTGACAGCCACGGTTCCTGCTTCCGCCTCTTTTTCCCCAACTACAAACATGTAAGGGATTTTCTTCATCTGCGCTTCCCTGATTTTGTAACCGATTTTCTCGTCACGGTCATCCAGTTCGGCACGAATTCCTGCGGCCTTTAACTCAGACAAAACCTGTTTGGCATATTGATTGAACGTGCGGGAAATAGGAAGCACTTTTACTTGCACCGGTGCCAGCCACAACGGGAATGCTCCGCCATAGTGTTCGACCAGCACACCGATAAAACGGTCAAGCGATCCGTAAATGGCCCGGTGAATCATCACCGGACGATGGCGGTCGTTATCTTCCCCGATATAGGAGAGATCAAAATTCTCCGGCATTTGGAAATCCAGTTGGACCGTAGCACATTGATGGCTTCGTTTCAAGGCATCCCGGATATGGAAGTCGATTTTCGGTCCATAAAAAGCTCCGTCTCCTTCATTAATCCGATACTCGACTCCGGAATGGTCCAACACGTTTTTCAGGGAAGACTCTGCTCTTTCCCACAATTCATCAGATCCCATCGATTTCTCCGGACGGGTGGACAGTTCAACCGTGTACGGGAATCCGAACGGCTGATAGATCTTGTCAATCAGTCTGAGAGCGTTCATCACTTCTTCCTCAATCTGGTCCGGACGCACAAAGATATGCGCATCGTCCTGCGTAAATGTACGCACCCTGAGCATCCCGTTCAGGGCTCCGGACAATTCATGGCGATGTACCTGTCCGAATTCCGCCAGCCGAAGGGGCAAATCCCGGTAGGAGCGAATGCCATTTTTGAAAATCAGTATGTGTCCGGGACAGTTCATCGGTTTTACCGCAAATTTCTCTTCATCAATATCAGTAAAATACATGTCTTCCTTATAGTGATCCCAGTGGCCTGACTGCTCCCACAGGCGCTGGTTCATGATCAGCGGGGTGCGGACTTCCTGATAGCCGGCCTCAGCCTGTAACTGGCGGGAAAACTGTTCAAGTTCGTTGCGGATAATCATTCCGTTGGGCAAATAAAACGGCATGCCGGGCGCTTCTTCCGAAAACATGTACAGCTCCAGTTCGCGCCCCAGTTTCCGGTGATCCCGTTTTCTGGCTTCTTCCAGAAAGTGCAGGTGCTCATCCAGCTGTGATTTTTTGGGCCATGCTGTCCCATAAATCCGTTGCAGCATTTGATTGTCCGAATCGCCGCGCCAATAGGCCCCCGCGATGCTTAACAATTTGAATGCCTTGATTTTGCCGGTTGATGGCAAATGGGGCCCGCGGCACAGATCAAAGAAATCGCCCTGCTCATAAATGGTGATTTGTGCATCCTCCGGCAGTTCGCGAATAATTTCCAATTTGAGATGATCGTTCAGTTTCTGATATATCTGAATGGCTTCATCCCGCGAAACAACTTTCCGGACAATCGGATGATCCTCTTTGACGATTTTCTTCATTTCTTCTTCAATCCTGGGCAGATCTTCCGGAGTCAGGCGAACCGGAAGATCCACATCATAATAAAATCCATCCTCGATCACAGGGCCGATGCCCAGTTTTACATCCGGATACAGCCTTTTCAGCGCCTGGGCCATCAAGTGGGCCGTACTGTGACGGTATACTTCCAGCCCTTCCTCATCTTCCAGTGTCAGAATTCTGACATCAGCGCCGTCCGGTACGACCGCCGACAGATCCACAACCTCACCGTTCACTTTTCCAGCGATTGCTTTTTTCGACAAACTTTTACTGATCGATTCTGCAATCTCCCTGACCGTAACGGGCTGTTCATACTGCCGAACAGAACCGTTCGGTAAATTGACTGCTACACTCATTTCTGGTCATCTCCTTTTTTTAAGAACATAAAAAAGCTCCTCCCGTAAAGGGACGAGCTTGTCGTCGTGGTTCCACCCTTTTTCAATCTTGACAGATGAGGATGAGTTTTGTACCTGTCAAGATTCTCTCAACACAAGTAACGATGTGTTCCCGGCAGCAGATAATAGGCTTTTTCAGACGTTCCCTGCTGCAGCTCCGAGGTGGTAAGCAATTCCCCAGTGGGTATGAGGGCTTTCAGCCGCTGACCCTCACTCTCTGAAACCGTAGGAAAGACTCATATCCTCATCATCGCTTTTTTTATAAAATTTTTTATGTATTATACTCATTTTATATGGATACGTCAAGCATCTTCTTGAAAATGGAAAACAGAAGGATGACACTTGCTGCAACCGTCACAAATCATGACTCTCCCCTCAAACACTTTAAAAAGTGTCTGAATCACGTTTTCCTGCGGGCTGGATGTATGAAGCATGATTCTTTCAGGTGCCATGCTCAACAATATGCTTATCATGTAATCCCCATGGGATGACGTTGACTCAGCAATTTCCAGAAAGGATGGTTCCATTTCCCTGGCCAGAATCGGCGTACCATCCGCCTTGACGACATGAAACTGGTTTTTGCCCTTATGAATCACATGAACTAAAGGCAGCTTGGGGATCTGCAATTGGACGAAGGTGCGCAACAAATTGATAAACTCTTTGTAGCGCCGGTTTAACAGGTGTGTATGGATAGCTTCCTCCACACAAATGGCCAATGTCTTCCAGTAGGTTTTCAGGCGGAAACAAGAAAATCCATCCACCGCCAAATGCTGATATTCATCCAGATGACAGCTGATTTGCCGGGCTATTTTTTCACGGCGATTGCTGTAAACCTCATTCGCGCACTCCCAGGCGCTCGTTTCCAATTGCTCGGTAACACACTGCCTGATCTCGTCCATTTCCTCTCTGGATAAATAATTGGGGGAGGTTTGAATCATTTTCAGTATCCATTTCGGTTCCAACACATCACAGAAGAAATCGGCCAAAATTTTGCCAAACAGCGTGACAATCCGCCTTTTTTTCCCATTGTTCAATGGCTCCAGGCAAATATTGACCACATAACGGTCCCTGACCATCATTTCCCTGGCACAGGAAACCGGGCAGACGGACTTGATGCCTTCGCACAAATCCTTCAAATAAGGGCCAAATTGCGCAATCTGGGTCCGATCTTTCAAAGCAAACGAAATGATGTACAGCACCCGTCTCCCCTCCCGGTTGGTTCTCACAAGAAAAATCTCCATCAGGATATAGACAGTTCCAATAATAATATATGACCTGACAGATTACTGTATACGGAAAACAAGGTTATTCCCGTTCAATAAAAAAACCTGGTCCCGGAAAGGAACCAAGTTTTTTCTTCTAGAACCATCCGGCAATGATTGCCTCATTATAAATAATGTGTCCAACCAAATAGACAAATCCCAATGAAGCCAGCAAAAGTGCCAGATTTCCAATTAACCTGTCTTCTTTGCTGCCGCTTTTTATTTTCATGCCAATCGACCGCAGATTAAATTTCTTTTTATAGGGCCACAAGTACGGAACCCCCGCACTTGTCAACGTATCTGCAAAAAGGTGCGACAGATAACCGACAACAACTGCGGTCGTCAAGAACGGTTCAATCAAATATGTAATCCAGCTGACATAGGCACAGGAAAAAAGTGAATGGGCTACTGTCCGGTGCGGGGCGTAAGCAACTCCTGCCGAAAAGATCCCCAGCAGCAACACCCACAGAGGCAGGTCTTTTACCAGATATAAAGCAATCATTACAATCCCCAGGGCGGCCAGGGTAAAAGAACGGTATCTCCGTCTCAACGAAGGAAATATAAAATTGTTGATCAAACTGCCGTCTTCATCAATATCCGGAATGATCGAAGCAATTCCGGCCGCCACAATTGTCAGTCCCAGGTGGCCCACGTCATCCGGATTCCCGGAAGCCACAGCCAGGCCGACTCCGGAAGCCAGTCCAATCGCAAAGTGCGTTCTTCCTACCAAACCCTCTCCTCCTCTATTTTTTATCTATCTTTGAGGGCAAAGGGAACTTTGCCATGAAACAATTATCCATTTTATCACACATTAAAAATATCAAATATACAGAGGAAAATCTATTGTTGCCGGCAATTATGACTATTGGAACTTTGTAAGCGTAAATATTTTTGTGCAAGAAGGTTTTTTTGATTTCAGTCAAAAAATAAAGACTGTAGAAAAAGGAGACTTGTTCTATCTCCGCCTTTTTTCAAAAATATATAAATCCTTTTGGGTGGGTGGATATCATTGCATAAACTTGTTGAAAACCCGGGCAATTATCAGTTAAAGGAATTTGATTCAGATGAAGTGGTTCTCTCTGTTCCAGCAGGCGGAACTTATCAATTGATCAGAAGACATTTAATCCATGCCCATCCAAATCATCGCAACTATAGCTATAGTAAATTAAAACATTTAATCACTTTTAGACAAGCTGGAGGAGGCCGAATGGATGCAATTTATTATATTGACTCAACTTTTGTAATCATTCCTGATTTATTGCTCCACAACCCAAGACCAAAGAAAAACAATGCCGGACATCACTATGATCAATTAGGTAATTTATTGGACGGAAAAGAATATGTTTGACTGAAGCACCCACTCAATCTAAAAACGCTAAACTCCCTGCCGTTTCAGGATGTTTAGCGTTCCGTACTTTTATGGCTTTTATTTGAGCCATTTTTACAAACATAAACCGGTCAATTTTGCATGACAAAATCCCGTTCAGTATATTCCCCGTCGCGGAATACGCGCAATATTTCATATTTTGTATTCCGTTGTGCGGGGGTTTTTCCGGCTTCACGGATCAATTGCAAAATCAGATTGGTGTTCAGCTTGAAAGAGGTTCCGGCAGCCGATACCACATTTTCCTCAATCATGGTGCTGCCAAAATCATTACATCCGAATTGCAGGGATTTTTTCCCTGTTTCGGCTCCCATGGTTACCCAGGAAGACTGGATGTTGGGAATATTGTCCAACATCATGCGGGCAATGGCAACAGATTTCAAATAATCCCCGGGCCCCAGTTTTTCCCGTTTCAGATTGGTATTGTCAGGCTGGAATGTCCAGACAATAAAAGCCAAAAAGCCTTTTGTCTCATCTTGTGCCTGCCTGATCCGCAACAGATGATTGATGCGTTGTTCAAAGGTCTCTCCAAAACCGATCACCATCGTGGCAGTCGTACTCATGCCCAGCCGATGGGCGGTTTGCATCACATTCATCCAATCACGCCAGGAACCTTTCAGACGGCTGATTTTCCTGCGTATTTCATCATCAAGGATTTCTGCCCCGCCGCCGGGAATGGAATCCAATCCGGCTTCTTTCAAACGTCGGATAACTTCTTCCAGCGGGAGACGGGAGACCTTTTTCATCCGCATGATCTCCGCCGGCGAAAATGAGTGCATGGTGATGTCAGGGAAATGCTTTTTGATCTCCCTTAACAGGCCTGTATAAAATTCAAACGGCAAGTCCGGATGCGTACCGCCCTGCATCAGGATCTCCGTACCGCCTACATCCACCGTTTCCCTGATTTTTTGCAAAATTTCCTCGTTGGACAACACATACCCGTCCCCGGAACCGGGCCGGCGGTAAAATGCACAAAAACGGCAGTACGTATCGCAAACATTGGAATAATTGATGTTGCGCCCAATCACAAAAGTGGTAATGGGTTCAGGATGCCACTTCTTCATAATCCGGTCTGCAGCCCAGCCCATTTTTTCGATTTCATCACTTTCCCAAAGGGCAATTCCGTCTTCAAACCCTAATCGTTCTCCACTCAAGGCCCTTTCAATAATTGGATCAATCTTTGACATATATCATTCAACCTCCCAAGTTCAGGCTGATCTCCATATAATTAAAGACATCATGTCCATCGTATCACAAATCGGCAGATCCCGGGGAAAGAAAAGATCACCATGGCTTCCTTCTCCTTAATTTTTTTACTAAAATAAAAAAAACTGCTTTCCCAAAATGATTTCTGGAAAGCAAGTGACATTTTTGGTGCCGAGGGTCGGACTCGAACCGACACGGTGGTACACCCACCGCAGGATTTTAAGTCCTGTGCGTCTGCCAAATGTAAAAAACAACTCCCTTCGGGCAGCGTCAAAGGACATTTATTTGTCATATCTGCGGTTTCTTCCCCCTACTTCTACCGGAATGACATAAGGACGAATACGCTCCATTATTCTTCTTGCTCCTGCTTTGTCCTCATACATTTGCCCTTTATTACTAATCCACGATAATGCCTGCTCCAATTCGTCCAGGGTCAGGTTCGATGTATAAATGGTAGGGAGTTGTTCAGAAATGCGATTTTGCAAAATCACGCCAAATACATGATCACGAATCCAGGCGGAATAGTTTTCCGTGCCGATATCATCTAAAACCAATACAGGTGTGGAGCCGAGCAATTCAAGTTTACTGCTTACCGTATGGCTTAGTCTGTTTCCTTGCATGGCTTCCGCGATCGCATCCCGCATTTCATTGACAAGGGATGGCGTGTGCACCATAAGAACAGGGATATCGCAATCTGCCAGTGTATTTGCAATCGCCCCCGCAATGTAACTTTTCCCCACTCCAAATGCTCCATACAGATATAGCCCGCCTGCTTTGCTTCCTGCAATGTACTGATTACAAAATTCTATGGCAAGATCAATCGCTTTTAATCGGTTGTTATCTATCTCTATCGCATTAAAAGTGGCAACCTGTACTTCTTTCGGCATTACATGACATTGAATCAGTTTTTTTCTGTTTTGTTCCGTATAGTAGTTATGTAACTTCGTACATTGCTTCATCGTGATATCAAGATTCCCTGCATATGCCTGGAGGGACGGATAATGACCACGCATCAAGTTGGGGCATTTTTCCAGGCCAGGACACTCTTTGCAGTGATCCAGTTCGCGGATATACTGATTTAATTTAGACAAAAAAGGTCTTAGTTGTGATTGAGTAATTTCTTCCTGATTATTTAAAAGGAACTTGACTACATACGGATGGTTCATTATAGCTTCTGCCCGCTTATCAATCATCTTTGTGTTGAATTTATTTTTGGCTAAAATATTATTCATGCGCTTCATTGGTTTGCATCCCTCCTTTTTCAGCAAGTTAGTCCTTTATCGAAATGTTAGCATAAAAAGGAAAGCTTGACTATATAAGGTTTTACCAAAACGAATAGCCTTCGTCATCATCACCGTCTATTTCCCTGCGCCTAAACCTACCCAAACAGGATTTTGAACAAAAAACATTATCCTCATACCTGCATTCCGGTTGACCAGCATACCACCTATTACATTCATCGCATCGATACTCTTCCGGACCATCCTTGCCTTCAGTCCACCAAGGCATAAGTTATCTCCCTTTCTTTTGTTTATTCAGATTCAGTTGAATTTCTTTGCCACATCACCTCTTTTCAGCGCCAATAGGTCAATAGATTTATATCCATACCTGTCGTGATTCCGTAAATTCAGAAAACAGGCGGCAGACGGGGGAATGTTTTACGCCTAAACCGCATTCGTCATATACCTTCCTTCCAAATTTATTTCGTACTGAGGATTATTTCCTGCTTTATATGAAAAGCCGTTTTTAACTCGGAATCACGCCATACTCCACACTTGTCCCTTACGTCATCGAACAGTGGCAGACCGTTCCAACGCCGTTCAAACTGTACCCACTCATTCGGTTTATATTTTGAACCCAGACGCTTTCTCCCAAGACATACTTTACGATGGCTTCTTCGACCTCAATCGGTATATAAGTCACCATTTTATCCGCCATTTCCGACACCCTCCGTTTCGATCAGGCATCGGAAAAAAACCGGTGCCCAGTTGTTACTGTAAGTACATCCATACGCCGTCGACATAAGTCATTTGCAAAATGTTGTTACTGTTCGGTTGATGGTCGCTTTCCGAATGTTTCAGTTCCTACAACCAGAAAAAAGTTGCCTGCTTCCAAGAAAAAGATGATTTCTTGATGTTGCACTTATGTTAACCCCCTTATTTCTTCCTTGCGTTAAATTAATACAGAATGGTACAATCTCGAACATCAAAAGAGGCTATGGTAATGTGGATGAAAAAACGCTGAAAGATATTTTAAAAAACTAGGACTTACTAAAAAAAGTCTGAAAGAGTTGGTAAGCGAAGAACAACACCGGATAGAATCGTTAACGTTTCAACTAGAAATGATTAATTCTATGTTAGACAATCGAAAGTATAAAAAAGCCACACAAATGTTAAAAGAAATCACTATAAAACGTTATCACCCGCTTGCACCTTACTATACTTACTTGGAAGGTCGATGTTACCAGGCAAAAAAGGACTTTGAGAGAGCCGAAAAACTCTATAAATTTGCTATTCGCTTATATAACCAGTATGGGCTTAATTTCTGTAATAACATATGATGAAAGTAAAGACAGAAAAGACAAAATTAAATATCCGTTAAACAGTAATAAAATTCTTTATCTTCTCGATTCATTGCAATATGACGCTGAAAAACAAACCTTGGATGAGATTTGAGTTTATCCCTCATATAGATAGCGTGAACGTGCTTCTTAATCTGTATAAATTCAGGTCGATTATATTAAGAAAAACGAAAAAATATTCAGAAGCAATAGATGTATGCAACCAGGGAATAACTATTGCTCGCCACAACCGAATTCAAAATTATTATCTTGATTTAGTCACTGTCTTAGGTAGTATATATTTATTACAAAAGCAAATTGACAAAGCTAAGGAACGTTTTGAAATGGTACTCAATTACGATTATGAGCGCTAATTTCCACGTGGTCAGATTGACGCACTAACTTATTTAGCTATCATACACGCACATGAAAAAAATTGGGGAAATGCCGAAGAATGCATTACAAATGCCTTGAAGATTGCACAAAATATTTCTCAGCTTTACCGATTGTCCAAAGTGTTTATTGTAGGCGGTAATATCTATCTGGCACAGGATAAATTTGAAGAAGCTGTACATTATTATCAAGAAGCTGAAAGAGTTTCCGAAAAAAGCGGGCATAAGCAACGGCAACATACTGCATTACTGCAGTTAACAAATCTTTATGCTAAGATGGGTTTAAAAAGCGAATGGAATACTTACGCCAACAAACTTTTTAACATTCAGCAAGAACTAAATTTGCAAAGTGAGGATGAGATATATGTTATTAATTAAACTGCCGTTTGTTAAAATAGGCGACGATGATGAAACCGAACGTAAATAAAAACAACTAAATTATAACGAAAACCATTTCCCAAGAATACATTTTATCGTTACGGGAAAATGGTTACTCTTGTTTTTATTAATCGTTTATCTTCTTTGTTCAACTCAATGAGATTTTAATCATTAAAAAGGCGCCCCGAAACAACAGTTTAGCGCCTTTTATTATGTGTTATAAGTATTTAGATACGGGACTAAACTCTAATTTACATGGTTCCTGTTCATCTGAATATAACGGCGGGAGGCTGAGTAAGCTTCTTTACAGGATCTATGGCCCGAAAAGAATAAACAAATCAGTTTACAACAAAGAGCGATTAGCGGCTTTCTTTTACATAAAGGATGGTGATAGCGACTGGTAAAATGCTGATGATAAGCATGAAACTCAGGATTTTTTGGCAACGAGTGGCAGAACACTACGGAAAAGCAGAGCACGCAGTCTTGAACGACCTCTTTTGCTAATCTGTGTTCTTCCTCTGTGTGTTTGCCAGAAATACCATTGACCGCTTTATTAACGACCGCTTTATTAACGATTACGTAAATAACCGTTTTACTTTTTCATTTTACCGGTAAAACATCACTTCCACCGCTTACGTTCCCTTACAAACAGATCCTCTCTTATAATAAAAACCCCGCCTATTATTAAGCAGGGGATTACGCCATGGTGCCGAGGGTCGGACTCGAACCGACACGGTGGTACACCCACCGCAGGATTTTAAGTCCTGTGCGTCTGCCAATTCCGCCACCCCGGCATATTCATATGGAGCGGAAGACGGGATTCGAACCCGCGACCCTCGCCTTGGCAAGGCGATGCTCTACCCCTGAGCCACTTCCGCACATGGTAGTTCGGGACGGAATCGAACCGCCGACACGAGGATTTTCAGTCCTCTGCTCTACCGACTGAGCTACCGAACCTTATGTATTTTATTGCCGACAAATGCTATTTTAACATGATAAAGCAATCGTTGCAAGATTTTTTGTAAAGATTTTACTCTCCATCCCCCGAGAAGCTCGGCCCGTCAAGAGATGGAGAGAGAACCACCAGGCAAGCGACCATAAATCCATCCTTCCTGAACCTGTCGTTAGGTCCGCCAGATCCTGCACCCGGTTATTTTCTCCTTTCATCCAATCCACAATCCTCTTTATTAGCCGTTTCATGTTCTTTTGCAAAAGCAACGACAAACAGCAAGTCCATTCATGACACAAGTATGATTACAATTTTTCTTTGCCTTTTTTATTTGCTATGAACCGTTCATTCATCAAACGCAGTTTGGCACGAATTTGCGCTTGCTGATCTGACCAGTCCTCTTTTGATTCCGGTTTGGCGGATTGGTCGGATTGTTCCATTTGCATTTGCAATACATGCGGCAATTTTTCCGGTTTTTTGGCAGTTGTTTTTGAAGAGGAACGCGTCTTTTTCTTTTTCATTTCCCACTCTTCTTTTTTCGCCTGTTCCAATGCCCCTTCAACCGATTCGATTCCCAGCCGTTTCCATTGTCCCGCGATTTTTTCCACCAGTTTGCGCGGAAGTTTATAATCATATTTGAGCAGAACATATTCCAACAGAACATTGACAACACCGGACGGCAATCCGTATTGATGGATGAGTGATTCCACCAGTTCCACATCACTGGCCGGAATCCGCGCCCCTTTCTGGTAATAGTCCAATAACTGCAAAGGTGAAATTTTAGCCAGCTGTTGAAAATGCTTTTCTTCTTCTGAAAGGACCTTTTTGGTATCCGAAGACTTCTTTTCTTTTTCTTTCTGTGATTTTTGCGAGTTCTTCCTGCGTAAAACGATAGGTGCACTTCCAAACTGCAAGCGGTATTCTTTTTTGATAAAAGAACGCAAGCGATCCAGATGAATTTTCCCATGACTCGTAACATAAGGATTTTGCAGTGCTTTCAGGATGGCCCAGTCATCCAGCTGATACAAAAAGCAAATTTCCTGCAGTTCCTGTTTCAAGGATTCCGTCCAGACGTTTTTATCAACCAGATGGGACAGGCGCATTTCCAGCATGGAAAAGTCAACATCCAGACCCAGTTCCGGAAGCTTGCCCTCATGCAGGCTTTCATCAATTTTGGCAACCGGCTCTGCCATTTCCTTTTCCCGCTCAGCTTGTTTGGTCAGATCTGCCGGTGAAATATTATCAAATACTTCCTGAAAAGTGCGGGTAATGTTTTTCCCGCGCTGTTCCCGTTCTATTTTCTGCAAGTGGGAATTTCCGATAAACCAGTCTTTCAGCACAAAATACCGTTCATTTCCCAGCGAATTGTACAGGCTGATACTTAAAATATCGCTCTGGAAAAATTTTGCCGGTGTAAGGGGCGGAATCAATTCGTATTCATAATAAAGCTGATCGTCATCCCTTATTTCATAAGTATTGACAAGTCCAATCCCTTCCAGGAGATATCTGGCCTCCAGCAACTCATCATAGGTAAACGAACACAGCTGCAACAAATAGGAATGCGTATGCATCTCAGAAATCCCGGCTCGATGAAGGGGAACTTGATAGACCAGGGTCAGGTACAATGAGATGGCTTGAGATCCTACAATCGGCTGATATAAATGAATGAGTCCAATAAGGTCAGCATGGTGCATCGGGCGATGGGTACGACAACACCAACCTGCATCTTTCCAAAAAATTGCCATGGTTTGGCCCCCTCCAGTACTACTCTACCCCTTTTGGTTGTATCATTTTATCACAGGATCATGCCCGTTCGCCAAATCCCATTTTCCTCCAAAATCTACTGGGAATCTTGTTTTTTTTCTTCCGCCAATGCCTTTTGGGAGCGTTGCAGCAAATCCTCAAGTTCACTGACAAAAACATTGATATCCTTAAACTGGCGATAAACCGAGGCAAAGCGTACATAAGAGACCTCATCAATATCGACCAGCCGTTCCATTACCATTTCTCCGATCTTTTTTGACGGAACTTCCGCAACACCGCCCTGCCGGAGCTTTCTCTCAATATCAGCAACAACTTCTTCCAGCTTGGCAAGAGGAACCGGCCTTTTTTCACAGGCACGGATTAAGCCCCGCAACAGTTTCTCGCGGCTGAACTCTTCACGGCTGCCATCTTTTTTTATAACAATCAAAGGTTGTTCTTCAACCGTTTCAAAAGTGGTAAATCGTTGTTCGCATTTTTCACATTCCCTGCGCCGCCGGATTGCCCGTCCTTCGTGAACGGGGCGGGAATCCAGAACACGGCTGCCATGATTTCCGCAAAAAGGGCATCTCAAGGATCCATACCTCCAAACTTGATTCCAAAGTTTATTGATTGTTCAGCCAAACCTTCATGGGTCTTAAAAAGTTATATTATCATTTTAAAGATTTGATGTAATTATTCAACAACGATCCTCATATTATTTCCTTTACCACGACAGCTTCATGTTGAATTGAACATTACGTGAGTATTTCCTGCCAGCGTTTTCAGTCTTCAAGCACCTGTTTTCAGTTAATTTCGACAAACGACGGATGAAAACTCTAAACGATCTAAAATTCCCCTGATAAATTATACAGTTGAATCAAAATGATCATGTCGGAAATCCAAGGCAGGCAAACGACGGAAAATAGCGCTTTCAAAAGTTTTTTACGCAATTGCGAAGTTAATTTTTCTGCATACTTATGCTTGTTCATTTTACAAAAATAATTTATAATATAATGAAAATATATTCTTTTGCACAAGACTCGATACTCAGGGGGTTTCTATGCACGGCCGGATCATAACGAAAGATTCTTTTCAAGTTGTCGGCATTGGCTGGACGGGACCTTATACCATGTCTCGGGAAATCGCAAAAATTTGGGAAGAATTTGTCAAACGAATCAATGAAATTCCCCATCAGGTCAGACCCGGGGTTTTTGTTTGTCCCTGTCATGACCGTGTGACCGATTTAACCTGCTATATCGCTGTGGAAGTATCCAAAGCGGACCAAGTTCCTGAAGGAATGTTGTCACTCACGGTTCCCACTCAAAAATATGCGGTTTTTACACATAGAGGTCCAATCCGAAATACATCTTCTACTTATCAGAAAGCCTTGAAATGGATCAAAAAAATGGGTTATCAAAAAGATGACAGCACATTAAGCCTGGAAGTTTATGACCACCGCTACACACCGGTTACCCATAATCTCGATGCTCCTGACAACCGGTATGATTTGTTTATCCCGATCAAACGGTATTAAAATATTATTTATGCTTGTGGAATTTCCACAAGCATTTTTTGATCATTTATTATTGTTGCTTAATAACACTAATCAGACAGATAAAAACACTCACTCAATTCGAGCAAGTGTTTTTATGTAATGTGCGTATAAAGACCGACAGAATCATGAAGTTGAAGCCGTTTGTTTTTTAATAGACACTATACGGCTGCTTTTACACCCATTCTTTCACCAACATAACGGACAAGGTCAACCACCCGGCAGGAATATCCCCACTCATTGTCATACCAGGCCAATACTTTTACCTGCCGCTTGCCGATCACCATCGTCGACAGCGCATCGACAATGGAGGAATTCTCATTGCCGTTAAAATCGGAAGAAACCAATGGAGCTTCACAAACATCCAGGATTCCTTTCATACAAGTACCGGCTGCAGCTTTCAACGCATCATTTACTTCTTCTTTGGTTACATATTTTTCTGTATCCACAACCAAGTCCACCACCGAAACATTGGGAGTCGGAACCCGCAAGGCAAATCCGTTCAGTTTCCCCTGAAGTTCCGGAATAACCAGTCCCAGAGCCTTTGCGGCACCCGTTTTGGTTGGAATGATGGACTGGGCACAGGCCCGCGCTCTGCGAAGATCCTTGTGCGGATTGTCCAGATTTTTCTGGTCATTTGTATAGGAATGGACGGTTGTCATCAGTCCGTGTCTGATTCCAAATGACTGATGCAGAACCTTGGCGACAGGAGCCAGGCAGTTCGTCGTACATGAGGCATTGGAAATGATATGATGATTTTCCGGATCGTAAACACTTTCATTTACGCCCATGACAATGGTAACGTCTTCGTTCTTGCCCGGAGCTGTAATCACCACTTTTTTGGCACCGGCTGCTATATGCTTTTGCGCTCCTTCACGATCGCGAAATTTTCCTGTGGCTTCAACGACAATATCTATATCAAACTCATGCCAGGGAAGTTGTTCAGGATTACGGTTAGAAACCAATTTCACTTCATGTCCGTCGACAATAATCCCCTCATCGGTTGGCATTACTTCTTTATGATAAGGACCGTGGATTGTGTCATACTTAATCAGGTGAGCTAATGTTTCTGCCGGATAACTTGCGTTGATGGCTACCACATTCAGCATAGGATCTTCCATGGCTATCCGGAATACCATTCTCCCTATACGTCCAAAACCGTTAATTACGATACGAAGTGACATATATTTATCTCCTTCCCGTTTGTTACACACCAATACTCACTTTTATTATAATCAGTATGACACATTTTGCAACTGCAAAACAAAAAACCTGTTCCAAAAGGGAACAGGGATATACTAATCCTGCTGATTTTTTAGATTGGCTTTATACTCTTCAAACTCATCCTGGTAAAGTTGTTTGTATTTTTCATAATAATAACTGACCCGGGTGACATAGTGACGGGTCTCGCCATACTTCTCCGGGATCTGCATCACATTTTGCCGGGTTCCATCCCATACTCCCTCTCTCAGCCACTTGTCGACACGACCATGTCCGGCGTTATATGCCGCCATCACGGCCACTTTATTGCCATGATACCGCTCTGTCAAATAGGCAATATACCAGCTTCCCATCTGGATATTCGTAACCGGATCATAGACATAATCCCTCAGAGATGGAGAAAACTTCCCATTTCGTATAATAAAATCAACAGTATCCGGCATGATTTGCATCAAGCCCTGTGCACCGACATGCGACTGCTGATTTGGCTGAAATTTGGTTTCGGCCCGGATGATCGCCATGATTAAAAACGGATCAGCCTTGGTCTGAATGGCACTGTTAAATATGTTTTCTTCATATTTCAACGGGTAGATCAACATGTTAAAAAGCGGGATCATCACAATTACAAACGCGATCAGCAAAATAAGGGCGATGATTATGGTCCGTTTGGGGGGCAATGCGTCAACCGCCGGTTTTACCCACTTTTTGAGATTAGATAGTTCCATAACTGATCAACCTGTCTTTCCGTATCTGACAAAGTCCCGCGATTGTCAATGATATAGTTGGCAAACTTCCTTTTTTCTTCAATATCCATCTGGGCTTCAATTCTGCCCAGTGCTTCCTTTTTTGAAAGTGCGTTGCGTTTCATCAGTCTTTCCAGCTGTATTTCCTTGGGTACATATACTAAAATAACGGCTTCAACCAATGGCGTCAAATTTTCCTCGATCAATAGGGGCACATCCCAAATGATCAGGCCCTGTTTCACTCGCTTTCTGATCTTATCTGTCTGAGACTGCATGGTTTGCATAATCAGAGGATGCAACAAGCGATTCAGCTTCTTCCGTTTCCACGGGTCCTGGAAAATGACGGCCCCCAGCCGTGCGCGGTCCAGCCTGCCTTCATCATCCAGCATCTCCGCGCCAAAATGGTCAACAATCCGTTTCAGCCCTTCCGATCCAGGCTCCACTGCCTCTCGCGCTGCCTGGTCTGCGTCAATGACATAAGCCCCTTTTTGCCGCAGCATCGCCGAAACAGTGCTTTTTCCCGTTGCGATACTTCCTGTCAACCCCAGTAGCATGTTCCTTCACCGCTTTCTAAATCAACCGGAGCATTCCCAGTACAATCAGAATCAAACCCGGCAGATAGTTGACAAAACGATTTTTTACATTTTTAGAATGGGAAAAGCCAAAATACATACCCAATCTTAAAAACATAGCACTCATCAATGCAATCGAAAGAGCCGTCGGCAACGAAGGAATTTCCATGAATGCGGCTCCAATTCCAGCCCCAAATGCATCCAGCGAAAGGGCCGTCCCCAGCAATACGGCCTCGGCGGATGAAATCGACCCCGAATTGTCGATATCTGCCACCACAGGTGTTTTCAGCACCTTTACAACCAGACCAAGCCTTTTGATCTGAAAAATCCACGTTATGGGCTCGAAAGTGAGTTCGCTTCGCCGGACAATTTGCTCCTCATCCCTTTCCCTTTGATTCTTTTCCCCCTGAATGATGAGCACACAGCCAAGGAACACAAACAGACCGGCTCCAAATGCCCGTGTCAGCATCGGTGAAAACAGAACAGACAAGCCGCCCCCCGCCATCATCCCTGTATAGATAACCACTCCGGAGCAACTGGCAATGATCAATATCGACAGCAGGGGAATCCGAATCTTTCTTATCCCGTAAATCGTGCCTGCCGCAAAACTGTCCAGGCTGACCGCAAAGGCTAACCAGAAGATTGACCAACCATGTGACATCACCGCTCCCCCCTCATTTGACAGGCATTTGTTACCTATCTTATGAAAGGGAGGTGACCAGGTGTTACCGTTGACAGCGCGGGCAGACATGCGTGCCCCGGCCAGCAACCACTAAACGTTCAATCGGAGTGCCGCAATTTGGACATGGTTCATTTTTTCGTCCATAAACCTGTATTTTCAGCTGAAACATCCCCATCTCCCCTTCTCCGTTGACATAGGACCGGACGGAAGAACCTCCCAGCTCAATTGCTTCCTGGAGAGTTTGCCTGATACTGTGGTACAGGCGTTCTGTTTCTTCTTCGGTAAGCGAATTGGCGGGCCGCTCAGGGTGAATTCCGGCCTTGAACAAAGACTCGTCCACATAAATATTGCCCAAACCCACCAAATATTCCTGATTTAACAGGAGCGCCTTAATATTCGTTTTCCGTTTTGAAAGGGATTCCCTGAACCAGGTCAGCTGGAATTGGTCCGACAAAGGCTCTGGCCCCAGTTTTTTTAATGGCAGATGTTTTTCTTCTTCTCCATAGGGAAACAGGTGCATTGTGCCAAATTGCCTCACATCCCGATAACGGAGTTCTGTCCCGTCAGTAAAATGAAAGATGACATGGGTGTGCTTTTCACAGGGTTCCCCCTGATGCGCCAAACGGTATTTCCCCTCCATCCTGAGATGGGAGACCAGTACCAGAGGAGGACAAACGATTTTCAAAAACTTGCCCCGCCGTCCGACCTCGGTAATTTTGGCGCCAATCAACTGCTGCCTGAATTCCCGGGGATCATCGGGAAGTCTCACAATGCGCGGCAGATGCACAGTTACATCCTGGATCTGCTTGCCGACAATCAGTTTCTGCAAGGTTTTTTTTACGGTTTCTACTTCAGGTAATTCTGGCAAGGTTTCTCCTCCTATTTTGCTTCGTACCAATTGCTGCCCACATTGACATCCACTTTTAACGGGACGGACAGTTCTACGGCATTTTCCATCGTATTTCGTACCAATTCTTTCATTTCCGGCAGTTCTTCTTCGGGCACTTCAAAGATCAGCTCATCGTGAACCTGCAGAAGCATCCGGCTTTTCATCCCTTTTTCGGCCATATGCTGATCCAGTTTCACCATGGCATGCTTGATAATGTCTGCCGCAGTCCCCTGAATAGGTGTATTCATTGCGGTACGCTCAGCAAAGCTTCTTTCTCCGTAATTTCTGGCGTTGATTTTTGGCAGATAGCGCCGCCTTCCCAGCATTGTTGTAACATAGCCGTCTTTTTTGGCCTGCCGGACAATTCTGTCCATGTATTCTTTTACACCCGGATAGGTGGCAAAATAACGGTCAATAAATGCCTTGGCTTCTTTTTGCGGAATATCCAGCCCCCGGGATAACCCATATCCGCTTATACCATATACGATGCCAAAGTTTACCGCCTTGGCTTGCCTCCGCATAAGCGGGGTAACCTCCTCCTCACAAACGCCAAATACATCCATGGCTGTATGGGAATGGATATCCTTGTCTTCCCTGAACGCTTTTTGCAGGCTTTTATCCCGGGAAAGATGGGCAAGCACCCTCAGTTCAATCTGCGAATAATCGGCTGACAGCATATACCAGCTTTCCTGGGAGGGAATGAATATCTGACGAATCCGTCGGCCTTCTTCCATCCGAATCGGGATGTTTTGCAAATTCGGCTCGGTCGAACTTAACCTCCCCGTTGCCGTAACGGTCTGCTGAAACTGGGTATGGATTTTTCCGTCAGAACCAATTTCTTTCCTTAGACCTTCTATATATGTAGAATACAATTTCCCAACCTGGCGATAATGTAAAATTTTCTCGACAATTTCATGCTGTGGCGCCAATTTTTCCAAGACGTCAGCGCTGGTAGAATATCCTGTTTTCGTTTTTTTAATGACAGGCAGTCCCAGTTTGTCAAACAGAATCTCCCCCAGCTGTTTTGGCGAATTGATATTGAACACAACACCAGCAATCTCATGGATTTCCTCTTCCAATTGATCCATGGAGGCTTTCAATTCCCTGCCCAGTTCATTGAGTCGGCTTTTGTCTACGGAAACCCCCCGTCTTTCCATTTTTGACAAAATGGATGAAAGCGGCAGTTCCAGGTTGTACATCAGTTGCTCAAGCCGGGCCTCCGCAAGCTGTTCCTGCAATACCGGCCCCAATTGATGAATATAATAAGCCTTGCGGGCAATATGTTTTGCCAGTTCTTCCCCTTCCAACTGCCGACGTTTCGCCCCTTTTCCATACACTTCGTCGTCTGACGGCAAGCCTCCGTCTCCCCTGCTGTTTACAATTCGGGACAGGGATGGATGCGAATCGGACGGGTCCAGCAGATAGGCGGCCAGAAGAACATCAAACGATAACCCTTCTACCTGGAGATTGGCTGATCCCAGTAAAACCGACTGGGCCGTTTTGGCATCATACACCGTTTTGGGCTGATCCGCCCGAGTCAACCAGTCACGAATCATGTTATTCTCCCTTACCAGTTCTGCTGGCAGAACCAGTTGCGTTTTTCCATCAGAAACTGCCAGGGCAATCAGTTTTCCCCTAACAGGATGGTCACTTGTCACTTCTGCGAAAAAGGACTTTTCTCCATCTGCAAAAAATCTGCTCCACGCGTCTAACTCTTCATCCGTTTCAATATACTGATATGGAATAGTTCTTTCGACCGAATGTTGTGCCAAATTGCTTTCACCGTCTTTGGCCAGACGGGAAAGCAAGGAGTTAAACTCCAGCCTTTCAAACAGCTGCACCACCTTCTTTCCATCCCGGCCTTTAAGTGCCAGATCATCCAGATTTAAAGAAAGCGGGACTTCTGTGTAAATGGTGGCCAGCTTTTTGCTTAACAGTGCCTGCTCCCGATGCTGTTTCACTTTTTCACGCAATTTTTTTCCAGGCAACTCTTCAGCATGCGCCACAACTTCTTCTACAGATGGAAAAAGATGCAACAGTTTGAGCGCAGTTTTTTCTCCCACTCCGGGAATCCCCGGGATATTGTCTGATGCATCTCCCATCAGCCCTTTCAGATCAATGATCTGTCGCGGCTTCAATCCGTATTTTTTCTCGATCGCCCGGGAATCGTACCGTTCCATTTCAGTTATCCCTTTTCTGGTTAACAGCAGATCGACATCCTCATTGACAAGCTGAAGCAGATCCTTGTCTCCGCTGACAATATGGACGGACACATCCTTGCACGCACATGTCCGCGCGAGCGTGCCAATAATATCATCCGCTTCATAGTCTTCCTTTTCAAAATAGGGAATGCCAAAGGCATCCAGTACCTGTTTGATCAGCGGAAACTGTTCGGAAAGCTCTGCTGGCGTTTTTTGCCGTGTTCCCTTGTATTCCTGAAAATCCTTGTGACGAAAGGTTGTTTTCCCGGCATCAAATGCGACCAGCATGTGTGTGGGCTGTTCATCCTCCAGGATTTTCAGCAGCATCATGGTAAAGCCATAAACGGAATTGGTATAAACTCCGCTTGCATTGGATAAAAGCGGCAACGCATAAAAAGCCCGATAGGCAATGCTGTTGCCATCAACCAAAATAAGTTTGTCCAACGATCTTCACACCTTTTCCCATCTCGTTTTCAACCATAAGCATATTGTAACACGTTCAAATTTGCGTCTTCCAGTAAATTGATAAAAATACACGAACAAACGATCTGTTTGCCGGCTTGACCGGGATATAGCATTACATTTTTCTTTTCCATACATTAATTTTCACAGGGAAAGGCGAGGGAACATGTACGGACGTTTACAGCGATCGGGCCTGTATGTACAAGGATCTGAACAGGTTGCTCCGGAATTTGTTAAAATCCGCATCCGGCGGGACCAAAGCCGCTGATTATTATTCCTGTGTTGCAGATCCTCCCGGGCACGGAAAAGTTTCCGGCATACTCTGGCAGATGAAAGAAACATTACCGGTCGTTTACATAACTGGATGCTTCTTTAACCGGGCACCGGATGCCTCCATTTCAGCCGGTTCAGCTTTCCGGTTTTGAAGACGCAAATGAAAAGACAATTGATGATTGCACCGGAAGTTTATGAAGTGTATCCAGGATCTGTATTTGTCAACTTGCGGTCCGGTGACCGGGGATGTCAAGCTTGAGAGGTCAATGAAGAGGAACAGGCCTTGCGTTCAGCTTTTAAATAAGATCAGGTTGTGTTTGACTATTGGCAAATTTTGCTGCGGAATCAGGAATTGAAATGCCCTGGCCGTTTCCGGAAGGGAGGAACCAGGGCTGGGATGATTCACATTCATGGATATGACAAGAGGCGATAGCCTTTAAACTACCGCCTGTCATGATGTTTTCCGGGCTGTGGCATTTCCGGAAGTTTTTCGTTAAGCGAACGGCTATCCTTTCATTGCTTCCAAAATGATCTCCCGGGCACGGCGGCCTTCTTCTTCGGTAGCCTGCCGGACTCCCTCCAGGGGATAAAAAAGTCCCATTTGCACCCATTTATAGACCCCCATGGTATGGTAAGGGTTGACCTCCACTTTTTCCACATTCCCAAGAGTTTGAAGAAAATGACCCAGCCTGCTCAGGTCTTCTTTCCGGTCGGTGACGCCGGGAACCAAAGTGTAACGGATCCAGACGGGAACCTTTCGTTCCGCAAGAAGCTTGGCAGTCTTTAATATTTTTTTGTTGGAACATCCGGTCAACTGGCGATGCCGTTCAGGATCAATCATTTTCAAGTCGAGCAAAACAAGATCTGTATAAGGGAGAATTTTTTTGATCCGCTCCGGATTATAACCGTTGGAATCCAGGGTGGTGTGTACTCCCAATTCCTTGGCCTGCCTGAACAGTTCACCCACAAAATCATTCTGCATGGTAGGTTCTCCGCCTGAAACGGTAAGCCCTCCATGAGACGCTTCGATATAGGGAAGATATCGACGGAGTTCATCCACCAACTCCTTGGCTGTCACTTCCCGACCTCCTTTTAAAGACCAAGTGTCCGGATTATGGCAATACTGACATCTCATTGGACACCCCTGCATGAAGACAACGAAGCGAATTCCGGGCCCATCCACTGTCCCAAAGGTTTCCAGCGAATGGATACGTCCTGTCACTGGTTTGTCCATAATATCCGTCACCTTCTTCCCACCGGTTTGATTGGTAAAACTTTTTCTGCCTGCATTTTTCCCGGAGACAAAAAACTTCTTGCTTCATCGATCAACCTGTCAAGGTATCAGATCTCCACAAGGAATTTTCGAATACAAAAACCACGTCCGCCTAATCGGTTGCCTCTCTATTTCTTAAACTGAAAGGGGGAGTAATTCTTTGTCAAAGATCAAGCAACCTGTATCTAAATCCGTTCATGGAAGGTTCTGCTGATGACATCTTCCTGTTGTTCTCTTGTCAGCTTGATGAAGTTGACCGCATAACCGGATACACGAATGGTCAATTGCGGATATTTTTCCGGATGTTCCATGGCGTCCAGCAAGGTTTCGCGGTTCAGGCAGTTGACATTCAGATGATGTCCACCTTGTACTGCATAGCCATCCAGCATGGAAACAAGATTGGAAACACGTTCTTCTTTTTCTTTCCCCAAGGCTTTGGGCACGATGGAGAAGGTGTTGGAGATTCCATCCTGGCAATCCTCGTACGGGATCTTGGCTACGGATGAAAGGGAAGCCAATGCACCGCTGTGGTCACGTCCGTGCATCGGGTTTGCACCCGGGGCAAATGGTTCTCCGGCTTTGCGTCCATCCGGGGTAGTTCCTGTCTTTTTCCCGTAAACAACGTTGGAAGTGATCGTCAAAATGGATTGGGTCGGAACAGAATTGCGATAGGTTTTATGTTTGCGCAATTTGTTCATAAATCTCTCAACCACTTCGACAGCAATAGAATCTACCCGGTCATCATTATTTCCGTATTGCGGGTAATCTCCTTCGATTTCGAAATCGACCGCTATGCCTTCTTCGTTGCAAACCGGTTTTACTTTGGCGTATTTGATGGCACTCAGGGAATCGGCCACGACAGACAATCCGGCGACACCGCATGCCATTGTCCGCAGGATTTCCTGATCATGCAATGCCATTTCAATCCGCTCATAGCAATATTTGTCATGCATATAGTGGATGACATTCAGTGTATTGATATAAAGTTTGGCCAGCCATTCCAGCATGTTGTCATAGCGTTCCCACACTTCGTCGAAGTCGAGGACTTCGCTGGTAACCGGACGGTAAGACGGTCCGACCTGAACACCGGATTTTTCATCTTTTCCACCGTTGATGGCATATAGAAGCGCTTTCGCCAGGTTGGCGCGTGCCCCGAAGAACTGCATTTGTTTACCGATGCGCATGACCGATACACAGCAGGCAATTCCATAGTCATCGCCGTAATTTACCCGCATGCGGTCATCACTTTCATATTGGATGGAGCTGGTATCGATGGATACCTGCGCACAGAATTTTTTAAAGGGCTCAGGCAGGCGGGGCGACCAGAGTACCGTCAGGTTTGGTTCCGGAGCCGGTCCCAGATTGTAAAGGGTGTTCAAGATCCGGAAAGAGTTTTTCGTTACCAGGGGTCTTCCATCCAGACCGATTCCTCCGATCGATTCTGTTACCCAGGTCGGGTCTCCGCTGAACAATTGGTCATATTCAGGAGTACGGAGGAATTTGACGAGACGCAGTTTCATGACGAAATGGTCCATCAGTTCCTGTGCTTCGACTTCGGTCAGTTTTCCTTCCCTGAGATCCCTTTCAATGTAGATATCCAGGAAGGTAGAGGTACGGCCAAGGCTCATTGCAGCACCATTTTGTTCCTTGATTGCAGCCAAATATCCGAAATACAGCCACTGGATCGCTTGCGCAGCGTTTTGGGCAGGGCCGGAAATATCATAGCCGTAAGAAGCTGCCATTTCTTTCAGCTCGCCGAGGGCCCGGATTTGTTCTGTCATTTCTTCCCGGTCACGGATTACTTCTGCTGTCATTGCATCCGTTTCCAAAATTGCCAAATCTTTTTTCTTCTCTTCGATCAACCGGTCAACACCATAAAGAGCAACACGGCGATAGTCTCCAATGATCCGCCCGCGCCCATAGGCATCCGGCAGTCCGGTAATAATTCCAGCTTTACGGGCAGCTCTCATTTCCGGAGTATATGCGTCAAATACACCCTGGTTGTGTGTTTTCCGGTATTTGGTAAAGATTTCTTCTACCTGCGGATCCAACTCATATCCATAGGCATCGCAGGAGTTTTTCACCATACGGATACCACCAAATGGCATGATCGCCCGTTTTAAAGGAGCATCCGTTTGCAAACCGACGATTTGTTCAAGATCCTTGTCAATATAGCCAGGTTTATGGCTGGTGATGGTGGAAACCGTACGGGTATCCACATCCAGAATACCGCCATTTTTGATCTCATCTTTAAAAAGCCCGCTTACTTTGTCCCACAATTTTTTCGTCCGTTCCGTCGGCCCTTCCAGGAAGGAATGGTCTCCGTAATAGGGTGTGTAGTTATTGACAATAAAATCACGGACATCAATAAGATTAACCCAGCGCGATTTCTTAAAACCTTTCCAAGCGCCCATGTTCAAACCTCCTCCGACAAATTCGGTCAACCTTTATCAATTTGCGCAAATGGTTTTTTGGTGAACCTGTGCAGAAAAGCACAGGCTCACCACCCGTTGCGATTGTTCCCCGTTTCATTGTGCAGATTGTTATTTGGTTTTTTTAGGTACACCCTCGTACGCCTTTCGATACAGAGCAGCCAGTTCCTTGACCAAAGGCATACGCGGATTGGCTGTGGTACATTGGTCTTCAAAGGCTTTGTCAGCCAGCCAATCCACCCTGGATTCGAAAACTTTCCGGTCTACTCCGCATTCGGCCAGGGACATGGGGACATTCAGGCTGTGTGCCAGTTGAGTAACCGCTTCAATCAGGCTTTTAACCCCTTCTTCCGTAGTCTTGGCCGGCAAACCGAGCATGCAGGCTATTTCCGCATAACGTTTGTCAGCGCGGAAATAGTTATATTTCGGGAACGAATTGAACTTGGTCGGTTTCTCCGCGTTATAGGCAATCACATGCGGCAACAGGATTGCGTTCGCACGGCCGTGGGCAATTCCAAATTCCGCTCCCAGCTTGTGGGCAAGGCTGTGGTTAATGCCCAAAAAGGCGTTTGAAAAGGCCATGCCGGCGATACAGGATGCGTTGTGCATTTTTTCCCGGGCAAAGGCGTCCTGTTCATGGTAGGATTTCGGCAAATATTCAAAGACAAGCTGAATAGCCCTCATTGCCAGTCCGTCTGTGTAATCATTGGCCATCACAGAGACGTAGGCCTCAATGGCATGGGTCAGCACATCCATTCCGGTATCGGCAACAACCTGTTTGGGCAGACTTTGAACGTAATCAGGATCGATAATTGCCACATCAGGCGTCAGTTCGTATTCGGCCAGCGGGTATTTGGTGTGACCCATTTGTTTGTCGGTAATAACCGAGAAAGAAGTAACCTCGGATCCCGTACCGGACGTGGTCGGAATGGCGACGAATTTTGCCTTGTTCCCTAATTTGGGAAATTTGACTACCCGTTTGCGGATATCCATGAACTTCTGTTTCAGCGCATTAAAGTCACTCTCCGGTTCCTCGTAATAGAGCCACATCACTTTTGCCGCATCCATTGCCGAACCGCCTCCCAGGGCGATGATGACATCGGGTTGGAAGGAATCCATCATTTTCTTGCCACGCATTACTGTCTCAACCGACGGATCCGGTTCAACATCGGAGAAAATTTCACTGTGAACGTAATCCGGTCGTTTGCGCAACCAGTACAATACTTTGTCCACATATCCCAGCTTGACCATCACGGGGTCAGTAACGATAAAGGCCCGACTGATACCCGGCATTTTTTCCAGGTATTTGGTAGAACCACTTTCGAAATAGATTTTTGGCGGAACCTTGAACCACTGCATGTTGACCTGGCGGTCTGCCACCCGTTTGGTATTGATCAGATTGACAGAAGATACATTGTCAGTGGTCGAGTTGTTTCCAAAAGACCCGCATCCCAGAGTCAGTGAGGGAATATTGGTGTTGTAAATATCCCCGATCGCTCCATGGGTAGATGGGGAATTGACCAGCAAACGCCCTGTTTTGATACGACCTGCAAATTTTTGTACAACCGCATCATCGTTGGAATGGATCACTGCACTGTGGCCCATGCCTCCAAAGTGAACCATTTCGTCAGCGCGTAAAATTCCTTCATCAACATCCTTCACCCGGTAACAGGCCAGCACAGGGCTCAGTTTCTCCTGGGAAAGCGGATATTTTTCCCCAACGCCCTCCAGTTCGGCAATCAGGATTTTGGTATCTTCAGGTACATTGATTCCGCCCATGGATGCAATCTTGTGAGCTGATTGACCAACAATGGCCGGGCGGATTTTTCCGGTCTTCGGATCGATAATGGCGGCTTCCAGTTTTTTGCGTTCTTCCGGTGAAAGGAAGTAACATTTGTTTTCGATCAGTAACTGCTTGACGGTTTCATATACTGGTTCCTCAATAATGACGGCTTGTTCCGAAGCACAGATCATTCCATTATCGAAGGTTTTGGAAAGGATCAAATCCGTCACCGCCTGCTGGATATTTGCTGTTTTTTCGATAAAGCAGGGCACATTTCCCGGCCCTACACCCAAGGCTGGTTTCCCTGTACTGTAAGCGGCCTTAACCATGCCGGAACCACCGGTTGCCAGCACCAGTGCCACATCAGGATGATTCATCAGCATGGTGGTCGCCTCAAGTGAAGGCTGATCAATCCACTGAATACAGTGTTCCGGAGCACCATTTCTTACCGCTGCCTCAAGCAACACTTCCGCAGCTTTGGCACTGCTTTTCTGTGCAGATGGATGAAAAGCGAAAATAATGGGATTACGGGTTTTGATCGCAATCAGGGATTTGAACATGGTGGTAGAGGTAGGATTGGTAACCGGTGTTACGCCGGCAATGGTTCCCACCGGCTCTGCCACAACGCGATATCCTTCATATTTGTTCTCTTCAATGATGCCGACGGTTTTTTCGTTTTTGATATTGTGGTAAATGTACTCTGTGGCGAACAGGTTTTTGACAATTTTATCCTCGTAAACCCCCCGCCCCGTTTCCTCATGTGCCAGTTTGGCCAACTCCATATGCTGATCAAGACCGGCCAAGGCCATTTGATGCACGATATGATCGATCTCTTCCTGCCCCATCCTGGCAAAAGCCTCCTGGGCCTTTTTGGCGTTGGAGCACAGACGATCCACCATCTCCCTGGCTTGATCAATCTTTTTTTCAGCAATGGGTTTTGTCGTCACTTTCCCCATGGTAAAAACCCCCTTTGGTAACCCTCTTGTCGTGATGCTGTTATACATTTTTTATATGAATTATTACAACAGCACCCTTCAAGCTTTTTCATGTGAATTATATCACAATATATCTCTGCTTTATATACTAAAAACAAAAAAACTCTGTTTTGTAAGCGTTTTACGGGTTAAATATTTGTGAACTATTTATCAAAGTTAGTTGTTTTTTCTAGCGACCAACAATCGTGTGTGCTCTGTTATATATATGTTGGTCAATTTTGATCCACCTGTATCAACTTTTGTTGTCAGGCTCCTTTTTATTGGCAACTATTTAACAGCCTCTGCGTCTATACGACTATATTCAATTACAAGCAAGGGGCTCACAGGTCCCTTTTCAGGTCAGCATCCTTCGCAGTTATTGGTCTGACCTCTTAAAGATCTGAGTTAAACTTGCTTGTCTTCGCTTAATCGCGATTTTGCATATTTAATCCATCAAGACAATCAGACAAAGCAAAAAGGCTCCCGGATCTGTCAGATCCGGGAGCCCTGCCGGAATAGTCGGTTGTCAGCCTTGAGAAAGACGCTTGTAAAATTCATACCTTTCCTTTGCGTCTTGCATGGTTTTTTCGAACAGTTCTTCTGCCTGCTCAGGGTACTGCTTCGCCAAAGAGGCATAGCGTACCTCGCCCATCAGGAAGTCCTTGAAAGCCGTGAAATCCGGTTCCCTGGAATCCATTTTAAAAGGATTTTTGCCTTCCTTTTTGAGATCCGGATTGTATCTGTAAAGACTCCAGTAACCCACTTTGACAGCATCGCTGATCTCTGCCTGGGCTCTGCTCATCCCGCCTTTCAGACCATGGTTGATACATGGAGAATAGGCTATGATCAAGGATGGTCCTTTGTAAGCCTCGGCTTCCCTGATCGCTTTCAAAGCCTGGTTCATGTTGGCTCCCATACCAATCTGGGCCACGTAAACATAACCGTAGGTCATGGCCATAGCACCGAGGTCTTTCTTCCTGGTACGCTTGCCGGAGGATGCAAACTTGGCAATGGCAGCAGCCGGTGTGGATTTGGATGCCTGACCGCCTGTATTTGAGTAAACCTCCGTATCAAAAACCAGCACGTTTACATCGGCATTGGATGCCAGTACGTGATCAAGACCACCGTAGCCGATATCATAAGCCCAGCCGTCACCCCCAAAGATCCAGACAGACTTTTTGATCAGGTGATCCTTCATGCCGTAAATCTGCCTGAGTACAGGATTGTCCTGTCCTTCCAGCAGAGGCAGCATCTTATCCGTGGCAGCTTTCGAAGCTTTCGCATCATCCCTGCCATCCAGCCACTGCTGGAACGCCTCTTTCAAAACTGGCGAAACGTCCATTGACAAGGCTTCCTTCATCAACTCAGCGATACGCTCCCTCTGCTGCTGGATTCCGAGATAGATTCCATAGCCGTACTCGGCATTATCTTCAAACAGCCCGCTGGTCCAGGCAGGCCCCTTGCCCTCGTTATTGGTGCAATAAGGCATGGATGGGGCGCTGGCACCCCAGATGGATGAACAACCAGTGGCATTGGCCACAATCATCCTCTCCCCGAACAACTGGGTAACCAGCTTGGCGTAGGAAGTTTCCGGGCATCCGCCGCAAGCGCCGGAAAACTCCAGCAGCGGTTGGGCAAACTGGCTGCCCTTGACACTAAACCTGTTGTGCCGGTTATCCTTTACGGAAACGGTCATCGCATAATCCCAGTTTTCGGATTGCGCCCTCTGGGTATCAATCGGCTTCATAACCAGGGCTTTTTCCCTGGAGGGGCAGGTTTCAACACAGACCCCGCATCCCATGCAGTCGTATGGACTTACCTGGATGCGGTAATGCAGGCCAGCAAGCTCCTTGCCAACAGCCGGCCTGGTTTCGAAAGATGCCGGGGCATTTTTTACTTCCTCTTCATTCAAAAGAAACGGCCTGATGGCTGCGTGAGAGCAAACGACAGAGCATTGGTTGCACTGGATGCAGTTCTCCAGGATCCACTCGGGAACAAATCCGGCCACACCACGCTTTTCGTACCTGGAAGTACCCACCGGGAAAGAACCGTCCTCCCTTCCTTTGAAGGTGCTTACCGGGAGCTTGTCTCCTTCCAGCCTGTTCATAACCTGCAGCACGCTCCTGATGAACTCCGGCGCTTGTTTGTCGGATACAGGTTCGTCAACTGCTTTTGCCCAGTCAGCCGGTACATCGATCCTGATCAGGGATTCAATCCCCTTGTCGACCGCAGTGTAGTTCAAGTTTACTACCCTGTCACCCTTGTGGCCGTAAGTCTCTTTAATAGTACGTTTCAACTCTTTTACAGCATCTTCCAGAGGAATTACATTGACCAGTTTAAAGAAAGCGGATTGCATGATCATGTTGGTCCGGTTGCCCAGTCCAATGTCTCTGGCAATATCCACAGCATTGATGATATAGAAATTGATGTCGTTTTCGGCGATATACCTCTTGACGGATGCCGGCAGTTTTTTATCCAGTTTCTCCGGCTTCCAGACGCAGTTGAGAAGGAAAGTACCGCCTTTCTTGAGACCGGTTAACATGTCCAGGGTATTGATATAAGACTGGTTGCTGCAGGAAACAAAGTCGGCACCCGTAATCAGGTAAGGCGATTTGATCGGTTTCTTGCCAAAACGCAGATGTGAAACGGTATAGCCGCCGGACTTCTTGGAATCGTAGGAGAAATAGGCCTGGACATACAGATCTGTGGTATCACCGATGATTTTGACCGACTGCTTGTTGGCCCCAACCGTGCCATCGGAACCCATGCCATAGAACTTGCACTGGATCGTTCCTTCTGGTGTTGTCTCAATATGTTCAGCCCGTGGCAAGGAGAGATGCGTGACGTCGTCAGTGATTCCGACGGTAAACCTCTTTTTCGGACGGGCCGACCTCAGGTTGTCAAAAACAGCGATGATGTCGGACGGCAGGAGTTCTTTTGAACCGAGGCCGTAACGACCGCCAATAATCAGTGGTCTCTCTTCCACATCATGAAAGAGGGTCTTCACATCCTCAAGCAATGGTTCGCCAAGGGAACCCGGCTCTTTTGTACGGTCCAGTACGGCAATCCTCTTTACAGTCCCGGGAAGGACTTTAAAGAAGTATTTGTTGGAGAAGGGCCTGTAGAGATGAACTTTAATAACCCCTACTTTTTCTCCCCTGGCAGTCAGGTAATCGACTGTCTCTTCGATGGTATCGCACGAAGATCCAATAGAAACAATGATATCTTCTGCATCTTCCGCGCCATAGTAATTGAAAGGCAAGTACTCCCTTCCGGTCAGACGGCTGATATACTGCATGTATTCGTATACAATGTCAGGTACCGCCTCATAATACACGTTGTTGGCTTCCCTGGCCTGAAAATAGATATCCGGGTTTTGGGCAGTACCCCTGATAATCGGATGTTCAGGATTCAGGCCTCTGCTTCTGAAAGACTTGACCGCCTCCCAGTCAACAAGTTCTGCCAAATCCTCATAGTCAAGGACTTCGATTTTCTGCTGCTCGTGAGATGTTCTGAATCCGTCAAAAAAATGCATAAAGGGCACTCTTGACTTAATGGACGCAAGATGGGCGATCGCGCCAAGGTCCATCACTTCCTGCACATTGCTGCTGGCCAGCATGGCAAAACCGGTCATGCGGCAGCTCATGACGTCGGAATGGTCTCCGAAAATGCTCAAGGCATGGGTAGACAGAGCACGGGCGGCCACATGGATCACGCCCGGCATAAGTTCGCCGGCGATTTTGTAAAGGTTGGGAATCATTAACATTAAACCCTGCGAAGCAGTATAGGTAGTCCCCAGTGCTCCTGACGCCAGGGTGCCGTGAAGAGCGGAGGCTGCTCCTGCCTCTGACTGCATTTCTACGACCTTTACAATTTGTCCGTAAATGTTTTTCTTGCCCTGGGCGGCCCATTCATCAACATATTCCGCCATTGGTGAAGATGGCGTGATCGGATAAATGCAGGCACAGTCGGTAAATGCATAAGACGCATATGCTGCTGCCTTTGTTCCGTCCATGGTCTTCATGTTTTTCTGCATTTCAAATACCTCCAGTAAGAGCTAAGGGTAATTCAGGATCCGTTCGTGGAAAGTTCAATGACATCTCCCTGTCGTTCTCTTGTCAACCCGATGAAGTTAACCGCATAACCGGTTACACGAAACGTCAATTGCAGGCATTTTCCGCATGATCTACGGCATCCGGAAATATCATAGCCGTACAGGGGGCGCCCCATTCTTTCAACCCGCCAAGGGCACGGATTGTGCTTTGTCATTTCTTCCCGGTCATGAGAAACTTCTTCGGTCATTGCATCCGTTTACAAAACGTCCATGCCTTTTTTTCTCTCTTCAATTAACCGATCATTCCTGGCCCTTTTGACACCGGAGCATAGACGACCCCACCATAACCATGGCATGATCAACAGCGGATTTGGCCGTCACATTCTCCATAATGAAAACCCCATAGATAAATCCACTTGACTTGAGCACTGTTATATAATATTTAATATTTGTTGTTATAACAGTAGCTTTCAAGCTACTCTATGAGAATTATAGCACAATATATTTTACAGTTTATATACAAATTGCGAAAACCTTATTTTATAAACGTTTTTTTGTTATTAGCATATTTATGGATTATTTATTACAATTAATTATAATTTTCTAGCAACCAAGATCTGTTATATATCTGTTAGTCATTTTTGATTTATCTGTACTAATCTTTTGTAATCACAAGCAACAGGAAGCGATTTTCCGGTCAGGGGATGGAGGCATTGCTTGCAGAGCGATCATGGATTTTTGCAGATGCAAGGCAGCATAAATAACCGGAGAAATGAAAAAGAAAACTTTTTGATGCATACCTCCAATTTTCTCCAAAAATGACATAAATCTTTTTCAAATAGGAGATTTCACTCCTGGTATTAATTCCCTTGAAATAAAAAAGAGCCCACAAGCGGCTCAAATATCAATGGAATTTCAGTTGAGACATGGTTTTGTTCATAAATTATATTTAAAGGGATGCTTGCTACATCCCTTTAATACCGGTGACCAGTCCCGAACAGATTGATTTTTTCTTTTACTGCCTGTTTGAGCGCCTCATTGGCCGGCTTTAGAATAACCCGAGGTTCATAAACATTACGGTTATTTTCATCTGCCAGGAAATCCCGTACCGCATTGGTCCAGGCCTGGGCACATTCTGTATTTACATTGATTTTGGCATGCCCCAGCCGGATCGCCCTTTGGATTTGATCATCCGGGATCCCCGAACCGCCATGCAATACCAGCGGAATATCGGTCAGTTCGGAAATCTCTTTCATTCTTTCAAAATTGAGCATGGGTTTACCCCGGTATGGTCCGTGAACAGAACCCAGTGCCGCTGCCAGAGCGTCGATATTCGCTTCTTTCACCATTCGCAGACATTCTGTGGGATCGGCATATCGAACACGGGTCTCCAGCCCGTCTTCCGAACCGCCGACAGTCCCTACTTCCGCTTCCACTGAAACTTCGTACAGCCGGGCATATTCCGTTACTTCCCTGGTCATGGCAATATTTTCATCAATCGGATATCTTGAGCCATCAATCATTACCGAAGTATAGCCGGCTTCAATCGCATACTTGCATCTGTCCACACTTTGTCCATGATCAAGATGCAAGACAACCGGAATGGTGACCGACATTTCCCTAATGAATTCCCTGATGACTGCAGCAATGGCGCGAAATCCACCCAAATCATCGACGAGACGGTCAGACGACGCCAGAATGACTGGGGCGCGCTCTTCTTCGGCCGCCTGCAAAATCGGAATCGCCCATAACAGGGAATTCAGGTTATAATGACCGACCGCATAATGATCTTCTTTCGCTCTCTGGACAATCTCTTTCATTGATACAAGTGGCATATTAAGTCTCCTGTCTATCCATAAACTGCGTCCATCCTGACCACGGCAATGAACTTGCCGAAACTTTTATTTGCCCGGTTTATGAGCAGAAGCAAATCAGTTTGTCTCAACTTTCGGAGCTTTGCCTGTCGTTTCCCGAATAATCAATTGGGGATTGTACAGGATGCGTTCTTTCCTGGAATGGCCAAGTTGGATTTCTTCTATTAAAAGATTTACCACTGTTTTTCCCATCCTGGCGATTGGCTGGGCAACCGTGGTTAAGCGCGGATAGGTTGCCGTTGCCAGAATGGTATCATCAAAACCAATCAGGGACAGCTGGTCAGGAATTCTGATTCCTCTCTCCTTGGCTCCCAACATTACACCGATCGCCAGCTGGTCATTGCAGGCAAAAATCGCGGTAGGCGGTTCGGGTAACTGAAACAGATTGTCAAAAGCCTTGATTCCATTGGCAATTTTGCCTCTCGTTCTGACTATATACTCCTGTCTTGGCCGGATTCCATAGGTTTTGAGAGCTTGCAAGTATCCTTCCGTCCGTTTGACGCTGGCAAGGGCCAATTGTTCACTGATAATCGCAATGTTGTGATGGCCATTCTGCAAATGGTGAATCGTTGCTTCATACCCGCCTTTAAAGTCGTCCACAAACACCTTGGATACATCCATGGCGGGATCATCCTGTGTCAGCATCACTACAGGCACCCCGTTTCTGATCAAATCCTGCAGAATGCTTTTATCACTGTATGTTGAACTTACAATAAATCCGTCTACAAGCTTGTTCTGTAAAAGTTCAACATTCTTTTTTTCTTTTTCCTCGTTTTCATCTGTACTGCACATGATGACACTGTAACCTTTTTCATGTGCCCTGTCTTCAATTGTTTTTGCAATTTCGGAAAAAAACGGGTTGGATATGTCCGGAACCAAAAGACCCATTGTTTTGGTACCTTTCCCCATGAGTGCCGACGCCATTACATTAGGATGATAGTTCAATTCTTCCATCGCTTTCTTTACCCGTTGTTTTGTCGAATCGCGCATGTTGCCGGTATTATTGTTGATAACTTTGGAAACCGTCGCAATGGAAACCCCGGCCTTTTTCGCTACATCATAAATCGTTGCCTTCATGTCCTTTGCCCCACTTCAACATCATTAGTCTCTTTTGGATATAAGATATCACAAATTTTAAACGATATCGCTATATTTTGCAGACATATCCATCGATTCTGCAACCAACCGTCCCTGGCATCGGCCGGAACTGCCAGGAGCATGAATCCGCAGGGCTTTGTTTCAGGACAGATATTGCCTGCACTTTCCTGCAGGCTGAAAATGCGGGCAGCCACGAACCGGTTCCGGTTGACAACCTTTTATGATTTCACTCGTACCAGCTTGCCTGTTTCAAATGACTTCTTGCAAGCATAACCAAGTCTGGTTGACTCAACGCCATCCCGAACGTTTACGGACGGCTTTCGGTTTTCCAGAATACAATTGATAAATTCTTCCGCTTCACTCAGGTAGGACTGTTCAAACCGTTCCAGGAATCCACCGGTACATTTTTTGACGGCTCCCGTTTCATTAAAGATCATTACCTGGTTGCGTTCCGGAACCGTACCGATGCGAAGGGTTCCATTGGTCCCGATGATTTCGGTTTCTATATGGTAACCGTGTGCACAGTTGCGTCCTGCAACGAAAATTCCGATTCGGTTACCGGAAAAGCGTACCATGGCAGCTCCTGTTTCCGCGTCCCCCAACTCCGCAAATTCCGGACGTGCATAACTGCCGCCAATCGCCCAAACTTCCTCAGGCTCCGCCTGCAAATACCAGCGGGCCAGATCGAGATCATGAATGGCCATGTCGAGAAACAGCCCTCCACTGTAATTGTCCCGGGCAAACTTTAGAAAACTGTCCAGTTTACCGGCCGGGTCCAATCCATAACAGCGAATCAGAACCGGTTCGCCGATTTCACCGCTGTCAATCATTCTTTTCGCATCTGCATAAGACCGGTCATAGCGCCGCATAAACCCCAGCATGAAAACTTTATCCGGGTGTCGGGAGACAGCCTTTTCCACTTTTTCGGCTTCTTCCAGATAAAGTCCGAGCGGCTTCTCGCTGAATACATGAAATCCTGCTTCCAGTGCTTTTTCGATCTGTTCGTAATGGAATCCCGACGGGGAGGCGATAAATATCGCTTCCAGTTCCCTGTTTTCAAGCATTTCATCGTAATCGGCATAGCCGTAAGGAATGCCCCATTTTTCCTGTACTTCTTTCACTTCTTTTTCCACAACACTGCAGACTGCAATCAGTTCACAATTAGGAACCCGGAGTGCCAGGTTTTCAGCATGCTGGTAACCCTGGCGACCCAGGCCGACAATTCCAACTTTTACTTTTTTATTTGCCATGAATGGCACCCGCTTCCCCCTGATAATTTTGTAAAGGGATTGCGACAGGGTTATCAGGCATGCCTCCAAAAACAAGGAAAAAGATTCCGGTTCCCTGGTTCATCGATAACCCCGTCATAAGACTCACTAAACAAACATGAATAGAACCTATTTATATACCGGCTTTTTCCCTGATATATCTCCGGGCTCTCAGCGCATATTCAAACGGGTTGGCTTTGGCCGGATCCTGTTCCGCTTCCACAAGCAGCCATCCTTTATAATCCGAGTTGGCCAGGATTTCAAAGATCCCGGTGAAATCGATGCTGCCATCCCCCGGTACAGTAAATACACCTTCGCGGACACCGTTTAAGAAACTCATTTTTTCTTCTTTTACTTTGGCGGCAACATGATCCCGAACATCCTTCAAATGGACATGCTTGATTCTGGGCAAATATCGTTTCAGGATTTCAACTGGGTCTTCTCCGGAAAGATACAGATGTCCGGTATCATAGAGAAGGAAAACAAGATTTTCATCGGTCATATCCATCAGTTTGCCAATCTCTGCGGTTGTTTGCACTCCTGTGCCCATATGGTGATGGTAAACCACTTTCATCCTTTTTTCCCTTGCCAGTTCTCCGAGTTTGTCAAGCCCTTCGGCCAGCCTTTTCCATTCCTCATCGGTAAAATGCGGTTTAGCGTCAAATACCGGTGTATCCATCTGTCCCTGCACACTGTGGCCCTGTTCAGAGACAACAATCACTTTTGCTCCCATTTCATGTAAAAAGTCGCGATGCCTGATGAACGCTTTTTCCGTTTCCTCAAATGGTTTTGTAGTAAGGAAAGCACTGAACCAGGCGCTGGCAATTTCCATGTTTCTCAGTTCAAGTGCTTTTTTGAGTATTTTTGTGTCGCGTGGATACTTGTTTCCTACTTCTGTCCCTGTAAAACCGGCCAGTGCCATTTCGCTGATGCATTGTTCAAAGGTGTTTTCCTTGCCCAGGTCCGGCAGATCATCATTTGTCCATCCGATCGGAGCAATTCCCAGTTTTACTGCATCTTTCCTGAACATAAACGTACCCCCTGTGTGGTAATCATCTGCATGTATTTTGGAACGGTTTCAAACAAGTACCCTATTCAATACTTTCTCGCTTTTTCCAATTGCTTCAGGCAATCCTGATATGCTTTGCGGATCGGTTCTTTTTCCGAGACCTCGGCAACTCCAACATGCCACCAGCTGTCGTAACCATCGGTCATTGTTTTGGGAAGCACTTTGATATCGATCAACGTGGAAACCGTCTGTTTTTTGGCATCTTGCAATGCCTGTTCCAGTTCCTCCATCGTCCGGACCGTATAGGTTACGGCACCATAAGCAGCGGCACTCTTGGCAAAATCAATCTGGATAATGGGTCCGTCCAGCTGCTTTGTTTTTTCACTTCGTTTGCGAAATTCAGTGGCAAAGCTGCCCATCCCGTGATCCATTTGCAAGTTGTTAATACAGCCAAACCCGGCGTTGTCAAAGACGATGACATTAATTTTCTTTCCTTCCTGAATACTCGTTATCAATTCAGAATGAAGCATCATGTAGCTGCCATCGCCGACCATGGCATAAACTTCCTGATCCGGCCTGGCGATTTTGGCTCCCAAAGCGGCGGCTATTTCATATCCCATGCATGAATAACCGTATTCCATATGGTAAGTATCAGGCCGGATACTGACCCACATCCGCTGCATGTCCCCTGGCAGGCTTCCGGAAGCACCTACCACAATGGCATCATCGGCAATCAATTCATTCACTTTTCCCAAAACGGCAGTCTGTGTCAAACAGGAATTGAAGGCCTGCACATATTCAGTCAGTTTCTCATCCAAATGCCCCGCAATTTCCGGCTTGTAGCCTTCCGCATGAAAATCGGTTTGGCAAAGGCGTTCCAGCTCTCTTTGCCAATCCTGTCTGGCCTGTTCAATTTCACCCTGGTAACCGGACCGGTACCCGATTTTCTTAAGCTCAGCCTGGAGATCCTCAAGACCTGCTTTCGCATCGGCAACAATCTTGGTGGCATCCAGTTTGGAAGCATGAAAATCTGAAACATTGATTGTAACAAAAGCCACTTTGTCATTTTGGAAAAGCTGTTTGGAAGCGGTGGTAAAATCCGTAAAACGGGTTCCGACTCCAATTACCAGGTCTGCTTCTTTGGCAATCCGGTTGGCAGCAGCGTTGCCGGTAACGCCGATTCCGCCCAGATTCAGCGGATGGGTGGATGGCAATGTGCTTTTTCCAGCCTGTGTTTCGGCAAACGGGATATGAAACGCCTTTACAAACTGGTCCAGCACAGCGGCTGCTTCCGAGTAGCGAACTCCCCCACCGCAGATGACTAACGGTTTTTTGCTGTTTTTGAACAGGGCCGCCACTTGTTCCAGTTCAAACCTGACAGGTCTTCTCCTTGCAAAACGATGAACACGTTTTTTAAAAAAGGATTCCGGATAATCATACGCTTCTGCCTGGACATCCTGCGGCAGGGCAACCGTTACCGCGCCGGTTTCGGCCGGGTCCGTCAGTACGCGAACAGCATTCAGCATCGCGGTCATCAGCTGCTCGGGGCGGGTCACCCGGTCCCAGTATTTACTGACCGGACGGAAAGCGTCATTCGTGGTCAAGCCGGCATTATAAGGCTGTTCGATTTGCTGCAGTACCGGGTCCGGCTGGCGGGTGGCAAATGTGTCACCAGGCAGCAAAAGGAGCGGAATGCTGTTGGCGGTGGCGGTCGCAGCTGCGGTTACCATATTGGCTGCCCCCGGACCCACCGATGAAGTACAGGCGATTATCTGCCTGCGGTGCTTCTGCTTGGCAAATCCGATTGCCGCATGCGCCATTCCCTGCTCATTTCTTCCCTGGTAAACTTCCAAATCCCCGGCATCCTGTTCGAGTGCCTGTCCAAGCCCCAGGACATTTCCATGACCAAAAATGGTAAAAATGCCCCTGAACAGTTTTTGTTCCTTGCCGTCCGCTTCGATATACTGGTTATTTAGAAATTTGATCAAGGCTTGTGCTGTCGTCAATTTCATACTCTCACCCCAATTCCCCAAAAATCCTGTTCTTGTCAGACCCAGCGGCTGGTAATCACTTTTTTGCGGGTGTAAAATTCGATACTGTCTTTCCCATTGGCATGCAGATCACCATAGAAAGAATCTTTCCAGCCGGAGAACGGGAAAAATGCCATCGGAGCGGGAACTCCAATATTAACGCCAAGCATGCCGGCATCCATGTTTTCCCGGAATTTGCGCACCGAACCACCGTCTCTTGTGAAAATGCAGGCTCCATTGGCAAAGCGCGACTGATTCGCCACTTTAATCGCTTCATCAAGATCTTTTACACGTACAATGCAAAGAACCGGGGCAAAAATTTCATCTTCCCAGATTTTCATATCTGTGGTGACATGGTCAAAAATGGTCGGGCCCACAAAGTATCCTTTTTCTTGAGCCGCCTTGTCCCTGCGTCCGTCGCGAACCAGTCTGGCCCCTTCTTTTTCGCCTGTTTCAATGTAGCCAAGGGTTCGATCCTTGTGTTGTTTGCGGATGACCGGTCCAAGAAAAACATCATCATCGAGACCGTTGCCAATTGTTACATTGTCCGCTTTTTGCACAAGCTCACTGATAAATTGGTCTGCAACCGTTTCTTCCACCGTGACGACTGCGGCCGCCATGCAACGTTCACCGGCTGACCCGAATGCCGCATTCAGAACCTGGGTGGCGGCATTGTCAAGATTGGCATCTTTCAGTACGATCGAGTGGTTTTTCGCGCCGGCCAACGCCTGAACACGTTTCAGATTTTCCGTGCCCCGCTTGTAAACATATTCCGCCACAGGCCGGGAACCAACAAAGGAAATGCGGGCAACGTCCGGATGATCCAGTAACCCGTTTACGACATCATGTGCACCGTGAACGATGTTGAAAACACCTTTGGGAAAACCGGCCTCTTCTGCAAGCTCAACCAGACGGTTGGCGGTAAGGGGGGTACGCTCCGACGGTTTCAATACAAAGGTATTGCCGAGGACAATTGCCATTGGGAACATCCAGCATGGAACCATCATCGGAAAGTTAAACGGGGTAATCCCTCCTATGACACCAACCGGATACCGGTACACTGCTGATTCCAGTTCCGTTGCGATGGTGGCAAGATTGTCCCCCATCATCAGGGTTGGGGCTCCGGCAGCAAATTCGACATTTTCAATGCCCCGTTGTACTTCACCTTTTGCTTCCTTCAGATTTTTCCCGTTTTCCACCGTAATCAGTTTCGCCAGTTCATCTGAGTGGTCAACAAGCAATTGCTGATATTTGAACAGGATGCGGGCCCGTTTTGGAACAGCGACATTTTTCCATGTTTCAAAAGCGGTTTTTGCTGCTTTGACGGATTCATCCACTTCTTCTTTGGTAGAAATCGGAACAAAGGCGATCACTTCACCGGTTGCCGGGTTAAATACTTCTTCGGTTTTGTCGGATCCGGATTCAACCCATTTCCCGTTGATATAGTTTTTCAGCGTTTTCACGGATGTTTACCTCCTGCCAGAAATATTGACGTTAAATTATTGTTGCTCAGATCCTATCAGGTATCGATTCTTTCCGCCGTTTTGACAAACTTATCCAATTCTGCCTTTGTCGGCATTGCTTCAGAACAACTGTGCCGGGATATGACGATTGCAGCAGAAGCACTGCCATATTCCATGGCCCGCGAAATCTCCCATCCATTCATCAAACCGTAGATGAATGCGGACGCATAACTGTCCCCGGCGCCAAATGTTTTCAGTACTTTTGTCCTGAAAATGCCGCCAGTATAGGAGTGGCCATCTTTGGTATAGGTGATCGAACCTTTGGAACCATGCTTGATCACAACGATTTCTGCATGATGACCAAACCATTTCCCTGCGGTTTCCCGATCGGTCTTTTTTTCTTTTTCAAATTGCTCCATCATGTCAAATTCTTCTCTTGTTCCGATAATGACGTCACATTTTTCCGCTGCCAGATTATAATAGATGGCGGTCTCCTTATCGGAAGTCCAGGTATAGGGGCGATAATCGAGGTCAAAAAATACAACTGCATCATGTTTGCGGGCATACTCCAGTGCAAGAAAGACAGCTTCGCGTGACGGGCTTGCGGCCAGGGCAGTGCCGGAAATCAGCAATGCCCTGGTCTTTTTGATATAATCTTCGGAGACCTCGGATGTTTCCAGCTTCAAATCTGCAACATTGTCACGGTACATCAAAATGCTGCAATCATTGGGACTCTTGATTTCTGTAAAAGCAAGTCCGGTAACAGCGCCCGTTTTATCCACGACAACACCGGAAGTATCCATTTTTTTCTCTTCCAGGAAACGAACGATAAACCGTCCCATCTGGTCGTCGGAAACCTTGCCGATAAAACCGCATTTAAGCCCGAGTTGCGCGGCGCCAATGGCGATGTTGGCTGGTGAACCGCCGACATATTTGGTAAACGATCTCGTTTCTTCCATCGGGCAATTGATTTGCTCGGTGTTCAGATCGACAGCAAGTCTGCCAACAGCGATCAGATCGAGCGGTCGATCCGTTTTGAAATTCAGGTTAACCACCATAATCCTCCTAACTCTGTTTGTTTAAAAAAAGCTGCGGCAGGGTGAAAATCTGTCTGCCTTATTCATGGCATCAGCCCGTTTGTCTTGCCGTAGCCGTGAAACATCTCTTGCGTGATCATTACAGAAAATTGACAGGTTCATCCTTCAATTCGATAAAGCGCTTAACTTAATCCTGTAAAAAGAACTCCGTTGATTCAATTTTTCTCAAACAGCCATTCATGTTCCGGTGCATTGTGAAATTTCCAGGTTCTGACCGGACCGGCCATGACATTCAAATAGTATGATTCATAACCGGGTACCGTCGTAAAGGGATGATAACCTTCCGGCACAAGAACAACGTCACGGTTTTCGATGCAGATCGTTTCATCCACGGAACGGTCATCGTTATAAACCCGCTGAAATGCGAACCCCTGCCTGGGATGAAGTTCATGATAATATGTTTCTTCCAGATAGGATTCATGCGGAAGATTTTCCCGATCATGTTTGTGCGGCGGATAACTTGACGTATTGCCATCCGGTGTGAATACTTCAACAACAAGCAGACTGTCGGCTTCCCTGTCCTCGGGAAGGATATCATGAATCCGTCTGCTCATTTTTCCGGAACCGCGATCAGACTTCCTTACGTCTTCCGGTGCAATCAATCGCGCCTGATAAGTTCCCTTTCCGGGGGCCATGCATACGGCAAGTTCCAGATCCGAGAGCGATTCAACCTGGTAACGGTCATCGTTTGGAATGTAAACGGAATAAGGCGGTATTTTTTCAAATACGCTCATTCGCCTGCCGATGCCGTTAAATTCCTTTTTCTCGGTCCGGATCGTCGCTCTCCCTGACAACAAAACGAGACAAACTTCATTTTTTCCTGTTTTTCTCTCAAGCAAATCGCCTTTTTTCAATGAGTAAACTTCAAACCCCACATACTTCCAACCTGCCGATTCCGGCGTCACTCCCAGGATTTTGCCATCCTGATCAGGTTTATGAGGTTTCAAATGCAAACCAGACATCCAGCCTTCCTCCTCGCAGCACTGTTGGTAAAGCGCTTAATCTATCCAAATATGAGTATACCCCATTCATTTTTTTAATACAATGATCGAGCTCTCTCACCAAAGCGCATCAAATCATTCCAGTCCCTTAACCTTTGCCGGTTGTCCGCTTTCCAGAGATTCTCTGGCGGCCATGGCAATTCTTTGCGCCATGATTCCATCTTTGAATGTGGTCCGGATTTCCTGATTGTTCATAACCGCTTCCACGAACTCTTTCACTTCCTGGATAAATGCATCATTGTACCTTTCAAGGAAGAAATACAGTGGATTGTCCCCCTTTACCCCGTCTTCCGACAATAAATCCACTCTGGACTCCGTCTCATTGTTTACTTGTGCAGACCCTTTTGAACCGAAAGCTTCAAGGCGCTGATCATACCCGTACACTGCCTGGCGGCTGTTATCAATTACTCCCATCGCACCATTTGCAAATTTCAAAGTGATGATGGCAGTATCCACGTCACCCAGCTCGGCAATCTTCGGATTGATCAGGGTGGCTCCCTGAACATGGACTTCTTCCACTTCCGAACCGGAAATGTAGCGTGCCATGTCAAAATCGTGAATGGTCATATCCATGAAGATACCTCCGGAGCGCGACACATAGTCCAGCGAGGGTGGATTGGGGTCTCTTGAGGTGATTTTCAAAACATGCAGATCTCCGATTACTTTTTTCTCCACCAGCTGTTTTACTTTGTGAAAGTTCCTGTCATACCGCCTGTTAAATCCCACCTGAAACTTTACGCCAGCTTTCTGTACTGCTTCATAGGCTTTTAGAGTTTCTTCCTCTGAAAAACTGATCGGCTTTTCACAGAAAATGTGTTTTCCGGCACCGGCAGCCTCCCTGATGATCTGCATATGCGTATCCGTGGAAGTACAGATAAACACGGCATCAATCCCAGGGTCATTTACAAGTTCCCGATAATCCCTGGTCAACTTTTCTGCGCCGCTTTCTGCAAACCAGTCCTTCAGGTCATCAGCAAAAATGTCAGAAACCGTTTTCAATCTGACTTGTGGCATATTTTTCATGTTGTTCATATGCAATTTCCCGATTCTTCCCGCTCCGACAACTCCAACCGTAATTTTTTTGCTCATCGGATCCACTCCCTTTATAAATTGTGCCAGAGTAAAATGAAGTTTATTTGGCAAGTCCCAGCGGTGAAAACGTCAGGTACATTACAATTACAGTAATAACCACCAGAGCGCTAACCCATTTGACATGTTTCCACGGGGTTAAATCCACTTTATGCCGCCCTTCCTGAAATTCGAACGGTCGATCAAGCGGTTTGATTCTTCCAACCAGCCACAGGATGAATACATCCGCCAGGAACAGAACACTTAATACATACAGGTAATGAATGTGGGACAAAAAGAAACTTGCAAACGCATAGGTCACAACGTGGAAAACAAGGGTTACTTTTGCTCCAAATGCGGTTACATACCTGGAGTAAAAACCAAGCACGATAATTGCCAAAAGCGGCATGCTGTACAAGCCGTTAAATTGCTGCACGACATTGTACAGCCCGGTTGGAGCGAAAGAAATCAGCGGGGCGATTATTACCGATATCATGCCGACAATAACAGTAACCGTTTTTCCAGCTCTTGCAACCTGTTTATCAGTTGCATTTTTCCTGAAAACAGGCTTGTAAAAATCCAATGTAAACAAGGTTGCTGTGGCATTCAAGGCACCCACAAATGAACTCAGGATCGCACCAAAGATCACGGCTCCAAAAATCCCGTACGCCCATTCGGGCAATACTGCGGTAAGCAGGCTGGGATAAGCATCATCAGGAGTTGAAAGCGAATCTCCAAACATATTGAATGCGATAATGCCCGGGAAAACAAGGAACAGCGCGCCGAAAATCTTGAAAAAACCTACATACAATGCTCCTTTCTGGCCTTCTTTCAGGTTTTTTCCAGCCAATGTCTTTTGAACAATCATCTGGTTTGTACACCAATAAAACAAGTTGTTAAAGAACATGCCGAAAAAAAGCGTTGGCCAGGGAACAATTTTGGAATCGATTGCTCCGATCGAGTTCAACTTTTCCGGTGTATTGGTTCTGATCAGATCAAGCCCGCCAAAAAAGCTCCCATCTCCGAGAACAATCAGCCCCAGCACCGGGATGGACAGCCCCCCGATCAACAGGCCAATCCCATAGACGGTATCACTGAATGCACCCAATGACAATCCGCCCATCAGCAAGTACATCAGACCGATAACACCAATGCCTGCGGCAATAAGGGCGACAGCCACCAGCTGATCGATCCCCATCGTTTCACTCACGTTGAAAATTTTGTTGAAAACGAGTGAGCCCGAATACAGCACAACTGGCAGAAATGAAATCATATAAGTAAAAATAAACAGGACAGAAACAATTCTTTTGGTAGTTGTATCATAGCGTCTTTCAATAAAGTCGGGGATCGTATCCACGCCATACTTCAAATACTTTGGCAAAAAAACAAGCGCCAGCAAAACAATGGCAATCGCAGCCGTAACTTCCCAGGCCATCACTTCCATCCCGGCCATATAACTCTGGCCATTCTGTCCGACGATCTGCTCCGTGGACAAATTGGTCATGATGATTGAACCGGCGATCGTCACCGCCGTCAAACTGCGACCACCGAGAAAGTAACCTTCTGAACTGGTATTATCAACTGCACGACTTCTCTTGTAAGCAAAAAACCAGACTGCAGCTATAATCAAAATGAAAGACAGAACAGAAAAATAAATCAAATTGGCTCTCTCCTCTGCAAGTTAGTCAGGATGTTCACCGAACCAGATCAGTTACCTTCGTGGTGTTCCGGAATATTGGAAGCTTTTTTATATCTATCAACTGCAATTCAGATCCGTTTAAGCAGCATGAAAAAACATAAAAAAGCGCTTAACCAACAAACAGAATAAAATAATATCTGTTTTAAATAGATTGTTCTTTTAATATTCGGCTATTCCCCCTTTACTCAATATTTAGTAAAGCGCTTAACTAAAAACCAAAAAATAAAACGATTTCTTTACTTGATATATATCTTCAATTTTTGCCGCAAACCAATCTTCTTTTTGTAAACGCTTACTTGATTTAAGTATAATTTTCTTTATCTTTAAAATCAACACCTGGATTTGTGGCAGATTTGTAAAAACATGATCAATTTCCATATTGCAAAGTTTTCCATCCGGATCTCTGTCCCGGTTTTACTCCCCTTTAGCGAAGTCCTTTACACAGCAAACAATCAAAACCATGTTTTTTCCCAAATTGAAAAGTCCCCCTGATATGGGAGACAGAAAAAGAGGATTGATATTGATGCTGGAGTTTGAGGAGAAACCTGCTGCCCGTTACGATGAAGTATGCCTGTTCCTGTCTTCACATGTTTGTGAATCTTTTGCTTTCCGTATGCTCTACCTGCACATAAACAGGCGTTGCAGTGATGAACTGTCCCTGGTTCTCAATTCAGGTCGATCCGTTTTCCGGTTTGGATATAAACGATATTTTCAGCAATATTGGTTACATGATCCGCAATTCTTTCCAGAAAGCGGGCCACAAAGCATACTTTCCGTGCCGCATCTGCGTACTGGTTCTTTAACGGCATGTAATCGCTCATTTCCCGGACCACTTTTTCATACATCTGATCCACCTGATCATCACGGCGGGCCAACATCCGGGCGAGATCGATATTGCCGTCAATATAGCTGTTGAGTCCATCATTCACCATCTGCTGCGTCATTTGCGCCATTTGCAGAATCAGGGACAAATTATTGATTCGGGGCTGATTGGATTCTTCCAGAGCAACCACTTCTTCTGCAATATCGACGGCCAAATCGGCCATTCTCTCCAGATCGGAGGCAATATTCATAGCCGCAATCAGTTTGCGCAAATCGGTTGCAACTGGCTGCCTGGTAGCAATCAGTTTCGTGACAGTGTCGTCTATCTCCACTTTCAGTTCATCGATTTGACAATCCAGTTCAATGATTTCCCTGGCAAGCTGTACATCCCTTTTTACAAAGGATTTTATGGACTTGTTGATGGAGATTTCAACTTGTTCGCCCATCTTCAGCAACTTTTTTTTCAGCTCGCCCAGAGACTGGTCAAATTGTCGGGCAGCCATGGTAACCTCTCCTCTCATCAGCCAAACTGGCCACTAATATATTGTTCCGTTCGCTGATCTTCAGGATGGGTAAATAATTGCTCGGTATCATTCACCTCGATAATTTCCCCATTCAGAAAAAATACGGTTTTGTCAGATACACGGGCGGCCTGCTGCATGTTATGAGTAACAATGACAATGGTATAATCCTTCTTCAACTGAATTACCAGCTCTTCCAGACGCTCCGTGGAAATGGGATCCAGGGCGGAGGCCGGCTCGTCCATCAGAATAACATCCGGTTCAACCGCCAGCACACGGGCAATGACCAAACGCTGCTGCTGCCCGCCGGACAGTCCCATCGCGGAAAGATGCAGGCGATCTTTCACTTCATCCCACAAATTGGCCTGTTTCAGGGTACGTTCCACAATCTCGTCCAGCTTCTTTTTTGTTTTTATTCCATGAATGCGCGGCCCATAGGCGACATTATCATAGATCGAGATGGGAAAGGGATTGGGTTGTTGAAACACCATCCCCACATTTTTCCGCAGCTGCACCAGATCAGTTTCCCGATCATAAATATTTTTCCCGTCAATTGCGATCCGCCCCGATGTGTGAACCCCCGGAATCATGTCATTCATCCGGTTCATGCTTCTTAAGAGCGTGGATTTTCCGCATCCGGACGGGCCGATGAAAGCTGTCACCTGATTGGGGATAATATTTAACCGTATCTTTTTAAGCGCCTGGTTCTCTCCGTAATAAAGGTCAAAATCCTCGATGCTTATTTTGTCTGTCATGCTTCTTTTTCCCCCTCAACTTATACCATGCCAGATCATCCAAAACGGCCGGTCAAATAATCTTCCGTCTCTTTCTTCTTTGGATTGGTAAATAACTGTGCGGTCTCGCCAAATTCAACCAGATTTCCCATGTAAAAATAGGCCGTATAATCGGAAATGCGCGCTGCCTGCTGCATATTGTGCGAGACAATGGCAATCGTAAAGTCTTTTTTCAGCTCTTGCACCAGCTCTTCGACTTTCCCGGTTGAGATCGGATCCAGCGCAGAAGTTGGTTCATCCAGCAAAATGATTCTCGGATTCATCGCAATCGCTCTTGCAATGCACAAACGTTGCTGCTGTCCACCGGAAAGCGCCAGAGCTGTTTTGTGGAGCCGGTCCTTTACTTCATCCCACAGGGCAACTTTTTTCAGGCTTTCTTCAACGATTCTGTCCAGATCTTTTTTGGAAGCCCCATACAGGCGGGGTGCAAAGGCGATATTTTCATAAATCGATTTGGAGAACGGATTGGGCCGCTGAAACACCATGCCGATATGACGTCTCAGATGACTCGTATTGATCACAGGCTGATTGATATCAATCCCTTCCACCATAATCCTGCCCTCGACCCTGGCTCCGGGAATGGTATCGTTCATTCGGTTGAGACAGCGCAGAAAGGTTGATTTTCCACATCCGGACGGACCAATAAATGCTGTCACGGTATTTTGGTACAAGGGCAGATCCACTCCTTTTACGGCATGGGTTTCCCCGTAATAGACATGCAAATCAACGGTTTCCAACTGGACACGCAGTTGTTTTTTTTCCTGCGGTTGGGAAATTTTGAATTTGGGTTTTACCTGAACCGGAAACGGAACGGTTATTGTTTGAGGCATCACATACTCCCCCTTAATCAGCTTGAAGTGAGGCGTGCATGGATAAACCGGCCTAACCAGCGCGCCACCAGATTGAAAATCAATATCGCAATCACCAGTAATGCAGAAGCGCCGCTCGCTACTTCTTTCGCATCAGGAATAATTCCTTCTGCATTCACTTTCCAGATATGAACCGCCAGTGTCGACGCAGGGCGAAACGGATTCAGCGGTGAGGTGGGTGAAGTGAAGTCCCAGTTCGTAAAATCAAGCGGAGGTGACGTCATTCCAGCCGTAAACAGCAAGGCGGCGGCTTCCCCGAACACACGTCCTGATGCCAGGATGGTTCCGGTTATAATACCTGGCAAAGCGGCAGGGATCAGTATCTTTAAAATGGTCTGCCAATGGGTAACTCCCAGCGCAAAGCTTGCTTCTCTCTGTTCACGGGGGACTGCTGTCAAGGACTGTTCCACAATTCTGACCATCAAAGGCAGGTTGAAAACGGTCAGGGCCAGAGCACCGGCCAACATGGAATAGCCCCAGCCGGTATACTGGACAAAAACCAGCAATCCAAACAGGCCAACCACAATGGATGGCAATGAGGACAACACCTCAATGCTTAAACGGATAAAGTCGGTCAGTTTTCCCGGTTTGGCATATTCGGCCATGTAAATGCCGCCGCCAAGACCAAGCGGAATGGTGATCAGCATGGTCAGGATTAACAGGTAAAATGAATTGAATAATTGCGGCCCCACGCCGCCGCCTCCGGTAAGAACCGAGCCGGGCGCTTCCGTGACAAAAGACCAGTCGATCACGCCAAGACCGCGAATCAGGATAAAACTGACCAATCCAAGCAGGATGCCGACAATTAAAACAGCGATGGAATAAAAACAGAAGGTCGCGATTCGGTCGATTGTCTTTGCGTTCATCTAATACTCTCTCCTTCGGGTAATGAAACGGATCAAAAAGATAAAAAGCATGGTTATCAATAACAGGATTAAGGCCATCGACCACAATACGTTGTTATAAGTGGTTCCTTGTACGGTATTTCCCATGTTCAGGGTGATGACACTGGTCAGTGTGCTGATCGGTTCAATGAAACTTGCCGGCAGGTTGGGCGAGTTTCCGATTACCATCTGCACCGCCAATGCTTCGCCAAAGGCCCGGGCCATTCCCAAAACAACCCCTGTCATCAACCCTGGTATTGCCGCGCGCACAACCAGACGGGAGACCGTTTGCCACCGGGTTGCCCCCAAAGCATAGGAACCTTCGCGTATTTGCCTTGGAATCGCCTGGATCGCATCCACACCGACACTGATGATGGTAGGCAAAATCATGATGGACAAGACGATAATCCCGGCCAGCAAGCCAAAACCAAGCCCGCCTGCGGTTTCCCGGATCACCGGGACAATAACGGTCAATCCGATAAATCCGTAAACAACCGAAGGAATCCCAACCAGCATTTCAATCACCGGCTGCAAAATCTTTTTCCCCCAATCAGGCGCAATCTCGGTCATGAAAATGGCTGCTCCGATTCCCAACGGAGCACTGACAACGGTCGCGCCCAACGTAACAGCAAGCGATCCCAGGATAAACGCCATCGCTCCGTAAAAAGGACCTCCTTGCTCCGCTGAAGCAGTGGGGCCCCATTCAAAAGAAAAAAATTCCGCCAGCGTAATCTGATTGTTGACAAACGGGGAAATCCCCTTTGAAGTAATAAAATACAAAAGCGAAAACAAGGTAACAATCAGGACCCATGCGCAAACAAGCGTAATGATTTTACCTTGTTTCTCAATGATCAACATTTTCCGCATCGGCTTCATCAGTTGTTCTGAAAGCGATTCTTTGCAGGAAGACCCTTGTGCTTTTGCTGCCTGTTCCACTTTTCCATCTCCTTTCTGTCAATTGAAGCAGGGGATCGCGCCTGCGCAAGCCCGCCCCCTGTTCTGGACAGATAGTCTGTCTTATTTCACAATATTGCCGTTAACATCCCGTTCCACTTTCATTTCACTAATCGGAATATAACCCAGTTTCTTTACGAGTCCGTTCTGGATTTCATCAGATTTGATGTAACCGATAAATGCTTCTTCCAATTGTTTGTTCTTCTCATTTTGGTTCGTATACATATGTTCATAGGCCCAGATTTTCCAACTGTTTGTATAAACGTTTTCGTTCGTCGGCTCAACATTGTCCACTTTTAATGCCCTGACAGAATCATCGATGTAGGAGAATGCGAGATAACCAATGGCTCCAGGCGTTTCAGAAACAATTTTGCGAACGGTTCCGGACGATTCTTCTTCAATGCCGCCTTCCCCGCGGAACTCTTCATTTCCGAGCAATCCATATTTGGCAAACGTAGCGCGTGTCCCGGAACTTGCCGGACGGTTCACGAGCACAATCGCCTGATCTTTTCCGCCAAGTTCTTTCCAGTTTTTGATCTTGCCGGTAAAAATATCGATCAGTTGCTGATGTGTCACATTATCAACACCCGTTCCCGGGTTTACGATCGGTGCGATGCCGACAACAAAAACTTTATGGTCAACGACTTGTTTGCTGTCAACTTTCTCTTTTTCTTCTGCATATACATCTGAATTGCCGATATCGGCTGTATCATTCATGACGGCACTCAGTCCTGCACCGCTTCCGCCGCCTTGAACATTCACCTGAACTCCGGGATTGGATGTGGTAAATGATTTTCCAGCTTCATCGACAAGCGGCTGCATGGCTGTCGATCCTACCACGGTCAGAGTGCCGGACAGTTGTCCCTTTTGTGCCCCCTGACTGTTCCCGCTGCAACCGGTCAAAACACCCAAAGCCAAAGCAAAAATACTGCCAAGTAAAAATCCCTTCTTTATCATTGTTTTGCCCCCCAAGGTAAAGAATGGTTGCCAATCAACACTTTGTACTATAGTCTTTTTCTTTTATATTCAAATAATACCGCTCCAACCAGTAAACATCCGAAGCCAAAGCAAAAATACTGCCAAGTAAAAATCCCTTCTTTAATTATTGTTTTCCCTCCAAGGTAAAGAATGGTTGCCAATCAACACTTTGTACTATAGTCTTTTTCTTTTATATTCAAATAAAAGAATAGTTAAGATTATGTTAAACTATTTTAAAAATAAAAAAGCCCGCGGGGTTATCCTGAACCGCAAGCACAAAGTCCCGATTATTTGGATAAGAGAGGGAACGTCAGTATAAAGGTTGTGCCTTCTCCCACTTTGCTTTTAACTTCGATTTGTCCCTGATGTTCCTCAACCAGATGTTTCACAATTGCCAAACCCAATCCGGTTCCTCCCGAATCTCTTGCCCTTGCCTTGTCTACCCTGTAAAACCGTTCAAAGATGCGGGGCAAATCCTGTTCCGGAATCCCGATTCCCGTATCGCTGATCTCCAGTTGCCAACGGTCGGTGCCGCCCGTTGCCCGCAACCTGATTTTCCCGCCCTGGGGGGTGTAGTTGATTGAATTGGAAAGCAGATTTAACAGGATCTGCCGGAAACGGTCCTCATCCACTTCTACCTCGAAAGGATGGTCAATTTTTACGGATAAAGACTGGTTCTTGCTTTCAATCTGATCCTGCACCATCCTTCTGACAGACTGCAACAATGATTCAACTGACACTTTGCTGATTTTCAACGGGGTTTGCTTTGATTCAATCTGTGTAAGATCGAGCAGATCGCCAATCAGCCTTTGCAAACGCAAACTTTCTTCATGGATAATGCGCAGGAATTCCCTGGCAGTCTCAGGATCATCCATTGCCCCATCCAACAGCGTCTCCGCAAAACCCCTGATCGAAGTGATCGGTGTCTTCAGTTCATGCGATACATTGGCCACAAAGTCCTTGCGCAATTGCTCCAACCGGCGGATGGCTGTAAGATCATGAAAAACGACAACCACCCCCACACCGTTTTTTTCCACCCACATCGGTGCCAGATTAGCTTCCAGTATTCTTTCCTCCGGGTAATACAAGGGGATTTCTTTCCGTATTCGGGTGTTGGATTCAGCACATTCGGTAATTAACGAACTGATGTCATAGGGATAGGTAAGCTGCCTGAAAGACCGGCCAACCAAATCGGACTGCGGAATGCCAAACATTCGTTCAAATGACCGATTGGCAAGGCTTACCTTTCCTGTCGCATCAATCATGATCAGGCCGCTTTCCATGGATTCGATAATGCTGTTCAGCCTCCGCTCGCTTTTACGGATGGTTTCCATTTGATTTTGCAAACTGTAAGCCATCCGGTTAATTGCCCGCCCCAGAAATGCAATTTCATCCTGCGTATCTGCCCGAACCCGCCGATGAAACTTTTTGCGGGCGATATCCGAGGCTACCTGTGTAATTTCCTCAACAGGACGGGTTATTCCGCTGGCGATGCGCGAACTGAAAAATGCGGCCAGGGCGTAAGCGATAATCAAGCCCAGGATCAGGGAGATCCAGACCTGGCGTAACGACTGGTTGATTTCTTCCATATCCAGTGATAACAAAATGGCTCCCACCACTTGATTGTCACGAATGACGGGAACAGCGGCATATAAATATTCTCCGCGAATGGACGTTTGCACTTCTCTCTCTTTCCCATGATGCAGAACACTGTTTACTTCCGGTATGTTATGGCCATTTTTGTCCAGCCCTGTTTTCAAATCCCGTTCTCCAATCAAATTTCCTGACTGATCAAAAAAATTTATGTGCACATCCAGTGTTTTCTGGAATAACTCTTCCTGCTTCCTCAATTTGCTGTAATCAGTCCATTGGACCGTTTCAGCCAGGACTATTCCTTCCTTCTCCAGGCGGTATGTTAATGAATCCAGATAGGATGATCTCAGCAACAAGGCGACAAAAATCCCTGTCCCCAATACGGAACAACCAATTAAAAGCAGAAATGACCAGGTAATCTTGGAACGCAGTGATCTCATTGTTTTTTAGGCCCTTCAAATTTGTATCCAATTCCCCGTACGGTTTTAATGTAAACCGGGTTGCGTGAGTCGGGCTCTATTTTATCGCGCAGATGGCTGACATGAACATCCACAATTCTTGAGTCGCCCACATAGTCATAATTCCATACCGCATTTAACAACTGGTCCCGTGACAATACCTTGCCGCGATGGTTGGCCATGTAAAGCAGCAATTCAAACTCTTTCGGGGTCAAATCGATCTCCTCGCCATCCCGTAAGACAACATATCCGTCCGAATCAATTTGCAAATGGCCGATCCGGAGCAAAGAACCGCTCTCTTCCGCCTGATGTCCGCCAGTCAGGGCTTCAATCCGCCGGAATATCGCCTTCACCCGTGCTGTAAGTTCCCGCGGGCTAAACGGTTTGGTCATATAATCATCAGCACCCAGTTCCAGTCCCAGCACTTTATCCAGTTCATCCGTTTTTGCCGTCAGCATCAGGATAGGAATATGTTTTCTCTCCTGCCGCAAACGCCGGCATACCTCCAACCCGTCCAACTTGGGCAACATCAGGTCCAATACCACCAGATCCGGGTCCGTCTCTTTTACCATTTTGAGAGCCATGAGTCCATCATAGGCAACCTCAACCAAATAGCCTTCTTTTTTCAGGTTGAACTGAACCAGCTTCACGATTGATGCTTCATCATCCACTACCAGGATTTTTTTGCTCATTTTGCAGCCCCCCTCTTTACTACCGGTAAATTATTTCTAATTTATTAATCTATTATTTACAATGAAAATCATAACATAATAAAGTTAAGAAAAAGTAAAAAACACCCTCTTGTCAGAAGGTGTGTTTTCCCAATTCAGAAATTATCAAAAACATTATGAAAAATCGGCCGCAAGGGCTGCGGAGGCAACACGACGATTTCTCCTTCTGCAATTGTTCGCTGATTGCCGGTAACAAGCGCTTGCAGGGTTATTGTTTTATCTGTCTGACATTTATGGCTCACTTTCAATAACAGGAATATTTCTTTTTCTGGATGAAATGTTTCCGGAAAAGAGATGCGCATCTCTTTCATGACGCTTCCAGGCCCCGGCAATTCAGTGGAAATCAGTGCGGAAAGCCAGCTGACGATCAGGCCGGCCGGAACAATCACCTGACCATATCCGGTTTGGGCAGCATAACTTTCTTTCAGGTAGATTGGATTGTAGTCATCGGCGGCACCCAGATAAGCAAAAATATCACGTAAAATGACTTTCCTCTTCACTTCCACACGATCCCCCGCTTGAATCTGGCTCCAATCTTTTCCAGAAGCTGTGATTTTGCCAAAGTCCAACGAAACCCCTCCTTGTGTATACGCTTACATTTTATCACAAACTTATACTGAAAATTCACAGAAAAGCAAAAATAACTCCATTTCTTTTTAAGAAAATATCTGGTTTAATTATCTTTAGTTTTCCGACTTTCCCCGTTTTTCATGAGCCTGGTGGTAAAAAAGCCGGGAATCCTGTTTCCGGGGCCAGACTGCAGCAGATTTTTTAAGGTTTCAGTACGTCTATGCCCTTGCCTGATGCAAGATGTTTCGTTTGAACAACGCACCCGTTTCCATCAAAAGTTTGTCCGCTCGTTCCTGCAAAAACTTTGCCCTGCAGAAAAGCCCAGGGGCAAAGCCCCCGGGCACATTTATTATTATTTATTGTAATACTTTCATTACGTTTCTTACAGATTCAGCCGATTTATCTAATGCTTTCTTTTCATCTTCTGTTAATTCAAGTTCAATTACTTTTTCCAATCCGTTACCGCCCAGGATGGTTGGCACCCCAAGATACAGATCCCGGTAGCCATATTCACCTTCCAGGTAAGCAACTGCGGGCAGGATCCGTTTTTTATCTTTCAGGATTGCTTCTGCCATTTGTACCAGTGAAGCAGCCGGAGCATAATAAGCGCTTCCGTTACCTAACAGATTTACAATTTCCCCTCCACCTTTGCGGGTACGATTAACAATGGCTTCCAGCCGGTCTGCGGGAATCAGTTTTTCCAAAGGAATGCCGCCTGCATAGGAATAGCGTACCAAAGGTACCATATCGTCACCGTGTCCGCCCAGAACAAATCCAGTGACATCTTCAACAGAAATGTTCAGTTCTTCGGCGACGAATGAACGGAAGCGGGCGGTATCCAATACGCCGGACTGGCCGATTACGCGGTTTTTCGGGAATCCGGAAGTCCGATAGGCTTCATAGGTCATGGCATCTACCGGATTGGTCAATACAAGAATAATACAATCAGGGGAGTATTTCACCACTTGTTCAGTGACTGATCGGATAACCCCGGCGTTAATGTTTACCAGATCATCCCGGCTCATACCAGGTTTACGGGCAACCCCTGCCGTTATGATTACCAGATCTGAATCTTTGGTATCCTCATAATTGCTTGTGCCAACAATATTGGCATCAAATCCCTGTACAGGACTTGCTTCAAACATATCCAGGGCTTTTCCTTTGGTAGGCCCTTCCACTTTGGGAATATCGACAAGCACAATGTCTCCCAATTCTTTTTGTGCGAGCATCAATGCTGTCGTACTGCCGGTAAATCCTGCACCAATTACGGAAATTTTTCTGCGACGAATGGCCATTATTGTTCATCCTCCTCAAGTTATTTACATGTTAGAAATAAGATGATCAGCGAATTCGGAGCATTTCACCTGTGTGGCTCCATCCATCAAACGTGCAAAATCATAAGTTACCGTCTTGTTACTAATTGTATTGCCCATTGCCTTATAAATCAGTTCAGCAGCTTCACGCCATCCCAAATGTTCCAACATCAATACTCCCGATAAAATCAGTGAACCCGGATTAACTTTATCCATCCCTGCATATTTTGGGGCAGTTCCATGAGTTGCTTCAAAAATGGCATGACCTGTAATGTAGTTAATGTTTGCTCCGGGGGCGATTCCAATTCCGCCAACCTGAGCCGCCAATGCGTCAGAAATATAATCTCCGTTTAAGTTCAAAGTAGCAATCACGTCATATTCAGTGGGACGTGTCAGAATTTGTTGCAGGAATGCGTCTGCAATAACATCTTTGACAATCAGTTTTCCTTCTGCTTCGGCTTTTGCCTGTGCATCATTTGCAGCGTCAATTCCGTATTCTTCCTTAATGCGGTCATACTGGGCCCATGTAAAAACCTGATCAGCATAATCGCGTTCTGCAACTTCATATCCCCAGTTTTTGAATGCCCCTTCTGTAAACTTCATAATGTTGCCCTTATGTACCAAGGTGACACTGCTGCGATTATGTTGAAGTGCATATTCGATTGCTGCTTTTACCAGCCGTTCCGTTCCTTCTTTGGAAACTGGTTTTATGCCAATTCCGGCGGTTTCCGGAAAACGGATTTTTTTGACACCCATTTCATTTTGCAAGAAGTCAATTACCTTTTTCACTTCTTTGCTTCCGTATTCCCATTCGATCCCGGCATAAATATCCTCAGAATTTTCGCGGAAGATGACCATGTCCACTTTTTCAGGATGTTTGACGGGAGAAGGAACACCTTCAAAATAACGGACCGGACGCAAGCAAACATACAGATCCAGTTCTTGTCTCAGTGCCACATTGAGCGAACGGATTCCGCCTCCAACAGGAGTGGTAAGGGGCCCTTTGATTGCAACAAGGTATTTGCGAATGGCTGTCAGTGTGTCTTCGGGCAACCATTCACCCCATCCATTATATGCTTTTTCTCCAGCATATACTTCATACCATGCAATCTCTCTTTTACCATTATACGCTTTTTTTACTGCTTCATCTAATACACTTTTGGTGGCGGCCCAAATATCCGGACCTGTTCCATCACCTTCAATAAAAGGAATAATGGGTTGATCCGGTACATTAAGTACTCCGTTTTGTACAGTAATCGGTTCTCCTTTGACGGGAGCTTCCAAATGCTTGAATGGCATTATGATTCACACTCCTTTAAATGATCAAAAGGGACAGGATTCTTCACCCGTCCCTCCAATACAACTTTGATTTACTATTGAAGTGGCGGGCTTCCTGTATTCAAGAAAACCCTTACGTAAATAACTGCATTTTTTGTATTTTTCATACACAGCAACCTGATTGTACCAAAAATCTGTCAAATTTGCGAGAAAGCAAGCCTCTTCCTGCAAAAAACTTGCTTTCTGCTGCTTATGTTTAAGAATCACCATCAAACCGGGATTAACGTTGATCAACCGAAACATAAACCTGGTTGGTTTTTCCAACATATTCGGCCCGCGGGCGAATGAGACGGTTGTGAGCGTATTGTTCCAGAATATGGGCTGTCCATCCGGTAACCCGACTCATCGCAAAAATCGGTGTAAATAACTTTCTCGGAATCCCCAGATAAGTATAAACAGTCGCAGAATAAAAATCTACGTTAGGCTGCAAACCTTTCTTTTCATAAACAAGTTTTTCTATCTCTGTAGACATATCAAACCATTTGGTATCACCAGTCTGACTGGCCAACTGACGTGACATTTCCCGTAAATGTTTGGCGCGGGGATCTCCGTTTTTGTAAACGCGATGGCCAAAGCCCATGATTTTTTCTTTATTGTCAAGTTTGGCCTGGATCACTGGCTGGATCCGATCCATTGTTGCGATTTCTTCCAATGTCGCCATCACCTGTTCATTCGCACCGCCGTGCAACGGGCCTTTTAACGTTCCGATAGCAGTCGTTACCGCAGAGTAAATGTCAGAAAGTGTTCCGGTTGTTACCCGGGCTGCAAATGTTGAAGCATTCAATTCATGGTCTGCGTGCAGAACAAGGGCTTTGTCAAAAGCTTTTACGGAAACAGGTGTGGGTTCTTTTCCAGTCAGCATATAGAGAAAGTTAGAAGCAAATCCCAGGCCTTTTTTTGGTGCGACAGGTTCCAGACCTTGTTGGATTCTGGCATATGCGGTAATAACGGTCGGGATTTTTGCTGTCAACTTGATGGCTTTGTTTTTATTGGCTTCAACGCTGTTATCTTCTGCTTCTTCATCAAAAAGGGCCAGTGATGAAACAACCGTACGCAATACGCTCATCGGATGTACATCTTTAGGGAACATTTTCAGTTGATGGATGGCTGCTTTTGGGACTTCAGCGTGCTGTTCCAGTTTTTCCTTTAACTGGTCCAATTCCGCTTTGGTCGGGAGATAGCCATTCCACAGCAGAAAAGCGACTTCTTCAAAGGTTGCGTTATCTGCCAAATCATCAATATTATATCCGCGGTAGGTTAAAACCCCATCGACAATCGAACTGATTTCCGAATTACAAACGACTACTCCTTCAAGGCCTCTGGCTATTGTCATATGATCGCTCCTTTACAAAAAAATTTATACTATTTGGGCACTACGGCTTTACTTTGAAACCAGTTAAAGAAAGCTAAATTGAGAAATTTTAAACGAATGAGCAATCATTCTCTTAATTGATTATAAAGTATTTTTTCTGATAATACACTACTTGTTCGTATTTACACAAATTTTAGATTTTTTCTACATATTTGTTTTGAGAATTTGCTTTTTTGTTCAGTAATTTGACACGAATGTGTATCAGCTCAGTTTCCTTCAGCAGTGCCCATACGTTTTTGTCGATTTTTATTTTATCATAAATTGAACAATTTATCACACCTGATATTTATTATTATTTAGCGATTAATAAATCCTATGAATTTTTTGTTTTGAATTTCCTTTATTGGCAATGATTTGGCCGTGCTATAATACTTACAAGAATGTGTTTTTAGGAGGTTACCCGGCAGATGGTCTTTCCTCAATGGGCAGGGCCCGTCCTCAGAGCTTTTGTGGTAATTGCCACGTTGTTTGGTACATATTTGTTGATTTCCTATACGATGCCGCTTGTCTATCCGTTTGTAATCGGATGGCTGATTGCGATGCTGATCGAGCCCATGGTCAAGTGGCTGGAACGAAAAACCAGGATTCCGCGGTGGGCAGCGGTCACCATGATTCTATTGCTGCTTTTAAGCCTGTTGTTGTCACTGGTCATTTTTTTGGTCGCCGAAATTGTTGTGGAGCTGACCAAGCTTGCCGATTTTCTGCCTGCGATCATTGAAAAAACGGGACAAACCTTCGTTCAGATGTTCACACAGGAAAATACGGACTTTCAGCGGATCATTGATACCGTGCAAACATACCTTGAAAGAAATCCGGAACACGAACAGCGAATATCTGCCAGCATTCAGGAAAACATCGGGATCATCGCCAACAAGGGTACGGAACTGATTACGGAAATTGTAGCCGGAATCGGGCGTTTCATCAGTGATCTTCCCTATATTATCACTGTACTTGTATTCATTACCCTGGCAGCCCTTTTTATCGGTCTGGACTGGCCGCGTTTAAGGCGCAAAATCATAAGAATCGTACCCAAAAACATATTAAAGACCGCCAAATATATTACCGCCGATTTGAAAAGGGCGTTATTCGGTTTTGTCCGTGCGCAAATTACCCTCATCACTATAACTGCTGTAATCATGTTTATCGGACTTACCATTTTGGATGTCCCTTATGCATTTACCATTGCTTTTATCATCGGGCTTGTTGATTTGTTGCCATATCTGGGTGTAGGTGCAGTACTGGTTCCCTGGATCATTTACCTGTTTTTGACGGGCAATTGGTATTTGGCAATAGGGTTGACCATCGTTTATGGAATCATTATCATTTTCCGCCAGTTCCTGGAGCCAAAACTGGTCGCCAGCAATGTTGGAATTGATCCGCTGCTCACTTTAATTTCCCTTTTTGTGGGTCTGAAACTGTTCGGGATTCTTGGACTGGTGTTAGGTCCGGTCACGATTGTTATTTTGATAGCACTCCATCGGACCCATGTGTTTCAGGATATCTGGAGATATATTATCGGCAATCAAAAATGGCCCTCTCGCCAAAAATATGAATAAGCATGGAGACCGTTTTTCTCCATGCTTTTGATATTTGGCGGGACATTAACCCTGATGTCAGCATGGGAAGCTTGACCGGATTTTTGCCGGAAAACTCTTACAACCATCTAATCATGCCCGTTTTTATCGCCGGTACCAGATGATTTCGCCGTTTTCCAGTTTCTTTTTCAACCAGCGTTTCAACAGATGCTTGACAATGGCGCGGGTATAGGGAAATACCAGTAAAAACCCGGCGATATCGCTAAAGAACCCGGGCGTGATCAGCAAAATTCCTCCCGACAATATGCAGACTCCATCCAGCAAAGCTTCAGCCGGCAGCTCCCCGTTATTCAGCTGGATCATTGCCAGCCGGTAAGTATTCCATCCTTCCCGTTTTGCCAGGTAACCGCCAAGCACACCTACCAGAATGACCAATATAATGGTAGGAAAAGTCCCAATCCATCCCCCAACCGTAATCAGTCCCCAAATTTCCACGATTGGAAGCAAAATGATCAAGCCGATGATCACCCACAGCATCAATTATTCTCCTCCTTTTGCAGTCAGGCGGGACAACTGCATGTAAAGTTCAGGGAAAGAGTGTTTGAGATTAACCCGTTTCATTTCCTGATTTACCCACAGATGAATTGATTCCCCTTTTGCCAGGCGCCTGCCTGTTTCCTGGTGAATCACTTCATAGGAAAAAATGATCTTGCTCCGGTTAAATTCACCGATTTTTGTACGGACAATTACCGGGTCGTCATACCGGGCCGGGTACTCATACTTACAGTGAATATCCACTACGGGCAGCAATAATCCCCTTGCCTCCAGATCCTTGTATGAAAAACCGCGTTCTCTCATCATTTCGGTACGACCTACTTCAAACCATACCAGATAATTTGCGTGATAAACCACGCCCATTTGATCAGTTTCCTGATAACGAACGCGCAATTTAGTTTCTGCCAGATTTTCCATCATATTACTACCTCCAGGCACTTATTTAAGACATTTGACATATTGTCTTAATGATAAACCTGTTTTTATAATATCCTTAGCAAATACAAATCGACGGAGCTTCCCCTGACACATATTTCAAATCTTCTTCTCACATAATGAGAATAACCCATTCTCATTCGCACAACAATCTAAAAAGGGAGGGACATTGATGAGCCTTAGAAAGAAAAGAAAAATACGGAGAAAACTTCGCTGGTGGGTATACCCTCGTCTAGGATTGGTTCCAATCACATTCATTTATCTGCACTAATATGAAAAGCGCTGGTCTTTCCAGCGCTCTTTGTTTTACAGAATTTTTGCGATTCCCGAATAGATATGGCCGGTATCTGTATCAACCGTTACCTCTTTTTCCGCAGCCAGGAGTTTTGTTGCATCTTCCACGCCCACAACGATGGGGATTCCAAGGCTTACGCCTACCACTGCTGCATGTGAGGTCAATCCGCCTTCCTCAGTTATGACGGCTGCCGCCTGATTAAACCATTCCGCCATTTCTTTGTCTGTACCGCGGGTTACAATAATGGCACCATCCACCATTTTCCGTTTCAATTCATCCGCACTGTTGGCAACGACAACAGGCCCGGCCACTACCTTTTTGCCGATTCCCTGCCCTTGAGCGATCACTCCGCCAATCACATGCACTTTCATCAGATTCGTTTTCCCTGATCTTCCCACAGGAATCCCCGCAGTAATAACAACCAGATCCCCCTGTTTCACATAATTGTTTTCCAAAGAGGTGGAGATGGCCGAGGTAAACATTTCATCCGTTGTGGTGGCATCGGCCCCCTTTACCGGGTAAACTCCCCATACCAGCTGTAATCTTTTTAAAGTCGATTCGTTCGGAGTTACAGCGATAATTGGAGTTTTGGGACGATATTTCGAAACCATGCGCGCCGTATACCCTGATTCTGTTGATGTCAGGATCGCTGAACACTCCAGTGTGTAGGAAGTTTGAACCACAGCCTGACTGATCGATTCGGTAATGGTCTGGCTCATTTCCCTGATTTTTTGCTGGAACCGTTCTTTATATCTCAGGGATGCTTCAGTTCGAATGGCTATCCGGGCCATGGTGCTGACGGATTCTGCCGGATACCTGCCGGCAGCCGTTTCCCCTGACAGCATAATCGCATCCGTTCCATCCAGGATCGCATTAGCCACATCACAGGTCTCTGCCCGGGTAGGTCTCGGATTGCGCTGCATGGAATCAAGCATCTGGGTTGCCGTGATCACCGGTTTTCCCAGCTGGTTACATTTATAAATCATCTCTTTTTGCAAAATCGGCAAATCTTCGGCCGGAATTTCGACACCAAGATCTCCCCGGGCAATCATTAATCCGTCACTGACCTCCAGGATGGAATCGAGATTTTTAATTCCCTCCTGATTCTCGATTTTGGATATAATCGGGATATTGGTTTGATATTCCTCTAGGATTTTCCGGATTTCCAAAACATCCTGCGGTTTTCGCACAAAAGAAGCCGCAATAAAATCAGCCCCATGCCTGATCCCAAAGATAATATCTTCTTCATCTTTTTTTGTAATGCCTGGCAGGTTGATCTTGACTCCGGGGATATTTACACCTTTCCGGCTTTTTATGACACCGCCGTTTTTAATTGTGCAATAAATCTCCGTGCCTTCAACCCGATCCACCTTCAATCCGATCAGCCCGTCATCAATCAGAATGGTGGAACCCGGGTTTACATCTTGCGGCAACCCTTCGTAGGAAACCGAGATGCGTTTTTCGTCTCCCAGGATGGGCTTCGACGTTAGAATGATCTTTTCTCCGGCAACCAATGTCGCCTCACTTTCTTTCAAATCGCCGGTGCGGATTTCAGGTCCCTTTGTATCCAGCAAAATGGCAATATTTTTCCCTTCTTCTTCTGACGCTTTCCGAATCCCTAAAATCCGCTGCTCATGTTCTTCATGTGAACCATGCGAAAAGTTTAGCCGGGCAACATCCATGCCATTTCTCATCAATGTTTTTAACATGGAAATATCTTCACTTGCCGGGCCAATGGTACATATGATCTTTGTTTTGCGCAGCATTCCAGTATTCAACCCCTAACCAAAGTCAAATTGACAGAATTTTAGCCAGTTCATACAGTTCCAAATCAGGCAGGTGCTTGTTGGCAAAAGCTTCATCAATATTTACGCCTAAAACCTTGTTATTGCGGATCGCCACCATTTTATCCTTTTCACCTTTAACCAGAAGCTCGACGGCCTTGGCACCCATCCGACTGGCCAATACACGATCGAAAGCTGTTGGAGACCCACCGCGTTGCACGTGCCCAAGTACGGTCACTCTTGTTTCCACACTAAGCGCCTGTTTGATTTTTTCCCCAAATTCAACGCCGCTGCCTACGCCTTCCGCCAAAACAATGATGCTGTGCCTTTTTCCCCGTTCGCTGGCAAATCTGACACGTTCAATCACTTCATCCAGATCAAATGGCGCTTCAGGGATCAAAATGGATTCCGCTCCGTCAGCAAGTCCGGCCCACAAAGCGATGTCTCCGGCATTGCGGCCCATTACTTCAATCACATAGGCTCTTTCGTGTGAAGTCGCTGTATCACGAATCCGGTCAATGCACTCAATGACGGTATTAATCGCTGTATCAAACCCGATCGTAAAATCGGTTCCTGAAATGTCATTATCAATCGTACCGGGTATTCCAATGGTTGGAAAACCTAATGATGTCAGCGCCTTGGCTCCGCGAAAACTGCCATCTCCACCAATTACAACTAAACCATCAATTTTGTTTTTCTTCAACTGTTCAACCGCATTTTTCCGGCCTGCTTCAGTTTTGAATTCATCGCACCGCGCACTGTACAGAACGGTACCGCCGCGATGAATAATATCTCCTACCGATCTCAAACTTAAGCGTTTCATGTTTCCTTCAATCAGACCGGCGTATCCGCTTATAATCCCGTATACTTCCAATCCGTGGTAATGACCGGTTCTTACAACTGCTCGTATCGCTGCATTCATTCCTGGTGCATCGCCGCCACTGGTCAGTACTGCTATCCGTTCCATCCTATCATCACCTCTTGATATTTATACTTCCCTATCCCATAGGGACAAAAAACGTCCATGCGGGACAAAAAGATAACCCGTATAGGGTTAAGTGGTTCTACATTTTGGTAAGTAAAGTATACTCACCGATCATAGCATATTTTTGGTATCGATCTCCAATCAATTCTTCCTCTGACATGGAAAGTAATGGAGATAAATGTTTAATAATGGCTTGTTTAATATATTTAGATTGTAACACGGGATCTTTATGAGCTCCACCTTTTGGTTCTGAAATAATTTCGTCAATAATACCCAATGATTTCAGGTCAGCAGACGTAATTTTCAAAGCTTCTGCAGCCTCCTGCGCTTTCGTTGCATCCCGCCACAAAATCGCAGCCGCTCCTTCCGGAGTGATCACGGAATAGTAAGCATGCTCCAGCATCAACAGACGGTTTCCGACGCCGATTGCCAATGCCCCGCCGCTTCCTCCTTCACCGGTAACCACACAAACAATTGGAACGGAAAAACCGGCCATCTCCCGCAGATTTCGAGCAATTGCCTCGCTCTGTCCCCGTTCTTCTGCCTCCATCCCGGGATGGGCGCCTTGCGTATCAATAAACGTAATGATCGGACGACCAAATTTATTGGCTTGCTGCATTAAACGGAGTGCCTTGCGGTAACCTTCGGGATGAGGCATCCCAAAATTGCGGGCAATTTTTTCTTTCGTGCCGGTTCCCCGCTCATGTCCAATCACGGTTACAGGGCGGCCATCCAATTTGGCAATTCCGCCCACGATTGCCGGATCATCGCCATAAAGACGATCTCCATGCAATTCCATGAAATCGGTAAAAATGGTACGGATATAGTGCATTGTCGTTGGACGGCTGGCATGGCGGGCAATCTGTACTTTTTGCCAGGTTGTCAGATTTTTGTAAATTTGCTTTTCCAAATTGGTTGCCTTGTTTTGCAAGGTTTGAATTTCATCCGACAAATCTATCCCTTTTTGCTGTGAAAACTTTTCAAGTTCAGCAATTTTTTCTTTTAATTCCAACAATGGTCTCTCAAATGGCAAATAATTATTTTTCATCAAGCTTCCCTCCGATCAGCGTGAATATCCAGTATGCGTATCAGTGTTTCACGCATCTTCGAACGAGGAACTACTTGATCCAACTGCCCGTGTTTCAGCAAGAACTCGGCTGTCTGAAAATCATCCGGCAACTTTTGGCGGACCGTCTGTTCAATCACCCGCCGGCCGGCAAAACCGATCAGTGCACCTGGTTCAGCAATATTGATATCACCCAGAGAAGCAAAACTTGCCGAAACGCCTCCCGTCGTCGGATTGGTCAACACCGAAACAAACAACAATCGGTGACGATTCATTTTCTGTAAAGCGGCACTGGTTTTCGCCATCTGCATCAGGGAGAGAACTCCCTCCTGCATGCGTGCCCCTCCTGAAGCAGCAAAAAGTATAAAAGGAAATCTTTTTTGCACAGCCTTTTCGGCAGCACGGGCGATTTTCTCCCCTGCCACAGAACCCATGCTTCCCATGCGGAAACGTGAATCCATCACACCCAATACAACCGGGTAACCGCCTATATACCCTTCACCGGTTACGACTGCTTCATTCAATTTGGTTTTTTCCATATCCTTTTGCAATTTATTACGGTAACCAGGAAATTGCAAAGGATCTTCAGACTGCAAATCCTGATCATATTCCACAAAACATCCGGTATCAACCAATGATTCTATGCGTTCCCACGCAGACATGGAAAAATGGTAATCGCAAGCCTTACAAACGTTCAGATTTTTTTCCAGTTCTTTTGTAATCAAGATTTCTCTGCATTTGGGGCATTTTTGCATAATTCCTTCGGGAATATCCTTTTTCACCTGTTCTGAAGGAATGGTTGCGTACTTTTTCTGTTTCCTGAATAAATCTCGTAACACGTTAACACCTTCTTTAGGAAACTTTCTCGTTGCTTCAGTCAAGTTCCCGCTTTTATTATGATTCACAGTGCCAATCGAAACAACCGGCAAAAATATGTCTGTCCATCCCTTTCATTCAGATAATGTATGGACAAACCCCTGATTATATTCAGTCTTTTATCAGTCTTTTTTGCACAGGGGTCCCCCATTTAATATCACAAACAGAATGATAGATCCAATGAATGAATCCGTCTTTTGTCCAAAAAAGCTCCCAAATCCGAGTAATCGCTTCACTTTCCAATGGGGATCAACCATTTGGAAAGGAGGCGGTTACCCGGCTAGAGCCACTTTAATTAATCAGCGAATCCTTTCACTGGGGTTTTTTCACATTCACAGACTTGTTTTCTGGTCAATTGTTTCGTTTTTTGATAAATAATTTCCGGATCGACGACAATCCTGGCTTCTCCCGTTTCCATTGCCTTTTTGGCAACTTCCATGGCCACTTTTGGTGCCACGCGCGGATCAAACGGTGCCGGGATCACATAGTCCGGATGCAATTCATGTTCTTCGATCAGGCTGGCAATGCCATAAGCAGCGGCGATTTTCATTTCATCGTTAATCGCTTTTGCCCTTACATCCAGAGCCCCGCGAAAAATCCCCGGAAACGCGAGCACGTTATTCACCTGGTTTGGGAAGTCGGAGCGCCCGGTACCAACCACTTTCGCACCGGCCTTTTTTGCCTCCTCGGGCATAATTTCCGGAACCGGATTGGCCATGGCAAATATAATCGGATCTTTGTTCATCAACTGTACCATTTCAGGGGTAACGGCTCCCTCGACGGAAACGCCGATAAAGACATCCGCGTCTTTGATGACATCGGCCAGTTCTCCGCGTTTGAGACTCTGGTTTGTAATTTCGGCCACTTTTTCCTTGATTGGATTCATCCCGTAAGGACGTCCCTGATAAATGGCCCCTTTGCTGTCACACATAATAACATCCCGAACACCCATCCTGATCAGCAGCTGAATAATTGCAATTCCTGCCGCACCTGCACCATTGGCTACGACACGGATCTCTTCCATTTTCTTTCCGACAACCTTGAGCGCATTGATCAGCCCGGCCAGTGTAACAATCGCCGTGCCGTGTTGGTCATCATGAAAAACAGGAATGTCCAGTTCTTTTTTCAGTCGCTCTTCAATGATAAAACAATTCGGTGCAGCGATATCTTCCAGGTTGACTCCGCCAAACGTAGGTGACATTAATTTGACAGTTTCCACGATTTTATCAATTTCAGTAGTATCCAAACAGATTGGAAATGCATCCACACCGGCAAAGGATTTAAACAGAACAGCTTTCCCTTCCATCACCGGCATGGCTGCTTCCGGACCAATATTCCCGAGTCCAAGGACAGCCGTACCATCAGTAACGACAGCCACCAAATTCCCTTTTGATGTATAATCATAGATTGCGTCCAACTGACCATGAATTTCCCTGCAAGGCTCCGCCACTCCAGGCGAGTAAGCAAGACTGAGATCATATGCCGTGTCAACCGGAACTTTGGATTGCACAGTCAATTTACCCCGCATTTCCCGGTGCAATCGCAACGATTCTTCTCGCAAGTTACCCAAAAACCATTCTCTCCTTTATATCCGAATAAAGTGATCTGACCATTAATAAAACACATTATACCAAAACCAGGGAGAAGAGAAAACGATACAGATTATCTTGTATTTTCATTTCATGCCTCAGATCCAGATTCTTTCGCCCCTGTTCGTTTTTTCTGATTATTCCCTTTCCGGACAAGGAAAAAACGTTCCCTGTTCGTCTTTCCCCGTTTACTCAACCTTTTCGACTAATATCACCAAAAATGAAAGTTTTGTGAGTCGATCTGCCCTTTCTGTTCTTATTTTAAAAAATAATTAAAATGTTAATAATAATTGAATAAATGCAATTTTGTCTATAGAAAGATACTTTTTATTTAATTTAACATTTGTTACCGGCGATTTAAACATTTTTTTCGTACAAAAATTGCAGTCTCCTTGCTTGGGAAAAGTCTTGACTTTTAAGAGTGGAACAATCAATGAGAACAATGAAGATTTCCATATATGGGGATTGCAGGGCCTGCAAAAAGAGGAACATCCTGAAAGAGGCAATTCAGATGAGATTCCTGAAACCCTTGGATTTCCGGTTTCGGGAACGACTGCGGTTTATGATTTGTCTGTAACTTATCCGCCAGGCATCCTGCCCGGATAAAAACTTATATATTCATATTAATTGCTATCGTTTTAAATAAATGTCCATTTTATATTTTACTATTTAAATGAAAAAATAAAATCTATTTCCCTGTCAAAAAGAAAAGCCCATAAACGAGCTTTTCCTTATGTTCCCTCGCCAGCTCATTTATTTTCTATAAAACTAGATCCAATTCCCGTTTGGCCACTTTCTCAAACCAACAGGCTTCGTCAGACAGCAATCCTTTGACATATTCCCGTGCTTCCCACTGATGGGCCGTAGCAAAACCCAAATCTTCTCCCATCCATACTTCCCATCCCTTTTCCTGTCCCGGACCCTTGTTCACTTTTATATCCAGTCCGTAGCTGACGTCAAAAAAGTTCCAGATTCTGTTGGTTTGAAACACATTCTCCAGATAAGAATCCGTAGACCCCCGAAACCGTTCATATAAAGGATGAAGCTGATAAACAACCTGATCCATCTCCAGATAAACAGCCTGCTGCTCCGTATCATTTTTGCGGGAAACAAAAAAGACCTTTGACGGTTCAAAACGGATAACATACTGTTCATCCAATACGGGATCAACCAATTTTCGAGTCATTTGTTTTCTCCAAAGCTTTTTGACCGCTCTTTCCATCAGGATCCCTCCAACAATAACAGAAAAATTAGTAATACATATTCTGATCTAAAAATTATATTTATACAATATCCATTATAAACCATGACGAAAAAATTTCACCCCAAAAAAGGAAATAAAAAGGCGGGATTATTTCACCCCGCCTCAGGAAGCTGAAATCATTCAGTTCACAAAAACATAACCCAAATAATAATTTTTATGGTCTCGGCTGTCTTTCCTTCAGGCCGGGGGTTCCTGCATTTTGCCTTTTGGGGCAGATTTTTCCCCGACCTTTTCTGGTTTCAATCGGTATAATCGGAAATATCGGTATCCAAATTCACTTGTTCATTCAGTACATACGGCTTCAGATCCGGATGCTTGTGGGCTATCTTTGCCGACGCTGCGGCGGCAATTCCGGCTACAATATCATCCAGAAACACATGGATTTTACTTCCATGGTTATTCAGCTTTTGCATGATCCCGACTTTATTTTTGTCCAGATAGCCAAAACTGGTCAGCCCGATGGTTCCGTAAACATTCGTAATGCTTAATGCCAGAATTTCATCAATCCCGTATAAAGGCTCATCCACTTCCATGATGGTTTGAAAAGGTTCGGGCAATTTTTTCTGTTCCGCCAGCATATCCAGAGAAATCCCTGTAATAATGGCATGTTGGACTTCCCTTTTTTTCAGGACCGATTTCACATTTTCCTCACAATATTGAAGCGACAGCTGTTCGTTATACGGTGACTGCAACTGATAAACGATTTCTGCAATGCCCCTGATAGTGACGCCACGTTTTTTCAATAAATTCAACGAATGTTCATAAAACACGTTTCCACCCTCTTCAAAGGCTTTCGCCCATTTAAATAAGTAAATATATTCCAGCTTTTTTTATTTATGCTTTACTCTCAGCCCGTCTTCCCCGACAATCTGTTTAAGCCTGGAAATGCATGATTCCGTCAGCGAGATCCCATACCGGTCAACCGGCAGGGCACGCAGCTTTTTTACCCGTTCATAATACAAATGGACAGGAGTGTTTCCGGGGTTGTCCAAAATAACTGTTTTCAGACGACTCAACAAGTCCGGGCGTTCCATCTTTTGTGAGATGCGCAAATACAGGATGGTTTGGGAATAGGTCTCGAGAACCTTCAGCTCCCGTAAATCCCTTACCCAATCAATGATTAATTTAACCTGATCCTCCTCATCTTCTTGCACTGTTCCTTTGATGAAAAGCAGGGAACCCTCTTCAATCCGGGTCCGGTACCTGGCAAAACCTTTTGGAAACAGAACAGCTTCCACCTGACCCCTGCGATCGGCAACTGTCAAAAAGGCCATCTGTTCCCCTTTTCTGGTTCGAATCACCTTCATTCTGCTGACCCAGCCGGCTACCTTTACCTGTTCCCTGTCGCGGCAATTCCTGAGTGCAGCAATGGTATGGGTAGCGGTCTGGTTGATCACATTTTGATAGGCGTCCAGCGGATGCCCGGACAAATACAGGCCCAACAGTTCCCGTTCTTTTTCCAGGTTCTCCTGCTCCGTAAACGGAGAAACCCGGCTACTGGCAAGGAACCGGTTGATATCTTCACTTTTCTTTTCGGAAAAAACCAGACTTAACTGGCTCTTGTTGGCCAGCTGTTTTTCCAACATGGAGGTATCGATCACTTCATCCAGAATCGCCAAATTCTGTGACCGATGACCGGGAAAGGAATCCATCGCACCGCATTCGATCAGGGAAGACAGGACACGGCGGTTGCACATGTGCAAATCAATGCGGCGGCACAAATCCAGCAAATCGTGAAAAGGCCCTTCTTTTCGAGCCTCTATGATATTTTTGATGGCTGATGTTCCCACATTCTTTACCGCCAGGAGCCCGAAGCGGATCGAACTGTTTTCCACGGAAAAGGTCAGGTCACTCTTTTGCACGTCAGGTGGCAAAACCCTGATCCCCATACGCCTGGCTTCTTCGATGTATTCAGCCAGTTTGGCATGATTTCCGACCACTGTTTGCAGAAGCGCGGCCATAAATTCGAGGGGATAGTTGGCCTTCAGATAGGCGGACTGGTAGGCAAGAACACCATATGCAGCCGAATGGCTCCGGTTAAACCCGTAATCGGCAAATCTTACAATCAGATCATAAATCTGCTCTCCCGTTGGTTCATCATATCCCTGTTCCATGCATCCTTTAACAAACGCCTGCCGGTATTCCAACAGCCATTCCCTTTTTTTCTTGCTGACCGCACGCCTCAGCAGATCAGCCTGTCCCAGGGAAAAGCCGGCCATTTTGGCCGCAATCTTCATGATTTGCTCCTGGTAAATAATGATGCCATAGGTATTCTCCAGAATCCCTTCCAGATCGGGATGAAGGTAATGCACTTTTTCCAAACCGTTTTTGGCCCGGATAAACCGGGGAATTTGTTCCATGGGCCCAGGCCGGTGCAGGGCCAGTGCAGCAATAATATCTTCAAAACGGGTCGGTTTCATCTCCTTGAGCACTTTTTGCATGCCCGGAGATTCCAACTGGAACACACCCGTTGTTTCTCCCCTGGATAACATGTGATACGTAGCCGGGTCATCATATTCCATTTGTGAAAAGTCCGGAGCGGTTCCACAGGACTGTTTGATAAACCGAAGCGCATTTTCAATAATGGTCAAATTCCTTAACCCCAAAAAATCAGCTTTCAACAACCCGATATCTTCCAATACTTCCATCGGGTACTGGGTAAGCGGAATTCCTTCGTTTCCTTCCTGCAAGGGTACAAAGTTTGTCAGAGGTTCACTTGAAATCACGACTCCGGCCGCATGGGTCGAAATATGCCTCGGTATGCCCTCAATTTTTTTCACCGCTTCCAGTAACCGGGACATCTGCGGATCTTTCCCCAGCTGTTTTAACCGTGGCTCGAGCTGACAGGCCTTTTCCAGTGTCATGCCGGGATTGCCCGGAATCATCTTTGCCAGTTTGTCAACGGTTGAATAAGGCAATCCCATCACACGTCCCAGATCCCGCACAGCTGCCCGGGGAGCCATCGTACCAAAGGTAATGATTTGTGCGACATGGTCAGCTCCATATTTTTCCACAACATAACGAATTACTTCGTCTCTTCGTTCATAATTGAAATCTATGTCAATATCCGGCATGCTCACCCGTTCCGGATTGAGGAACCGTTCAAACAGAAGACCGTAGCGAATCGGGTCGATCTGAGTAATGTAAAGGACATAAGCAACCAGGCTTCCTGCTGCCGATCCGCGGCCAGGCCCGACTGCAATCCCCTGTTGATGTGCAAACCGCACAAAATCCCAAACGACAAGAAAATAATCATTCAGATCCATCCGGTCAATAATCTTCAATTCATAATCCAGCCTGTCCCTGATCCGGGCAGTAATGGTTTCAAACCTCGACCGAGCCCCCCGGTAACACAGTTTTCGCAGATAATCTCTTGCATTCATGCCGTCAGGCACTTTGAACCGTGGAAACAGATGCTGCCCCAAGGGAATATCTACCTTACATCGCTCGGCAATCCTGACCGTATTATGAATCGCTTCCGGGACATGCTGAAAAAGTTTTTTCATTTCTGCCGCGGACTTCAGGTAAAACTGGTCGGAAGAAAAACGCAGGCGATTTTCGTCTTTTAATTTGCTTCCTGTTCCAATGCACAGCAGACAATCGTGAATGGCATTATCGCTTTTCTCGATATAATGGACATCATTGGTGGCAACAAGGGGAATATCCATCTCTTCAGCCCACCGGATCAAAACCCGGTTAACTTTTTGCTGTTCCGGCAGCTGGTGGTCCTGCAGCTCAAAATAAAAACAGTCTTTTCCAAATATTTCCGTATATTCCCCGACCAGCCGTCTCGCTTCGTCATAATCGCCACGTAAAATCGCCTGGGGAATCTCCCCGTTCAGACAGGAACTGGTGGCAATCAATCCGCTCGCGTATTTCCTTAGCAGCTTCCGGTCAATCCGCGGTTTGTAATGGAAACCATGCAAATGCGCTTCTGTGGACAGGCGAATCAGGTTCCGGTATCCTTCGTTTGATTCCGCCAGTAACAACAAATGATAGTTTTTCTGTTTTTTCAGGGATGGTTTCTTTTGATAATCATCGGGGGTAAGATACATCTCACAGCCAATGACAGGTTTGATCCCTTCTTCCAGGCAGGTTTTGTAGAACGGAAGCACTCCGTACATGACACCGTGATCGGTAATGGCCAGTGCCTTCATTCCTGACTGTTTGGCTTTTGCAATTACTTCTTTGATCCGTGCTGCCCCATCTAACAAACTGTACTCCGTATGAAGGTGCAAGTGGACAAAATCATCTCGCTCCACACAACCAACCTCCTATCTCTTAACTCTATTATATCAGAGCAATAATACAGAATATTCTTTAAATATACTTTTACATATTTTATTAGACCGCGTCATAGGGTGGAATAAGTAACCGATTGGAGGCCGTGGGGGTTATGGAACAGGAATTTTGGACAACAGCTGTCCTGGATTTTTTGATCGCGCTGGGGGTTGTGCTTGGCGGAGTTATTCTGGGTGGACTGGGAGCGTTTATAACCGATGAATATCCGATGTTTAAAATGATGCGTCTTGCTGAACAGCTGAAAATATGGGCCATGGTGGCTGCCATTGGCGGTACCTTTGATACGATCAAAAATTTCGAAATTACCATTCTGGGAGGCCAGCTGAATTTGGCATTCCAGCAGATCGTTTTTATTGTAAGTGCTTTTTTGGGCGCCCATACCGGAACGGTTCTGGTTCGCTGGCTGATTCAGGGTGGGTTCTGATGGCCAAAGGAATTGTCCGGGGATTTGAAAAAAATCGTCGCTGCTTCGTCATGTTTCTGTTGGGAATCATTGCAGGAAGCAGTTTTTTTCTCTTTGTGTACGGGCAAAAAATAGACGGGCTGCTCTCTGAACGCAATGCCATTTACTATGCCAACAACCAGAAATACAAAGAGATTATGAAATTGCAAAAAGAACTTGAACAGCTGTCTAAAAAAGGAAGCAGCGCACAAAAAGAAGAGAAACGGATCAAAAAAATCATGGTGGAAGTGGATGCGGAACAGTCGTATATCACAGATGCCGTCAAAGCGCAAATCGAAAAAAAACTGGCTCCCTTCCTTGACAAATCCATGGACTGGATCGGCAACAATCCCGAAATCCTGGAACTCATCCTCGAAAAAGAACAGGTCATCATCGAAGACTCGCAAAAAACCAGGGTGGAAGTTCATCTGAAATACGTCTCTTTATATGATGAAACGTTAAAGATCTGGCTGAAAGTCGAGGATCTTTCCGGCAGTCAAATTTCGGATACAGTAAAGTAGTGCATCTTCTTCCGTAATAAGGTATGATGTTTTTAAGAAAAAGGGGGAGTTGCCTTGATCATTAGTCCAAAGAAGATTGCTCAGGCAAAAGTCAAAAAACTGAAAGATGGCTATTCCGCTTTTGCTGAAACAGAAAAGGTTGCAGCCTTGATCAGGAAACAATTGAAAAAACTGGATATTTATGTAATCGTTGATAAAACAGACCACGGATACTGGTTTATCCCCCACAATTCCGGAAAAGGAACAATAGGAATTACATCTGGGAGCGCCTCATCAGGTTGAACGAGGCGTTTGTTTTAACGGGAGGTATTCATAATGACCGTCTTCATGATTATTTTGGTATCGCTCATTTGCCTCAGCATTTTTGGCACCTTTTTCAACAGTATCCTGTCCAGACGGAAACAGGGGGTCCATAAACAGATTTATCGCGCCCGCATGAATGTGAACATGGGCATCATGTTTATTTCTATTGCCATTTTGCAGATTATTTCGATATCTCTGTCCATTATTCAGGGAATACTGATGGCCCTGGTTTTCGGATTGGGTTTTGTAAACCTTTACTACGGTATTAAAAACAGCCGCTTTTACAAACAGATTCAAAACAAACAAGAAGCATGACTGTGTCAACCTTTGCCGGAGAATTGAGTATCAACAATGCGGTCATATTGCCACCGTCAATTTTTATCCGGCTGCCGTTTGGCGTACACGATAAATCCGGGAAACTTCTTTTGCCTGAAAGTCTCCTCACAACAAAGGGGAAAGCCATATATTCAAGTGTCAAAGTTAATAAAAACCTTTACATTCAGTCTCCTTCCTCATGCTCTATTTCATACTGCCCGGGGAGTTTGCATATCACTGGCAGAGTTTCCCCATACTGTCAAAAAACTTGTACACCCGAATTAACAACCGAAGAGATGCTCTGACCAGACCACCGGTTTTGTATTTTGCCCGGAAAAAAGAAAGAGACATGGTTTGAATCCATGTCTCGAGCTTGATGACAAACCCCAAGCTTTTTCGCAAGAAAAGGGCTTGGGGTTGTATATTTCAGGGAGATAAACAAATGAAGGAAATTCAATTTATTAATTAGCCGGATCACAAGGCTTTTTCCTCTCTTCGAGAGGAGCAAAGCCAGTTTTTTAACATTTTGGGCCATGGCCGTAAGGAGGCATTGCTCTTTCACTTTGGCAAGCCCCCTGTAACGTGCATAGCGAAGACTATGCAGTTCTTTTGCGTCAGCAAAGCTGCGCTCAATGGTTTCGCGACGTCGTTTGTACAGTTGTTTTCCTCTTTCACTCAAACGTTT
>NZ_JACEOL010000013.1 GCF_013868055.1 Thermoactinomyces mirandus | reverse complement strand
AAACAACCCATTGCATAGAAAGCAGTCATTAATTGCATTATGGTGTAGGCTCATTCGGATTTTGTTCGTACTCGGACGCAAACAGCTCCCCGATGAGGCGGCAAAGCTCCAAGGAGCTTCGCATCAAGGTCAATTACAGGAAGTAGCTTAAGTTCTTTTTTCTCGTTTTCTTTACAAGTAGCAACCGCGTGGAAGCTGAGTCTTATCTTTACCATACGGGCATAGACCCTGCAATGGAGCTTTTTCAGCTTCCACCCCAAGGCAGGTAGAACGAAGGAATTTAGGGACTTGGATCCTGTGAGACATGGGAGGGTAAACTCCTTGGGTCATTGTGGAGATCCACTAGCGCTCACATATTTTTACAAATAGAGGCTTGCCTCTATTTGAGTAAACCCTTAATTCCTTTTCTATACATCTATTCAAAATGTATCCGTTCTAAATGCCTGGTTCATTTTTCAAAATTGGAGAAAAAACGAGAGATTGAGTGAGAAAAACTTAATTTATTGAGGGAGGGATGCAGGATGAAAAAAGTTTTAATCATTTGTGCAGGTGGTATGTCATCTTCTTTAATGGCAAAGAAGACAACGGACTTTTTAAAAGCTAAAGGGAACGATATCGTAGTAGATGCTACTTCTGCTAATGAAGCATTCCTGTATTTGAAAAACAAAGGGGGTTGAAAAAGAAAAGTACCTCCTGCTAACATACGAGGTGTCCCACTGGCCAGTGGACCCTTAAATAGCGAAGGAGGTACCCAAATTGAAGTATAAGCAAAATCGTAAAATTGAGCAAATCAACGAATCGACTTTAATCATAGGCGCAGATATTGCTAAACACAAGCACATTGCAAGGGCTGTAGACTTTCGTGGGATTGAATTAGGCAAGACCATTGCATTTAGCCAATCTCAATCTGGGTTTAGCCAATTGCTTTTTTGGATCAAGTCCTTGATGAAACAGCACTCCAAACAGCAGGTGCTGTTTGGAATCGAACCAACAGGCCATTACTGGCTGAGTTTAGCTGAGTTTCTCAAGAAACACGGTATCAAGTTGATCATGGTTAACCCGATGCATGTTAAGAGGAGCAAAGAGCTGGACGACAATTCCCCAACCAAAAATGATGTGAAAGACGCCTATGTTATTGCCAGGCTAATTCAAGATGGACGGTACTCCGAACCGCAGGTTCCTGAAGGAATCTATGCCGAACTTCGTAACGGCATGAACTTACGAGACCGTTTAATGAAAGACTTAGCCAGCATAAAAGGGCGGATTCAAAACTGGTTGGATCGGTTCTTCCCGGAGTTCCTTGACGTTTTCAGGAATTGGGAAGGAAAAGCAGCGCTTTACTCTCTACAGCACTTTCCATTGCCTTCAGGTGTTCAAACAATGAATGTTGAACAAATTGTTCAGGAGTGGAAGCAAGA
>NZ_JACEOL010000012.1 GCF_013868055.1 Thermoactinomyces mirandus | reverse complement strand
CGCAGATGCTTATATTGAGCTTTGGTTTCGCACCCTGAAAGAAGAAACTGTTTGGCTCCAGGAATATTCTTCCTTCTTGGAAGCTAAAAACGACATTGATCAATATATAAAATTCTACAATGATGAGAGGCCACATTCTGCTTTGGGATATTTATCCCCTAAAGAGTTTCGTCAATCTATAACTTCAAATGTTGCTTAAATGTCTGGACAAACGGGGTTCATTAAGGGATTTTATCAGATACTACCCACCTGACCAGTTTGAAAATTATATTAAAAACACTGGATTTGGAATAAGAAAATCACCTATGGACAACAAATACCCCGAACTGTCATTTTATATATTTTTGGCTACTAAATCAGCGTAACTTGATAAAAAGTGATAATGAATAGAAACCGCTAAAAAGCAATGCCCTTCAGGATTATGATTGAAGGGCATTATTATTTCGCGATTCCAATTAAATATCAATATCCAATTCTGCCTGTTCATCATCCAAGGTCAGCTCAAATTCCTTGCTTCCATACTCCGCTTCAAAATCCTTGGGTTCAATTTTCAACTCAAACGGGTCCCAGTTTTCTTTCATTTCCAACCCTCCCTTTGATCCATGTTTATATCTTCATGATATTTTCTTGAAAAAAACAATGGAGCTGAACAAGCTTGGGAGATTAGATGGTATTTGGTAATAATTTATATTTTCTATAACATTTTAATTATTCCTTTTATATCTTCATTTTTATTTACGAATTTGTTTTATAAAATAAATTTTCTAATCAGATGCTTGCCGGCAAGGCAAAAGAGGCTGTTTTCAAAACATCTTTTTGCCTTCCGCTTACAAGGAAAACAGCCGGAGATGTTCAAAACCGTATTTTTATCCCGGCCATGCTTTTGTCACAAGTGTGCATCCAGTTTTTCCTGGCGCCGCAACATAAACAGTCGGTAAAGGTGGCTAATCACCACTTTGGCGACAGCGTAAGTCGGAACGGCCAGCAACAGTCCGAGGAATCCGGCCATGCTTCCGGCCACCAGTAATAGTACAATGATTGTTAACGGGTGAATGTTCAGATTCTTCCCCATCACAAGGGGAGAAACAAGGTTCCCTTCAAGTTGCTGCGCAATAACGGCTACGATCAACACTTTTACTACCATCATCGGGGAGTCAATCAAAGCGACAACAACTGCCGGCACGGTTCCAATCAGCGGTCCGATAAAAGGGATCACGTTGGTAAACATGGTAATCAGGGCCAAAATCAATGAATATTCGATCCCGATAATCAGATACCCTATGTAAACCAGAGTTCCCACAAAGACACTTACCAGAATCTGTCCCTTGATGTACGAGCTTAAAGCCGAATCCATATCCGACAGGATTCTGTATCCCTGGTCACGCTCTTTTTCCGGCAGCCATTGCAGGACAAAATGCGGGAATCGTTCCCCTTCTTTCAACATGTAATACAGAATAAAGGGAACTGTCACAAACACCAGGACAATATTGGTAATCACCTGAAAAAAGCCGGCAATATTGGCACCAATCGCTTTATAGCTTGTTTTTAAATACTCGGTGACACTCGTCGTGATTTTCTTCCAGTCAAGATTGTCGCTGACCCAGGGGTGATGGCTTAACCGGATTAACTCTTCTTTGGCCGAATCAATAATCATCGGAAGGTTTTTTACCAATTGATCCAACTGCTTTTGCAAAAGTGGGCCAACCAAAAAGCCAAGCAAAACAAAAAGTCCGATAAACATGAGATAAATAAACAGGATGGATAACGGACGGGGAATCTTTCTGGTCTCCAGCCAGTCTACCACCGGCCGAAACAAATAAAACAGGATTCCTGCCACCAGAAAAGGCGTAAACAAGGTTTGTACCAGCACTACAAGCGGTTTGAAAATAAACTGTACCTGGTGAGCCAGCAGGACAATCAACAATACGACAATCATTGCATATCCCAAGCGAAACGCCTTTGAATTTGGCATCATTTTTTCTCTCCCTGCATCATCTTTATTTGACTCAGTGTGGCATTGATCATGCCGCCCAATATTAATATCAGTGCTGTCAGGTAAAACCAGCCTACCAATACAATCAAACCTCCCAAATTTCCGTAAATATGCGAGTAATTGTTGAGAGATACATAGTAGGCAAACCCCAGCGAACTGAGCTGCCAGCCGACTGTGGCAAAAAGTGCCCCCGGCAACGCTTCTTTAAAGCGTATTTTAATGTTTGGTGCAAATTTGTAAACACTCAAAAACACCATAAACAGAACAAAGCTGCTGATCAGCCACCTGAGCCAGATCCAGACTTCATAGAAAAAGTGGATCATGCCCAGCAGACTGAAGACAAATCCCCCGATCACCCTCCCGAAAACAGGCAGCATCAATGATACCACTACTGCGAACAACAGGCCAAACATCAACAATACACCCAGGATCCACTGCATGATGAACGATTTGTCCTGCTCAACCTGATACGCATTGTTCAAAATGCGAATAACCGACTGAAAGGCAATGGAGGCCAGGTACAAGGTAATCAACAGGCTGATCGAAAAGATTCCGTCCTGTTGCTTACCCAATACAATCGACAAATTATATTCCACAAGAGCATAGGTGTTTGCCGGAGCATAGGGTTCAATCAGACGAAGGATATTTTCACCGGAAATCGGAAGATACCCCAGCAGTGTAACGGCCAACAATAAAAACGGAAAGATGGACATCAAAAAGTAGTAGGCAAGTTGTGCCGACAAATCATAAAGTCTCTCCTCGAGTATACGACGCTTTAACTCTTTGATAAACGTAAGAAACACATACTCCCCCTCCAATGTATATCATGTATAAGTCTGTGAGTCCCTTTTTGGTTGTTAGCAGAATCTAATTATAATATTTTTTGACTAGATAAAATAACTTTTATTTTATAAAAAATTTTGTTGTTACTGTATGACGGTTTATTTTTATATTTTCAGGGCCTGTCCTGAAACGGTACTTTTCATCTCTTTACTTTTATTTCCGTTTCCTGCCGTTTTCATAGCGGCAAATACAAATTCCCATCCGATAATCACTTTATATTTAAGAAAATTAAAAAACACTCATTCCAAATTTTTTTAAAAAGGTGTAATATAATAATAATTATAGTTTAGTGAGGTGATCGGATTGAAACAACTTGCTTTGCATGAAATTGGTGAAGTTATTCGGAAAGTCAGAAAAGACCGTGGTTTAAGATTGGAAGACCTGGCCGACGAAAATATTTCGCCGGCAACGGTCAGTAACATTGAGCGGGGAGTCGCCCATGTCAGTCCGGAAAAAATTTCATATTTACTGGAAAAACTGAATCTTCCCATGAGTAAACTGCCTGAAATGCTCATAAAAGAGCAGGAAGAAATAAAAAAAGTAAAATTTGAACTGCTCTCCGTCGCCACCTTACGGAGAATCGGGTTAATCGACGAAGCCTTGGAGAAACTGGAAGCCCTCAATCTGGATGACAATCATCCGTATATCGCCCATGTTTACTATTACAAAGGCGAATGCTACATGAGTAAATATAAATGGAAACAGGCGGAGCGAGCACTCTACAATGCTCTTCGAATCTCCCAGCAAAACCCGTACAAGGAAAGCAACATGGAAGCAGCAAGCTATCTTTTGCTCGGTCTGATCCGTTACAAACAGAACAATATTGAACAAGCCCTTGAACTCACATCCACCGGGATCGAAGTATTTAATGACAAAGGCGATAATCAACATATCAGATGCCTGCTTTACCGTAACAAAGGCGTTTACCTGCAACGCATGGGGCGCATCACGGAAGGCATGCGTCTCATTCAGGATGTCTGGGAGATGATCCCGGGAATAGATGACATTAACACCTTGCTCGGATTTTACTGGTTACGTGCTGAATTTTCGCGCCAATCGGGCTTGTTGGACGAAGCAATTGAATATGCTACAGAAGGGATTGAAATCTCCCGCCTTAACAAACAGTATGACAGCATGTGTGATTTATGGACCGTGCTTGGAAGCGTCTATACCACCAAAAAAGATTGGGAAATGGCAGAAACCTCATTTAAAATGGCCTTGAAACTTGAAGGAAAATTTCCTCCCGATCAGCGCTTGACTACTGTATATACACGTCTTGGCATTCTTTACATCAAACAGGGCCGGAACAATGAGGCCAAAGAAGCCCTGAAGACCGCAATCAACTTTGCAGAAAGGTTTAATGATGCTCCGCGTTTAAGCACCAGCCTGATTATTCTGGGCGATTTGTACCATATGTGCAATCAGATTGAGGAAGCTGTTTCATCTTATCAAAAAGCACTTGAAATATCGCAAAAACATAAGTATCAGGACAAAGAATTCAAAATCTGGTTCAGTTTGGCTCGTTGTTATGATGGGCGCGACGAAGAGGGATTTCAGAATTGCATGCGTAGTATGTATAATGTAAAAAAAGAATTTAATAGATGGGAGGTAGAAGACTATGAGAATAATATTTAAAGTCATACTTTTAGGTAGTATTATTGCTCTTTTCGGAATTGTCGGTTTCGCAAATCCTGAACCCATCGACATCGCCCAAAGCGAGCCAGGCGGACTATAAATTTTATTTCGATCCTCTTTTTGAGGATCTTTTTTATGGAAAAACAATCCGGAGTATGATCTTTCTTAAGATTATCTCTGAATTATGGTATACTTTGTTCATGAATTAACTGACACATCGCTGAATAAATACAGTCAATCCTCCCATGAAGAAAGGGTGAAAACATGAAAGAGATGGATGCCTATCAGATCATTGAATTTATTCAAAAAAGCAAAAAAAAGACACCTGTCAAAGTACATATAAAAGGAAATCTGGATGAAATTGATTTTGGGGATGCCCACACCTTTATCACCGGACGTGTTGGTGTTATCTTTGGTGATTGGAACCAGTTAAAACCGATTCTTGATGCCAACAGGGAAAAAATAGACGATTTTGTTGTTGAAAACGACCGGCGGAACTCGGCAATCCCGCTTTTGGACATGAAGGCAATCCCTGCCCGGATCGAACCTGGTGCCTTGATTCGGGACAATGTACAAATCGGGAAAAACGCCGTCATTATGATGGGGGCTGTGATCAACATCGGGGCGGTCATCGGCGAGGGCACAATGATTGATATGAATGTTGTCGTCGGAGGCCGCGGAACGATCGGCAAAAATTGCCATATTGGTGCCGGAACGGTAATTGCCGGAGTTATTGAACCGCCATCGGCAACGCCGGTAATCATTGAAGATGACGTTGTAACCGGGGCAAACACGGTAATCCTTGAAGGTGTACGAATCGGCAAAGGCGCGGTTGTTGCAGCCGGGGCTGTGGTTACCAAAGATGTTCCTCCATACAGTGTGGTAGCTGGCACACCGGCCCGTGTGATTAAAACAATCGATGACAAAACCCGTTCCAAAACGGAAGTCATTCAGGCATTGCGTGAGCTTTAATTTCATCTCGGACCCCTGCAGGGGTCTCATTTTATATATTTAGGAGGATCGCTTATGTCAGACTGGCAACATCTGGACAAAACTTATATTCTTCCAACTTTCGGGCGAATGCCGATTGCCATTGCCAAAGCGGAAAAAAACGTTCTGATTGATACAAAAGGGAATCGTTACCTTGATTTATTCACCGGACTGGCAGTAAACATTTTGGGACATTCCTATCCCCGTCTGATGAAAGCATTGGCTGAACAGGGAAAACAGTTCCTGCATATCTCCAACATCTTCCTGAATACACCGGCGATCCGTTTGGCCGAACGCCTGGTAAAACACTCCCTTAAAACCGGCAAGGTGTATTTTGGAAACTCCGGTGCGGAAGCAACGGAAGCGGCCATCAAACTTATTCATAAATGGTCTGTAAAACATGCTCCGCAGAAAAAGGGAATCATTGTACTTAAAAACAGTTTTCATGGACGCACTTTGGGAGCGCTAAAACTGACGCGGCAACCAGGCATTTATCAGGATTTTCCGCAAATCGACCTTCCCGTTTTTGAAATAGAGGTGAATCAAACTACCCAACTGGAGCAGGTTTGTGAACAGTTCCGACCGGCCGCCGTCCTCGTGGAACCTATACTGGGTTCTGGAGGCATTGTGCTCCTGACAAAAGAATTTCTGGAGACGATCCAGCAATTGTGCCAAAAACATCAAATGCTCTTTTGCGTCGATGAAATCCAGGCTGGCATGGGACGTACGGGCACACTGTTTGCTTATCAGGCATTTTCTCTAAAGCCGGATCTCATCCTGTTTGGCAAGGGAGTAGGCGGAGGTTTGCCGCTGGGCGGAGTGATTGCCGGAGAAAAATTACTTGATGCATTCCAGCCTGGAGATCATGGCACCACTTTTGCCCCTTCACCGCTGAGCGCTGCACTTGGCAACGCTGTGCTTGACGCGTTATTTGAAGATGGAATGCTGGAAAAGGGAAAACAGACAGCCGATTATTTATGGTCCCGCCTGAACGATTTGCAAACGGAATTCCCCACCATCATTCAAAGCATCAACGGACGGGGCATGATGATTGGCATAAGAACCTGTTTCACAAAAGAGGAAATCAAGGCATTGCAGACAGAACTGATGAATGATGGAATTCTGATTAATATTACCGCGCAAACAGTAATCCGGTTGCTTCCGCCTCTTACACTGACGGATGAGGAAATTGAGTTCTTTATCACGACACTGCAAAGACGGCTGCAACAACGACTGGACAAAAAGGAGGTTTAGGTTTGGACATTGAACAGGCTTCCCCGTTTATTCAATTGCGGCGCCAGCTCCATCAAATTCCGGAGCCTGGCTTTAACGAACACAAAACACAACAATTAATCCTGGAATACCTTGACACCCTCCCAAAAGACCGGCTGTACATCCGTACTTGGAAAACGGGCGTTCTGGCAAAAATCCCGGGAAACCGCCCGCAAAAATGCATCGGCTACCGGGCAGATATGGATGGGCTCCCGATCAGGGAACAAACCTCCTGCCCGTTTCCATCAATCCATGACGGATACATGCATGCTTGCGGACATGATATGCATATGGCCATTGCCCTGGGAATCCTGACCCACTTTGTCCATCACAGGATTGATGACGATTTGGTGTTTATCTTCCAACCGGCTGAAGAAGGGCCCGGAGGAGCCCTTCCCATGCTCAGGAGCAATGCTTTAAGGGAATGGAAACCCGATGTCATCTTTGCGCTCCACGTTGCACCGGAATATCCTGTAGGCACGATTGCAATCCGGCCCGGTTTGCTTTTTGCCAATACCTCGGAACTTTTCATCGATCTGTACGGAACAGGCGGCCATGCAGCCCGCCCGCATCTGGCCAACGATATGGTAATCGCCTGCACCCAACTGGTGCAGCAGCTTCAAACCATTGTTTCACGAAATATTGATCCATTGGATGCTACCATACTCACCATCGGAAAAATGGAAGCTGGCACCAAGCAAAATATCATCGCCGATCACGCCCGAATTGAAGGAACCATCCGTACCACTTCAAAAAAATCGATGGAACTTATCCAAACAAGGATTGAATCACTGCTAAAAGGGATTGAAGCCGGTTTTAACTGCAAAACAGCCATTGACTGGGGATGCAGTTATTGCCAGGTTTACAATGATGCCAAATGGACAAAGTCTTTCACAGATTTCATTACACATCAAACTCCTTATCAGTTGATTGAATGCCGTGAATCAATGGCTGGAGAAGATTTTGGCTATTTTCTGAATGAAATCCCGGGTTTCATGTTTTGGCTCGGTGTTGATACACCCTATGGATTGCATCATCCGCAACTCGATCCCAGTGAGGAAGCCATTCCGGTAGCCATCTCTTCCATGGCCAAATATATCGCACAAATGGGGACCCGTAAAAAATCATAAACTTTCCCTTCTCCTCCACAAAATGGAGGAGATTTTTTGGTACAAAATAAAAAAAGAGGTTTGATTGAGCATTAAAAGGGTAGTTATATAATAAAACAATGTTATGTTATGGAGGGTTCCTCTTGAACTACAAGGCGATTAAAATTCTTGTTCATGCAAGCACCTGGTTTGCACCGGTTCTGGTTCCGCTGCTTGTATATTTCATCATCTCAGAAAGGGATATCAAGCGACTGTCATTACAAGCCCTGATATTTCATGCTGTCTTCTGGCTGCTGATTGGCATTTCAACAATCTTCTCCTTTATCTTGATCGGTTTACCTTTCCTGGTTGTCTTCTCAATCATGACTATCTATTATCCGCTCAAAGGAATTATTTATGCACTGAAAGATAAATATTATGAATATCCTGTCGCGAAATGGTTTGTCCATTAAATTTATCAGTTAAAAAGGAAAGCCCCTTTTCTGCCAGAGAAAAGGGGCTTTCTCTGATTTCGTTATTTTTTATACAACTTATTTATTGCTTTCTTTTATAAGCAGAGGGTCAATTGGAGCAAAAGATAAAGAAGCAGACGGGTCAATTTCACTAATTAATGTTTGGACGGCTTTCCTTTTCCTCCTTGGAATAATGATAAATATCTCATGATCAGGGATATTTGCTGACATATAGATAAACTTTTTTTAAACGTTCTTTTGAGAACGTATTTCATCCATCCCGAATATTCTGTTTCAATCCAGACTGCACTTTTCATGCAAAACTGATTCATCACATATTCACTCGTTTTCAAAGAGACAAGATAGCCAAAGATTGAATACACAGCTTGCTTCCAACCAAAAATGAGCCCGGCCAAAGCCAAAATCAGGAGATTAATCACCATAACATTTTGGCCGGCAGTAACCGGAACCTGTTTTTTGATCAGAAAAGTTGCCTGGCGAACTCCATCCGTAAACCCGCTATAGCGGAAAATAATCCCCACACCGATTCCCAACAAGAGACTGCCCCAGAATGCTGCAAGGATGGGAGATTCGACCACAGATGGGAAAGAATGGAATCATATAATGAATATTGTTAACAGAATTAAACTGAATGTTGCCAAAAACGCCCTGATGCGATTTACAATCCTGATATGGCGAAGAAGAAACAGGAAATTCAGAAAAAACAGGAAAATCCCCATTTCCATCTCGGTCACATGAGATAATATGCCGGATATCCCAATGATTCCGCCAGTCATGATCTGAATTGGCATCAGGAACATTTCCACCCCGAAAGCAGTAAGAAATACACCAATCACAACAAGAAAAACACGTATACCTGTTGCAAATTTTTTCTTTTTCTGACTGGACTTCATCTGGCTTTTGAAACGCTTACACGGGATGATTTTACTTATTTTACACTCTCCATACACGCGTTGCCGGACTGTTTGTTCCAACTTCCGGACTGAATATGAAATTTCTAATTATCCTGGTCGTTTTATTCATCTGTTATCAGGTCAGGAATATGATTTATCCCGACTGTACGTTCCACCTCCAGTACAAAGGCAATTCCTTTTCCAGGTTTATCCAGCTGCACGCTTTTTGTAATTGATTCCAGTACCTGCTCTGTTTTTTTGCGATCAATCAGGGTCAGGACGATTTCTTTTTCCGGCTCAATGACAATGTTGAACAGTTTAGCTTTTTCACGAATACCAGTCCCTCGACCAAAGAGGATCGTACCGCCCTCGGCACCCGCTTTTTTGGATGCTTCAACCACCTCTTCGGAAAAACCTTTATTGACAATGGTAACAATTAAATCATAATCAATCTTTTGCTTTGCCATGTGACTGCCTCCTTTCAGGAATAGGAATGAAGCAAATGATAAACCCCGGCAACTTTTTTGCTATCCAGTACAAAACCGATGCCTTTTCCCGGGCGGTCCAGTTCACCGGCTTTTTTTACAGCAGTTAATACAGATTCCAGTTTCTCATCGGGTACCAATGTCAGAATCAATTCTCTTTCCGGTTCGATATGAATGCCCAGAAAAAATACCTGTTCATGGATTCCGCTTCCCTTGCCAAACAGCACCGTGCCGCCTTCAGCCCCGGCCTGCTTCGATGCCCTGACTACCTTTCTGGCCATTCCTTTATTGACAATCGTTACAATCAATTTATGATTCGATGCTTTGTTCATTTTCTTTCTCCTTTCTGCCATACATTATCCCCAAAATCAATACAGAAAGGATCGGAGCCAGCGCGACGAGCGAAATCATTCCAAAACCTTCGAGCAGTGGATTGCGATCATCCATCACTGTGGCAACTCCAACCACCATGGACAGGATAAAGGTAACCGTCATTGGCCCTGTCGCAACCCCACCCGAATCAAAGGCTATAGCCGTAAAACTTTTCTTGGTGTACCTCGTTAAAATAAATGCCAGCAAATACCCTGGAATGACAAAATACCACAGTGGGATTCCGGCAACCACTCTCAGCATGGAAAGGGCAACCGATACGGCCACACCGATCGAGACTGTGTACAGCATCACTTTTTCCGGAATCGAGCCCGTCGATACTTTATCAACCTGCTGGTTCAGGATTCGTACCGCCGGCTCGGCAAAAGTAGCCACAAATCCGAAAATGAGGCCGATAGGGATGAGAATCCAGCTATAGGAAAGATCTCCCAGAATCATTCCCATCTTTTCACCTGTAGGCAAAAAACCGATATGCACACCTTGTAAAAAGAGTACCAGCCCCAAAAAAGCAAGAATGAAACCCTTTATAATATTGATGACTTTTCTCCTGGGCAGCTTCAATTGAAAAATCTGAAACAGCAGAAAGGTTACAAACAACGGAGTCAAAGCAATTGCAACTTCCATGAATGTATTTCCAAAGCCATGAAACGGGTTTGTCATGAATACATCACCCCCAACAGCAATACTGCAATAACCGGACCGACCGAAGCCAGCGCAACCAGCCCAAAACCGTCAGAAGAAGCACTTTTTCCACTCAGAACAGATGCAACTCCCAAGCCCAGGGCCATGATAAATGGCACTGTCATCGGGCCGGTGGTAACCCCTCCGGAATCAAGAGCTACTGGTACAAATTCAGTCGGAGTGAAAAAAGAAAGAATAAGGATTAAACTGTAACCCCCGATCAACAGATAGGTAATAGGAATATTAAGCAAAATCCGCAGAATCGCCAATCCGACAAAAATCCCGACACCCAGGGCAACGGTAAAAATAAGAACGCTTTTGGGGATTGCTCCGCCTGTCACCATATCCACCTGCGAAGCAAGTACAATCACATCCGGTTCGGCAACGGTAGAAGCAATTCCCAGAATGACACTGAATAAAATGACAAGTCCGGCTTTCCCCAGCCTGGACAAAGCTGAACCAATCATTTCCCCAACCGGAATCATTCCTATATCGACACCGATCAAAAATAAAAACAGTCCTAATCCAACCATTACAACACCAATCAAAAACTGCAGGAACATTTCGGCAGGAAGCCAAATCACGGTAAACTGCAATACAAAAATGACAGCAGTCATTGGAAGAATAGCTATGATCACTTCGCGGCCGGTGTTTTTCAGATGATCCAATTGGATTCTCCTCTCTATCAATTTTTCTGCCAGTGCAGTCTGGAAAATCTCATGCAGTCCTTTCATCCAAATTGCACTGATAATCCATTCCTCCAATCTGTGTTCAAAGATCTACATCGATTTCAGTCCTGATTTTCTCATCTTTGGAAATGCCCAGAAATCTGAGGGTTTCCGAGGGAGTGGAGTGATTGAAATGTTTCTGGAGCAAAGAGATGGCTACCCCTCTTTTATAGGCATGAAACCCGAAAGTTTTTCGCAATGAGTTGGTACCAATCTTTCCTTCAACCCCTACCGCCCTGGCGCATTGTTGTATGATTCGATAAGCTTGCTGACGTGTAATGGGCTTTTTGCTTTTAGAGGATTGAAACAGATAATCTTCGCGGCATAATTGATGCAGTTGGACATAGTGGAGAATCGCCTTTTTTACTTTGGCGTTAAGGTAAACTTCCCTGCCGGTACTGGCGATCCGGCAAAAATCCTTGACAGCCCCGTCTTTTTCGATCACGTCACCCACCCTGACGTTTAATATGTCGCTGATCTTTTGGCCAGTATTGATTCCAAAGACAAAGAGCAAAAAATCCCGTTCCGAATGCTGTTTTAAGTATTTTTTAATGGCATTGATCTGTTTTCTGTCTTTAAAGGCTTCTACAGTCTCCACACGGCAACCACCTCGGCTTTAATGTTACTCAATTATATTCTAATATATGATTTTGTTATATTCAACCATGAAGTTTTTGTTTCTAATCACAATAATAATAAAAAACAGCATTAAATTATTTACGATACAACTACAACATAATTGAAAAAGCAGGATAAAACTTGTAAATATTTAAATCTTCCTTCCTATATTTTCTTAAATTGATAAACAATTTTACATTAACAGTTTTTAATTAAATTTGTTTTCCCCCAAAGCAGGTTTTGAATCGCTTTTTCAAGCCAAAAATTGAGGCCCCTTTTTCTGGAAAAGGGGCCTCGTCACCGTTTTGCCTATTTCTTTCTTAAGAGCGGCAAGGTGATGCAGCGAAACGCCCCGCCGCTTTTAACAATCTCGGAAATATCAATTTTTTCTACAACGTATCCGCGTCTGCGCAACTCGTCATTGAGGCGCGGAAACCGCGGCTGACTGAAAACAGTTTTGTTCCCGATGGAAAGAATATTTACAGCCAGTCCAAATTGTTCTTCTTCCGTGACAGTAATTAAATCAGGCCAGTTCTGCTTGATCTGTTCATAGCTTTGCGATGAAAAGGCAGGGGGATAAACTATGGCCTCTGTTTCTGATAAAATGCTCAAGATACAATCCAGATGCAAATATTTAGCAGGATAGGAGATGGAATGTATTTCAAATGAGGGAAACCGGTTTTGCAGAGAACTGACGGCCTCAGAGGTGGTACGGTCCCCTTCACCGATCCACAGTTGATGGCCATGAATCAGCACATCCCCTCCCTCAATCGGAGAATCAAGCCGCTTCAAATAAGGAATTTTCTTTTCGTCAAGCCATTTTTCCAGCCATTTCTCTTCTCCCTGGCGAATCGGTTCTTTCATATGGGCAATCTGAAGAGAGTTTCCCAAAACGAAGCCAATGTCCCGGGTGAAAATTTGGTCGGTAAACTGCCGATTCGGAGTCAACAGCATCACTTGCACTTCATATTCTTTCAATTTGTCAACGACATGATAAAACTGGGACTTTGCCTTGTCCCTGTCGATCGGTTCATCCAGATGGGCCAACTGCACCCGGTTGATTACTTCCTTAATGTCGAAAAAAGCGGGCGGACACATAATCACTTCTTTTAAAGGGGTGTATTCATGATCACAGGCAGGTCTTTCCTGTATTTTTACGGGTTGTGAACACATGTTTTTTAAAAGACCTCCTCTCTGTCTTCCAAAAACCGATCCTCAAACACTCCGAATTTTTTCACCTTGTTTTCCCTGATCCTGCAAATTTAACCTGAACCATCATACAGATTTTCTCATTCTTTTTTAATATACCCCAAATAATAAAAATTGTAATATTAACGCTTGTCTCCCGTCTGCTGTCTGTCAATACAGTTCCGCAAAAGCATTGCAGATTCATTATAATCAGACTTCAATCTTTGGTCTGTATTGGAACAATGATCAATACCTGCAGGACTGTCAAACCCTGAAAAACAAATTCTAACAAAATCATCAAACGAGAGAATAATTTGTGTTAAAAAATAAACCATTATAACAAAAAGGAGGAAATCTAATGAAACATGTTAGAGTTTTAATAATAAAGTTTGTTGCTTCTCTAGCTTTTCTATATATTATCCTTGGTTTAATATATGGAATGACTTTTGGTGAGGTTTTATTTTTATCGGCAGTCCTGGGAGTGGCAGCCTATTTGATCGGCGACATGTTAATATTGCCAAGAACCAATAATGTTGTAGCGACAATAGCAGACTTTTTATTGGCATGGCTGATTATTTATTGGTTTGCTGATGGTATGACTGTGGATGGCAACGTCTATAGAGCTTCTTTGATTGCTGCAACCGGTGTAGGTTTGTTTGAAATATTTTTTCACCGTTATCTGGCAAACAATATTCAGCACAGGGACCAGGAATCCTCAATATCAGACTGAGCTATCCGATGAATTAGGAGAACGTTCTGATGATAAAAGTAAAAATTAAATTTTACTGATCCTGATAAGCCGTTTTAAATACAGCAAATATAAACGCTTGGGGAACGTCCAAGCGTTTTTCTTTTACAGGACTTGCATGTTTTTCAGATTCATCAGCAAACCCGGTCATGAACTTTTTCTGACATCAAATACATTAACGTATGGGTAAATTTGGTTAAATAAACCGGATTGGGGATCATCCGAGCGTGGTGGCACGGTATATGCCCATACCGGAGGTTCCTTCTTTAAGCCGGCGATCCATTGCAAATATTGCAATTCGAGAACCCGAAAGGGGATTTTCTCGGAACGGTCAGGGTAATTGCTTTGATGTACACGAACCAGAGCTTCTTCATATGCTCTTAGCCGGTGACCAGCCATTCGTAATGTCAGATAAGCGATAAAATAATGATCATCCTGGTTCGGCCTTTTGCGGGCATATTGTACAATGATCGGGTCGTTGAAGAACTCCAGCAGAAATTTGCCGACCGGAGCCAGCTGGGACTTCAGTTCTGGATCATCCCATTTATGTATAAAGCTGTACATTATGACCAACTCCGTAATTTCTTTCATATTTTTCGGATTTGTCGTATCCTTCGGTACAAAGTATGGCAAATTCCCTTAAATCCAGCGCAAGCCTCGTCTTGCACAATCCCGCAATTGTTTCTCGAAATCACATGAAAGCGAATTTTGCTGCGTGGATGCTTTCACTTTTGTACCTCCTGTTCAAGAAATGTCAGGATTAAAGACTGCTGTCTTACAACCGTCCCATTCCTGACATATAACGAACCAACTTCCCTTTTCAAGAAATCTATTCTATAACTGGGTCTCTTGCAACGATACAGTAATTATGGTTACATATGACCATTCCGCCTTCTGCATCACAACCCGTTGCGGATAATTCCCTTGAAAAGGCTGCTACTTTATCAAGATCAAAACTTAGCATATTTGCTTTGATAAGCGCGTCAATAACAGCTTTGTCACATTGTTTGCCACTCATCACAATTCCTCCCTCAATAAATTAAGTTTTTCTCACTCAATCTCTCGTTTTCTCCAATTTTGAAAAATAAATCAAGCATTTAGAACGGATACATTTTGAATAGATATATAGAAAAGGAATTAAGGGCTTCACTTAAATAGAGGCAAGCCTCTATTTGTAAAAATATGTGAGCGCTAGTGGATCTCCACAATGACCCAAGGGGTTTACCCTCCCATGTCTCACAGGATCCAAGTCCCTAAATTCCTTCGTTCTACCTGCCTTGGGGTGGAGGCTGAAAAAGCTCCTTTGCAGGGTCTATGCCCAAATGGAATCAATTAGCTCAGCTTCTCCGCGCTTCATCCTTTTGAAGAAAACAAGAAAAGTGAAGTTAAGCTACTTTCTGTAATTGAGCCTGTTGCAAAGCTTCTTGTAGCTTTGCAGGATCATAGGGGATTTGTTTCGTCCGAGTACGAACAAAATACGAATGAGCTTACAACATAAAGCAATTAATGACTGCTTTCTATGCAATGGGTTGTTTGCACGCTTTGTAAAATAAGCATGAAGAGCTTTAAACTCTGGATTTTTAGCTACAAGTGGCAAAGCGCATCGAAACAGTAATGCTCGTAAGCGTGGGCGACCTCTTTTCGTGATTTTCTTTCAGACTCAACCCTGCTAACTTTTGGATTTGGCGGGAATGTTCATAACGTTGGAGGTCTCCGACCTCCGACAGAAAACCTGCAACAGTGATAAATCCTACACCAGGAATCGTTAGCATTTGTGCTGATCCCGGGATTTGAAGAACGAG
>NZ_JACEOL010000011.1 GCF_013868055.1 Thermoactinomyces mirandus | reverse complement strand
TGCTCGTAAGCGTGGGCGACCTCTTTTCGTGATCCGGGTTCTGCCCTTGCGCTTACCTGAGCTATTTTCTTTCAGACTCAACCCTGCTAACTTTTGGATTTGGCGGGAATGTTCATAACGTTGGAGGTCTCCGACCTCCGACAGAAAACCTGCCACAGTGATAAATCCTACACCAGGAATCGTTAGCATTTGTGCTGATCCCGGGATTTGAAGAACGAGCTCTTCGAGTTGTTCCATCAATTTATCTATTTGTGTCTGTAATAACTCATATTGCTGGAGAAGCAGTTGTAATTCTGTTCGGGCCATAGACAGGCCTGTGGTTAAGCCAACAGAGACCTTGGCAGCTTCTAATAACCGTGTAGCTCGTTTCACACCTACCGCCCGTTTTATTTCTTGCTTCCACGCCTGGACGATTTTTTCAACATTCATTGTTTGAACATCTGAAGGTAATGGAAAGTGTTGCAGAGAGAAAAGTGCTGCTTTTCCTTCCCAATTCTTAAAAACGTCAAGAAACTCTGGGAAGAATCGATCCAACCAATTTTGAATACGCCCTTGAACACTCGCCAAATCTTTTGTTAAACGGTCTCGTAAGTTCATACCAATACGAAGTTCGGCATAGATTCCTTCAGGAATCTGGGGTTCGGAGTACCGTTCACCTTGAACTAACCTGGCAATAACATAGGCGACTTTTACATCATTTTTGGTTGGTGAATTGTCGTCCAGCTCTTTGCTCCTCTTAACATGCATCGGGTTAACCATGACCAGTTTGACGCCGTGTTTCTTGAGAAACTCGGCTAAACAAAACCAGTAATGGCCTGTTGGTTCGATCCCAAACAGCACCTGCTGTTTGGAGTGCTGTTTCATCAAGGACTTGATCCAAAAAAGCAATTGGTTAAACCCGGATTGGGATTGGCTAAATGCAATGGTCTTGCCTAATTCAATCCCACGAAAGTCCACAGCCCTTGCAAAGTGTTTATGTTTGGCAATGTCTGCACCTACGATTAAAGTTGATTCATTGATTTGCTCAATTTTACGATTTTGTTTATACTCCATATTGGGTATCTCCTCAGCTATTTAAGGGTCGTACGGGACGACACCTCGTATGTTAGCAGGAGGTACTTTTCTTTTTCAAACAGCCCCCTATTTGATTACAGGAATAGCTCCTTTTAAAAATATTTTATTCTTGAATAATGTTTGCAAAAGCTTTTTTATATACATAAAATCGATGATATTTACTAAACCATCACTGACAAAAAAAGAGACGAACCTGGTAAGTTCGTCTCCCTTTAGATAATAAAAATCATAATCATCCAGCGCATAACCTTAACCAACCAACTTGCTGCTATCTGAAAATTATCCGATCGAACCTTCCATCTCATATTTGATCAGCCGGTTCATTTCAACTGCGTATTCCATGGGCAATTCCTTGGTAAACGGTTCGATAAAGCCCATGATGATCATATGGGTAGCTTCTTCTTCAGAAAGCCCGCGGCTCATGAGATAGAATAACTGCTCCTCGCTGACTTTGGACACGGTAGCCTCGTGTTCGAGAGTAACATCGTCCGTTTTCGATTCGTTGTAAGGGATTGTATCCGATGTCGACTGATCGTCCAGAATCAGTGTGTCGCATTTGACATTGGCCTTGGAACCGGCTGCATTACGGCCAAAACTGGACAAGCCCCGATAGGTGACTTTTCCGCCGTGCTTGCTGATTGATTTTGAAACGATGGTCGAGGTGCAGTTCGGAGCAAGTGCAACCACTTTGGCCCCCGCATCCTGATGCTGCCCTTTTCCGGCAACGGCAATCGACAGGACGTCTGCTTTTGCCCCTTCACCTTTCATGACCACAGCGGGGTATTTCATGGTCACCTTGCTGCCAATATTCCCGTCTATCCATTCCATATGGGCTCCTTTATGGGCTACCGCCCGTTTGGTTACCAGGTTATAAACATTGGCGGACCAGTTTTGAATGGTTGTATAACGACAACGGGCATGATCTTTCACAATAATTTCCACAACGGCACTGTGCAGGGAATCCGTACTGTAGATCGGTGCCGTACAGCCTTCCACATAATGGACAAAAGATCCTTCATCAGCAATAATCAGTGTCCGTTCAAACTGCCCCATATTTTCCGAGTTGATCCGGAAATAGGCTTGCAGCGGAACCCCGCAACGTACTCCTTTTGGAACATAGATAAAGCTTCCACCGCTCCACACTGCACTGTTTAAAGCAGCAAACTTGTTGTCAGTCGGGGGAATAACCGTTCCGAAATATTCCCTCAACAGTTCCGGATATTCCCGTAAAGCGGTATCGGTGTCACAAAAGATGACTCCCTGTTCCTCCAATTCCTTTTGCATGTTGTGGTATACGACCTCTGATTCATATTGTGCCGATACTCCGGCCAGGAACTTTTGCTCCGCTTCAGGAATCCCCAGTTTGTCAAAGGTCTGTTTGATTTGCTCCGGAACTTCTTCCCAGGACCTTCCCTGCCGTTCGGAAGGCTTGACATAGTAGGTAATGTCGTCAAAATTCAGGTCATCCAGTTTTCCGGGCAAAAGGGAAAACCAATTGCTGTTTTTGGAATCCGGCATAGGCATTTTATAAAACTGCTCCAAAGATTTTAACCGGAATTCCAGCATCCAGTCAGGCTCATCTTTCAGGTGGGAAATCTCTTCGACCACTTCCCGGCTTAATCCTTTTTTTGAACGGAAAACCGAGACATCTTTATCATGAAAACCGTACTTGTAATCGGATAGATCAGGCAATTGACTGTTTGTCGTCACGGTTTTCTCCTCCTTATCTATCAGATCCGTGCTTGTGTTCTTCAATTCCTTTTCCAAGCGCTTTCCAGGCCAGGGTCGCACATTTGATGCGGGCTGGAAAATTCTTGACTCCTGCCAGCGCTTCTATATCTTCAAGCGGAAATCGCTCAACCTCCACATCTTCGCCTTGCATCATGCGGGAAAACAGGTCAACCAGTTCCAGAGACTGATCTACCGTCAGTCCCTTTACCGATTCTGTCATCATCGAAGCAGAAGCAAGACTGATTGAGCAGCCGTCTCCCAAAAACTTCACATCTGTGATCCGTCCGTCTTCAATGATCATTTGCAAAGAAATGCTGTCACCACAAGTCGGGTTATTCATATTGACCGTAAAAGCCCCATCGTCAATGCGGCCCCGATTTTTCGGGTTTTGATAATGGTCCATGATTACCCGGCGATACAAATTATCTAAAGACATTTCCAAAATACTCCTTCGTCTTTTGTAATCCCATGACAAGTCGATCAATATCCGATTCATCATTATACAGATAAAAGCTTGCTCTGACTGTCGCCGACACATCGAGCCATCTCATCAGAGGCTGACAGCAATGATGGCCGGCCCGAACAGCGATCCCCTCTGCATCCAAAACAGTTGACACATCATGAGGATGTAAATTGCCCAAATTGAAAGTAACAAGAGCAATCCGGTCTTCCGGACCATATATGGTAATCCCGTCGATTCGCCGAAGCTGTTCGTAAGCGTAGCGGATCAGTTTGCGGTCATGCTCTTCAATCCGGTCGAGTCCGATTGATTCCAGATAGTCAATCGCGGCACCAAGCCCAATCGCCCCGGCAATGATGGGGGTTCCCCCTTCAAATTTCCACGGAAGTTCTTTCCATGTTGACTCATAGTCATACACATAATCAATCATTTCGCCGCCAAATTCAATCGGTTCCATGTCATTTAGCAATTCTTCCCGGCCATACAGGACACCGATTCCTGTAGGCCCGCACATTTTGTGACCCGAAAAGGCAAAAAAGTCAACATCCAGATCCTGCACATCCACTTTCATGTGAGGAGTGCTTTGTGCACCGTCCACCACAATATAACCGCCTTTTTGATGAACATGGCGGGCAATTTCCTTAATCGGATGCAAGGTTCCCAGAACATTGGAAACCTGCTGGATAGCCACGATTTTGGTTTTGTCCGTCACCATTTTCATTACTTGATCCATCGAGACAGACCCGTCTGTTTCCAGCGGAAGATATTTCAGTTTCGCTCCGGTCCACTTTGCAACCTGTTGCCAGGGAATCAGGTTGCTATGATGTTCAGATGGCGTGATGACAATTTCATCCTCCGGCTTGATCAGCGGGTGGGCAAAACTCCTGGCAACCAGATTGAGGGCGGATGTGGTTCCCCGGGTAAAAATGATTGTCTTTGTCGAAAGGGCATTGATGAAACGACGCACCTTTTCGCGTGCCCCTTCATAAGCGTCCGTCGCTCTGGAACCAAGTGTATGGACACCACGGTGCACATTGGAGTTATACTGCTTATAGTAATTATCTATCGTTTCAATTACTTGAATCGGCTTCTGTGATGTCGCCGCGCTATCCAGATATACCAAGGGATGACCGTTAACTTCTTGATCCAAAATCGGAAAGTCTTTTCGCCAATGATTCATGATTTGAATTTCCTTTCAATAATATGATGAATCCGCTCGCACAATGCATTCGAAGGAATCTTGGAGATGATGGCATCCAGGAAACCGTGGATGATCAATTTTTCCGCTTCGCTCCGGTGAATTCCGCGAGACATGAGATAATACAGCTGAAGCGGATCTACTTTCCCGACACTGGCTGCATGGCCCGCCATTACATCGTTTTCATCGATAAGCAGGATCGGGTTTACATCCCCGCGCGCCTCCGGATTCAGCATTAATACTTTTCCAGACTGTTGGCCATCTGATTTGCTGGCGCCTTTCTCAATTTTGGTAATGCTGTTTATGATGCCTGAAGCCTGATCTTTCATGACGGAACGGGCATTAATGTTGCTTTTTGTATGGCGTTCCAAGTGGTAAACCGAAGAAGTCACGTTCGCTTTCATATCTCCGGTTCCCAGGGCAAACTCCCTTACATCCACATTGCTGCTTTCACCTTGCAGATGTGAGGTGTTGTTGGAAACGATCCGCCCATCACTCAGATCGGCAATATTCCATTCCAAATGTCCGTTTCGGTCTACCAATGCCCGGCGATAAACCACATCGACTGCCTCTGAATTCAGGTTATTGACCGTTGAAATCCTTACGTCAGCCTGTGCTCCTACAAACACTTCCATCACGCTGTTATTGATCGCCCCCAGATCATCGCGACAGGCAACAAAATTGGCGACAAAGTCCAGACGGCTTCCTGCTTCAGCAACGATCAGGATATGCGGGAACATGGCAGCACCTTTACCGGACAGCCAGAACAGTCCTTCCAGTGGAATTTTAACCTGTACATTTCCGGGAACATACAGGAAGACGCCGCCGCTTTGAAAGGCTGCGTGAATGGCAGTCAAACGATGTTCATCAATCCTGACACCATCTGTCATGAAATATTTTCTTAACAGGGACTCATGTTTTTGGGAAGCTGTTCCCAAATCCGTAAAAATGACCCCTTGTTCACTCAGGCTTTGATCAAGGTTGCAGTAAATAACACTCGCATTTTTTTGCACAAGCAAATTTCTTTTATCTTCAACGAAAACAAACTCTCTGAGATCTGCTGGAAGTTCGTCCGGGGACATTATCGGAACTTCTTCCGCAAATGGTTCGAATTTCGTAAAGTTCCATTTGCTGATATTGGTTTTCTGCAGTCTGGGTAAGGGAAGTTGGGCAGCAAGTTTCAACGCGTCCAAACGGTTTTGAAGCATCCAATCCGCTTCTCCGTTTTTTCCGGATACTTCAATCACGATTTTTTTGTCAAACAACATTTGGGTATCCATACTCATCCGGAAGCACCACCCCTACGCCTTTTGCCCAACAGTTTCATCTTCAACGCCCAATTCTTCCTTCACCCAGTCATAACCTTCCGCTTCCAGACGCTCGGCCAATTCCGGACCTCCGGATTTTACAATTTTTCCCTGGATAAAGACATGTACATAATCCGGTTTAATGTAGTTTAGCAACCGCTGATAGTGCGTAATCAAAATGACGCCCATTTCAGGGCCCAACAGCGAATTGACCCCTTTGGAAACCACTTTTAAGGCGTCAATATCCAAACCGGAATCAATCTCATCCAAAATGGCAATCCGCGGTTTGAGCATCATCATTTGCAAAATTTCGTTCCGTTTTTTCTCTCCGCCGGAAAAACCTTCGTTTAAATAACGGGTGGCAAATTTTTCGTCCATTTCAAGCAGTTCCATTTTGTTATCCATTTCGCGGATAAATTTCATAAGGGAAATCTCATTTCCTTCCCCACGTCTGGCATTGACCGCACTGCGCAGGAAATCGGAGTTGGTGACACCACTTACTTCGGCAGGATATTGCATGGCAAGAAAGAGGCCGGCTCGTGCCCTTTCATCCACTTCCATGTTCAAAACATCTTCTCCGTCAAGGGTAACACTTCCATCTGTCACCTCATAACGCGGATGCCCCATCAATACAGAAGCCAATGTACTTTTCCCGGTACCGTTTGGTCCCATGATGGCATGAATTTCTCCACCTTTTACCTCTAAGTTCACACCTTTAAGGATTTCTTTTCCATCAACCGTCGCTTTCAAACCCTTGACAATCAGTTCTGGTGCTGCTGACATAGTCTCATCCTCCATCAAATCTTTTGCTGTTGTATATCTCCTGAACCCGTATACCGGTTATTTTTTGTATGGAGATAATCTTGTTGCCATCCGGATGAATGGCAACAGTATAATAATGGTCAAGATATTAATTTAAACTAATTATCATCTGATTCTCACCTGATTCTCATTTCATTTTACTTCACACTTTCCACCATATCAAGCTTAGTTTTCAGGTGAGCCACATAGGGCTATTTAAATAATACATCACATCAAATATATTTTTATATGCCTTATTGAAACATATCCATCAATGCTGCTGATCCGCCCGGATCGATCCCCCTGGCAACCTGAAAACCATCATCGATAAAATTAAATTAAAAATCCATCTGTTTTGCCCCGAATTATATTTTGATATCAATCCCTTTGCTGTCGAAAATTGTTATCGCCAGAATGTGATTTTAACCATCAAATTCCGCGTTAAATACCGGTTTTCCGTCCCCGCAGAATCATCAAAAAACGCCGTGATTTTATAAAAGTTTTCCCATTTTAACCCTTGCTTTTCATTGATTTTTGAGGCAAAATGTTAATAGAAGGTTTTCTGGATTAATCAAAATATTTCGCCTTGAGAGGTTTTGTGAAATTATTTATAATTATCATTTTTTGTCATTTCTTTTTTTATTTTTTGCACTTTTTTTGTTTCCTAATCAAAATATTTCCTTTATGTAGTCGTAGGAGGAGTTTTTAATGAAAAAAAATATCTACAAGGTTTCAAGGGCTCCATCTACCATATCCCCATCTCTTAGTTCTCCGACCGGAATTTACGTCAAATCAGCCGTTTCCAGCAAACAAATCAGCCATGATAAAAAGAGTCCTTTTTTATTTGGAAATGTTGTTATCTCTGAAAAAAATTCCAATTTTAGCATCCCCCTCAAAGTAACAGATCAGCAACGTTACCTGAACAGCTTTCTAAAGAAAAAAATGTTGCAGTTATGGAAAAAACAGCGTTTCATTCTCTCCATGCCCTACCCGACACCGGAAAAAGCCTGCGAAGAATGGAGGCAAGTTTATAAAGAGTTAAAACCGCTTGTCATTCAGTCCTATGAAGAAGATTTTTCAATTCCCTTAATTCCCTTTACACTGTTCGGTTGGCTGCAATACGTCAAACTTGTTGCTCAAATAACTGGCAAAAATAACGATGCGAAGCTCTGGGATGAAATCACACTCTTTTTCCAGAAATGTCACAAAAACAATTTGTTGTCCGATCTGTTTGAGGCACATACTTCTCAGAAAAACAATGAATCCTTTTAACAACTTTATATGTTATTGTGCATTCCTAAACAAAATTGTTACCTGCTTTTATCCATACATCTTTGCAGAAGTTCAAATTGGTTCTAACCTGAAATCAGGATGATATAAATTTAAACCGTCTCAATAAAGGATGAGACGGTTTTTTTGCAGTTTTTGCACCATGTTTATTTTTGAAATTTGCCAGTCATCGTTTCAATATATTCTTCTTTAAAATAATTGATTACTTGTTCCATCATCACTTTCCTTGTGAGAATACCTACTAACTCTCCTTTTAAATCAATAATCGGAATATAAGATTGATTTACCAGTACCTCAAACGCAAACGAAAAAATGGAATTGGCCAATATTCCGGAATGATTTTTATTCATCGCTTCAATCACAGTATGTTCGCTCAGTTGCGAAAAATCAATTTCATTTCCACGACTGATCTTCAGCATAAAATCCAGGATGTCCGTTTTGCTGATGACACCCTCCACCTGCTCCTTGTTATTGATCACGGGAACGGAATTGGTTCCATTCCGTGTCAATACGAGCAACGCCCTTTTGAGTGACCAATCCGTATTTACGGTAACAACCTTTTCCCTGGGAATAATATAAGGCGTAATCTCACGCGAAAACAAGTAACTGGTTTCATCCCGTTTCTGCATATGCAAAAACTCCCTTACTCTTGGTAATCCCATCAGTCATTACCACAGAGCGCTTGAAATTAAACCTATTTTTTCACATTCAAAACTTTTTTCCTCGCTTGTTCCATATTTGATTGCTCCCCAATCATGTTATCCCGATCATAAATCCAGTGTCAACGGTTTATTGTCTTTTGGAAAACATTTGTCAGAAAGATAAATGGGACCCATTCATTGTTACTTTTTCCCTTTTAAGATTTTAATTACAATTAAACTTTTACATCATTTAAAAGCCATTGAACCCAAACCCGTAAAACCATAAAAAAATCCGGTCTTTTCGTTAAGCCGGATTTTTTTATTTAATGCATGTGTTTGAAATTGTGCAACGGTTGCTGTACAAGGTAGCTCGCGCCAAATGCTCTGGTTACACCGGCTGACTCCGGTATTCCCGGGGAGTCAGCCGATTCTTTGGTATGATAAACAATGCAATACTCATCATTTGTAAAAGCCCCAAGGCCAAGGTGATCAAATTCTTTTCCTTTTTGGACAATGCGCCGCCCCGGAAACAATCCCCGGTAAAAGCGTTACAGGTGTCAACAACATGGGGTAGCTGGTGATGGAACTGTCCGGTCACTTCCCTGTTATCTTGCAGGGAGTGTTTCACAAATTTCCATCGGCTTCAATCACTCCTTTCGCCACCAGCTAGCCTTGGGAAAATATGTACTACTCCAAATTCAGTACAATCTTGCCGCAGTTTTTATTTTCCTCCATATATCTGTGAGCTTCCTTAACCTGTTCAAAGGGAAACACCCGATCGATAACAGGCCTGATCTCTCCGCTTTCCAGACGGGAAAAGGCAAACGAAGCAAACTCTTGACTCAGCCTGACCTTGTAGTCGAGGGAACGGCTCCGCAAGGTGGTCCCGGTTATCTGCAGCCTTTTGTTTAAAACGGGTGCCAGTGATGCCTGCTCAAGCCGGCTGCCTCCCAATGTGCCGATCAACACCCAACGACCGTCCATTTTTAATACTTCGATATTTTGTTTGAAATAGGGTGCACCGACAAAATCCAAAACCAAATCAACCCCGCGCCCTTCTGTTGCTTCCAACACCCGAGGGGCAAAGTCCCCCTCTTTATAATTGAAAGCATGCTCCGCACCGAGAGCGAGGCAAAATTTCTGTTTCTTTTCACTGCCGACAGTGACCAGGGGAATGGCACCGGCAGCTCTTGCCAACTGAATGGCGGCAGACCCGACACCGCCTGCCCCTGCATGGATCAGGACATGTTCCCCTTTGCCCAGGCGTCCCACCCAAAACAGGGTTTGGAAAGCTGTCAGAAACGCTTCAGGAATGGAAGCTGCTTCCACAAAAGTGATTCCATCCGGAATGGGCAAGGCCATTTTTTTCGGGACAATCACATACTCAGCATATCCTCCGCTGGGAAGCAATGCAAATACACGATCCCCAATTTTCCAGGTTTCCCGGCAATTTTCGCCAACCTCTTCGACGACACCGGCTGCTTCCAATCCCATCAGCGGGCTGGCTCCTTCCGGCGGAGGATAATAACCTCTGCGCTGCAAAAGATCTGCCCGGTTCAAAGCGGTAGCCTTGACTCTCACCAGGATTTCCTCTTTGCCACACTCCGGCTTTGGAAAATCCCCAATAATCATCTGATCGACATCCCCAGGTCTTTTCACGAGAACTGCTTTCACAATCGATCGCCTCCTCATAATAATTTCATAACATTCTCTTTGCAATGTTAAATATATTATTCTACAATGAATAAAAAAATCATCTCTTATATCACCTTCAGAAAGAAAGGAAGTAAAAATGGATCAACAAAAACTTCAATTGATCAGTATTATTTTAAAAATGGTGAAAGACATTTATGGAAAAACCATTCAATTGGAAGAGATGTTCCAGTCCAACAGCATACATATTTTATCACGTGACTTTGATCCGTTTAATGAACTTATTAATACTTTAAATCTTTCGCAACAGACCAGTACGTTATTTCTGGAACTGGTTCAGCTGTATTTGGAAAATCAGATGACCTTGCATGAGTTGATGATTGAACTGGAAAACCAGACCATGAAAGAAATGTCTGAAACTAACGTTTGACTGATTTAAACATGAAAGAACGGGCTCCTTTTCGGAGTCCATTTCATTTTTTGACCAGACAGGAACCGTTTCCTTTCCATCTTATCATGCCTGAAAACACTTCAGGCTGAAAGATCTGATTGATAAATAAATATTTGTGAGCGGTAAACATATATTGGTAATGCAAGCAAGCTTGGCCCCCTATGGACGAGTTGAACTGGAAAGCGATATGATGAAAAAAACCGAGTTCACCATCAGAAAGGATAATTCGTCGATGAGTCTCTGGTTCATATTGGCATTGCTCAGTTCTCTCACTTTCGGACTAGCAGGCTTTTTGATGAAAGTCAGTTCAGTCAAAAAAGGGGATCACGATTTTTTGTTATGGGGGCTGTATCTGACAGGCTCGCTTGGATTCTTGTGGTGGATGGTCAAAACCCGTGACATGGATTTTTCCTGTACAGTCCTGATTGCCGGGGTCATCGTGGGGATTGGCTCTGCGTTTGGCAACTTGCTGTTTATGAAGGCGCTTGACATTGGCCCCGCCAGCCTGACTTCCCCGGTTGTAAATGGCAACATCGTTTTAATGATTGGCATGTCCATGCTGATTTATGGCGAAACCATTACTGTTTCTGAAACTGCAGGAGTTGCCCTGTTAGTAATCGCAATGATGATTTTGCCTGTTGATCCCAACGAGAGTCTAAAAATTCGCAATAAACGCTGGTATGCCCTTGTTTTTATAACCATGCTGCTATTCTTTTTCCGCAATGGTGGATTGAAAATTACGGAGGAAATGCACCTTTCCGGGACATCTATTCTTTTTGTCAGTTATGTGTTTGGATTTTTCTGGTTTACGTTTCAAATCTTTCACAGAAAGCTTCAGATCCCAAGCCTGGTTTCTTCTGTCCGATTCCGTACGGGGGTTTTTTGGGGACTTGCGGCAGGCATTTTCTCTTTTGCCGGAATGCAACTTTACGCAGTGGCTCTCAATCAGGGTCCGGCCACCCTGATTGCACCCATTTTTTCCACAAACAGCCTGGTTGTGGCCTTGCTGTCCATTCTCATTTATCGTGAGCAACTGTCACTGTTCCAAACCTTGTCGTTAATCCTGCTGTTTTCCGGGCTCATCCTCATCCGGATTTAAAGGAGGAAAACCATTCTCATGAAAGCAACAGAATTCTCACTGCCAGATCTGTCAGGAAAGATCCACCAGCTCGGCAATTACCGCGGCCAAATCGTTTGGCTGGAATTCTGGGTTTCCTGGTGTGCCGCTTGCCAAGTTTCCTTGTCCAACAGAAATGTTTTATATTGTTCGTTAAATACCAGGGAGGTAGCATTTCTCACGATCAATGTAACGGGACGGGAAGCAAATCCTGATCGCGTAAGGGATTTTATCAAACGAGCCGGTTTTCAGTTTCCCGTTTTATGCGATCGCGGCACTGAAACTTACGATGCCTATAATATTTCATCTGTTCCGGCAGATGTACTCATCACTCCACAGGGGGAAATCCATGGCATTTATGACGAAACGGTTCCCCTGACCTCCATCATTCAGGAAGTGGGGTTTCTCTTGTCCAAATCTTAAAAGATAGGCTGGGTCTTGAATGAATTGGTTAGAAGCGGCTATTTTGGGGATGATTCAGGGTCTTACCGAATTCCTGCCGATCAGCAGTACCGGACATCTTTATTTGGGGCGGCATTTGTTCAGTCTCGACGAAGCGGGGCTATTTCTGGACACTATGCTCCATTTCGGGACATTACTCGCTGTCATCTCCTTTTATCGGCATGAATTGCTAAGCATGGTTCGCCAGCCATGGGGAAAATTAAGCCGGTTGGTGATCGTCGGGACCATTCCCACAGTCATGATTGGCATGCTGTTTAAGGACTGGTTCGAAGAAATTTCCCGAACGGGAACCACCATTGGCTGGGAATTTTTAGCCACCGGATTCATCCTCTGGTTTGCCGATCTACAAAAAAAAGCGGGCTATAAAACACTGGACCAGATCACTTACCGCGATGCCTTATGGATTGGAACCATGCAGGGAGTAGCCATCATGCCGGCTTTGTCACGTTCCGGTCTCACTATTTCCGCTGCCCTGTTCCGAAAAATCGATAAAATCACTGCCGCCTACTTTTCATTTCTGCTATCAATTCCCTCCATTGCCGGAGCAGTTCTTTTGCAAGGCATGGAACTGTGGGAAAAGGGATCGGATCTCCTGCCATTGAGTTCATTGATGATCGGTACTGCCTGCTCGGCACTGTTTGGCTATATCGCTGTCAAATGGATGGTGTCATTGTTGCAAAAAGGTTCCCTGAAAGTCTTTTCAATCTATGTCTGGTTTCTGGGTTCTATAATCGTCGTCGCACAATCGATCGGAATTTTCTGAACACCGGGACCAGTGGTTCTTCTTTATTTTTTTTGAAAACCCCTTGTCCCTAGTCCAATCTTCCACTATAATAAAAGTAGAACATACGTTCCCGTAACTGTGTGAAACCCGGTATGAAACTGATTTCAGTTGTCTCCAGCATGCAAGAGTCTTTTACTATGCCAGGAACTTCAGGAAGGATCAGCGGCCTTGCACCTGTTCACAAATGCTTCCGTTTCAGTTTCTTTCCAAAAGGCGCTTCCTCGGACTTTGTCGGCAAGTTGGAGGGAACATATGTCCGCTATTTGCTGTGGAGGAATCGCTATGAAATATCATCCTGAAAAGCTGTTACAATTGGCCCGTTTGCTGCTTCCGGATGACCCGGAGCTGGCAGAAGAAGTGTGCTTTAGCATGAAAAATCCGGAACAATATCTGGATCATCACTTTATTCGCGATTCGGAACCAATCAGCAATCTCCCCTGGTTTGCACTTATTCATGGCTTGTCTCAGCGAAATCTCATTTTGACCATTAGTGAAGACATGATTTCAACCTGGTTCAGTAAAAAAAGGGAAAGGAAAGCCAAGCGGTTTGCCTGGGTGATCCGGGATGGAAAATGGAGTGAAAGTTTTTGCAGCTATTCTGATTCAATTGTCCATCCTTATGTAAAATTTTCCCTTCAACTGGCAAACCACTACCTGGAACCATTGCATTATGTTTTGTGCTCGTTTACACCCACGCTTCGTCCCTATACCTTAACCATCCTGCCTGCAGAAACGGCGACAGCCTGCCAGGAACTTGCGTTGGAATCCGGGTATGGTATTTTATGGATAGAAAAGAGTCTCAAGTTGAAACCGAAACCCCATTACCAGGTACTGGCACCGGCATTTCTCCATTTGCTGGAAAATGATACCCCTTTTTTACCTTTTGATCAGCAAAAACCATTTCTTCCTTTCTTTAACTTGCAACAAAAAGACCACTGATTAATATCAGTGGTCTTTTTGTTGAATTAAAATA
>NZ_JACEOL010000010.1 GCF_013868055.1 Thermoactinomyces mirandus | reverse complement strand
TTCGAGTTGTTCCATCAATTCATCTATTTGTGTCTGTAATAACTCATATTGCTGGAGAAGCAGTTGTAATTCTGTTCGGGCCATAGACAGGCATGTGGTTAAACCAACAGAGACCTTGGCAGCTTCTAATAACTGTGTAGCTCGTTTCACACCTACCGCCCGTTTTATTTCTTGCTTCCACTCCTGAACGATTTGTTCAACATTCATTGTTTGAACATCTGAAGACAATGGAAAGTGCTGTAGAGAGTAAAGCGCTGCTTTTCCTTCCCAATTCCTGAAAACGTCAAGGAACTCCGGGAAGAACCGATCCAACCAGTTTTGAATCCGCCCTTTTATGCTGGCCAAGTCTTTCATTAAACGGTCTCGTAAGTTCATGCCGTTACGAAGTTCGGCATAGATTCCTTCAGGAACCTGCGGTTCAGAGTACCGTCCATCTTGAATTAGCCTGGCAATAACATAGGCGTCTTTCATATCATTTTTGGTTGGGGAATTGTCGTCCAGCTCTTTGCTCCTCTTAACATGCATCGGGTTAACCATGATCAACTTGAACGTGTTTCTTGAGAAACTCAGCTAAACTCAGCCAGTAATGGCCTGTTGGTTCGATCCCAAACAGCACATGCTGTTTGGAGTGCTGTTTCATCAAGGACTTGATCCAAAAAAGCAATTGGCTAAACCCAGATTGAGATTGGCTAAATGCAAGGGTCTTGCCTAATTCAATCCCACGAAAGTCTACAGCCCTTGCAATGTGCTTGTGTTCAGCAATGTCTGCGCCTATGATTAAAGTCGATTCGTTGATTTGCTCAATTTTACGATTTTGCTTATACTTCAATTTGGGTACCTCCTTCGCTATTTAAGGGGCCACTGGCCAGTGGGACACCTCGTATGTTAGCAGGAGGTACTTTTCTTTTTCAAACCCCTTTGTCTTTCAAATACAGGAATGCTCCATTATAACTTAAACTTTGTCTGGAAGATGATGGGGTCATTATACATTTTTTGTTAGCTGTTTTCCCCATCCATTCATTTGAGTTACTGTCAGACCAAATAAGCCACCATCTCCTCTTACCTCTAACATAATAAATGTAGCATCTGGATGAAATGGATATTGAAATAAAACTTGAAAACTACGGATGACTTCTTCTTTTTTTTCATTAATCGACTCTCTGATTAAAGATTGGGTTTTTTTATCCATTTTTCTTCTCCTTTTTTTATTGTAAACGGCCGCCACCCCAAATCGGACGTCCTCCTGTATGCCTTGTATTACCATGAACTCTTGTTTTTACTAATTGCATTTTCCCTTCATCCTGATGATGGTGCCATGTATAACCAACAGGATCATTTCCTTTTTCAATCCAGTCGATATTGGCTTGAAGAAACTTACTTTTTAATTCAGGATTATTATTTAATTTTGCTATTATAGAAGCACTTCCTCTTTCAGACTTCAAAGCTTTTAATTCATTCTCGCTTAAGTTATGTGAAAAAATAGGATTTTTATCAATAAATGCATTTAACCTATCTTTTCCTGGTTTATTATTTATACCAACTCATAGTAATTTAAACTGGACCAGGGATCGGTTAAAACAATTCTGAAATTATCTTTCAATAAACCTTTTTCTCCTTGCATCTCTGATTACATCCCTTTATCAAAAAAGGGGAAGATATGAACAAACAAATCATCACATACTTCCCCTAACAGTAGTGCTCGTTCTTTTTCTCACGTTTATTTTTCACTGGCTCCCCAATCATGAACCCGATGTTCAGTAGTTCCTGGCAACAAAATCCTTCCACGTCTTATCTTTCAAATCTTCCGGAATCCAATCTACTTCAGGATAAACAAATTCATGAGTCTGGAAAATCTCACGTGGACATAATGGATCATCAATCTCCACATTTATTCCCCGATATTGAGCCAGCCATCCCAACCCGGCTACCGGATGAGCATAAAATTTTCCTAAAATGTTCACACGTTTACGCATTTCCTTTACACTTTTCAATATTTGTGCCAGTCCTTCATTCACTTGTTCCGGATTCTGCTCCAATATTCCTTTTAATACAAACATATCTTCTTCAATTGACTTTTTTTGCATCCGATGCAATTTCATGTGGGATAATGTCTCCAAATGTTCTATTGCCTTTTCGTCTTCCCGTAACACGATATATTTCACTGCAAATCCCAAATGTCCCAATTCGGGATTCAGATCATTTACCTTGAAATCTTCTTCCCCGCGCCAGCCAATCAAATGGGCCATTGATTCAATCAGGCGCTTGTTCTGGCTGATTAACGGCGAATAAAAACCGCCATAATAGTCTGCTGTACTCTTGAAGTTGGTGGCTCCTTTTACATAACGGGGATGGTGCGGAACATTTAAACGTTCTGACAGAATGTACAGCTCCAAATATCTCCCTGATTTATATAACTGCTGCTTGTATTCGATTACATTTTTCTCCAGAACCAACCTTTTCACTGCCATAGAATAACAAAGATGAGATAAACTATCTAATTTTAGCCAGTTACCAAGAGTAGGATCTTCTCTTGATGCTTCAACTTTAAAAAAATAATCTTCTTCATGTCTATCAACAACATTTTTCAGCCCCTGCAAAAGATCTTGAGACATATTCATTCCTCCTATTCGTTCCAAATCGCACGATTGTCCTGTAAACCTGAATTTTGTGGATCATGTGTCCAGATTTCCCTCCATTGCCCTCTTCGGTTAGCTACTCTGTAGCCTCTGGCATCGATTAAGTCGCTGGTTAGCCTTTGCCCGTTTGGATTAAGGGGACCTCTGTATGAATCATTGGATAATGCTGCAACTAACATTTTTCCTGCTTCTTGTGTTGCAGGATCGGTTTCATCAACCATTTCGGTTGCCTTTTGCCAAATCCATTCGCGGGACATTTGCCTTACTCTTCTATTTTGTCTAATTTCAGGATCATAATAGTTAATGCTACCATATTTTCCTCTATTCGCATTTCGCTTCTGCAACAACAATACTTACAATATCTCCTTGATCATTCCTCCTTATATATAGCCCGTCTATTCCATTATTTCTTCCACCACCTACCTTACTTGGCAACTTTTCATAACCGATGCTTGTCATCCTTTTATCTAAAAAGTACTCGCCTAATACCCCTTTTTGGTTATTATTCAATCTGTTTACAATATGAGGGATATCTTCTATTTCAATATCTAATCGTTCAAATTCCCGAATGAGATTATTTTGATTGGAAACTCCCCTGAATCTTTCATCGTTCCATTGTACGGATTGTATTTGTTGAGCGCGAGTAAAATTGGTGCTTGTACTTGCATTGGTTCCACCCCTTCCACCTGTATCCGGAGCAGAAATACACTTCGCAAATTCTGCGAAAGGAGACATCGCCATGGCTGTATAACTACCGTGTTGTTGCTGGTAGGCGAAGGGGAGGCAATCATCCACCCGTTTGACAGCCTTGACGACAGGGGCTTTTTGGAAAGCAGTCGTTACTTTGTTTACGATCGGTTCTACTTTGGGAACGATAAAGGCTCCTGCGCCTACGAGTGCAGCTCCGGCTACACCAGACAGCAAAGCTTTTTTCCAATTGATTTTTCGGCGATGCAGAAGGTCATCAGCAACGCTGGTGCCTGCACCTTCCACAGACCCAATCAATCCGGCTTTGCCAAAGACTTGTTGCATCGGCTTGGGCAATTTGCTGATCAGCTTGCCGCCGCCTCTGGCCAGAGGACCCAACACTTTGGAGTTGGCTACGCCTGTCACCAGCTTTTTGCCAAAACCACTGGCCATGGCACGGGATGTCCCTCCGGTAATGCCCCCGCCTACCAAGCCAAGCAGTCCACCGATCGCTGCTTCCAGAAAGACGATCTTGTCAAATTTCCATCCGTTCAATCCGGCACCAATGACAAGGGACAAGGCCATCCCTGTCAGAACAGAAACTCCGAGCGGAGGAGCAAAAAAGCACAGGGCGATGCCCAAAATCAAGACGCCTGCAAAAGCTATGTATTCTTTAAATTTTTGAGTCCAATCCCAGGTGGCAGCCAAGGCATCCACGACCACATCGGTGATTTTCGATAAGACCCCAGTCAACCAATCCCAAAAAGCAGATGCCTTTTCTGTCGTCCAATCCACGGCGTCAGAAATCTTGTCGGTTGTCCAATCCCATGCTTCGGAAAAAGGCTCAGTGACTGAATCCCAGAAGCCTTTTTCTTCTGTTACAGGCGGTGTGTTGACTGGCTGTTCCTGTTGAGAGGGAGGAGCCTGGTCAAATTGATTAAAATCCTCATTCACCTCAGGAACATCAAAACTGCCGCCGGCAAAAACTGCGTCATTGCCCCAGATGATCATTCCTGCTAAGACCATCAACAGGACTAGAAGAAATTGATAAAGTTGTTTACGCATCATTTTTGGTTACGAAAAACGTACAATATTTTTTGCTTTCCGCAACCAGTGTTCCTCCTTCTTTTTATTTTTAGGAATATTGCATAACTCATAAGAAACAATAAATTAACATAAAAATTATATCTTAATAATATATAAATCCTACATATTGATGAAAAAAGTAGTGTTGTTGTTTCATTGTCAATTGAAGTTGAAAAAGAGGTAATAGAGGAGGGGAATCTCGAGAAGGACGACTCATTGTTTTTTCAAATAATTTAGGGCAAGGATTTTTATAAGCCAATTTTGCTGATCAATTTAATAAAGGGAAAAAAGAACAATTATTATTTTATCCTGATTATATAAACGGGAGGACTTTACTGTGAAAACGTGTTGTCTATTATGATATAATCGGCTATCAAAGAGGCAGTTAACATCCTTTTCCGAACACCAGGAGCTTCGAAAAAATCCCGGGGGTTGTTCGGAAATTGACGTAGAAGACCAGTAATAACAACGATTACAGCGAACGCCGTCTCAATAGATCCACCTCATTGAAGAGGAAACGGTAGCTTGTGCTTTTGACGTCTGCAATAACAGACTTTCCTTTGAAGACTTGCGCCATTTATGCAAACAACGCACCCCGTTCCCATACCTCTACAACTTTTTATGTGTTATTCATGTTTTTTAATCGGCTAGTCATTTATCAATATTCAAATTATAATGAAAACAACTGTTGAAGGAAAACAGAGCCCCTCCAAAACGAAATTTTTGCAGGAGGTTTAATTAACATGAAAACCCTACTTCGATGGCTGGTTATCTTCCTGCTTGTAGTGGCGGGTGGAGGTATTTTTGGCAATTGCACAGGCTATGCCGACCCGGACAGCGGAAGTTTTGAAATTCCAGACGTGCAGGAGGAGTTTGGGCAGTTTGAACAGCCCTCCCAACCGCAAAATGAACCGCCCATGCCCCCAAATGCGCAGGCAGAAGAAGGCGGAATCGGGGAGAAGATCAGCGGATCATTGGAAAGTGCCTGGAACTGGGCCGAAGAAAAGGTTTCCGATACCTGGGAATGGACTAAAGAAACAGCATCCACCGCCTGGGATGGCATTGTAGAGGTTATCTCCAGGATCGCCAAAATAATCGTAGATTCCGGTACGGCTATATGGAACTGGATATTGGAGCATGAAACTTTTAGTTTAATCGTTTTAACAATCTTCGGGATTGCAGCAGTTATTTTCGGTGGAGCCTTTGTTTTGGCAGTCGGTATTGGAATCCTTGGTGGAGTTATTTTTGGCGGGATTGTTTCCTGGTTCTCAGGAAATGAGTTTATGAGTGAAGCCATGCTGGAAGATCTGTTGATTTGGGGAATTGGCACAGGAATGGGAGCCATTGTTTTTGAATGGGTAGCAGCTTCTGTTGCCGGAGCGCCATTTATTGCTTCCATTGCCAGGAAAGTGCCCTGGTTGGGGAAAGCCTTGCCAAAAATGTTTGGCAGTGCTGCGGGTGGAGGTACCGATCAAAGTATTATTGATTTTCTTAAAGGCCAGTTCAACTGGAAGAAAACGGTTATCGCTGCCGGTTTGGGATTTGTCCTTGTCTTTGGCGGGAAATATGTTGGCAGCCATTCGGATCAGATTATCAAGTGGGTGAATAGCAGGGAAATCCAGACTTTTACACAATCTTTCGTAAAGAACGGAGATTCATTGGCATCGAGTATGCCAATGAAAATTGGCGACACGGAATTCGGCCAGTGGTTACAGAAGTTTGCTGAAAATGGAGATAAAGCAACGGGAATACATATAGATACTGCTACAAATAAGGTTAGAGGTAAAGTTTTTAAAACCAGACCAATTGATTTAAAGACTGAACAATATATCGTTAACAGAGTTAAAGAATTAAGAAGATCCTTGCCAGGTAAATATAAAAAATCAGGTAACTTTGCTTTAGCAGAAGTTCATATTGATGGAATTAGCAAAACTGAGTTTTACGCTCATAGCTCTATTGATGAACTTACCGGAACTTTATCAGAAAGAGTCCCTGATATTTCAGTAAAACCTAAAAACCCAGTGTTTACTGCATATCAAGCACCAAATATTAAAGGGGATTTCTTCCCCAGGGATTCAGATACTGAATATAAGATTCTTAATGATCTCGCAGCCAGACTGGGGGATAATACAAAAGCAATTGGGAAGATTAAGTTATTCACCGAATTGGATACCTGTGCCAGTTGTAGCAGGGTAATAGCAGAGTTCGCCAAAAAGTATCCAAATATCGAATTAGATATTGTCCATAACAACGGCAACAGATTAATAAAGTAATTTGGAGGGGTTTTTGGTGGAAGATTGGAAATATGACGAACTGCTGAAAGCTGTGAAAGAAACTTACGAAGACTGTATAGCTGATAAATTAAGTTATAGACACGCTGTTGCAAAAACCTTTTATGAATTTGAAACGGTATGCAATGAGGGAAAAACGGAGAGTTTGCTAGTTCATACTGCATTAGGTGAAATTTTATTACATCACGAAAAAGTATTTATTGGTAATATTGAAGCGATTACAGAAGAACTGACAAATGTAAATTTTGATAAACTTCAACATGAATTAACACCGGAAGAAATTGAAGACCTCTCAAAAAGGATAAATCGTGTTTTAAAAGGGCTGGAATGTGTTCAAATAGACTATAGTCCAATAGCTTGATTTTACATAAAAGACAACTTCTGAAGAGTACAAGAAATTTGAACGATGAGATAACAGCAATCATAAGGAGAAAAAGCAGCGAAAACGATTCGATCAGCATCTGATTTTTCATAGATTAACTAAACCCGGCCGAGTTTGGAGTACCGCCCATCTTGAATCAATCTGGCAATAACATGAGCATCTTTTTCATCTTTTTTGGTGGAAGAATTGTTATCCAACTCTTTACTCTTCTTTACATGCATCGGGTTAACCATAACTGTTTTAATGTCGTGTCTCTCAAGAAACTCAGCCAAGCTCATCCAGTAGTGACCTGCTGGTTCAATCCCAAACAGAACCTTTAGAAGTACAGGCGGTGTGTTGGCCGGTTGCTCCTGTTGAGAGGGAGGAGCCTGGTCAAATTGATAATTCCTCATTCACCTCGGGAACATTAAAAATGCCGCCGGCATGAGCTATTTCATCGCCCCAGATGATATTTCCTGCAAAGACCATCAGTTTTATCTAACAATCGAAATTCAATCATATTATTTCCACCTCATTTAATCTAATTTTTGTTGCCCCCAGAATTTATGACCGCCTGTATGCTTAAATGCGTTATTTAGATCCCATGGTACTAAAATTAATTTCCCTGTTTCAATATCATGATGCCACGTCAATTTTTCAGCATACTTTTCCTTTCCTCTGCCGGTTGGACCTATAGAACCTTTATTACTTTTAATAGCGTTAATTTGTGATTCTGTAAGTTAAAATCCTTCTCCCAATTAGGATATTTTTCCTTTAATAGTATTGTTGCAAAACTTGTTTGTGAATTGCTAGGACCTACTATTGCATCATCTGGTAATATTATTTCGAGAGGATTGCCGTCCTTATCTTTTACTGCATATTGAGTGAAATCAGGTATTCCATTTTCATCTTATTTAACTGAATATGTCCGACCCAGGCTTGTAGTTTTTGTTTTTTGTTCTCCAGCATACTCTGAATATCTTACATGAAATGGTTCGCGTTTATCATTGGGAATACAAATTTTTCCCCCATCAGGGTCATCAATAAATTCCACTGAGAAATTCTTTACCCCCGCTTGAAGATTTGATGGTTTATTTGGATGATTGTTCCGTCTATATTTGAGATCAATTTTTGTTTTAAGATTTCCTAATTTATTTTCGGTTTCTTGATTTAATTGGGTACGTATACAACTAAAAAATCCATTATTAGGTGATCCTACCAGTGCTATATAACCCTGTGTTGGCTGTTGGTAGGCGAAGGGGAGGCAATCATCCACCCGTTTGACAGCCTTGACGATGGGGGCTTTTTGAAAGGCAGTCGTTACTTTGTTTACGATCGGTTCCACTTTGGGAACGATAAAGGCCTCCTGCGCCTACCAGTGCAGCTCCGGCTACACCAGACAGCAAGGCTTTTTTCCAATTGATTTTTCGGCCATGCAGAAGGTCATCGGCGATACTGGTGCCTGCGCCTTCCACAGATCCGATCAATCCGGCCTTGCCAAAGACTTGTTGCATCGGCTTGGGCAATTTGCTGATCAGCTTGCTGCCGCCTCTGGCCAGAGGGTCCAACACTCTGGAGTTGGCTGCACCTGTCAACAGTTTTTTGCCAAAACCACTGGCCATGGCGCGGGATGCCCCGCCGGTAATGCCTCCGCCAACCAGGCCGAGCAGTCCGCCGATGGCTGCTTCCAGAAAGACGATCTTGTCAAATTTCCATCCGTTCAATCCGGCACCGATAAATAGGGACAAGGTCATCCCGGTCAGCACGGAAACTCCGAGCGGAGGAGCAAAAAAGCACAGGGCGATGCCCGGAATCAAGACACCTGCAAAGGCTATGTACTCTTTAAATTTTTGAGTCCAATCCCAGGTGGCAGCCAGAGCATCCACGACCACATCGGTGATCTTCGATAAGACCCCGGTCAACCAATCCCAAAAGGCGGATGCTTTTTCCGTCGTCCAGTCCACGGCGTCAGAAATCTTGTCGGTTGTCCAATCCCATGCTTTCGTAAAGGGCTCAGTGATCGAGTCCCAGAATCCTTTTTCTTCTGTTACAGGCGATGTGTTGACCGGTTGCTCCTGTTGAGAGGGAGGAGTTTGGTCAAATTGATGAAATTCCTCATTCACCTCGGGAACATCAAAACTGCCTCCGGCATAAACTGCGTCACTAGCCAAGATGATACTTCCTGCAAAGATCATCAACAGGACAAGGAGAAATTGATAAAGTTGTTTACGCATAATTTTGGGTTACGAAAAACGTACGGTATTCTTTGCTTACCGCAACCTGTGTTCCTCCTCTTTTTTATTTTTAGGAATATTAGGTATACCATGAGAAACAATAAATTAACACAAAAAATTATGTCTTAACCATAAATAAATTCTACATATTTATGATATTTATGAAAAAAGTAATAGTTGTACTCCATTAGATAAAGGAAATTCGACGAGATGATCAAGAGAAGATGGGTGCAGAGGAGATCAATGATCAGTTATCAGGTGGCTTAAAGAGGATGATTTGAATTTTAACCAAGCGTTAAGAGATAAAAATAAAAAGCTCCCTCTGGCCCTTGGAGAGAACCGAAACATTCTTCTCCAGATATAGTGAAGAGCATCCTATTGACAGCAATATAGATAGGATTAAAAACAATCGAAGCGGTCAAAATAAAGAGATAATTCACACTTCATATAAAATCGAAGGCAAGTAAACTCCTTTAACCAAATCTAGGAAGCAGGACCAAAGCGATCCAGATGGTGAAGCAGCTGAAAAGGAAATAGGGAGGCTTCCAAAAAAGCGTGGCTGGTTCAAGAAAGGACTAACAGATCATTATGCAAAATTCGCCATAAACACCATGAAAGATTTACAAGGTGAATGACGGAAGACCGTTTGGGATGCGGGCTTCTCCCGTCTCCCGAAAGTGTACAAAGAAGATCATGAGCACATAGGTACGATCTAAACCGAATCGGAAGGAGGTCGCGGTAATTGGAACTGAAATTGTTTCAATTCCTCATAGGTACGATCTAAACCTACAAATGTCCGGAAAAAGCTTCATGACCAAGCTTATTCGTTTCAATTCCTCATAGGTACGATCTAAACAACAAAGAGCAGCAAGAAATAACCATTGCGGTGGCTAGTTTCAATTCCTCATAGGTACGATCTAAACTCCTGTTCGCACATGCCAAGCTTTCGCATGGCTAGAGTTTCAATTCCTCATAGGTACGATCTAAACGTCATTGTTCAAGTCGGCCATGTCGATGTTGTCAACAGTTTCAATTCCTCATAGGTACGATCTAAACTGCCAAGTTCTTTCTTGGCTTTCTCAATATGTGTCCTGTTTCAATTCCTCATAGGTACGATCTAAACAATTCGTATTAACCTATTCTTTTCCCATTTTAACCATGTTTCAATTCCTCATAGGTACGATCTAAACCTGGACATTACGATGGGTTGTGAGTGGCTTGATTTGTTTCAATTCCTCATAGGTACGATCTAAACTTCGTTTGTTTACGGGATCATACGCGAGGTATAGCTGTTTCAATTCCTCATAGGTACGATCTAAACATGCGCGTATGAATAATACGCAATGACACGACGATGTTTCAATTCCTCATAGGTACGATCTAAACTCGGCGCTGGGGTAACTCGTAGGCATATCGCGATATGTTTCAATTCCTCATAGGTACGATCTAAACGATGATGAAGGACGGATTATCGGCACAAGGGGGTTTGGTTTCAATTCCTCATAGGTACGATCTAAACTTCAAATGCCGTCGTGGGACTATCAGGACTATATGGGGTTTCAATTCCTCATAGGTACGATCTAAACCAAATCACGATGTTTCGGGCTATCTAGCGACCATGTTTCAATTCCTCATAGGTACGATCTAAACTTCATATCCCAACCATTCGCGCAATTCATTCTTGGTGTTTCAATTCCTCATAGGTACGATCTAAACCTGTGCTCAGGTGTAAGCTTTTCTCCGGTCAAGATATGTTTCAATTCCTCATAGGTACGATCTAAACTATGGTATTGAACTTGATTTGACCGCTTTTCGACCGTTTTGTTTCAATTCCTCATAGGTACGATCTAAACGATTATGATGCAATTTTTTTTGAACGTGAGTTAGCTGTTTCAATTCCTCATAGGTACGATCTAAACCAGGTTACCAACCCGACCTATACGCCGGGAAATTTTATGTTTCAATTCCTCATAGGTACGATCTAAACCCCAAAAAGTGCCGTTATTAAGCCATTCTACAAATGACCCCATTTTCCTCTTAACGAACTCATTTTTGAGCGAAAAAATAAAGAATCCAGGAATGATGCTAGTTTCCAGAATATTTATCAGAATATTCGGTGTCGTCGATCTCCCGGGTTTACTCCTCTACTCACGGTCGACGACAAATTATAACCACTAATTCATCTGAGGCATATTTTCATTTTAACCATATCAGTTTCTGGAGGAAAGTCGTAAGAAAGTACCTTATTCAAATTTTTCTTCTCCGTATGATTTACCAGTTCATGGATATTTGTTTTTGCTGGTTAAATTCCAGCTGTTTCTTGAATCAACAAAACCTTCTTTGGCAAAGGGGAAGTTAACAGTATTTTTTCATTAATAAAGGCTTGAGGACATACCCCAGGCCTTGGTTTTTTTACTTTTTCAGAGATATTCCTCTTCATCAAGCCATTTTTCTTTAACCAAATCATAAGCATTCATGGAGTTTGGATAATATAAATAAAATGGAAGCTTTGCCTTCTTTTTTCCTCCTGCCAGATTGAAGTATTCCTGAAAAAAGGGAACAAAATATTCCTTGGCATAATCGTCTATATCGGCAGCCAAATCTAAATCATTAATAATTTCATTGTAGTCTTGTTCGATTATTGCATAAGCGTCAAATACAAATCCTTCTAAATCAACATTTTCCCCATAAGCATTTTTTTGTACAGATTTCCCCCAGCCATTCATTTGCGTAACCGAAATACCAAAAGAACCTGTATCTCCTCTTACCTCTAACAATGTAGCATCTGGATGAAATGGATATTGAAACAAAACTTGAAAACCACAAATGACTTCTTCTTTGTGCTCATTAATGGACTTTTTAACAAAAAATTGAATTTCCTTATCCATTTTTCTTCTTTTTTTGTTATGAACGGCCTCCAGCCCAGATTTGACGTCCACCTGTATGCTTTGTATTACCATGAACTCCTGTTTTTACTAATTGCATTTTCTCTTTATCCTGATGATGGTGCCATGTATAACCAACAGGGGTGTTTCCTTTTTCAATCCAGTTGATATTAGCTTGAAGAAACTTACTTTTTTATTTCGGGTTATTATTTAATTTTGCTAATATAGAAGCTCTTCCAGACTTCAAAGCTTTTAATTCATTCTCGCTTAAGTTATGTGAAAAAATAGGATTTTTATCAATAAATGCACTTAACCTATCTTTTCCAGGTTTATTATTTATACCAACTCATAGTTAATTTAAACTGACCAGGGATCGGTTAAAACAACTCTGAAATTATTTTTCCATAAAGCTTTACCCACTTGCATCTCTGATTACATCCCTTTATCAAAAAAAAGGGAAGATATGAACAAATCATCACATACTTCCCCTTACAGTAGTGCTCGTCTTTTTCCACGTTTATTTTTCACAGGCCCCCAATCATGAACCCGATGTTCAGTAGTTCCCGGCAACAGAATCCTTCCACGTCTTATCTTTCAAATCTTCCGGAATCCAATCTACTTCAGGATAAACAAACTGATGAGTCTGGAAAATCTCACGTGGACATAATGGATCATCAATCTCCACATTTATTCCCCGATATTGAGCCAGCCATCCCAACCCGGCTAACTGATGTGAATAAAATTTTCCTAAAATGTCTAGTTGTTTCCGTCATCTTTTATGAGTCGTTTAAGAGGATTGAAACTTTTTTGCAGGGCAGGCAGATATATCTCCCACGATCATGTCTCAATAGATCCACCTCATTGAAGAGGAAACGATAGCTTGTGCTTTTTCTGATTGATTGACGCGCTTGGCCAGCTGGTTTTGCTATGCGGACTTTCCTCTCAATTTTGTATAACAGATGTATCATGAGCTGGTTTTTATCTTTTTCCTTAATTTGTGTCTGGATCGAAATCAATGAATGAAACTTGTTGTTCACAGGACACTTTTCTTTGCAGGAAGGGACCATCATTTCCAGCCTTTCCTTTCTCCCACTGCTCCGCTTCTGATTTAGGCCCAAAGTTCCCAATGCCATCCCGGAAGGTCATCAATTGCGCAGCGACAACAACAAGCAAGCACTCGAACAAAAAAGTTGAACAAAATGTTCACAGGTTTCCCCTGTTTGAATCCAGTATGGACATCCGGGCGAAGATCAGAAAAACAACTGGCCAAAAAAGGGCCTTTTTCTTTTTGGCATACCCTTTCCTGTAAATCCCCTCTTGAACCATCAAGTGCTTTCTTCACTAAAAAATTGGCTGGATTTAATCATAGGACATCCTTGGGTTTCATAGGATTTTATTAACCTGGCCAAGAGGGTGTTGAAATAATGAACAAGGTCTCTGCCGGAAAGAATCGGATTCAATTTGTTTATGTAAAACAGGAGCGTACAAGAACCAGGGAAGAGGTGGAAAAGGCGTTAAAGGCAAAAGAGAGGGTGGTTCAATTACTCGTTGAATTGGCGTTAAGGAATCTGAATCGAACTGGCTGAAGCCAGTTTATTTTAATTTTGTTATTGATATGTGTTCCATAAAGGAGGACACGGATGAAGGTAGCGATTTATGCCAGGGTTTCGACGGGTTTGCAGGCAACGGAAGGAACCAGTTTGGAGGCACAGGTTGAAATGTGTAAGGATAAAGCTCATTCACTGGGGCTGTCTGATATCGAAGTTTATAAAGAAAATGGCGTATCCGGCGAAGATATTGATCGTCCGGAAATGAATCGCTTGAGGCAGGATGTTGCCAATAAGGAAATATCCCATATTATTTGTGTCCATCCGGATCGCTTAAGCCGGAATATGGTCGACAAGTTGATTGTCTGTGGGGAATTTAAACGAAATGATGTGGAGCTGATTTTTTGTGATACCGAATATCAAAATACGCCTGAGGGGAATCTTTTTTTTAATATCCAGTCGGCCATTGCCCAATATGAACTGTCTTTGATCCGAAAACGGACAAGTCGGGGACGCCTGAAAGCAGTGGAAAAGAAAAATAAAATCATGCCGATGCGTTGCCCGCCGTTTGGTTATGATCTGGTTGATTCTCAGCTGGTTATTAATGAGGAAGAAGCGAAGGTCGTACGGAAAATCTATGATTGGTATGTCAATCAGCAGTTGACCCTTCGCGAGATCGGAAACCGTCTGGTCCAATTAGGAGTTCAACCGAAACGCAGGGGGAAAAGTTGGCATCAATCCTCGATCAATCGGATCCTGACCAATGAAATTTATATTGGGATTTATCGATATAACCGCCGGAAGGTAAAGAAAGTGAAAGGAGAAAAAACAAAAAGCGGCAATCCCAAAAGAACGATTGAATTTCGCGATGAATCCGAATGGGTGGTCGCAGAAGTTCCCGCCATTATTGACAAGGGTCTGTTTGAACTGGCACAGGAGCAACGCAAGAAAAATCTGACAAATGCAGGCAATATAAAATACCAATATTTATTGAAAGGCTTGATTCGTTGTGGACATTGCGGCCGTATCTGGAATGGAACCACTTATTCGGGCAGAAGAAACAAGAAAACGGGGAAAATTAAAAGATATCGCTGTTATCGCTGTCCGAACAAAAATCCGAAAAAATATGGAGAGGGAGTGTATAAATGTCCAACCAAAACACTTCGGGCGGAGTTGATAGAATCATACATCTGGAATCTCATTTTACAGTCAGTAGTGGATCGGAACAGCATCGAGCGTCAATTGGAAAAGTCGACAGAGAACTTGAATCAGCAGGTTCAGGAAGCGATGGAAATCATCAGGAAAGGGATTCGGGAAAAGGAAAAAGAACGGGAAAAAGTGAAAATTATGTTTCGACGGGAAGTCATATCCGAAGAAGAGATGATGAAAGACTTAAGTGTAATCAATAAAGAGTTAAGGAAATTGAAAGCAGAGTCAGAAAGATACCAGGCACATATAAGTGAAAGTCTGAAAAGCCAGGAAGCAAAAGAACGAGCCAGGCAGGTGCTGGCTCATCTTGAAAAGATGTTTCGTCATCCATCGGAAATCCCCTATGACAAGAAACGAAACATCATTCAGTCATTGATCGATGAAATTATTCTCAGGTTTGATGAAAGTAATACCCAGTGTCAGATTACATTAGTCGGTTACATAGATACCTTGGCAGAACAAATGAACATCGATTCCAGTCTGAAACATCAAAAAATTTGAAAATACGGGGGAGGATAATGAAGATCTGATTTCAATCGGCACGATTGGTCTGATCAAGGCGATTGAATCTTACCAATTGGGAAAAGGAACAAAGTTGGCCACCTACGCGGCCCGGTGTGTGGAAAATGAGATACTGATGTTTTTGCGTTCCTTGAAAAAAACACGAAAAGATGTTTCTCTGCACGATCCTATTGGTACAGATAAAGAAGGGAACGAGTTAACATCAACTGTTTATCTGTTATGTCCAGAAGCCCCCTCCTGCGCTGGAGAAACGAACTGCTGCTTCAGGCCTATTTCATGCTTGAAGCATACTTCGTTTAAACAGATTTATCTTCTAAATCACACATGAAAAAAAGGTAAAGAGCAATCTGTATCATCAATGCATATAACCAAAAGGCTGCATCTCTCAAAACAGGATAAAACAGCCTCAAAAACCAAAGTTCCGGGGCTGTTTCATGTTAAAATTGAAGAAAAATTTCTCTGGTATCTGTTTTGAGGGGACAGCTGGCTGCAATGATTTATTTATTATTTTGCGGCTGACTGGTGAGTCCATTAATCAAATAGTTTCCCATTCACGCATGGCAATTACTTCTCCTGCTTCCGCTGCTTTTTGCAACCATTTTTCTCCTTCTTCTATATTTTGTTCCAGTCCTTGTCCCACCAATAATCGATACCCTAATACTCTCATTGCTACAGATTCTTGTGCTTCAGCTGCTTTTCTCAGCCACATTTCTCCTTCTTCCGGGTTGACTTTTGGATAAATAGTTAGTACAAACCGATCACCGGTTTGAGTTTCTGTTTTCTTATAGAACATATCAATTATAAAATCCACCGGTTAAGTCTTCGCCGTCTTATTTCATTTTCAGCTAAATTTTTAAATCAAGTCGACATACTGGCAGTTATTTGTCCGTATTAGCTTATATTTCATGGTCAATTAGTTGTTTTTTCTGTGTCCGACTTATCTGTACAAAATACACAGATTTGCTCTGGACAAACACATAGTTGCCAATATTAACGGGTAGCCAGTTAGGTTTTTCTATCTATCTGTTGTATATCACAGAATACATTAATATAATTATATAAAATTCTCTATTTTTTATTGATCTCTATCTGCTATAGTTAAGATATAGCATATCAATTCAGGAGAATTCACGATGAGATTATTTGAAGTTTTACCGGAGCAATTCTTTCATTTACTGACAGGAACTAATAAACACTTGTATGCAGAAGCATTATTGCGAATGTTTGAACTCTCGCAACGGGAAAAATTCGGAGTCCGCTTGAACGTTATGCGCGACTTATTGCAGGAGTTGATCGAAACACATCGAGAGCTTGGGCTGGAAATTAGTTTCGATGACGAGGATAATGGTAGGTTCCCAGATAGCACCAAATCCCAAATCAGTCTTGATGAATTGTCCAGAGCGCAGGCAAATGCCATGATTCGCCGGATGGCAGCGCTCAAATGGATTGATATCGAAGTTCGTGATCAGTTTGAAGAGTACATTGTTCTTCCCCATTATTCCAGCAGAATGTTGGCCTTGTTTCAAGAACTTTGTGAAGCAAGGGCAGTAGAGTACCAGCGTTTTGCCTTTGTCACTTATGAAATTTTAACCGGACAAGAAGCAAAACGCCGACCATGTTTCGCCGTTCTCGAGGCTAGGCGATATACTATTGAATTTGAGAAGGAACTGATTACACTTTACAACAATATGAAGCATCATGTGGAGCAGGTTGTGCAAAAAAAGACGATTCAAGATGTTCTTGATCACCATTTTAAGGTTTATCAATCCAAAATTGTTGACAAGAGTTACCATCGCTTAAGAACATCGGATCATGTGTCTCGCTATAGTTTGCATATTTTAGAAACTGTGCAAAAATGGCTTCTTGATAGAGATCTTTTGGAGGAAACGATTACTGACGGGCTACAGAGCCAATTTTATCAGTCCCGGGAAGAAGCGGAAAAAGATATACTTGATGCGCTCCACCGAATTGATCAGACATACAGCGGATTGGACCAGATTTTTAACCAAATTGATATCAGGCACAATCAATATTTGCGCTCTTCGTATGATCGGGCCCGTTACTTGAGTCAGCAAAATCAAGGGCTGGACCAGCAATTGGCTGATGTGTTAGAGCAATTTGCAGATATTAAGGAAATAAATTCTGATAAGATTCTATGGTCAGAATTGTTTCGTCTCCAGCAAACCGATTTGTTAACTGAAAGTTCCCTCTTTTCACCCCGCCGCAAAAGAAAACAGCATCAGCCAGAAGTTCATGTAGTGGTGCCTGTCTCAAACGAACTAAAGAAAAAATTGCGTGAAAAAAATTTTAAGCGAATGCGAAAAACGGTCACCCGAGAAAAAGTGGAGCGTTATGTACTGAGCAAGTTAGGTAATCGGCCAGAGATGGGATTGGAAGAACTGGCTCCTTCCAATTTGCAAGAATTTTTGTTTTTGGCTTATGTTTATTTGTTTGGTCAGGATGGAGCTTCTGCTTTTGAACTAAAACGCTCTGATGCAAGGCGTATCTTGCATATCGGTCCATACCGTTTTACGGACCACCGCATTATCCGGAAAAGGGGGCGTGGTTAGCATCAATATGTTAAATAATTTAAGTGAACTGGAACAGGAACGCGTGCGTGCGGTAATTAATCGCTTGATCGCTGTCAATTTTCTTGTCAAAGAGAAGGAAAGGGAATCTTATATGCTCATTCGCCGACACAGACAAGCTTTGGAGCAATTTTTCCGCTTTCTCAGCTGGGACCTGATTGTGGACGAGCGGCACGAATGTGTTTTCCTTTATGCCTCCAACAACGGCTTGCGCAGGAGTTTAAGCCGTGATGAAAGCATCTGGTTATTGATTTTGCGGCTAATCTACGAGGAGAAGCGTCAAGGCTTGTCATTAAGTGAGTTTCCCATCACAACGATTCACGAAATTCGCAGCAAATATGAAACATTCCGCTTTTCTTGGCTCAAAAGGACCAATCTCGAAAAAATGGTGAAATTATGTGAGAAATATTATTTGGCCGACACTCTCGATAGCGACATCCGGTCCGATGAGTGCCGTTTACGTTTATTTCACACCTGGCTTTATGTCATAGATGTCGATCAACTGCAGACAATTCACGAAAAAATTAGGAGATATGGAGAAAACGGGCAGGAAGGAGAGCCATTAGATGAAGTGGCTGAAAAAGTTAAGGCTGATTAACTGGCATTATTTTGGCGATGAAACGATGGAATTTGGCAAACAAACCTTGATTACAGGAAAAAGTGGTGCTGGTAAGTCGACTGTCATCGATGCGATGCAAGTGTTGTTTGTCGCAGACCAAAGAAAAATACGCTTCAATCCTGCAGCCCACGATGAGACAAAGCGTACGATGATCAATTATTTAAAAGGCAAAATTGGAAATGACAATCGTACGTTTTTGAGGGATGGTGATTTTACTACCTATATAACAGCCGAGTTCTGTGATGATGAAAAAAAGGAATCGTTTGTTGTGGGAGTAGTTATCGACGTATTTCGAGATCATTCTTATGACGAGGAATATTTTATTCTAGCTGAACAACGGCTCGATGATCTCGAGTTTGTCAATCCTTCCGGACATCTTCGCAACCGTGAGGAATTCCGGCGTTTTTACGGAGGTGGAGGAATACGTAAAAAAGTTATTTTTGAGCGAAACAAATCCAATTTTCAAAAAGCTCTGTTGGCCCGTATGGGACAATTGCATGAGCGTTTTTTTTCCGTATTTACAAAAGCTTTATCGTTTAAACCGATTGAGGATATACGCGATTTTGTATATGATTACATTTTGGACAAAAAGGAATTGCAGCTTGATCTAATGAAACAAAATTTTGAAATCCACGAACGGTACAAACAAGAACTTGAAGAGCTGAAAAAACGTAAGGAAAAGTTATATGATATCAGGAAACGGTTTCAGCAGTATGATAAACTTCGGGAAACGGTGAAGGAGCAAGATTATGTAATTCGCAGGTTAAAGGTAATCATGCAACAAGAAATCCAGGAACAGTATGAGCGTAAGTTGGGTCATATAAAAGAAAAATTAAAAATTCTTGACCAGGATATTGCTTCAGCGGAACTAAGACAGGAAGAAGCACGGAAACAGGCAGGAAAGGCTTTTGAGATCTGGCAAAGTCATGCGGCGGAGCGAAAGAGGAAAGATTTGGAAAAAAACATCGAAGAGTTGAATAATGAACGGGTACGATTGACGCAAGAAATTAATCTTGTGGCAAAAAGATTGCAACAGGAGTTGAAACTACTGGACGGATTGTTTCATTGGTCAGGAAACGAAATGCTGAAATGGCAAGCAGGAGAACAAGAAAAGCTGGCTCAATTTCGGAAAGCAGTCGCCTATGCGCTGTCTCAAATGGAGAAGAAACAGATGCTGACGGAAAATAAACAGGAGATTCAACAGGTCTTTCAAGAAGCGGGTAGAATGCTCGGCGATTTCTACGGACGCGTATTAATTGCCGCTTCCCAAACCAAAGAACAACTGGAGGCAAATAAAGAAAAGTTAAAGGAATTGCAACAGATTATACGCGATTTGCAAAATCGCAAGCGGACTTACCCCAAACCGGTACAAAAGCTGAAAAATTTATTGGAACAGTGTCTGAGCAGCCGATCGAAAGTATGGATTTTTTGCGAAGAGATGGAAGTTAACGATGAATCCTGGCGTGATGCGATTGAAGGATACCTGAATACACAAAGATTTGACTTGTTGGTCGAACCGCATGTGTTTGCGGAAGCGTTGTCAGTCTATGAACGGGAAAAATGGACTCACAGGTTGGAGGGGATCGGGCTGGTCGACACAGAAAAAGAAAAGAAATATTTGGGGACTGCCGAGCAGAATTCCCTGGCACAGGTCATTTCAGCTGATCATCCAGTGATTTGGGCGCACTTGGAACATTTGCTGGGAAAGGTAATCAAAGCGGAAAATGAGCAGGAACTGAGAAAGTATCGCACGGCTGTTACCCGCACTTGTATGGTGTATAGCAATTTGGTTGCCAGGCAGATCCCGAAAAAGAATTACGAAGTTCCTTTCATCGGGAATCAAGCGATTGTGCGCCAATTGGAACTCAAACAGGCAGAACTCGTTGAAACCGAAAAACGTCGCGAAGAGTTGCTTGCACTAAAAAAAGAACTGGACATCTGGAAACAGAAACTGATAGAAAAACAGTCCCAATATAAACGATTGAGTGAAAATCTTTCCTTTCCCGAAAAGTTTCATTTTTGCCTTCAGATGCTTGCATCAAAGCGTGCAGAATTGGAGTCCCTCGACATGAGAGAAGCTGAACGGCTTAAAGCGGAATATGAGGAATGGCGGAAGGAGGAAAAAGAGTGGTCGGACAAACGATCGCAGTTAAGTGAAGCTAAAGGGAGACTGGAAAGTGAGAAAGAGGATTTAGCAAGCAAGATCTTTTTACAAAAAAACAAAGTGCGGGAAGCTGAGACAAGCTTGCAACAGTGGCGGGAAGAACACGGACCGATGGCCGAAAAGAGCGCACTCAATCGTTGGGAAGACACAGTCAAACAAGATCAGTCCATAGTCAGAAAAGTTGGCAACTGGGAAAATAACTGGAAAGGAAATCAGACCCGTTGTCGGCAGGAATTTGATAAACTTAAGGAGCTTCGTCAACAATTCAACTTTGAATATTCGTTTAACGGGTCGACTGATGCAGAAGACAATGAAGCTTATGAAAAGCTGCTCTATGATATCGAACATTTAAACATTCCCGATTACCAGAAGAAGGTGGAAATAGCGCTCAAAGAGTCGGAAGAAGAATTTAAGTCTCATTTTATCTTTAAGCTGCGCGAAGCTATTCAGATGGCCCGACGAGAATTTGACGAGTTGGACTTTGCTTTGAAAAATTTTCCTTTTTCCGATGACAAGTATCACTTTGAAGTGAAAGAAAGCAACAAGTACAAAAAGTATTACAAGGCTTTGATGGATCCTATGCTTGAGCTCGGTTCATTTTCCAACATTCCTGATAATGACCGTACCATGGTATTACACGAATTATTCGAGATGTTAGTTCACGGGGAAGCGGACGAATTGGAAGAATTTACGGATTACAGACGCTATCTCGACTTTGATATTATCGTCACTACATCTGATTCACATTACCGTTTCTCCCAAGTTTTGAAGGAAAAATCCGGCGGGGAAACGCAAACGCCATTTTACATTGCTATTTTGGCCTCTTTTCATCACCTCTATCGTTCCGGAAAAACCATACGCCTGATGGTGTTTGATGAAGCTTTCAATAAGATGGATGAAGAGCGTATCCAATCCATGCTCCGTCTGATCAAACAGATGAATTTGCAGCTGATTGCTGCTGTACCGGACGAAAAAATACAGCATATGGCACCGGAAATGACTACAACACTTATCGTAAACAATGTAGATTATCAATGTTTTGTGGATATGATCGACCGCTGGGACGATGAAGAGGATGAACAAGAAGCAAAGAAAGAGGAATCGAGCTTTGCATTTACTCAGCAAAAGTTATTTTGACAGTCTATTTAAAAATAGGCAAAGAGATTAGAAGCTGGAAAATACGAGAAAACAATCATGCTCCATCTATTGGCAATTGAGGTGATATGTATGGCCCCTTTTTTCAACGAAAGACAATTCAAAATCAAATTTCAAGAACAGGTATTAGCATTTCTGCTCAGGAAGTACGAACGTAGCCAGGCCTTTCTGAGCGGGCGTCCTTCCAGACAAAGACCGCAGTTTACGATGAAAAAAAGTCCATTTCAAAAGGATTATTATGACGAAATGGACTTTATGAAAAGAGTATGGATGCATGATGTTTTGCAAGAACTGGAGAGAGAAGAGTTAGTTTCATTATCGTGGATGAGATTTCAGGAAGGATCGGAACTGGAAAAAGTGTATTTAAATGTGGATGCACTGGAGAAAGTGTATTTACTTGCAGGAATAGAGCCAAAACACAAAAAAATGGAGCGGATGCGTGAGACTCTCCAACCATTGGAATTCCACCCTTGGGAGTGGGTGAGACAGTGGTGGCAGGAAACCGATCTGAAGCTTGCCAAAAGAAAGAGCGGTGGATTGGATCTAGATGATTTGAGCGGGTATAAAGATCTTGTAAAAGTGCTGTCTAAACTCCCCAATATTGATGATACGGGAAAGTCCAAAAGATTGCTGAGTCAGGAATTGTTCAGGGATACCAAGCATTTTGAAAGGAATGTGCAAAAACGTTTTCTTTCATTGTTAAAAAAATATAGCCCAATTGAATTTGAGACGGATGAAGAGTATTTGGATAGTGTAGGTATAGTGGAAAACCCGAAAAATGTTTATGTTTCGGGCTGGTTGGAATGTCAGCTGCGGGGAGAGACTGTTTCAACGAAGGGCTTTCTGGGCAACATAGGGCTTTCTGCCTGGACCGTGAAAGAAATGGAAATCTGTTCGATTTACTGCAAGAGAATTATAACGATCGAGAATCTAACAAGTTACCATCAATGGACTCAGCAACGCGCCGGTAAACAGGAATTAGTAATTTATACCGGGGGATTCCCACACCGTACACTGCAAATGTTTCTTGCCAAATTGGCGAATTATCTAAAATCCAATTGTCCGAATATGCCCGTTTATCATTGGGGTGATATTGATGTGGGTGGCGTTCGCATATTTGAGTTTATTAAAACAAATTTTTTTCAGAAAACGGAGCCCATTTTGATGGATGCCTCAACGTTTATGAAATATAAAGACAAGGCATTGCCGATAGATGACGGCTATGTATTAAAAGTAAGGGTGATGCTGGAAAGCCAACGTTTCTCGTCCTGGCACGAAGTCTTACAGCTGTTGGAACAATATCGATTGCGAATTGAGCAGGAGAGCATCGATGAGATCCCTTCAAATTTCAGTGGTTAAAGCCACTTTTTTTCTTATCAAAGCGGAAAAGTATCGTCATAATGTTACTCTTTCTCCTCTTTTAATCCCCAGCTTTGTTTAAGGTACTCAGGATATCTGGCTAATATTTTCTGTTTTATCTCGTATTCGCCGCCTGCAAAACCTTTTATTGTTCTAGGCACGATGTTATTAATATATATCATATCAATAGGGTGTGTCTGCTTATTTCACCGAAGAAGAGGGGGCGGTTTTTCCAAAAAAAGGGTTCACCTGATCAACATCAACAGTGCACATATCGAGGCACGCTTTAATCAGTGATAGGAGGCGACCGGTGGGACTGGAATAACCACTTGGTGATTGTTACAGGTTTGGGGCAGGGGATCAACGTTTCTTGTCCCATGCCTTTGCCAATATTGGTTGGTGATATGGATGAGGAAGCAGATAAAATGTCGGCGTTGAATCAAGCAGAATGCGGGCTTTTTTTGTTCCGGTTGTCGCGGAAGGAAAAAGTTCAATTTTTGAAGGAACTTATTGAACGGAAACATACTGTTCTCATAATGCAGCAAATATGATGTCAATTTTGTGGTTTCATACAACAGTTAGGAAAGTGATTGTATCATCCTCCTGCTTTTTCGATATTGCAATTAATTGATTTTTTATAATATTTTATAATTATATTATATTAGGGCATTTGCGGATTCGCAAAGGAAAAGAGGTTGCCCGGTAAAGCTC